>DAHVDE010000076.1 GCA_027313705.1 Actinomycetota bacterium | reverse complement strand
CCGGCGGAGGAACTGCTGTGCGGCCTGTTCGCTGATGTCCTGGGCGTTCCCGCGGTCAGCATCGACGACAGCTTCTTCGAACTCGGCGGCGACAGCATCATCTCCATCCAGCTCGTCTCCCGCGCCCGCAACGCCGGACTCGTGTTCAGTCCGCGTGAGGTCTTCCAGCACAAATCCGTCGCGGCCCTCGCGGCGGTGGCGGCCAGGGTGGAGCCGGCCAAGGCGCCGGATGATGACGGGGTCGGCCGGGTACCGCTGACTCCGATCATGCGCCGGATGCTGGCTGGCGGGCAGCGTGTCGAAGGGCTCAGCCAGTCCGTGCTCGTACAGGTTCCCTCGGGCCTGCGATGGGAGCATCTTGTCGCGGGAATGCGGGTGATCATCAACCTGCACGATGTGCTCAGGGCGCGATTGGACCGCGCCGGCACCGAGGCGGACTGGGCGCTTCAGGTCCCGGCGGCAGGTGAGCTAAATGCGGAGTCGCTCTGCCGGCGGGTCGATGTCGCTGGCTTGCAGACGCAGGACCGCGCAGCGGCGATCGTCAGGGAGGCCACCGAGGCGATCGGCAGGCTTGATCCCGACCACGGGGTGATGATGCAGGCGGTGTGGTTTGCCTCAGGTGATGGCGTGGCCGGACGGCTGCTGCTTGTGGCGCATCATCTGGTGATCGACGGGGTGTCATGGCGGATCCTGCTGCCCGACCTCGCAGCCGCCTGCACGGCGGCGGCGAAGGGGCAGGAGCCGGACCTGAGGAAGCCAGGGACGTCGTTCAGGCACTGGGCAGGCTTGCTGGCACGGGACGCGGACTCTGGCGACCGGAAGGCGGAACTGACCTGGTGGACTGGCGTAGCGAGCCAGCCAGGGGCGCTCCTCAGTGCCCTCGCCCCGCAGCCAGATCGCGATGTTTCCGGCACGGTTCGCAGCCATACGGTGACCATTCCTCCTGAGCTCACGCGGCAGCTACTGACCAGCGTGCCGGGGGTATTCCGCGGCGGTATCAATGATGTGCTGCTCAGTGCCCTGGTCGTGGCGCTGGCTGGGTGGCCTCCCGCCGGTCATGGGACCGCCGTGCTTGTCGATCTTGAAGGGCATGGCCGTCATGACGACTTGTTCGCCGGAACCGACCTGTCGCGGACTGTCGGCTGGTTCACCAGCCTGTACCCCGTGCGGCTGGACGCCGGTTCTTTCGATGCGCGGAAGTTCTTCGCTGGCGGGCAGGTGGCGGGCGAAGTGGTGAAGCGGGTGAAGGAGCAGTTGCGGGCGGTCCCCGCGCATGGAGTCGGATACGGGCAGCTTAGGTACCTGAGCCAGGAAGGTGCATCGGCGCTAGGGAACGGCTCGGAGCCGCGGATCGCGTTCAATTACCTTGGCCGGTTCTCGGTGCGGGAGGCGACGGACTGGGACATGGCGCCCGAAGACCTTCCGCCTGCCGATCCGGATCCCATGGCGCAGGTATCTCACGCGATCATGGTGAACGCGATGACCAAGGACCACGCGGACGGCCCTCGCCTGCAGGCGACGTGGTCATGGCCGAGCGCTCTGCTGCGGACCGAGGCCGTAGCCGAACTGGCCGACCGCTGGACTCGGGCGCTCGAGGCGCTGGCCGTCTGCGCTGGCCGTCCTGAGGCGGGCGGATTCACTCCTTCCGATGTGCCGCTGGCCGGACTTTCACAGGAAGAGATCGATCAGATCGAGGCCGAATGGCTCAACCTAGAGTGAACAGGAAAACCCGCGGAATCGACGACATACTTTCGCTCTCGCCATTGCAGGAAGGGCTGCTGTTCCACGCGCTTTACGACGAGACAGGGGTGGATGTCTATGTCGTGCAGATGAGGATCGAACTAACCGGGCGGCTGGACACGGTGGCGTTGCGGTCGGCGGCAGGCGCGCTGCTGAAGCGGCACGCGAACTTGCGCGCCTGCTTCAGGCACAAGGGCCTGGCTCGGCCGGTGGCGGTGATCCCGGCGCGGATCGATGTGCCGTGGTCGGAGGTCGACCTGTCCGGGCTCGATGCGGACGGGCGGGTCGCCGAACTCGGCAGGCTACTTGATGAGGACCGGGCCAGGCGGTTCGACCCCGAACGCCCGCCGCTGATGCGGTGGACCTTGTTCAGGCTGGAGGCCGGGAGGCACCTGCTTTTGGTGAGCCATCACCATATGCTGCTCGACGGCTGGTCGACGCCGGTGGTGATCAGGGATCTGCTCGCGCTCTATGAAACCAGCGGTGCTGACGGCGGCCTGGCACCGGTCACGCCCTATCGTGACTACCTGGCCTGGCTGTCGTCGCGGGATAGGCGAGCGATGGAGCGAGCCTGGCAGGAAACGCTGGCCGGGGCAGAAGGAACGCAGGTGAGCCGGGCCGGGCCGGGCCGTGCGGCCATGTTTCCCGAGCACCTGACGGTCGAAGTGCCGCGGCGGTACACCGAGCGACTGGTGTCACGTGCGCGCGCCAGGGACCTCACCATGAACACCCTGGTGCAGGGTGCCTGGGGATGGCTGCTCGGGGTGCTCACCGGCAGCGCTGATGTGCTGTTCGGGATAACAGTGTCTGGCCGGCCGCCGGAGATTCCCGGTGTGGAAGGCATGGTCGGCCTCTTTATCAACACGGTGCCGATGCGGGTCGTGCTGCGAGCGGGCGAGCGCATTGGCGAGTTCATGCACCGGTTGCAGGAAGAGCAGTCGGCTCTTGGCCCGCATCAGTTCCTCGGGCTGTCGGCGATTCAGGCGCTGGCCGGCGGCGGGCCGCTGTTCGACACCTCAATGGTGTTCGAGAACTATCCGTTCGACGAGAAGGCCCTGACCGTTGCCGGGCTGCGGATAGCCAGCATCGGCGGCAGGGATGCGGCGCATTACCCGCTCAGCCTCGGCGCAGTTCTCGGCGAGCGGTTAAGCCTGCGGCTCGAGTACCGGCCCGACCTGCTCGGAGCCGACACGGTAGCCGACCTCGCCAGTCGGCTGCTGGGCTTTTTCCTGGCGATTGCCGGTGACCTGGATGGCGTGTTAAGCCGGGTTCCGACGGTTACCGCAATCGAGCGGGAAGCGTTTTCCGCACGGAACGAGACGGCGGTACCCGTCCCTCCGCAGGGAATCGCTGAGTTGTTCGAGATGCAGGCTGCGGCGTCGCCAGACGCCATCGCGGTCTCCTCGGGTGCTGCCGAGCTGACCTATGCGGAAGTGAATGCCGCCGCTGACCGGCTGGCCGGGCGGCTTGCCCGGATCGGAGTGCGGCCAGAGAGCGTTGTCGCCGTGGCGCTCGAGCGGTCGGCTGAGCTGATCGTTGCCCTTATCGGAGTGCTCAAGGCGGGGGGTGCCTACCTGCTGCTCGACCCCGGATACCCGGCGGAGCGGCTGGCGTTCATGCTGGCCGACGCGCACCCGACCTGCCTGGTGACTTCGCGTGCGGTCGCCGCTGGGCTCCCGGCGGTGGCGGGCGGCCTGCCCAGGCTGTTCGCGGGCGAGCAGGACAGCGCGCAAGCGCCGGCCGTCAGCCGTCCTGTCTTGTCAGGCGCGGCTTACGTGCTGTACACGTCGGGCTCGACCGGGCGGCCTAAGGGAGTCGTCGTGCCGCACCGCGGGTTCGCGAGCCTGCGGGCCGGTCAGGTGCGGCTGCTCGGCGCCGGTCCTGGCTGCCGGGTGGCGCAGTTCGCGTCGCAGAGCTTCGACACCTTCGGGTGGGAATGTTCGATGGCGTTGCTGACCGGCGCGGCGCTGGTCATCGTCCCCTCGGAGCAGCGGCTTGGCGAGGAGCTTGCCGCCTTCCTCAGGGTCGCCAGGGTGACCCACCTGACGCTGCCGCCCGCGGCGCTGGAAACGGTGCCGAGCGGGGCGCTTGAACCAGGTGTGACACTGATCGTGGCCGGTGACGCCTGCCCGCGCGATGTCATGGTCGCCTGGTCGCGTGACCTGGCGATGTTCAATTCATATGGCCCGACGGAGACGACCGTCGACGCGACGCTGTGGCGATGCGCGGCTGAGGCGGAAGAAGTGCGGATCGGGTCACCCGTGGTGAACACGCGAGTCCACGTGCTTGACCGGTGGCTGCGGCTGGTGCCGCCCGGTGTGACCGGGGAACTCTACGTCGCAGGCGAGGGGGTTGCGCGCGGGTACCTGGGACAGGCCGGCCTGACGAGTGAGCGGTTCGTGGCTGATCCCTTCGCTGGTGATGGCTCGCGGATGTACCGTACCGGCGACCTGGCGCGGTGGAGCGGCCAGGGAGACCTGGTGTTCGCTGGCCGGTCTGATGATCAGGTGAAGATCAGGGGATTCCGGGTCGAACCTGGCGAGGTGACCGCCGTCTTGAGCCGTGCGCCTGGAGTAGCGCAGGCGGTGGTCACGGTGCGGGAGGACGTGCCAGGGGAGCGGCGGCTGGCAGGGTACGCGGTGCCTGCGCCTGGCGCGGTCATAGACGGTGCAGGGCTCCGCCGGTGGCTCGCCAGGCAGGTTCCCGGCTATCTGGTGCCATCCGCGGTCGTCGTGCTCGATGCCCTGCCGCTCACGGTGAACGGAAAGGTGGACAAGGCGGCGTTGCCGGTGCCCGAGCCGCAGGCCGGGGCGAGCCGCGGGCCGCGTAGCGCGGCGGAGGAACTGTTGTGCGGCCTGTTCGCTGACGTGCTCGGCGTGGCCGCGGTTTCCGCTGAGGACAGTTTCTTTGACCTGGGCGGACACTCGCTGCTCGGGACGCGGCTGATCGGGCGGGTGCGTGCGGCATTCGGGGTGGAGCTGGGGATCCGGGCACTGTTCGAGGCGCCGACGCCGGCTGCGCTCGCCGTCAGGCTGGCATCAGGCGGCGAGGCAGTGGCGCGGCCGAGCGTCGCGGAGGTCGCGGCACGGCCGGCGCCAAGCCGGGTAGCGGCCTCGTTCGCGCAGCGGCGGTTGTGGTTCATCGACCGGCTGGAGGGGCCGAGCCCGCTGTACAACCTGCCGGTAGCGGTCAGGCTTGCCGGACCTTTGCTGCCCTCGGCCCTGCGGTCGGCGCTGACCGATGTAGCCGGCCGGCACGAGAGCCTGCGCACGGTGTTCTTCGATGCGGACGGCGAGGTGTGCCAGCGGGTGCTGCAGGCCGGTGAGGCCGTGCCTGCCTGGGAGGCTGCCTCGGTCGCGCCTGACGAACTGGATGAGGCCCTCGCGGTAGCGGCCCGCTGGCCTTTTGACCTGACGGTCGAGCTCCCGGTCCGAGGATGGCTTTTCTCGGTGGGGCCAGCTGAGCATGTGCTCCTTTTGCTGTTCCATCACATCGCGGTAGACGGATGGTCGCTCCGGCCGCTGTGGCGGGACCTCAGGGAGGCGTATGCCGCACGGGTGGCGGGCCAGGCGCCAGGCTGGGCGCCCCTGCCGGTGCGGTACGCCGACTTCGCGCTCTGGCAGCGGGAGGTGCTCGGGGATGAGTCCGATCCGTCGAGCGTGATCGCGGGACAACTCGGGTACTGGCGGCAGGTGCTGGCCGGAATGCCGGCTGAGATCCCGTTGCCTGCTGACCGGGCGCGGCCGCCTGCGGCTTCTTACCGCGGCGGGGTAGCGGGGATCAGGCTGCCTGCCGCGGTGCACGAGCGACTGCTCGGCGTGGCACGCGAGTGCCAGGCAACGTTGTTCATGGTGCTCGTGGCCGGCATAGCGGCGCTGCTGACCAGGCTTGGTGCGGGCGAAGACGTGCCGCTCGGGACGGTGACTGCGGGCCGGCCAGAAGAAGCGCTCGATGACCTGGTGGGATTCTTCGTCAACACGCTGGTCCTGCGACTGAACCTGGCAGGCAATCCTCGCTTTGGTGACCTGGTCGCACGGGTGCGGGAAACCGCGCTCGGGGCGTTCGCGCGCCAGGACGTGCCATTCGAGCGGGTGGTGGACGTGGTGAACCCGCCGAGGTCGCTCGGCCGTCACCCGTTGTTCCAGGTCATGGTGGCCGTGCAGAACAACCTGGAAGACCACCTCGCGGAGAACCTCCCGTCCGGTCAGGCGCTGGACGGGCTGACGGTGACGGCAGAGCACACCGGGGCCGGTGCGGCGAAGTTCGACCTGTCGTTCCTGCTGTCAGAACAGCGTGCAGGCGGGCGGCCGGCCGGACTCTGGGTCGCCGTCGAGTACGCGGAGGATCTGTTCGACAACGTCACCGCGCGCAGGCTCGGGCAGCGGCTGGCCGCGTTGCTCGAAGCGGCGGCCGCCGACCATGCGATCAGGCTTAGCGACATCGATCTGCTGACCGCGGCGGAGCGGCGGCAGATACCTGACTGGGGCAGTGGCAACTTGCCCGTCCGGCCTGAGCCGCCGCCTGAGCTCGGCGAGTGGTTCGAGCGGGTAGCGGCCGCCAGGCCCGACCAGGTTGCGGTGACCTGCGGACCTGAGCGTCTGACCTACCTTGAGCTCGATGCCGCCGCGGGCCAGGTCGCGGCCACGCTGATCGCTGCCGGAGTCGGACCTGAGGACAGGGTCGGTATCTACCTGGCGCGTTCCGCCGCCCTGATCATCGTCATGCTCGGCGTGATCAAGGCGGGGGGCGCCTACGTACCGCTGGACACCGGTGCGCCGGCCGCTCGGGTGGAATGGATGATCGCTGACGCCGGGGTGGCGATCGTGGTAGCCGATCCCGGCCTTGAAGTGCCTGGCAATCCCCCGGTCACCTTGCCGGCGGACGGTAATCTCCTGCGCCCCTGGCCCGCAGGCCGGCCGTCTCGCCGTCCAAGCCATCCCGGCCAGCTGGCTTACGTCATGTACACGTCAGGATCGACGGGTACCCCCAAGGGCGTCGCCGTCACCCGAGCCGACGTTTCCGCCCTGGCTGCCGACCACTGCTGGCACAGCGGGCACCACCTCCGGGTCCTGTTCCATGCACCGCACACCTTCGACGCCGCCACCTATGAGATCTGGGTACCGCTGCTGACCGGCGGCCGGGTCGTCGTGGCGCCTGCGGGAGGGGTGGAACTTCAAGAGCTCGACCGGCTCATCAGGAGCGAGGAAGTCACTGCGGCCTTCTTCACCGCGGCGCTGTTCGATGTCATCGCAGCCGAGTCCCCTGGCCTGCTGAGTGGCCTGCGTGCGGCCTGGGCCGGCGGCGACGTGGTCTCGCCGGAGTCCGTCCGCCGGGTGCTGGCCGAATGTCCGCGCCTGGCGGTGACGAACGCATACGGGCCGACCGAGCTGACCACCTTCGCGACCAGCCACCAGGCAGGCAGCACAGAGGGCGGACCGGAGACCGGCGGGCGTACGCCGATCGGAAGGCCGATGGATGGCACCAGGGCTTATGTCATGGACCAGTGGCTGCGGCTGATGCCGCCAGGGTTGACCGGCGAGCTTTACCTGGCCGGGGCGGGCCTGGCGCGGGGATACCTGGGCCTGGCCGCCCTGACCGCCGAGCGGTTCGTGGCCGATCCGGCGGCCGGTGATGGTTCGCGGATGTACCGGACCGGGGACCTGGCGCGGTGGAATGTGCGGGGAGAACTGGAGTTTGCCGGGCGCGCCGACGACCAAGTGAAAATCAGGGGGTTCCGGATTGAGCCAGGCGAGGTGGCCGCAGTCTTGGGCCGGGCGCCGGGTGTCGCTATGGCCACCGTCATCGCGCGGGAGGATGTGCCGGGGGAGCGGCGGCTGGCGGGGTACGTGGTGCCCGCCGCCGGTGCGGTCGCGGACGGGGCGGTACTGCGGGAATGGCTGGCCGGGCGGTTGCCCGAGTACCTGGTGCCTGCCGCGGTGGTCGTGCTTGGGGAGCTGCCGCTGACGGCCAACGGGAAGGTGGACAGGGCCGCGCTGCCCGCTCCTGGTGCGGACAGTGGCGCCAGGGCGGCCGCCCGGGCGCCCCGCACCGGGGTCGAGGAACTCTTGTGCAGCTTGTACGCCGATGTGCTCGGCGTTCCCGTCGTTGGAATCGACGACAGCTTCTTCGAGCTCGGCGGAGACAGCATCATCTCAATCCAGCTTGTCTCCCGCGCACGCAAAGCCGGAGTGGTCATCAGCCCGCGCGATGTCTTCCAGTGCAAAACGGTCGCCGCCCTCGCGGCGGTGGCAAAGCCCGCCGAGGCGCCAGAGGGCGCCGGGAGCACCGGAACCGCGGCGGGCACGGGAATAGGAGATGTCCCGCTTACCCCGATCATGCGCTGGCTGCAAGATTTTGGCGGTCCTGTCGACCGCTTCAGCCAGTCCATGGTGGTGCGGGTGCCAGAGGGGATGCGGCTACCCCAGCTAGTGCGCGGCGTGCAGGTACTCCTTGATCATCACGACGCGCTCCGCATGAGACTGTCAGGTGGAGAAGGGGACTGGGCACTGGAGGTACTACCGCGCGGCGCCGTCGATGCGGGAGCGTGCGTACTTGAGCGAGCCTTCACGGCGGGCGAATCGTCGGCTGACGCGATTGCCGACGCCGCTGAACAGGCAAGCTGCCGGCTCGCACCTGCCGAGGGCCGGATGGTTCAAGCGGTATGGCTGACGCCGGATGGCGGCGGTCCAAGCTGGCTTCTCCTCATCATTCACCACCTGGCGGTTGACGGAGTTTCCTGGCGGATTCTCCTGTCCGACTTGCAGGCCGCCTGCGAAGCGGTCGCCTCAGGTGCGGACCCTCGCCTGGAGCCGGTCGGCACTTCGTTCCGCCAGTGGGCGCGGTGGCTGACCCAGGAGGCGGCAAGCCAGAGGCGGATGGCTGAGCTCGCGATCTGGCGTGACGTGCTGGCCGGACCAGGCATCCGGCTGACGGCCGAACGTCTTGACCCCCGCCGTGACGTTGCTGCGACGGCCGGCACTTTGTCGTTTTCCTTGCCGCCCGAGCGCACCCGCCCTCTGCTGGGAACCTTGCCTTCGCTGTATTACGCGGGCGTCAATGACGTGCTGCTGGCCGCGCTGGCGGTCGCGGTACAGGCCTGCATGAAAGAACAGGCACCCGTGCTAATCGACTTGGAGGGGCACGGCAGGCAGGAGCCGAGCGGGCTGGTCGATTTGTCGAGGACGGCGGGCTGGTTCACGACTGTGCATCCGGTGCGCCTGGACCCGGGTCAGGTGGACCTGGCCGGCTACTTCCGCGGTGGCGATGCAGCGGGTCAGGTGCTCAAGAGCGTCAAGGAGCAGCTTCTGGCCGTTCCCGATAACGGCATAGGCTACGGACTGCTGCGCTACCTGAATCCGCAGACGTCGGTTGCGCTCGCCAGGCTGCCTGGCCCGCAGATCTCGTTCAACTACCTCGGCCGATTCCAGGCCGGTGGCAGCGGATCGGCCTGGACGCCTGTCATGGAGGCGATCGCGCTGGCCAGCGCCGTGGACCCGGCAACTCCCCTGACCCACGCACTCCAGGTCAACGCCTTCGTCGAGGACAGGTCCGACGGGCCATGGCTGCACGCCGCCTGGACCTGGCCGGAAGCAGTGCTCCCTGCCGAGCTCGCCCGCGCACTCGCCCGGCGCTGGTCAGATGCCCTTGATGCCCTGGTGGAGCACGGCGGGCTCGCTGGCGCCGGCGGGCACACGCCCACTGACTTCCCGCTGGTGCGGGTGACTCAGGACGAGATCGACCGGCTGGAGGCGTCAGGGCCTGCCGGAGACTTGTGGCCGCTGACGCCCCTCCAGGAAGGGCTGCTTTTCCATGCGCTTTTCGACGGTGCGGCCGAGGACGTCTACTCGTCTCAGCTGGTGCTTGAGCTCATCGGACCGGTGTCAGCCGGCCTGATGAAAGCAGCCGCATCGGCATTGCTTCGCCGTTACCCGAACCTCGGTGCCAGCTTCGTGCATGAAGGGCTACGGCAGCCAGTTCAGGTTATCGCGCGGGCAATCAGCCTTGACTGGCGCGAGGTCGACCTCTCCGGGACCGGCCAGCAAGCTGCCGAGCATGAACTTGCCTCGCTGGCACGATCGGAACGCGGGCGTCCTTTTGTACCCTCGCGACCGCCGCTCATCCGATTCTGCCTGGTCAAGCTAGGCACGGAGCAGCACAAGCTGATAGTCACCAACCATCACCTGATACTTGACGGCTGGTCAGTGCCATTACTGACCGCAGAACTTCTCGCCCTTTACGCGGCCGATGGCGAGGACGCCGCGTTCATCGCGCCGCCCTCCTATCGTGCCTATCTTGAGTGGCTCGGCCGCCAGGACATCGAAGCGGCGAAGGCGGCATGGAGTCAGGCGCTTAAGGCCCTGGACGCGCCGACCCTGATCGCAGGGGGAACCAGGAGCAGGGCAAAGCTGCCGCCGCGGCGGCTGAGCGTCGCATTGCCCGGCGAGCTGACCGCGAAGCTGCGCAGCCTGGCCAGGGAACGTGACCTCACCGTGAACACGATCATTCAGGGCGTCTTCGCGATTGCGCTCGCAGAAACGGCGGGACGCACGGACGTCGTGTTCGGCGCCACCGTGGCCGGCCGGCCACCGGAAGTGCCCGGAGTCGAGTCGATGGTCGGGCTGTTCATCAACACGCTGCCCGTGCGGGCCAGGCTGAGACCGGACGAGACAGCGGTGGCCTTCCTGGCTAGGCTGCAGGAAGAACAGGCCAGCCTGATCCCTTATCACTTCCTCGGCTTGGCGGACATCGCGCGGATGACCGGTCTTGGCGAGTTGTTCGACACCTCGATGGTGTTCGAAAATTACCCGCACGGTGGCACCGGTCCCGGCGATGTTGCGCAAGGCGTGCGCCTCGGCTCGGCAAAGGGAACCGACGCCGCGCACTATGCCCTGAGCCTGATAGTCATGCCAGGCGATGACTTGGGGATGCAACTGGAGCATCGCCCTGAGCTGCTTGACTCGGCCCGGGCGGCGAGGCTAGGCGAGCGCCTGGCTGTGCTGCTCGAAGCGGTGGTCGCTGACCCAGAGCGCCTTGCGGGCAGGATCGAGGTGCTGACCGCCGCGCAGCGGCAGCAGATCATCGCGCAGTGGAGCGGCACGGCGGCGCCAGCAGCGACCGCATCACCTGACCTGGTCGAGCTGTTCGAGCGGTCCGTGGCCGCCAGCCCGGACCGCATCGCGGTCAGCTGCGGGGCCGAGCGGCTGAGCTATGCCGGGCTTGACGCGGCCGCCGACCGGATCGCGGCCGCGCTGGTCGCGGCCGGGGCAGGCCAGGAGCGCCTGGTAGGCGTCTACATGCAGCGGTCGGCGGGGCTGATCGTGGTGCTGCTCGGGGTGCTCAAGTCTGGTAGTGCCTATGTGCCGCTCGATCCTGGCTATCCCGCCGGACGGGTCAAGTTCATGGTCGAGAACTCGCGCCCGCACTGCGTGCTTGCGGATGCGGCAGTGGCGGCGGCCTTTCCGGTGAGCGGGCCGAGTCTGCTGGTGTACGAGCAGGTCATGGCTCGGCGGGCGGAGGCGAGAGCGCGAGATCTCCGGTCGGCAGGCGGGTCGGCCAGCCTGGCCTACGTGATCTACACGTCAGGTTCGACCGGCGTGCCTAAAGGAGTGCTGGTCTCCCGTGCGGGCCTGGCTAGCCTGGCTGCCGGTCAGCGGACCTTCCTCGCGGCCGGGCAGGAAAGCCGGGTGCTTCAGTTCGCCTCCGTAAGCTTCGACACTTCGGTCTGGGAACTGTGCATGGCACTGACCTCAGGAGCGTCGCTGGCAATTGCCCCGAGCGAGCAGCGCACGGGCGCGGCGCTAACGGACTTGATCAGCAGGGAAGGCATCACGCATGCCACGCTGCCGCCTGCCGTGCTTTCCGAGCTTCCCGCCGGGGCGCTACCCTCGGTGTCGACCTTGGTCGTGGCGGGCGAGGCATGCTCAGCCGGGCTGATGCGGCAGTGGGGTGACGGGCGCCGCCTCGTCAACTCGTACGGGCCGACGGAGGCGACAGTCGCCGTCACCTGGTGGCAATGGCGCGACGACGCGAGTGAAGTGCATATCGGCGTGCCGATGGCTGACGCCAGGGTATATGTGCTTGACGGCTGGTTGCGGGCGGTGCCGCCAGGGGTGACTGGCGAGCTGTATGCGGGCGGCGGCGGGGTGGCCAGGGGATATCTGGGGCAGCCGGGTCTGTCGTCCGCGCGGTTTGTTGCCGATCCGTTCTCTGGTGCCGGATCGCGGATGTACCGGACGGGTGATCTGGCGCGGTGGAGTGCCTCAGGAGAGCTGGTGTTCTGCGGCCGTGCTGACGACCAGGTGAAGATCCGGGGGTTCCGGGTGGAGCCCGGTGAGGTGGAGGCGGTACTTGGCGGGGCGCCGGGCGTGGGCAGGGCGGCGGTGGTGGTGCGGGAGGACGTGGCGGGGGAGCGGCGGCTGACCGGGTACGTGGTGCCTGCGGCAGGTGAGAGCGCAGACGGGGCGCGGCTGCGTGAGTGGCTGGCAGGCCGGCTGCCCGGTTACCTGGTGCCCTCGGCGATGGTGGTGCTCGGCGAGCTGCCGCTGACGGTGAACGGCAAGGTCGACAAGGCCGCGCTGCCTGCGCCTGTGACGACTGGCGGCAGGGGGCGGGGTCCGCGCGGGCCGGTCGAGGAATTGCTGTGCGGGTTGTTTGCCGATGTGCTTGGCGTGCCTGCGGTGACCGCGCAGGACAGTTTCTTTGACCTCGGCGGGCATTCGCTGCTGGCGACGCGGCTGATCGGCCGGGTACGGTCGGTGTTCGGGGTGGAGGCTGGAATCCGGGCGCTTTTCGACGCGCCCACCGTAGCTGGCCTGGCCGAGGTGATTTCTGCTGCCCGCGCGGGGAGTGCGACGCGGCCGCCGCTCCTGGCGCGACCCATGGCAGGAGCGGCGCCGGCATCCTTCGCGCAGCGCAGGTTGTGGTTCATCGACCGGCTGGAAGGCCCTGGCCCTGTCTACAACCTTCCGGTAGCGGTCCGTCTGCACGGTGCCCTGTCCGCCACGGCACTGCGGGCGGCCCTGGGTGATGTGGTCGGGCGGCACGAGAGCTTGCGCACCAAGTTCGCAGAGCTTGACGGAGAGGTGTGGCAGCGGGTGGTGCCCGCCTGCCAGGCATCGCCCGTGCTGACCGATGGCGGGGAGTTGTCCGCGCAGGACCTGGCAAAGGCACTTGAGCGGGCGGCGGCTCGGCCCTTTGACCTGGCGGAGGAGCTGCCGGTGCGGGGATGGCTGTTCTGTGCCGGACCCGGCGAGCACGTGCTGCTCTTGCTGTTCCATCACATCGTGATCGACGGGTGGTCGCTTGGGCCGTTGTGGCGTGACCTCGGGATGGCGTATGCGGCGCGGCTGACCGGCCGGGCACCCGAGTGGGCGCCTCTGCCGGTGCAATACGGGGACTTCGCGTCATGGCAGCGGGAAGTGCTTGGGGACGAATCTGATCCTGCCAGCGTGAGTGCCAGGCAAGTCGGCTACTGGAGCCGGGTCCTGGCCGGGCTTCCGCAGGAAGTGGCGCTTCCCGCCGACCGGGCTCGGCCGGCGGCTGCTTCTTACGCCGGCGGGATGGCGGGCTTCTGGTTGCCGGCGGTAGTGCACGAAAGGCTCGCCGTGGTGGCACGGGAACGCCAGGCAACGGTCTTCATGGCCGTGGTGGCCGGTGTGGTCGCCCTGCTGGCCAGGCTGGGCGCTGGGACGGACATACCCCTGGGGACGGTGACCGCTGGCCGGCCCGAGGAGGTGCTTGACGAGCTAGTCGGGTTCTTCGTCAACACGCTGGTCCTGCGCGTAGATGCGGGCGGGAACCCGCGGTTCGGTGATCTGGTCGGGCGGGTGCGGGAGATTGCGCTCGGAGCTTTCGCCCATCAGGACGTGCCGTTCGAGCGGATCGTCGAGGTGGTCAATCCGGCCAGGTCCCTAGGCCGTCATCCGCTGTTCCAGGTGATGGTGGCGACGCAGAACGCCCTGGCGGACAGCCAGGAGGCCAGGCCCGCCCTTGCCGGGGTTGAGGTGACGGCGGAACAGGCCGGGGTCGGCGCGGCGAAGTTCGACTTGTCGTTTCTGCTGTCCGAGCACCATGATGCGGATGGCCGGCCGGGCGGGATGTGGGTCGCGGTCGAGTACGCAGCCGACCTGTTTGACCGTCCGGGTGCTGAGCTGATCGGGCAGCGGCTGGCCAGGCTGCTCGACACGGTGGCCGCCGATCCAGCGTGCCTGCTGGGCGACATCGAACTGCTGACCGCCGCCGAGCGGCGGCTGATGACCTGGTGGGGTGACGGCGTGCCGCCTGGAGCGGCAGGATCGGCGGCCAGCCTGCCAGAGCCGGCGGAGTTGTTCGAGCAGGTGGCGGCGGCGGGTCCGGACCGGATAGCGGTGACTTGCGTAGCCGAGCAGCTTACCTATGCCGAGCTTGACGCGGCGGCCGATCGGATGGCTGGCGCGCTCGCCGCGGCCGGGGTGCGACCTGAGGACCGGGTCGGTGTTCTTATGCGCCGGTCAATCGGGCTCATCGCAGTGCTGCTCGGCGTGCTCAAGGCAGGCGCCGCGTACGTGCCGCTCGACGCCGATGCGCCGCTCGCCAGGGTGGCGTGGATGATGGCCGACGCCGGGGTGACTGCGGTGGTTGCCGATGCCGGTCTTGACGTGCCCGGCCGTCTTCAGGTCATCCTCGCCCCCGGCCACGAGCGCTGGCCTGCTGGCGCCGTCGCCCGGCCGGCCAGGCGGGACCATTCCGCTCAGCTCGCCTACGTCATGTACACGTCCGGGTCGACGGGCACGCCCAAGGGTGTCGCCGTCACCCGCGCTGACATCAGCGAGCTAGCTGCCGACCGATGCTGGCACGATGGGCATCACGCCCGCGTCCTCTTCCACGCGCCCCACACCTTCGATGCCGCCACCTATGAAATCTGGATACCCCTGCTGTCCGGCGGAGAGGTGGTCGTGGCACCGCCAGGTCCGGTGGAGTCCGCTCTTATCAGGAGCCTGATCGAAGCGCACGGACTGACGGCAGTGCACCTGACCGCCGGGCTATTCGCGGAACTGGCCAGCTTGGAGCCGGACTGCTTCCGCGGCCTGCGGGAGGTGCTGACCGGCGGAGACGTGGTCGCTCCCGATGCTGTCAGCCGGGTGCTGACAGCATGCCCTGACGTGGTGGTGCGGCAGCTCTACGGCCCGACCGAGATCACCTTGTGCGCGACGACGTGGGTAACGGCCGGGGTGGCCGGGGTTGCCGTGGCGGGTGGCGGGGTGCTGCCGGTGGGGCGGCCGATGAGTAATACGCGGGTGTATGTGGTGGACGGGTGGCTGCGGCTGGTGCCGCCGGGGGTGAGGGGTGAGGTGTA
>DAHVDE010000068.1 GCA_027313705.1 Actinomycetota bacterium | reverse complement strand
CGGGTGCGCCGCCAGGGACTTGAACCCCGAACCCGCGGATTAAGAGTCCGCTGCTCTGCCAATTGAGCTAGCGGCGCATGTGCCTCAGTGATGCTATCGGATTTGCCCCTGTGGCGCGAACCGAGTTGCCCGAAAGGGCGGCTGCCTGCCGCAGGAAATCAGCCGCCGAGGAACTTGCCGAGCATCCTGGCGGCGGCCGACTCCCGGCCGGTTTTCGCTTCGCTGTGATCCGCCCAGGTCATGGCCTGGAGGCCGGCGTTGATGCCGAGCCAGCGCAGCGGTTCGCGTTCCCACTGCGGGGAGCGGTGGCCCACCCAGGGCAGCCTGGTGATCTCGCTGTCCTTGCCGGTGATCAGGTCGGCCAGGGTACGGCCGGCCAGGTTGGTGGTCGACAAGCCGTCGCCAACGTAGCCGCCCGCCCAGCCGATGCCGGTGCGCTGATCGAGGCCTACCGACGCGCACCAGTCTCTGGCGATGCCGATAGGACCGCCCCAGGTGTGGGTCACTACCACGTCTTCGAGCACGGGAAACAACTCTGCGAGGGTGCTGCGCAAGGCGGCGAAGACGCTGGGTACCCGGTCGAACGAGGGACGAACGGCCGAACCGAAGTGGTAGGGCGCACCGCGCCCGCCGAATACGAGCCTGCCGTCCGCGGTCCGCTGGCCGTAGATGATCAGGTGTCGCAGGTCGCAGAAGGTGGGCCTGGTCGCCAGCCCGATCTGCTCCCAGACTGGCTCTGGCAGTGGCGCCGTCGCGATCACCAGCGAGTACACGGGGGCGATCGCGCGCTGCTGGCCGGCCAGGCCAGGCGTGTAGCCTTCGGTTGCCCTGATCACGTGCCTGGCCTTGACTTCACCCGACCTGGTGACCAGCCTGCCCGGCTCGATCCGCAGCACCTCGGTCTTCTCATAGATTGCCACCTCGCGCTCCCGCAGCAGCGCGGCCAGGCCCCTGGCCAGCCTGGCGGGATGGATGGCCGCGCAATGCGGGGTGAAGACGCCGCCGAGCACATTGGAGGCGCCGCCGAAGTCACGGGCCTGCCCGGCGGAAAGAAACCTGATGTCGGTCTCGTCGAACCCGAAGAGCCTTGCCTCGTCCACTTCCTCCCTGGCCCGCTTGAGCTGGGTTGGCGAGCGGGCGAACTGCACGGTCCCGCCCTTGGCCCAGTGACAGTCGATGCCCTCCTTGATCGTCACGCAGCCGACCTCGTCCACGGTGTGCTGCATGGCCTGGTACATTGCGATGGCGGCTTCGCGGCCGGCCATCCGCTCCAGCTTGGCCAGCGAAGCGGGGAACAATGCCGAGCACCAGCCGCCGTTGCGACCTGAGGCGCCGTACCCGGCGATCTCGCGCTCGCAAAGCACCACGGACAGGCCGGGATCGGCCTGGTTCAGGTAATAAGCCGTCCACAGGCCGGTCAGCCCGGCGCCCACGATCGCCACGTCCGCCTCGACCTGGCCGGTCAGGCTCGGACCCGGTTCAAGCGATCCTGGTACCGAGTCGTGCCAGAAGGACAGCTGCCGGTACTTGGTGGCTTCGCTCATCTGTCTACCGTCCCACGTGGTCGTCACGGTCCGCCGGCCGGCCATCCTGGTGTCATGCTTGCTGACGACCACGCTTCCGCTGTCCTGCCCGCCCCGAGGAATTTGTCGAGAATATATGAGATTTGCGTTGTATGCCTGGGCAACATCTGCCGCTCTCCGATGGCCGAGGTGCTGATCAGGGCAGAACTCGCCAGCGCCGGGCTGGCGAACCGGGTCGCCGTGCAGAGCGCGGGCACCGGGGACTGGCATGTCGGCGAGCCGATGGACCGCGGCGCGCGCGCCGAGCTGGCCAGGCGCGGCCTCGACGGCTCGGCCCACCGGGCCAGGCAGATCAGCCCTGAATGGCTGGACAGGTTCGACTTGATACTCGCCGCCGACCAGCCCAACTTGCGCAGCCTGCGGATGATGGCGGCCGGGAGGCGCGACCTCATCGACAGGATCAGGTTGCTTCGCTCTTTCGACCAGAAAGCACCGGAGGGCTCGCAGGTGCCCGATCCCTATGGCGGTGGCCAGGAAGAGTTTGCCGAGACCGGCGAACTCATCGCGGCCGCGGCCAAGGGGCTTGCCGCGCAGCTAGCCGGCCTCCTGGCTGGCTGGTCAGGCGGCTGACGACTGGCCCGCGCGTGTCGCGGCGGCGATCGGCACGCCGGCGGGCGGCTAGTCCTTGGTGTCCTCGCCCGCGTTGTCTGCCTCGTCGTCATGGGAGTGCCTCGCCTCGGGGGCGAGGGGGAGGGCGAAACCGAAGCTGGCACCCTCACCTGGCCGGCTGTCCACCCAGACCTTGCCGTGATGCGCGTCGACCATGGCCGCCACTATCGCCAGCCCGAGTCCGGTGCCACCTGCCGTGCGGCTCCTGGCCCTGTCGGTGCGGTAAAACCGCTCGAAGACGTGTTCTTGCTGCTCGCGGGTCAAGCCAGGGCCGTGGTCTTTGACCTCGAGTATGACCGCTGGCTCCGATGGTTCGGGCGCGCGCCCGTTGGAGAGCTCGCCGACCCTGATCGTGATGTCGATCGACGTGCCGTCCGGAGTGTGCGTCATGGCGTTGCTCATCAGGTTGCCCACCACCTGCCGCAGGCCGACCTCGTCGCCCACGACCAGGGCCGCCTGCGGTGAGTTGACCGTCAGGTTGATGGTACGGCCAGGTGAGATCACGCGGGCGTCGTTGAGTGCGTCGGCGCCGATCGCCAGCATGTCGACGGTGCGGAAGTCGAGTGGCCGCTGCTGGTCAAGCCTGGCCAGCAAGAGCAGGTCGTCGACGAGCACGCCCATCCGCTTGGCTTCCTGCTCGACCCGCTGGATCAGATGGTCAAGCTCGGCGCCGGACAACCCGTCCGCGGTCGCGCCAGGATGGAACTCCAGGCCGGCGACGTCAATGGCGCTGACCATGGCCTTGGCAGGGTTCCTGCCGTTCACGAAGCCGCCGCGCTGCCGGTAATACTCGGCGTAGCCGCGGATCGCGGTCAGCGGGGTCCGCAGCTCGTGACTCGCGTCAGCCACGAAACGCCGCATGCGATCCTCCGACCGGCTGGCGACGATCGCCGAGTGCCTGGCGGCCTCCTCAGAGCGCCTGGCGGCCGCCTCGGACGCGGCCCGCGCCCTGAACGAGGTCTCGATGTGGGACAGCATCAAGTTCAGTGACCGGCCGAGCCTGCCGACCTCGGTGTCCGGGTTGTTCTCTGGTATCCGCCTGCTAAGGTCACCAGCGGCAATCGCCTCTGCGGTACGCTCGATATCGGTAAGCGGCCGCAAACTCGACCTGATCAGCGCGATGCCGAGCACTCCGACCACGATCAGCAGCATGATGCTGATAATTGAGTCAATGACCGTAAGCTCGTCGATCGTATGGTAAATCGAAGTTACGTCATATCCGACAACCACCGTGCCGCTTACCGGACCCTGCCCGTTAACGTCATAGGTTTCGGGAAAGCTGATCACGCGCCAGGACGAGCCGCCTCCTGACGAGGTGACGGTGACCGGGTTGAGTCCCGACTGCAGCCACGAGTCACCATTCTTGACGGCAGGTCCAGATACCGGGGGACCCGGCTGGCCGTCGGGCGTGGCCCTGGTCTCGTAAAGCACCGTGTGCGCTGTTCCCGACCGCGGCAGCCACTGGATGGAAAATCCGTTCTCTATCGTCTGCTGGCCCCAGGTCAGGTACTGCCTGACCAGTTGGTAGACGCCGCCGAGCTCGTTCACCTGCAGGTACTGCTGATCCACCTGGCCGAGCAGGTAGCCGCGCAAGACGATGGTTCCGGCCAGGCTGATCACCAGCAGCGCCACGGTGACCAGGGCGAGGACGGCCGCGATCAGCTTGATTCGCAGCGGCGCCCGCCCTGGCGATCTCCTGAACCGCTGCCATGTGGCCTGGATAACTGGTGAACACGCCATCACTGTGACATCGGTCAGGAAGAAGGCAGCCGCATGACGTAACCGACGCCGCGCAGCGTGTGCAGCAGGTGCGGCTCCCTGGTGTCGATCTTGCGCCGGAGCACGGAAACGTAGGACTCGACGATGCCGGTGTCGCCGCGGAAGTCGTAATCCCAGACATGGTCGAGAATCTGCATCTTGGACAGGACTCGGCCCGAGTTGCGCATGAAATACCTGAGCAGCTTGAATTCGGTCGGCGACAGTTGCACCTGCATGCCGTCCCGCCACACCTCGTGGCTGTCCTCGTCAAGCTCGAGGTCGGCGAAGGAAAGCCGGGGAGATGGCTCGACCGAGCCACCGCGGGTGCGGCGCAGCACTGCCTCGATCCTGGCGATGACTTCTTCGAGGCTGAACGGCTTCGTAACGTAGTCGTCACCGCCGAGCGTGAGGCCGCGCACCTTGTCCTCGGTGGAGTCACGAGCCGTCAGGAAGAGCACCGGAGTGCGCGTACCGCCGCCTCGCAATCGGTGTATTACCTCAAAGCCATCCATATCGGGCAGCATAACGTCCAGTACGATGAGGTCTGGCCGGTGCCGCTGCGCGGCTTGCACGGCATCCGTTCCTGCCGCGGCGGTGACCACCTCGAAGCCGGCATAGCGCAAACTCGCGGCAAGCAACTCAAGGATGTTTGGCTCATCCTCCACGACAAGCAGCCTGGCTGTGGGCTGCTGACGATCACTTACCGCAGTGCTCATCGCACTATTATCGGCCGCTTGCCTGAGCGTTACCTGAAGCCGTGCTGAAACAGACCTGACCACTCGACGCAAGCCCGCTCACGCATGGCCGCGCTTGAGCGCGGTCTCCTGCTAGCCTCCCAGCGTTGAGCCGGTGAGCAGCGACTTGGGGACCGGCTTGCCCGTGTTGAGTGCGTTGATGAGCTCTGCCAGCGCCTGCTTGTTGAGTTGCAGGGCATCCTGGCCGTTGACGAGGTAGTTCGCGTTCGCGATCGGCGCCGTGGTCGTGATCGGGTTCCGCAGTGCCTCGGCGACGCTGATCAGCTGGTACAGGCTGGTGCCCTGGTCGACGGTCAGCGAAGACGCGGCGGCGGAGGCGGCGGGCAGGCTCTCGAACGGGTTGAGCTCAACGCCCGTGCTGGTCAGCTTGCGCAGGAGGGCGCGCAGGAAGAGGCGCTGGTTCTGGATGCGCTGCAGGTCCTGGGTGAGGTAGGTATGCCTGCTGCGGACAAAGCCAAGGGCGGCGGCGCCGAACAGCGTCTGGCAGCCCTTCTTGAGGTGCAGGCCAGCCGCCGGGTCCACGAGCGGCGCCTTCAGGCACAGGCGGACGCCGCCGATGTCGTTGACGACGCGCACGAAACCGCCGAACCCGATGCCCATGTAGTGGTCGATGCGCAGGCCGGTCAGGTTCTGCACGGTCTTGGCGAGCAGCGCCGGGCCGCCGTAGGAGAAGGCGGCGTTGATCTTGCTGTAGCCGTAGCCGGGGATGTCCACCCACGAGTCGCGCGGAATGCTCATCAGCAACGGCCGGCCACCGCTCGCCGGAACATGCACGATCATGATCGTGTCCGAGCGCTGGCCGCCGACGTTGAAGCCGGTGGACAGGCGCCTGATCTGCTTGTCCGTCAGGCCCTGGCGGCTGTCCGAGCCAGTGACCAGCCAGTTAGTGCCGTCTCCTTGGGCCGGGCGGCCCGCGTAGTCGACCAGGATGTTCTTCTTGACCAGCTTGGAGTCGACATAGAAGTACGTCGACACGGTGCCGATGATGGCCAGGGAGAGCAGTACGGCGAGCGCGAGCGCGATCGGTTTCGGCCGCAGCCAGCGGCGCCAGCCGGTGCGACCTGACCCGCCGCCTGCGCGCCGGAAACCTGGGCTCTGACTGGCTGGCCCGCGGCTCGGAGTGTAGATAGCGGGCTGCTCGGGCCAGGCGCCGCCAGGTCCGCCCATGCCGCCAGGTCCGCCGAGGCCGCCAGGTCCGCCCATGCCTCCTGGGCCGCCGTCGCCGTAGCCCGTGCCCCCGCCGTCGCCTGGGCCCGCGCCGTCGCCGTAGCCGGCGTATGCGGGACCGCCTGTCGCCTGGGCGCCCGCGCCATGGTTGTAGATAGGGCTGCCGATAGTCGGCGGCTCGGCGCCGGCGCCTGATGGCGCCGCGCCTGGTTCGCCGGCGCCGCCGGCCCCGCCTGCGCTACCCGCACGAAACCAGTCGTCCGGCCACTCCGTCATGATTACTTGCCTCACCATCGCATCACGCTGTCTCATCGTCTCTACAACATGACGCCGCATCATCCAAATCGGCTGGCCAGGAGTCGGTGATTCTCAGGGATTTGCCGAACCGCGCCACCAGATGGTCACCACGTCCCGACCCGATGACCCGAGGTCGGCCGGCCTGGCCGGATCGACGCCCGCCTCGATCAGCGCCTGGGTCACGTCTTCCGCACGTTCGGGCGGCAGGCACAGCCTGCGCCTGGTGACATCCGTGAGCTCGGCCATGGTCGGGTAGTCAGATCCGCCAGGCCGTCGCCAGGCCTGCCAGCCGAATTCGATACCCGAGGCGGTCAGGATGGCGATGATGTCGTCGCTGGTCGGTCCCTGCGGTCTCGCCAGCCCGTGGAACTTGAGCCAGAGCCCGTTAAGCGAGGTAAGCGGATGCACCTTCGTCATCTCGACCACGACAAGGCGCCTGGCGTGCGCGGTCATGGCGTTCAGGAACGGCGGCAGGTCGGCCACGTTGTAGAGCACGTGATGGCAGGTCACCACGTCGGCCTCGGGCACCTGTGCGGCGATGTGCGGCCACGTGCCGAGCACGCGCCCGGCAGGCAGTCCAGCGGCGCTGGCCCGGCTGGCGAGCAGCCCGAGCATGGCCTCGTTCGAGTCGACCGCGGTCAGGCCGGTCAGGCGCTGGCGCAGCGGCAGGCTGGCGGCGCCGGCTCCCGATCCGAGGTCGAGCACGGTGCCTGGCGGGTCGAGTGCGGCGAAGGCACGCTCGAAAGACGGACCCGATGGGTCCGCGCTCAGGCGGTCGGTCCTCCTGGCGAACACCTGGGTGGGCAGTACCCAGGGCGACTCGCTTGCTCCGGCCAGGATCGGCTCGGGAATAGCCCAGGCCGCCAGGTCGTCGCGCCACTTGCCCAGTAGCTCGCTGAGGTGATCTATTGGCGGCATGTAAATTTCTTTTTCAATTGCCTCAGTCCCTCAGTGGCCAGGCAGTTTGACAACGGTGACGAAGAAGTCATCGATCTGGCGGACGACCGAGAGGAAGCGCTCGAAGTCGACCGGCTTGGTGACATAGGCATTGGCGTGCAGTTCATAACTGCGCAGCACGTCCTCCTCGGCGTCTGAAGTCGTCAGCACGACGACTGGAATTCGCTGCAGTTCCTGGTCGGATTTTATCCTGGCCAGCACCTCGTGGCCGTCCACCCTCGGGAGGTTGAGGTCGAGCAGGATCAAATCGGGGCGCGGTGCGTCGGCGTACTCGTCTTCCTTGTTCAGGTAGCGGAGCGCATTGACGCCATCGTTGACGACGCTGAGATTATTGCGGACCTTATTTTCCGCGAACGCCTCTCGTGTTATCAGCACGTCTCCAGGGTCGTCCTCGACGAGCAGTACGTTAATCATGACCCCTGGCTGGTCAAAAACCACTCGGTCCTCCCTGGCGCGTCGGCGCGGCTGGCAGTGTCCAACTGATCGTGGCGCCTGGCGAAGCCTCTGGCTGGTCGGCCACCCAGATCTTGCCGCCGTGGAAGTCTACGATCTTCCGGCATAGCGCCAGCCCGATACCGGTGCCCGGATATGCGTCCCGCGGGTGCAGTCGCTGGAAGATGACGAACACGCGCTCACGGTAAGCCGGGTCGATCCCGATGCCGTTGTCTGCGCAGCTGAACTCGTACTCGCCGTTTTTACGCCTGACGGTGATCGCGATCACGGGGGCGGTGTCCACCCGCCTGAACTTGATGGAGTTGCCGAGCAGGTTGGCGAGCAACTGGACGAGCAGGGTGCGGTCGCCGGTCACGACCGGCAGGTGATCGACCGTGATGACGGCGTCGCTGTCCTCGATCGCCGCCTCGATTTCCGACACCGCCTGCCCGGCGGCCTCGTTCAAGTCGACAGGCCTGACGTCCGCGCCAGGCTGTCCGACCCGTGAGAACGCGAGCAGGTCGTTGATCAGGATCTGCATCCGCTTGGCGCCGTCGACCGCGTAGGCGATGTACTGCCTGGCTCGCTCGTCAAGGTCGCCTGAGTACCTGGATTCGAGCATCTGGCAGAAACTCGCCACCTTGCGAAGCGGTTCTTGCAGGTCGTGCGAGGCGACATAGGCGAACTGCTCAAGCTCACGGTTGGACCGCTGCAGTTCAGCCGCCTTCACCGAGGCCGCTTCCAGGCTGACGATCAGTTGCCTGCGCATCGCCTCGACATCGGCGGCGAGTTCCCTGATCTCCCGTGAGCCGGCGACTTCCACCTCGTGGTCCAAATCCCCCGAGGCAACTGTCTGCGCTTCCCTGCGCAACGACTCGAGCGGCCGCCCGATCCACAGGGTCAGCCCGGTCCAGGCAGCGATCGCCGTGCCGATCAAGAGCAGGCCCGCAGTGACCGACTCGATGATGGTGGCCCTGGTCGAATCGCGCAGGCTGCCCAGGGCAGCGAGGCGTTCCTTGCCCGCCTCGCCCGAGAAAACCTTGGCGGCCGCCCTGAACGCGTTGAACTCGCTGTGGCCGGCCTGCTCGCTGGCCACAGATACGTGCGCACCCCGGCTTATGGCCGCGATCGCGGGAAGCGCGAAGTCCTCGTGCCAGTGATCAGCGCGGTAGAGCATGACTTTCAGGTCGGCCGCGAGCACCGGATAAGGTGCGGTCAGGTTCCGCAGCGCCGCCTCGTCAGTGGCAGCATCTGAAGTGCCCTGATAATAAGGCTGCAAGAAATCACGCCGCCTGGTGATCGTATAGCCGCGGACCCCCGTTTCCTCGTTGACAAGCGCGTTCAATTCGTAACTCGTAAAACGCTGTACCGGCTCCAGCCGGTCGAGTTGCACATTGACGGCGCTGACCATGTCGGCCAGGCCGAGCCCGAACGCCGCGCCGAAGGCGGCGAATAGCGTCCCGGCGATTACGAAGGCCAAGGTCAGCCGGCGTCGCAACGACCAGCTTGCGCCCAGTCCTTGCCTGGTCCTTGCCCAGATGCCTGCCGCTTGCCTGGCCGTGGCCTCGGCGGTGCCGAGGTGGCCGTCGCCGGTCGCGGTCACTGGCGCCGCCCGACCACCAGGACGGCGATGTCGTCGGCCAGGGCCTGGCCGTTAAGGTGCTCGACCTGCCTGACCAGGGTGTCAGTCAGCGACTCGGCCGAGTCTGGCCGGTCAGGTCCGGCTTCGCTGGTCGCTGCCGCGATCAGGTCCACCAGCCCTTCCGGGCCGAGTATCTCCCGTCCCGGTCCCGCCCTTCCCTCGATCAGGCCGTCGGTGTAGAGCATGAAGGCCCAGGCTGGTCCGAGCGCCACGGGGATCGGCTGCCACTGCACGTCGAACAGCCCGAGCGGCGGTCCGGGGCGCTGCGGTGCAATCAGTCGCGGTGCCCGGTCGAGTATCACCGGGGGCGGGTGCCCGGCCAGCCGCAGGCTGCCGGTGCCGCTGGCCACGTCGATGCTCAGCATGGCGACGGTGGCGAAGACCTCCTTCCTGTGCCGCTCTTTTTCCAGCACTTCCTGAAGGCAGGCAAGCGTCTGATCGGGTGGCCGGCCGGAAAGCACCAGGGTGCGCCAGGCCACCCGCAGGCACACGCCAAGCGCGGCCTCGTCGGGTCCGTGCCCGGCCACGTCGCCGATTAGCGCGTGCAGCATCCCGTCGCCGAGTTCGATCAGGTCGTAGAAGTCGCCGCCGAGCAGTGCCTGGTCGCGTCCAGGGCGGTAGCTGAGCGAGTGATAGAGCCGCTCGTCGCTGAGTATCGGCACCGGAAGCAGTCCGCGTTCAAGGCGGGCATATTCCGCTTGCCTGATTGCCGCTTCGTGTAGCTGGCGGGCCGACTCGTCCGCGCGCTTGCGCTCGATGGCGTACCTGACGCAGCGGCCGAGCATGCTGCCGTCTACCTGTCCCTTGACCAGATAGTCCTGGGCGCCCGCGGTCACCGCCGCGATCCCGAGCGACTCGTCATCGGCGCTGGTAAGCACAAGCACGGCGGCGTCTGGCGCGAGTTCGAGCACCCGGCGGAGGCCGTCGAAGCCCTCGGAGTCAGGCAGCCCGAGATCGAGCAGTACGCAGGCCGGTGACCTGGCCAGTTCGGGCACCGCGTCCCTGATGGTCCGCCGCCAGGTCAGCGAGACCGGCAGCCTGGTGTCACGCAGCAGTTCCCTGGTCAAGATCGAGTCGCCCTCGTCGTCTTCGACCAGGAGCACGGTGATCGCAGCGGTGCCCGCGTCAAGTGCCGGTCCTGTCCGGTACATTCTCTATTTCCTCGCATGCTAACCAGGTCCTGTCTGACGCCCCGGAGCATACTCGCGTATGACCTCATAATGGTCAGCTCGGAATGAACTCACTGTTCGATATATTCATCGATCACCTGGCGTTCGGCTAGTCCGTCCGCCTCGATCGGCTGCGTCAGGTCCTCGGGTTGCGTCCGGGCCTGGCGCGGCCTTCGACGTGCAGGCGGTTCCTTGCGCACGATTACCCGCCGGCGCAGCCAGTTCTGCCTGCGGGCGGATAGCAAGATCCCGGCCGCGCCGGTAAACATCAAGATCCAGCCGGCTACCTGCACGTTAAGGAATCCAGGACTGGTTGTGATGGCGAAGGCGAGTATCGCGCCTAGCGCGATGACGGTAAGGCTGGTGGCCGTTTTCATCTTTAGCCGTTCTCCTTGGCTTCTGACGACAGCAGGTCATCGAGCGGGACTCGTGAACCCGCTAGCCGGCTAGCTCCGCGGTGCCGGTGACACGGAGATTGAGGAAAGCGGGCTGACCGCTGACGGCGAACAGCAAGATCCCGCCAGCGGCCAGCCACGCGCAGGTCCGCATCGGTCAGCTGTCACCGCCCGCGCCCGCATGGCGCAACGTGGCGGCTACCACCGGTACCACCGGCTAGATCGCTCAGCGCCGCGGAACACGAAGCCGAGCAGCCAGACGGCGAGCACGATAAGCGCGATCCACCACAGCAAGTGCAGCGCGAACCCGAAGCCCGCCAGCAGCACGGCCAGCAGGAGCACGCCGATGATGAGAAGCATGTTGCCGGTCCCTCCTGTGAGTACGGTCGGCATCTGCCCAATTGACCCGGCTTAAACATTGACCGCAGCCAGAGCGGCATCGAGGTTTATAAGGTGGGTTTCGTGGTAGTTTCTTGACGCCGATGACGGCGGAACCGGCTGGTGCGTGGCTAGGCTCGCGCGCCGCCCTGCGGGTCACGGCGACTGGTCGTCGTGTTCGGAGGTCACATGCGGATTGGCGCGATCATCCTCGTCATCTGGCTGATCATCGGCGTGATAGCGGGCGCGCAGCGCCACGACTATTCAGGCAACGTATCCTGCTCCAAAGCCGGGACCATCCTGGTGACGATCGTTGCGGGTCCGCTGAACTATGTCGGCGTCAACCCCAAGATCGGCTGCAAGACGCCGCAGCCGAGCAAGTAGCGAGCCGGTCGCAGGTGACCTGGCCCGGCTAGTTAGACGATGATCTCGACTAGCCCTGACTCCATGCCGTACCTGCCGCCGGTGATCAGCAGGCCATCGATCTCGGCGAGGCGCGAGTTCTCCTTGAGTGCCTGAACGGTCAGCCGTACCTGCGCCCGCACCATATTCTCGATCAGATCACCCGGCTGGCCGGCGGCCGTCTCATAAGCGGGCCGCAGTGCCTGGACGACCGCCTGGATATGGCCTCGCGCGGGCCTGCCGTCAGAAAGGGAGCCGGCGGCGGCGGTGATCGCGCCGCAACGCTCGTGCCCGAGTACGACTATCAGCCGGCATGACTCGAACTCGACCGGGCAGAACTCGATGCTTCCGAGCACCGCGAGCTCGTCGAGTGCCTGGCCGCCTGTCCTGATCACGAACAGATCGCCAGCGCCCTGATCGAAGATGATCTCCGGCGGCACGCGCGAGTCGATGCATGAGAAGACCAGCGCGAACGGGTCCTGGCGCGGGGCTAGTTGCAGTCGCCTGGCGACTGTCTGGTTCTGGTGCTCCAGCCGGCCGGCGGCCCAGCGCCTGTTGCCTTCGAGCAGCCTTCTCAGCGCGGCACGCGAGTCTGTCACATATCAGTCATTCCCGGTTAGTAGCTCATTCAAGCCCAACAGTGCTCATTCGTGATATCCGAGTTGCGCCGTTGATGCCAGATTAGCGGCGTGGGTGACTGCGCCGTGCCTGGGTAGGGCTTATCCCCGAGGCCGGGCTCGGCTGCCTGGCAGGAGAGCTCTCGGGGGTATCAGGATGAGCGGCGGCTTTTACGGGCCTGAGGGGTTCAGCCCCTTCGACGAGTTCCTGGCCAGGATTTTCGGTGCCGGGGGTACCGCGCGGCCCGGTCAGCGCATTGATATCACCAGGCTGATGAGCGGGCCGGCCAGGCAACTGCTCGGGGCCGCGGCCGCGCAGGTGGCCGAGCTTGGCGGTACTGATCTTGATACCGAGCATCTACTGTGGGCCGCCGCAACGCTTGAGCCTGCGCGGCAGTTGCTGACCAGGGCCGGGGCCGAACCCGCGGTCCTGACCAGCGAGATCGAGGCGGGCGAGCGGCAGCGCGGCCGAACAGGGCAGGCGGGAGGCGCGGCTGAGTTTCAGCGTCCGCGGCTAACCCCTGGGGCAAAGCGTGCCCTGCTTGACGCCCATCAGATCTCCAGGTCGCTTGGCTCGACCTATATCGGACCAGAGCACATAGTGCTCGCGCTGGCACTCAATGCTGAATCGGCTGCCGGACAGCTGCTGTCTGCTCAGCGGGTGACCCCGGAAGCGCTTCAGGCGGCGCTGGCCGGTGCCGGTCACGGCGGCGACGCGGGTCACGGCGCGGGTCACGGCGCGGCGCGGTCGGCGACGCCGACGCTCGACGAGTTCGGCAGGGACCTGACGGCACTGGCCAGCGCCGGCCGCATCGATCCGGTGATCGGCAGGGACGGCGAGATCGAGCAGGCGGTCGAGGTGCTGTCCAGGCGAGGGAAGAACAACCCGGTGCTCATCGGTGAGGCCGGCGTGGGCAAGACGGCGATCGTCGAGGGCATAGCGGAGCGGATCGCCGCCGACGACGTGCCGCGGACCCTGGCGGGCAAGCGGGTCGTGCAGCTTGAGCTTTCCGGCGTCGTCGCGGGTACCAGGTACCGAGGTGATTTCGAGGAACGGGTTCGCCGGATCATCGACGAAATCGCCGAGCACAGCGAGAAGCTGATCATCTTCATCGACGAACTGCACACGCTGGTCGGCGCCGGGGCGAGCGCCGAGGGCGGCATGGACGCCGGCAACATGTTCAAGCCCGCCCTGGCGCGCGGTGAACTGCACGTCATGGGTGCCACGACGCTCGATGAGTACCGCAAGAACATCGAGAAGGACGCGGCGCTCGCCCGCAGGTTCCAGCCCATCTTCGTGCCCGAGCCGACGGTTGACGACACGGTGGCTATCCTGCGCGGGCTGCGCGACAGGTACGAGGCGCACCATCAGGTCAGGTACGCCGACGAGGCGCTGGTCGCCGCGGTCGAACTGTCCGACAGGTACATCACCGACCGGTTCCTGCCTGACAAGGCGATCGACCTGATCGACCAGGCGGGGGCCAGGGTCAGGCTGCGGACCAAGACGCCAGGAGTTGACCTGCGCGACCTTCAGCGGCGGGCCGAGGAGCTTGGCAGGGACAAGGACCAGGCTGTCGCGGGCGAACGGTACGAGGAGGCCTCCGCGCTGCGCGACCAGATCGACGAGGTTCGCCGCCAGATCGACCGGCTAGACCACGAAGAGCCGGTCGTGCCGCACGTCACGGTGAACGACATCGCCGAGGTGGTCTCCCGCGCCACCGGGGTACCCGTCTCACGGCTCACCGAGGAGGAGAAGGACCGGCTGCTCGCGCTCGAACTGCACTTGCACCAGCGGGTCATCGGCCAGGACGAGGCGGTAGCGGCGGTCTCGGAAGCCGTGCGCCGGTCAAGGGCCGGGCTAGGCGACCCGAGGCGACCGGTGGGCAGCTTCTTGTTCCTCGGTCCGACCGGGGTAGGGAAGACCGAGCTGGCCCGCGCGCTCACCGAGGCGCTGTTCGGCGCCGACAGTAAGATGATCAGACTGGACATGAGCGAGTTCTCCGAGCGGCACACGGTAAGCAGGCTGGTCGGAGCGCCACCGGGATACGTCGGGTATGAGGAGGCCGGTCAGCTTACCGAGGCCGTCAGGCGGCGGCCATACTCGGTGGTGCTGCTCGACGAGATCGAGAAGGCCCACACCGACGTCTTCAATATCTTGCTGCAAGTGCTTGAGGACGGGCGGCTCACCGACGGGCATGGCCGCACGGTCGACTTCAGGCACGCCGTGCTGATCATGACGAGCAACCTGGGTTCTGACCTCATCACCGGGCGCGGGACGATGCTCGGCTTCTCAGGCAGCGAGGCAAGCTCCGCAGAAGGCCAGGAGAACACCTTGCGCGGCCAGTTGATGCGGCGCCTCAAGGAGTCGTTCCGGCCGGAGTTCCTCAACAGGATCGACGAGATCATCGTGTTCCGCAAACTCGACCAGGCCGAGTTGCGCCAGATCACCAGCCTCCTGCTCGAGGAGACCAGGCGCAGGCTGCACGCGCAGAACGTCAGCGTGCGGTTCTCCTCCGCTGCCGTCGGCTGGATCGCTGATCGCGGCTTCGAGCCAGAATTCGGTGCCCGGCCGATGCGTCGGACAATACAGCGTGAAGTGGACAACGAACTGTCCCGGATGCTGCTCGACGGCAAGCTAAGTTCAGGCCAGGAAGTCTCGGTCGATGCCCGAGGCGGATCACTGACCTTCAGCACCGCCGACCGCCGGGCATCAGTTTCCTTAGCGGCGTGCCGCTTGTATCGCGCGTGCCTGGCGGCTTCGATTGCCTGATCAGCCGTGCGCTTGGCCGAGTTTGGCGGCCGGGCTGTCGGCCGGGTGGAACACGCCGAGCACGCGGAGGATGTCCTGGCCGGTGTTCTCCAGGCAGTGCGGCAGACCGGGCGGAAGGTATGTGCAGGTTCCCGTGACCAGCGGGTGACTGGCACCGTCAATGTGGACCTTGCCGGTGCCTTCGAGCACGAGCACGGTCTCGTCGTAAGGGTGGCTGTGGTCAGGTGCCCGGCTGGGCGGGATCTCGCCGACAAACTGGGTGGCCGGCGCGAAGCCTGTGCCTGCCTTTGGCCCGAACAGGACACGGAACTGCCTGTCGCCGGTAACCTCGACCGGCTGATCCGCGAAATTGCTGGTCAGGACGATGTCAGGGCCACTGACGGCATCGGCGGGCAACGAGACGACGTCCAGCAGGAGCGCAGCGGCGAGGGCGCGAGCACGGTAAGTCAGGCCCGGCGGCGCCCAGAGACCCTGGTCGGCGCGCAGCGGGAGTCCGGGCGGAGCGCCTGTCTCGAGCACCCCGGTACCGGCGATCACGAACCATAGCTCCCCGCCACCGGAAGCCGGCCCCGCCAGGCAGCATCCTGGCGGGATCCTGGCCTGCTTGCGGCGCAGGCCTGAGCCGAGATCGAGCATAGTCCGCACGATCGCCCCGGTCTGCGTGAGCGCTGGCTCGACGTCCGCCTGCTGGGTAACAGCACCTGAGCTCACCCTGACGAGTCTAGACAGAATTAGCGTGCCAGGCGATCGGCGATATAAGCGTAATGATTGGCGAACTTGCGCTTGACGCCCATGATGGCCCCGCCAGCCCTGGCTGGCCTTGGGTCATCGGGCGCTGTCCTGAGAGTCCAGCTCACCGGGGTCCGTGCGCAGGCGAAGGACCGCTGGATGGCGATGCTTTCCTGGTCGTCTCCTTCGCCGGCGCGGCCGCGGCCGGTGAGGGTGGCGGCATCGACGATTTCCCCGTCGGGATCACTGATGAGCAGTTCCCAGGCAGAATCCGGCTCAAGGAACCGCGAGTCGAGGCTGGCCAGCTTGAGGTTCACTACCACTCGCCACGATCTTGGCCGAGCGGACCAGGATGGTTCGGCGGGCGGATTGGGCGGCTCTTGTTCCCGCAGCGTGTACTCCTGCACCCGGCAGCGGGTCAGGTCAAGACCGCTGTAGGTCTCGTAGTCGGCGACCGTTCGCACAGTGCCGCAGCCGAACTTGCCGGCCTGCGGGTTGCGCAGGAAGTCGCGCACTAGCTGGTTGCCGCGCTCCTGAAGCTCCCACCATGGCGTCGCCGCCCCATTACGCGGCACATGGTCACCGGAATGCAGCGGACGATAGGACCTGGACCATTCATGCCAGATCAGCGTTCTGTGCGGATGGAACAGGTCATAGCCGGCCGTGAATGACCTGATGGCCAAGGTTATTTCCTCGCCGGAAAAATAGATGTCAGGGTCGTAGGGCACATCGGCAGCCCATTGCGACCTGGTGAAGACAAAACATGCCCCGAGAAACCGCGCTCGCAGCGGCCGCTCCAGGTCTGCCCAGCCCGGTATCGGCACCGGCTGGAAAAGAGGTATGCCCTCAGGGCTCCACCGCCCGAATCCCATCTGCCAGGGAACCTGATTACGTATGCCGGAATCGGGCAAGGTGAAGCCGGTCGGGTAAGTCGTGATCAGCGGCCTAGCGCTCGGCGCGGCCTCCGCCATCGCGATCAGTGCGCCGTCCCAGCCAGGCGCGAACCGGTGATGCGAGTCGAGTTGCAGGTACCAGTCCTCGTCGCCGAGCAGCCCGGTGATCGCGGACCTGGCCCAGCACACGCCGCGGCTGGCCAGGTGATCGACGTCGATTACGCGGAACCTGGGGTCGTCGCCGAGCGGCCATGATTCGCCAGGAGCATGTTGCCAGCAGATACCGAACCTGAGGTCCTGCGGACGGTCGGCCTTTTCCAGGCAGTCCCGCACCGTCGGGCCGAGTTGCGAGTCGCGATAAGACGCGATCGAAACGAAGATCGTCACGTTTGCAGAAACTGAGCTCAGCCGCGGCGAAGTGCTCGCGCAGCACGCCGGCGACGTGCTCGGCTGAAGGATGCATGCCGTTCATCGTACCGGCGCAAGCCGGGCCAGAGGCGGTGGTGGCCGGCGATTTGGGGCGGGGAATAGGCTTCGCCATCGCCTCCCCGGTCACCTTGGGCCAGCTGCCGGCCACCGTCGGCTAGCGGCGGGCGATGAAGACCAGTTCACGGCCAGGGCGGTCGGGCGCATCGCGGATCTCGTCGACGAGGAAACCGGCGGTGGCCAGTGCGGCTGACACCTCTTCCCTGCTACGGAAGCGCAACGTCGAGGTGGTGGACTGCCTGGTGCCGTCCTCAAAGACGCAGGTGCCTGCGAACGTAACCAGAGGGCCCGCTACCTCGATCAGGTCATACCAGTGCTCGACGACGCCGAAGCCGGGAACCTCGGTGAACTGGCGTGAGTCGGCACGGTTCCAAGACCGCCATGCTTGCACCTCGGGAACGCGGGTTTCGAAAACCAGGTGCCCGCCAGCTGGCAGCACCGCGAACGCGGCCCGCAGGGTCGACTCCCAGTCCTCGTCGGTCACGATCGCCTGAGCCACGTTCGCCGTCATGGTCACCATCTCGGCTTCGAGTTCTGGCAGGTCAGCCGCGTAACCATGGATCCAGCGGACTCGATCGGCACCGGGTTTGGCGCGGGCGACCTCCAGCGACGCCGCATCGGGGTCAAGTCCGGTGACGGCTACGCCGCGGCCGGCCAGCAGGCAGGCGAAGGTCCCGGTACCGCAGCCGATGTCAAGCACGCTGCGCGCCCAGAACTCGCTGACCATCGCTGCGTAGACGTCCAGGTCAGCGCGGTCAGGGTCGAGCGGGTCATAGAGCCGCGCACGCCGCCTGTCCTCGAGCGCAGGTTCAGCCACGCGCGTCACCTTAGGTCAGGGCCGCTCCGCGGGGCAAGCCGATTTCCGGTTGAACCGGCTGCGGTCACCGGACGTGCTTTGGTGTGATGGGAACCGGGGCCGCGAGGCGCGGGCCATGGCATGGGCCGGGAGTGCCAGTGGTGGTATCGCAGGTCAGGGCAAATACGGTGGTCGCACTCCAGCCGGGGCGGCGGCTGGGCCTAGGCTCTTTCGCCCTCGCAGGCAGCACCATGCTCATCGTGTGGGTCGCCGTGGCCAGCCTGCTCGGGCAAGGGCGGCTGGCAGCCGTGCTCTCGGCAGGAAGAGCCGAGCTTGCCGCTCCGCTGCTTGCCGGGCTCGTCGTGCTGACCGGGATCTGCGAGCGGATCTGGCCGGCTGAGCGCCGCGGCGTTCTCGCGCGCGGCCACGTGCAGGACGCATGTTTCCTCGTGCTGCATGCCCTGGTCGTGATACCGCTGATGACGTTGCTCAGTGTCGGGTCGGCCACGCTGGTCGGCAGGTACGCGAGCTGGGTCGAGCTGCGGCCGCTGCAGAACTGGCCGGCCATGGTGCTCGTGCCTGTCACGATCGTGGCGATGGATGGCGCTAACTGGCTGGCCCACTATGCCGATCACCGGCTCGGCTTCCTCTGGCGGTTTCACGCGCTGCATCACAGCCAGGAGGAACTGAGCGTGCTCACGTCCTTCCGCGCTCATCCGCTCATGCACACCACGGGGTTCATCCTGGCGAGCATCCCGGTGGTGGCACTCATGCCGGCGCGGCCGATCGCGCCGGTGCTGATCACGGTCTACGTCTGCCTCGGCACGCTGCAGCACGCGAACCTCCGCCTGACCTACGGACCGCTCGGCCGGGTGCTGGTGAGTCCCGCCTATCACCGGCTGCATCACGCGCTTGAGGCCGAATGCGTCAACCTTGGCGTCGTCTTCACGATCTGGGACGTGCTCGCCGGGTTCGCCAGATTCCCCGGCCGCGGCGGTACGGCCGGACTTACCGGCCTTCGCGGCCGGCCAGTGCCCGTAGAGCAGGACCAGGCCGCGCCGCCTATCCCTTTGCTGCTCGCCGAGCAACTTATCGCGCCGTTCCTGGTCAGGCGCCACGCGCGATAGCGGCGCCTTTCCTGGTGCTTGCTGGCGGAAAAAAGCCTGAGGTCCTCAGGCAGCGGCTCCGCCGGAGCGTGAGGTCGCTGAAGATGGCGAGCCAAGAACGGGGTCCGGGTGGCCGAGCCTGGACGTGAGCCAGACCAGTGTCGGCGGCAGTTCCTGGCTCCAGACACCGAAGTTGTGCCCGCCGACCGGAATGATGAAGGAGTAGCCGTGCATCGGCGCCCTGATCAGGTGCAGGAACCTGAGCGTGCCGGGATACGTGCTCTCACCGACCTTGCTGCTGGTAACCAGCACGGAAACCGGCGGCGCTGGCAGGTGAGTCAGGCGCCAGTCCAGGTCGTTCTCGTGCCGGTAAGCCGTGCTGCTGCCGTACAGGTTGCCCGTGGTCGAGTCGCGGAGCGCGACGTAGTAGCCGGCCAGGGAGACCGCTGAGGAGAAGGTGCCTGGATACAGCATGGCGAGCTTGACCGCGCAGTAGCCGCCGGTCGAGTAACCAAGCGTCCCCCAGCCTGCCCGCGCCGTAGTGACACGGAAGGTATGCTCCATGGCGATCGGCACGTCCACAGCGAAGAACGTGAGCACCTGGGGTCCTGCGGGCACGTTAGCGCACTCGGTGTCGCGCGGAAACAGCGGCGAGACGTCCAGCATCACGTACACGACAGGTCTGGCCCTGTGGGCGGCGTCCAGGCGTGACGCGGTCAGCGGCAGGCCAAGCCGGTCCACGATGCTTCGCGCGCCGCCAGGGTAGCCGGTGAGCGCAAGCACCGCAGGGAACCTGTCGCGGGCGTACGCCCGCTGGAAGTACTGCGGCGGGAGGTACACATAACCGCTGCTCGAGACCAGGCCCGTGCGCAGCCCCCTGATCCTGATCCTGGCGATCATGCCGTAGCGGGCCGCGCCGCGGAGCTTAATCAGGTGCCCGACGGCGGGCCCTGCCGCGCGCGGCGGCAGCCCTGGCTGGCCATGACCTGGTCCAAGCCCGAATCCGTAGAACTGCACGGCCTTCGGCAGCCGGCCAGACAGGTGCCCGGTCTGATGGGCCTGGCCGAATGCCCGCAGGTCGGGCTTGACCGTCTTTGTCACGGTGGCGGCGTTACCCAGCAGGTCTGACCAGGAGCCGTAGAACGAGAAGTAGCTGTTCAGCCAGACCAGGAAGGCCGCGAGTACCAGGGCCTGACTCGCGGTCAGCAAGGCGACCCGCCCGGCGATGCGGGCAGTGAGGGAGGCGGCCCTGGCGCTGCGCACGTAGCCTGCGCGGCCAGTGCGGCCAGGCTGCCTGCGGGACCGGTTAGCCAGGCGCGGCCAGACCGCGGCGGTCATCGCGATCCAGCCGGCCGCCGCTATGACCAGCAGAAGCTGGAGTGAATTGCTGGTCAGTCCCACTTCGCCGCTCCCGCGCTCATGGCTGGGTTCCGAGCAAGCGGCTTATGCGGTCAAGCACGGGGGCCAGCGGCCACCCGCCGTTCCCCAGGGCCGTGATCGATACCCGCATCGGTGACCTGGCCAGGGCCAGGAGCGGCGTGGCCGCCGCCGAGTTGCTGGTAAGCAGCACTGATACCGGCTGCATCGGCTGGTGCCGCAGCAGGAAAAGCAGGTTTTCCTGCTGTCGCAGCGGCCGGGTGAGTCTGGCCCTGCCCGGCCATGCCGGAGGGGTGTAGTAGCCGGGCGGTGCGGCGGCGACCGAGTAGACGGCCGAGTTGGCAAGCGCGAGTTGCAGTGCGCAATAGCCGCCGGTGCCGTCACCGAAGAGCGCCCACTGGGCCGCGCTCGCGCTGGCGGGGAAGCCCGACCTGATCAGCTGGGGCAGGTCTTCGGTGAAAAACAATCCCACTTGCGGACCACCCGGCACGTCAAGGCAGCCACGCCCGGCACCAGGCGCGATGCTGGCGGGGAGCATGACGATGATGGCCGGCCGCATCTGGCCGGCCGCGATCTCGAGAGCGGCGGTGCTGGCGATCCGCTTCGCGGAAAACGCCGCTGCACTGGTCCTGATCCGATCGGAGATGACCACGATCACCGGAAGGTCAAGGTGCTTGCCGCGCGGACTCGCCGCCGCCTGCGGAACGTAGAGGAAGCCGCTGGTCCCGATGCCCGATACCGGACCGGTCATGGTGACGGCGAGCAGCTTGCCGCCCCGGGTTTGCCGCTGCCCTGGCACCGTGACCGGGAACCTTGCCGTCACGCCAAGCTCGCCGTCCCGCCCGTGCACGCTGTGCGCGACCACGGGGCTGCGGCCGAGTGCCACCACACGGCCGGACACGTGCTCGGTACCGAACAGTTCGGACCAGGATGCGTAGAAGTCACCGGACCGGTTGGCAATCGCCAGGATCAAGCCGAGCACGACCAAGTCGAGCGCACAGACCACCGTGATACGGGCGGCGACCCTGCCAGGGCCTGGCACCGCCAGTACCGGCCAGAAGACGATAGCGCCAGCTAGGAGCACTCCGGCGAGCACCGCGAGCAGCACGATCAATGCGGGGCTCGTCAGGCCCACGGCCACCGCCTGGGAAAGGACATCACGTCAGGGGAACGCACGGCTACCTGCCGAGGTTCCGCCGTGCTCAGTCGTGCTCAGTCGTGCTCAGCCGCACATGAGCTCATCGGAGCGTGAATGCCGGTTACCTACCCTGGTTTGCGCGAGGCGGCCCTTGCCGGATGCGGTGCCAAGCGGGGTAGCCTGCGGACTCGTTCGCCGGGTCGTTCGCGGGCGGACGGCCAGCAGGTTCTTGTGCCATACGAGCACGGAGAAGCCGTCGACAAGGTAACTGGCGGCGGGCGGGCCTGCCGCCTTGATCAGCGGCCCGAGCGGGGTAGGCCTGCATGGGCTGAAGATCAGGAAGCGGGCTTGCGGTGCGCCAGGGCCGTACCAGGACGCCTTGGTGTTCCAGCGCAGCCGGTCAAGCCTGCCGTCACTTGCCAGCTTCACATCCCTGACCCGGACCGCGCCCCGGCTGTACAAGGTGACGCCGTTGCTGGCGTACCAGGAGGTGGAAAGGCCGTAGGCCAGGTCGTGCGACCGCAGCCAGGAAGCGAGTGGCCGGTCTGGGCTTGGCAGGGCAGGGGAGAGGACGCTGCTGGCCAGCGAAAGGCCGAAGCACGCAAGCAAGGCCGCGAGTGCCGGCGCCAGCCTGCGCGTGAACACGGGAGCAGCGAGCATTCGGCCAGCAAGCACGGCGCCGATCGGCAGCAGCCCGACCGTTTCCCTGCCGCCAGTGCGGTAGCCGAACATGAACTCGGCCAGCAGCAGCAGGAAGGATGCGGTCAGGACCTGCATGGCAAGGTCGTCGCCGGAGAAGAACTGCCGCAGCGCGCGTGTCACGCCCCAGCCGGCCAGCGCAAGCCCGGCCAGGTGTGCCAGCGGGATGATCGCGTTAGCCGCCGGCTGGCCGAAGAAGTCGGCGCCGAACACCGTGAGGATGCTGTGCACCTTCACCCAGAAGTTCGCGTTCATGCCGTAAATGGTGATGAGGACGGGCGATGCCGGATTGACGGTGAAGCCGCCCCGCGACGCGATCAGGCTGAGAGCGGCCGTCGAAGCGCCTGCCGAGGCGAGCGCGCCTGCCGCCAGCGACAGGTCGTACCACTGGCCGGCCAGCGTGCCCCGCCGCCGGTACATGCGCACGGCGCAGACGACGGCGATGGGCAGGGCGCCTTCGAAGATGGCCGTCGAATCGGCAATCTCGACCCAGGTAAGCAGCGCTGTCACTACCACGGGCACCCACCAGCGGCGCTTGGCCCGGTCGAGCACCAGCCAGGTCAGCACCAGCGGCACCTGCGTGCCCGTGTGATCGGGAGCCGACAGCAAGATCCAGGCGGGGGAGAAACCGCGTGAGTGGTAGATCCGCCCGATCGGCGGTGCCAGCATGATGCCGATGGCGATGAGCGCGCGTGCCACGCCTTCCCTGCCAGTGGCCCTGCCCTTGGCCAGCACCGCCGCCAGCACCACCAGCAATGCGTACGTCATGGCCGCCGCGATGTGCACCACGTCGGGACTGCGGCCGCGTACCAGTTCGATCAGCATGTACTGCGGGATTTCCGTGGTGTAGAAGGACACGTCGCTCAGCACCCAGCCGTGCAGGATCAGGTTGCCGTGCAGCATGTCCCACGCCTGCAGCGCTTGCGACGAGCCGTCGGCGAAAATCGGCAGCTTGTCCGCCTCGGCCAGATAGGCGAAGAACAAAACTACCCCGAGAACGATAAAGCAGCCGGGGGTGACGAAACGTCGCCAGAGCGGAGCAACAGTGGCATTTTGACCTCGAAGAGATACCGGCCAGGTCTTGCGGCGCTCAGCTTCTGCGGTCGTCATAAATGCACCTCAGCGATTCGGAAGCGGGTATTAGGCCACCTGCGAGTGAGAGCAGGCTTCAGCGCCGCGCGGCCGGGGGTTTCAGGTCGCGCGGGAGAAGGTGATTTGAAAGTAAATTGAGCGCGCTATTGCCTGTATGACGCCTTGCTGGAGCTGAGAGTTGACGAGGCGCCAGATATTTGTGACCTGGCGGCGTTACCTGGAGATAAGCCGCTGGGCTGGCCGGGTGGTCCGCCTGCCTGGCGAGGGCGGGACGTTCGGCCCTGTGCACCGGAATCGGAACGTACCAGGCTGGGGGGCGTCATAGGCGTCATAGGCGTCAGGGGCGACCGGAGAGCGGGCGAACCAACACGGAACAGGAACGCGTTGCCGGGCAGGCCGGTGCGCCAGCGCCTTATCAGCGGCGGTGGCTGGCGCTGGTGGCGCTATGCGTGTCGTTGCTTATCGTGACGCTGGACAACACCGTGCTGAACGTGGTGCTGCCCACGCTGGTCAGGGATCTGAATGCGACCACGAGCCAGCTTCAGTGGATCGTGGACGCCTACGTGATGGTGTTCGCCGGCCTGCTGCTTCCGGCCGGCAGCGTGGCTGACCGGCTGGGCAGGAAGAAGACCTTCCTGGCCGGCCTGGCCGCCTTCGCCGCCGGGTCGACGTGGGCAGCCTTCTCCGGGTCAGTGGGAATGCTAATCGCGGCCAGGGCGAGCATGGGCATCGGCGGTGCGCTCATCATGCCGTCGACTTTGTCGATCATCACGAACATGTTCAGCGACCGTGCCGAACGGCAGCGGGCGATAGGCATGTGGGCGGGCACGAGCGGAGCGGGGATCGCGCTCGGCCCTATTATCGGCGGTCTTCTGCTTGCCCACTTCTGGTGGGGTTCGGTGTTCTTGATCAATGTGCCGCTGGCGGTCGCAGGCATTGCATTCGCGCTGCCCCTGGTGCCGAACTCCCGGAACGCCAGGGCAGCCGCTCCGGACGTGACGGGTGCCGTGCTGTCGATCTTGGGACTGGCGCTCGTGCTCTGGGCGCTCATCGAGGCGCCCACCGAGGGATGGTCGTCTGCGTTGGTCATCGGCACCGGGCTCGCCGGGATCGCGGTTCTGGCCGGCTTCGCCCGCTGGGAGCTGGTCAGCACGCACCCGATGCTGAACCCGGCCTTTTTCCGGCACAGGCAGTTTTCCGCCGCTATCGGCTCGGTCGGCTTGCTGACGTTCGGCCTGTTCGGCGCCCTGTTCCTGCTGACCCAGTTCATGCAGTTCAGCATCGGCTATACGCCGTTGCAGGCTGGCGTGAGAGTGCTTCCTGCGGCTGGCGCGATCGCGGTGATCGCGCCGACGTCGGCGACCTTCGTGCGGCTAGCCGGCACCAAGTTCACCGCCGCCGCTGGCGCGCTGATCGCGGCCGGAGGACTTTGGTACATCTCGGGCTCCACGACTGCCACCACCTACCTCGGAATCCTGCCCGGGATGATCATGCTCGGCGTCGGTGCGGGCCTGGTGATTCCCTCGGCCACGGCCTCGGTCATGGGTTCGGTGCCACCCGAGCACACCGGCGTCGCGTCCGCCGCTAACGGCACCTTCCTCCAGGTAGGAGGAGCACTCGGAGTCGCGGTACTCGGCAGTCTGCTGGCCACCAGGTACACCGATCACATGACGGCGGCGCTCGCGCCGCACCACATTCCGGCATCGGTGCTTGCGGTAATTCTCGGTTCGCTTGGCGGGGCGCTTGAGGTAGCGGCGCATGTCGGCGGCCTGCTCGGGCGCGAGCTAGCCAGCCTGGCCAGGGCCGCGTTCGTGAGCGGCATGGACCTGGCCATGGCCACGGCGGCGGCCGTGACCGCCACCGGGGGAGCCATCATCTTGCTGGCATTGCCGTCAAGGCCGGCCAGGACGGAAGTTCCGGTGAGCGATGACGGGGAAGGACGGGACGAGATTCAGCGGAACCGGCGGAGGCGGCGCAAGAAGGAGGAAACCAGATGACCAAGTTCGGTACCAGGCCAAGGCTGGAGCAACTTGGCTTTTAGCACCTTCCTGCCCTGCGGTTCGCGCATCCAGACAAGCAGGCATCCCGCCGGCCTTCGCGGCCGAACTTCGGGTCAGGAGGCCGGCTTGACCGCGTGGATGCGTTCCACGGTGCCGGCTTTCAGCCGGCGGGCTTCGACGACCTGGAACCCGGCGGCCTGGACGAGAGCTAGCTGGCGGCGGGTGAAGTACTCGCCTGCGGCGCGAATAGTGAACCGCTCGAACAGCCACTGAGCGGCATAGACCGGCGGCCAGGTGCTGGCGACATGGTCAAGCAGCAGCAGCCTGCCGCCGGGCACCAGAACGCGCTTCATTTCTGCGATCGCCGCTGCAGGGTCGGGGATAGTGCACAGCGCCAGCGCGCACACCACGGTGTCGAAAGACGCCTCGCTCCACGGCAGGTGCTCCGCGTCGCCTTCCCGCAGGTCGGCATCGTGGCGCAGGTCCGCCGCGCGCTGCCGGGCGATGGCGAGCATGGCCGGGCTGAGCTCGATCCCCGTGATGGTCGCTCCTGGCGGATAATGGGGCAGGTTGCGGCCGGTGCCGATGGCGACCTCGAGCACACGGCCTTGCGCGCGTTCTGCCAGCCATTCACGGCCACCGCTGAACCACGCCTTCTCGAAGAAGACGATCTGCTTGTCATAGCCGGGCGCGGCCTTGTCCCACACCCGCCTGCCGCGGTCGGCCGGATCCTGGCGGGCTCGCGCCCTGGCTGAGCTGGTCATGACGCTGTTTCCTCTCGGGTACGTGCGGTGCGTGCGGTGCGTGCGGTGCGGCGGGCTGAGGTGCGGGTCAGGGCAGCGGGTCAGGTGCTTGGGCCGGCGGTCACTGGCAGCCCGGCAAGTCGCCAGTCTGGCAGCCCTCCCCGCAGCGGCCGGGCGGAGAACCCGCGTGCCCGCAGCAGCCGCACCGCATCAGGAGCGAATACGCAGTAGGGGCCACGGCAGTAGGCCACGATGTCGGTCCCTTCCCCGAGTTCGGCTAGACGGGCCGCTAGCTGGTCATGCGGCACGCTGAGCGCTCCAGGGATGTGCCCCGCCGCGTACTCGGCCTGCGGCCGCACGTCAAGCACTACCACCTGGTCGTCATTCAGCCGCTTGAACAGCTCGTCTCTCCCGACCGGCTCCAGGGCTTCCACATCGCCAAGATAGCTGCGGGCCGCCTGCGCGGCGGCGGCGAGCCTGGACGCCGCGAAGTCCTGCACCTGGCCGACGAGCGCGGAGACTTCGGCGCTGGCGAGCCGGTAGTAGATGCGTACACCGTCGCGGCGGGATGTGACCAGCCCGGCCGCGGCCAGCGCCCTTAGCTGCGCTGAAGTATTCGACACCTTCATGGCCGCGGTGCCGGCCAGTTCCTCGACGCTGCGCTCGCCCTGGGCAAGCAGGTCAAGCAATTCCAGCCGGGCCGGGTTGGCAAGCGCCTTGCCCACCAGGGCGAACTGCTCGAACATGGCCGTCTTGCGTGCGCGCTCATCTGCCCGCATCTGTATTCTCCAATGTTATTTGGAATATTGTACTATAGTCATCATGCTGAGCGGCCTGCTGCGGGGTACCCGTGACCGACGCGCTGGCGAGCAGGGGGTGCGACTGGGGCTGCGGGCCAACCTCGGCCAGTTCATCTTGCTCGCCGTCGTCAACTTCTTCGTCGGCGGCATGGTTGGCACAGAGCGCACCGTCACCCCGCTGGTCGGTGCCGAGCAGTTTCATCTCGGTGAGATCGCCATCGCGGCCTTCGTCGTGGTCTTCGGACTGACCAAGGCCGTCACCAACGCCCTCGGGGGCGCGATCACCAGGCAGCACACCCGTAAGGCCATCCTGGTCAGCGGCTGGATCATCGGCCTGCCCGTGCCGTTCATGCTCGCCTGGGGCCCGAGCTGGGCCTGGGTGATCGCCGCCAATGTCCTGCTCGGCGTCAACCAGGGCCTGACCTGGTCGATGACGGTCAACATGAAGATCGACCTGGTCGGCCCGGGCCGCCGCGGCGTCGCGCTGGGCATTAACGAGACCGCCGGTTACCTCGGGGTCGCCGTGACCGCGCTGGCCACCGGCTACCTGGCCGCCGGGTTCGGGCTGCGCCCCGCCCCGGAACTGCTCGGCGCGGGCTACGCCGCCGCCGGGCTGGCCCTGTCGGTGCTCGCGGTTCGCGACACCGCCGCCTGGGCCGCCGCCGAGGCCCGCCAGCACCCCCGGCCGGCCGGGCCGCACCCGCCGTTCCGCGAGATCTTCCTGCGCGTGTCCTGGGCCGACCGGACCCTGGCGGCGGTCAGCCAGGCCGGGCTGGTCAACAACCTCAACGACGGCCTGGTCTGGGTCGTGCTCCCGGTCCTGCTGGTCGACCACGGCGTTTCCGTCACCGGCGTCGGCTACATCAAGGCCCTGTACCCGTTCATGTGGGCCGCCGGGATGATCGCCACCGGCCACCTCGCCGACCGCATCGGCCGCAAGCCCCCCATCGTGGCCGGGATGCTCATCCAGGCCGCCGGCCTGGCCGTCATCACCGCCGGGATCTCCCGCGCCCTGGCCGCCGGGCTGACCGGAGCCTTCCTCCTCGGCGCCGGGACCTCCCTGGTCTACCCCACGCTGCTCGCCGCGGTCAGCGACGCCACCCACCCCGGCTGGCGGGCCGCCGCCCTGGGCATCTACCGGTTCTGGCGCGATGCCGGCTACGCCATCGGCGCCCTGATCGGCGGCATCACCGCCGTCCTGGCCAGCCTGGATGCCGCCATCTTGGTCGCCACCATCCTCACCGCCGCCTCCGGCCTGCTGGCCTGGGCCCTCATGGCCGAAACCCATCCACGCCCGCACGCCAGGCAGCCTGATCTAATCAAATTGACATCTGAGTAGCTGGACGATGGCGCAGCAATGCCATCCGGCTGTTCCGCTGCCGCGACCCCGGCTCGGCCACCTGCAGCTCCTGCAGTCGCCAGGGGGCCTCCAGCCCGCACGCCCCACAGCTCATCGAAACCGTCACTGGCGCCGGCTACCGGCTCGCCGTCACCCGCGACCACCAGCCCGCAGCCCCCGCCCGGTTACCCCGGCGCCGAGCGCGATAACGGCCACCGCCAGCACTGCCATCTTCGCCACC
>DAHVDE010000067.1 GCA_027313705.1 Actinomycetota bacterium | reverse complement strand
GGATCGTCGTTCCCGTCGAAGACATGTCCGATCTGGAGTCGATGCCGCGCCGAAACAGCGGCGGGCACCTCATCGGCCCCGCCGAGGTCGGCGGAGAAGCCGGATTCGGCAATCCGCGACCTGACGGCGCCGGCTACCAGCAGCCGCAGGCGGCGGAACCGTCGGCCGACCCGCGCCGCAATTCCATCTGGCCGCACGTCGAGGCCCAGGTGCTCGACGCGATCGAGCGCCACAGGTCGACGATCGTGTTCGCCAACTCGCGGCGCCTGGCCGAGCGCCTGTGCGCCAGGCTCAACGAGCTTGCCGCGGAACGAGCGGAGGAACGTGCCGAGATCGCGGCGCGCGGCGGTTATGACCTGCCAGCCGAAGGACAGCCTCAGGTGGTTGCCCGCGCACACCACGGCTCGGTCTCACGCGCCGAGCGCACTTCGATCGAAGAGGCGCTCAAGGCGGGTCAGCTTCCCGCCGTCGTCGCGACCTCGAGCCTGGAACTTGGCATCGACATGGGCGCGGTGGACCTGGTGATCCAGGTCGAGTCGCCGCCTTCGGTCGCCAGCGGCCTCCAGCGCACCGGCCGGGCCGGGCACAATGTCGGTGACGTCTCGCGCAGCGTGTTCTTCCCCAAGTGGCAGGGCGACCTGGTGCAGGCCACGGTGGTGGCCGGGCGGATGCGCGAAGGCCAGATCGAAGAGCTCCGCATGCCGAGGAATCCGCTCGACGTGCTCGCTCAGCACATCGTCGCGATGACCGCCATGGACGACTGGTCGGTCGATGACCTGATGGCGCTGGCCAGGCGGGCCGCGCCGTTCAGCGGGCTGACCAGGCCAGTGCTTGAGGCCGTGCTCGACATGCTGGCGGGCAGGTACCCGAGCGAGGAGTTCGCGGGGCTGCGGCCAAGGATTATCTGGGATCGCGCCACCGGTTCGCTGCGGGGGCGGCCAGGCAGCCAGCGGGTGGCCGTCACCAACGGCGGCACGATTCCCGATCGCGGGCTATTCGGGGTCTTTCTAGCTGGTGCGGGGCGCACGTCAGGGCGCCACTCCCGGCGGGTCGGCGAGCTTGACGAGGAAATGGTGTACGAGTCGAGGGTCGGCGACGTCTTCGTGCTCGGCGCGACGTCGTGGCGGATCGAGGACATCACGGCCGACCAGGTGATCGTCTCCCCGGCGCCTGGGCAGCCTGGCAAGCTGCCGTTCTGGCACGGGGACGCGCCAGGCAGGCCCGCCGAGCTTGGCCGCGCGATCGGCCAGTTCTGCCGCGAGCTCGGCACCGCAGCGCCAGAGCGGGCGACCGAGTGGCTGAGCGCGGCCGGGCTCGACCCGCTGGCCGCCTCGAACCTGCTCAGCTATCTGAGCAGCCAGCGGGACGCGACCGGTTACGTACCCGATGACCTGACCCTGGTGCTCGAGCGGTTCAGGGACGAGCTCGGCGACTGGCGCCTGATCTTGCATAGCCCGTACGGATCAAAGGTGCACGCGCCTTGGGCGCTCGCGATCGCCGCCAGGTTGCGCGAGCGGTACGGCGGCATGGACGTGCAGGCCATGTACACCGACGACGGCATCGTGATCAGGGTGCCAGACACCGACGACCCGCCGCCTGGCGGCTTCGTCCTCCTCGACCCGCAGGAGGTCGAGCAGCTTGTCACGGCCGAGCTCGGTTCCTCCGCGCTGTTCGCTTCCCGGTTTCGTGAGTGCGCGGCGCGGGCGCTGCTGCTGCCCAGGCGGCAGCCTGGCAGGCGCTCGCCCCTTTGGCAGCAACGGCAGCGGGCGGCTCAGCTGCTCACGGTCGCGAGCGGGTACGGCAGCTTCCCTATCGTGCTGGAGACGATGCGGGAATGCTTGCAGGATGTATTCGACGTTCCGGCACTTACCGCCTTGATGCGCGATCTTTCTGGCAGAAAGATCAGGCTGGTCGAGGTCGAAACGCCGTCCGCGTCACCGTTCGGCCGCGCGCTGCTGTTCAGGTATGTCGGCGCCTTCATGTACGAGGGCGACGCGCCGCTCGCCGAGCGGCGCGCCCAGGCGCTGGCACTTGACTCGGCGCTGCTCGCCGAACTGCTCGGCCAGGCTGACCTGAGGGAGCTGCTCGACCCGCAGGTCGTGGCCGACACCCAAAGAGACTTGCAGCGGCTGTCAGCCGGGCGGCGCTGCTCGTCGGCGGAAGGCCTGGCCGACCTGATCATGCAGCTAGGGCCACTTGGCGCGGACGAGATCGCTGAGCGCTGCGCCGACTCGGACGCTGGGCCGCGCTGGCTGGCTGACCTGGTCGCACAGCGCCGGGTAATCGAGGTAAGAGTCGCCGGAGAGCAGCGGTGGGCGGCCATCGAAGACGCTGGCCGGCTGCGCGACGCGCTCGGTGTGGCCCTGCCGACCGGGATTCCCTTCGCGTTCACCGAACTGCTGCCTGACCCGCTCGGCGATCTGGTCGCCAGGTACGCGCGGGCGCGCGGGCCGTTTACCGCGGCCGAGGTGGCGGGCAGGTACGGGCTCGGCATCGCGGTCATCGCAGGCGTCCTGCACCGGCTTACTGCGGCCGGGCGGCTGGTCGAGGGTGAATTCCTGCCGCAGTTGCCTGGCCCGCAATGGTGCGACGCCAGCGTGCTCAGCATGCTCAAGCGCCGTTGCCTGGCCAGGCTCAGGCAAGAAGCCGAGCCGGTGCCGCCGCAAGTGTTCGCGGCTTTCCTCCCGGCCTGGCAATCGGCGCAATCGCCACCAGGCGGCGGCCAGTACCAGGCCACTGGCCGGTCGCGGGCCAAGATGGCGGGGCCGGACGCCGTTTATGCGGTGGTCGAGCAGCTTGCCGGGACCGCCATGCCGGCGACCGCGGTGGAATCGCTGATCTTGCCTGCGCGAGTAAGCGGCTACGTGCCTGCGATGCTCGACGAGCTCACCGCGGCTGGCGACGTCATCTGGGCCGGCGCCGGGGCGCTGCCAGGGGGCGACGGCTGGCTGGTACTCGCACCCGCCGAGTCCGCTGCCCTGCTGCTGCCGCCGCCAGGGGAGATCACCATGACCCCGGTACACGAGGCCGTGCTCGCCGTGCTGGCCGGCGGAGGTGCCCTGTTCTTCCGCGCCCTGACCGACCGCGTGCTGGCCCAGGTCAGCCCACCTGGCCAGGACCAGTCCCCGGCCGGCCAGATGCGCATGCTCAACCGGGTCAGCGATCAGGCGATAGCGGCGGTCCTGTGGGACCTGGTCTGGGCCGGCCTGGCGACCAACGACACGCTCGCGCCTTTGCGCACCATGCTCGGCTCAGGAAAGGCGGCGAGCTCGCTCAGGCAATCGTCAGGCGCGGCGGCCGACCTGGTCGCGGCCAGGACCGAACTGGCCGGAAAGCCGGCGGCCGGCGGCGCCAGGCCGCGATATCCGGGCATCGGCGCCGGGGCAGGACTGCCGCCCGGCGCCGGCCTGCGGTCAAGGCGCCCGAGCCTGCACCGGGGTGCGATGCCGTCCAGCGCGGGCCCGCCGATCGTGAGCGGCCGCTGGTCACTGGTCCCGCCGGCCGAGCCCGACCAGACCCGCCGCCTGCACGCACGCGCGCTTTCCCTGCTTGACCGGCACGGGATCGTCATCAGGGGCGTCGCAGGCGCCGAACGGGTGCCAGGCGGCTTCGGCGCCTTGTACCCGGTGCTGCGCGCGATGGAGGAAACGGGCCAGTGCCGGCGCGGCTACTTCGTCGAAGGCCTGGGCGCCGCGCAGTTCGCACTGCCTGGAGCCGTCGACCGGATGCGCGCGATGACCGAATCGGTGATCGGCACGGCGACCCAGGACGGCTCGGTGCCTGGGGCCGACTCGGTGACCTGGGGTGATGAGGTCATGCCACGCTGGGCCAGCCCGGCAGATTCCGGCCGGAAAGCGCCGGAGATACCCGTCCTCGTCCTGGCTGCCACCGACCCCGCCAACGCCTACGGCGCCGCCCTTCCCTGGCCGCCGCGCCCGGACGAGACCCCTGGCGGGCACCGGCCGGGTCGCAAGGCTGGCGCCCTCGTCGTCCTGGTGGCCGGCCTGCTAGTCCTCTATGTGGAGCGCGGCGGAAAGACGCTGCTGAGCTGGACGTCTGACCCCGCCCTGCTCAACCCGGCCGCCACCGCACTCGCGACCTCGGTCAAGGCGGGCGCCCTCGGCCGCCTCACCGTAGAACGTGCCGACGGCGGCGGCGTCTACGACTCCCCCCTCGCGCAAGCGCTCGAGTCGGCCGGCTTCCGCCCCACCCCCAAAGGCCTGCGCCTGCGCGCCTGACCAGCCGCCGCCGCGCGCCTGGAAGTTGATCAACTCGGGGGCGGAGCTGCGGCAACCTGAGCCGCGTCTGGCTGAGCCGCGTCTGGCTGAGCCGCGTTAGCCGTGGACGCAGGCAGCGCATAGCGGGCATAGAAGCCGGCCAGAACGATCAAGATTCCGGCAGACGAGAAGATCGCATCGATCGGGCCGATGTGCATCCCGGCCATCGAGACGTCAAGGTTCCGCAGCACGGTGCTGGCCAGGTAGCCGGCGACGACTACAGACAGCATGGCGGCAAACTGAGTGGCTGGCTGGAACACCGACACTATCCGGCCCATGTACTCCTTGGGGGCGGCCCTCATGAGCATCGGCGCCATCGCCGTGTTCAGCATGGTGATCGGCAGCGCGGCGAGGAAGATCAGCGCGATAGCGGGAAAGAAGACCGTCTGCCGCGAGTAGACGACCAGAAGCGCGCCCCCGACGAGCAGACCTATCCAGGTCGTCCGCTTGGCCCCGATGAGCTGGACCACGCGGCCGGCCAGCAGCGCTCCGACAATGCCTCCCAAGCCAAGCGACATGCCGAGGTAGCCATACAGCCGTAATGGCGCGTGCAGGTTCAGGTGCAAGAAGAACACATCGAGTGCGCCCAGCGCGGCCACGCCGCACTGGCCGATCATCGCGATCGTCAGCACCGCCACCAAGACCCTGCTCCGCGCGAAGAAGCGCAGGCCAGTCCCGAGCTCCCTGGCCCAGCTCGCCTTAACGGCAGGCTTGTCGAACACGGTGCCGTCAGGGGGCCTGATCAGCCTGATAGTCAGAAAGGACACCGCATAAGATGCCGCGTTGAACAGCAGGCCCCATTGCAACCCGACCGTGAACAGCAAAGGCGCGGCCAGCGGCGGACCCACGATGAGAGCGGTCTGACCGGTCGCCTGGGCGATGCCCGCCGCCCGCGCCCGGTCCGCGTCACCGGTGACGATGTCCCTGACCAGGGTGTAGCGCGCAGGCGTGAAGAACTGGCCGGCCGCGTTCAGGGCGAAGACGACCACGACGATGATGGCTAGCCATACCGTGACGGGAAGGTCACGAGCGGGCAGGAACGACAGGGCGGTCAGTACGACGACGATTCCGCACCTGATCTGATCTGTCCGCAGCATGGTGATCCGGCTGTCCCACCGGTCGACGAATACCCCGGTGAGCGGTCCGACGACCATCACGGCGAGGCCGGCAGCGAGCAAGATCGTACTGACTGCGGCAGGCGCCCACGACCTGCCCTTGGCGAGAACCGTGACCACCCACAGGATCAGTGTCGTGGTGAATACGGAATCTCCGATCGACGACGTCGCCTGCCCGCACCACAGACGTGTGTAATTGCGGTTGATCAGCTTCGGGCGCAAGCGCGTGAGTCTAACGAGAAACGAATCTGGTGGCATGCGATTCCCGCTTCGACGTGACGATGAGGGACATCAATATGACGACAATTGTGGTGTGGTAGCACTTATGAAAGAACTCGCCTGCCGAGGCTGACGCGTCCGGCGCTTGCACCGCCGACCTGCCTGGAATAACGCCATCAGGACGCTGAACCCGTTCGAGGCAACGGAGCGCGGCCTCTCCACCTGGCGTGCGCAGCGGATCGCCGCCCAGGCAGGACAGCGTGATGATCAGCTCCGAGATCAGGTCCCACATTTCCTGCCGGACGCAATGATCAAGCATGCGGCCGACTAGCCTGGTCGCCTTTGCCGCCTGCTCAGGCGTCAGATCAGGAGTTCTGGTGCCGAAATCGCTGAGGTAAAAGGCAGTGTGCGTGATGGCGTAGGCGTCCGGCAGCGAACAGGGAAACTCAGCAGGCAAGTCGACAAGAACGCTCTGGCCGATCAACTCAGAGTACGGCTCGATTTGCGGCTCCAGGCCGGCCTTGTCGGCGTAGAACCTGGTTTCCAGGCGAAGGTAGGGCGACTTGCCCGCGGAGGTCAGATAGCCGCTGGCCGTCAGCAGCGAGATCGCCTCGTCGCGCAGCGCTGTGCCGATCCCCGGTGGCGCGAGCGCCACGTAGATGAGCTCATACGCCGCGGCATGCTGCGGCTCGGAGGCAACGAGTCGCAGGAAGCCGGGCCGCTGCCACAGTGCCGTGACAAGTTCAGCCGCCAGGCTCAGGCTGTCGTCATCCGAGCCTGACCTGGCCCAGCATTGGCGAAGCAGCGCCAGCTCGAGCGCTGCCTTGACCTTTCCGTGCGGTGATGCCTGTGCCTGCGGCGAAAACGGGTCGAAGAACGACAGGTTGCGTTCGAGCCAGTCAACCGCACCAGCGGTCAGCCGCCCCAGGCGATCTTGGCCGGATCCGATGCTCGCCATGTCCTACAGGCGTCCCGTCTCCGCCAGGTAGTCAAGGAGATCGGCGTCCACCGCGTCCCTGAAGGACGCGATCGCCTCGGCGTCCTCCTCATACTGGTACAGGTCGCCGCATCCGATCCAGCGCTGGCTCGTCGCGGTTTCCGGCAGGTAGCCTCCGGCAACCGAGCCGACGTTCCAGTCCGGTTTGCCTGCGGTCTCCCAGCAACTCGACAAGGTGCCGTCAGCGCTGACCACCGCGCCGTAGCGGCCATCACCTGAACCGCAGGTCGCGCACGGCCGGTTCGCCTTGGGCCGGGTGACGGTGAAACCAGCGTCCAAGGCCAGGCGCTGCCATCTGGTGAACGTGGCGACAAGCTCACCGGTGTGCAATAGGTCATTGCCGTAACCGACGCCGACGTCTCCCACCCTGGCGAAGTAGATAGTGCACCGCGCCGTATCCAGAGCCTTCGCCAGCCGTCCGATCAGAGCATCGATGCCGGCCCGGTTGAGATGTGAAACGTTCACGCGCAGCAGCCATCTGATCGAGCACGCCTCCGAGCACCTGACGATGTTCCCTACGATGGCATCAAAGGTTCCGCCGTGACTCCGCCTGACCCTGATCTGATCATGGTCATCGCGATCGCCGTCGAATGTGACCTGGATGCAGTCGAGATTATGATCGGAAAGCTGCCTGGCCAGCCGCGGGGTAAGCAGGGTGGCATTGGAGATCATCCAGGCCGACGTCAAGCCGTAGTCGGCCGCCCTGGCCAGCAGTTCTACGCAGCCACTGGGGTTGAGCAGCGGCTCTCCCCCGAACAGCAGGATCCTTAGCTTGTCGAGGTCTGCTGCCGCCATCTGCCGCCCGGCGAAATCCAGGATGGAGCCGATCGTCGGCGAGGTCAGCCTGGCATGAGCGATCCGAGGCGGACGGTTGCCCCCAGTCAGATCCTGGCCAGTGTTCTGGAAGCAGTATCCGCAGCCCAGGTTGCAGTCAGTGCTGGTCAGCACGGTCAGCGAGTAAGCACGGACCCGAGGTACCGAGAACAGCCCGGCGTCGCGCAGCCGACCCTCGACCTCAGGCTTAAGCGTGCCTGCTGCGGTCAGGTGAGCATCCCGCAGCCTGGCCAAGCCGCCAGGCCCGACGAACCACCAGTTTCTCGCCCCCCGCAGGATCCGCTCACCCGCGACTGGCCAGGTCCGATCGGCCTCGGCCAGTTCCGTGCTGGCGGCACGTGACTCCACCCGTTCCCTCCGCATCGATCGAGGGCCAGGTAGGGCCGCCCGGCGGCGCACGCTCACTGCCGGAGGCCGGATGGCCCTACCTGACTGCTAGCTCACAGTTTGCTCAAGTTGATGACGCACCAGTCGTCGGCTGCCTCGTCGTCGCTGTGCGCAACCACCTCGGCGTCCTGTGCGTCCGTCTTGGCTTCTTCTGGCTCTGGGGTGATTTCTTCGGGCTCGGGCATGATGGCCTCCTTGCTGTCGGTAGCTGTCAATACAGTGCTACGGGGAGGAGAAATAGTAAAGAAGGGCAGCACAAAAGGGCATAACTTCCGGTTTAACTTCGCTTAAACCGCAGGTCAGGACGTCGCAAGAGATCGCTGGCGATGACCATAAAGCACCCTCTGCTAGAGATCAAAATCTGAAGGGCTTCAATCCAGCGGGACCTTCGGTGACATGATCAAGGACATAAGCGCCATGGTCACGGTTGTCTGGTAGGACTCACGAAAGAATCGAAGCGCCGATGCGGATCCAGGAACTCGCTGGGCTGCCGAACGCCCAGGGATGGCTCCCGAAGGATCCTGAACCTCGATGATCGCGTCAATGGCCTTTTTTCCTAGCGACGTGTTGAGCAGGTCTTTGCCAAGGCAGTATTGAGCGAGCAGCAGTTTCCCAGTGAAGTCCCACTCGCCCCGGACCAGGCAATTCTCGGTCAGCGCGCCAAGTATCGTCAGTGCCCGGTTCTTGCCTTCGTCATCAAGACCGCTGTCACGGAATCCGAAGTGAGTCAGGTAGAAGACCGTATGAGTGACGTTGCACACGTCGAGTTCGAGTGGCCGCTCCAGCGCGTCGCTACCGCCGAGCGGACTTGACTGGTACAACTCCAGGGGTGGCGCGAATTGGTGGCTGACGCCTGTCAGATCTGCGTAGTACCTGGTAGCCAGGCAGTCATAGGCCGATTTTCCGACCGGAGACAAGAAATCATCCTGCGCCACGTTCGCGAGCATGATCTCACGCAGCCCGTCATTGCTTCCCGCCGGAGCCATGGCTGCATACATGATCCCGAAGGTGCGCGAAAACCTGCCATCGCCGACGATCAACCGGACGAAACCCGGCTGCTGCCAGATTCCACCGATGAACTTGCTGATACCGACCCTGCTCTCATCCACTGGCCGGACCTTCGTCCAGTGGTAATGCAGCAGCGCGAGCTGAAGTATTGCCTTTACTCGCGGCATCGCCGGCAATTCAGCCCGCCCGGAAGCCGAATCGAGATATTCTGCGTTGGCGCATATCCAACGCAGCGCCCCACCCTGCAGAACATCCAGGCTGTCGCTCACGGGCACTCCTCGCCGGGCACGCCGGTTATGCAGCGGTTCGCTGAGCTAGTGTCTCCCCCGATATCCGGCCTGTCGATGCGACCTTCGGGCCACGCACGTCCGGCCAGTACTCGCTCCGCAATCTCGGCCGCCAGCGCCGGGCCGTGCCTGGCCACGAGCCTGCGCCCGAGGACTACCGCACTCGCGCGCTTCTCGCCGTCATGCCACAGGGCGGCGAGCGGACCGATCTGGTCGGGGCTTTGCTCTTCGAACAGGTAGGAAGCGACCCCGGCCCGAACGCAAGCCGCAGCAAGCAACGGCTGCTCTGAGCCGTTCGGATACACGCCGAGCGGGCGACCGCGAACCATGGCAGCCAGCGCAGGAGCCGAGGTGCCGCTGGTCAGCACCAGCCCGGCCAGATCTATCAGGGGACCCATCCACGGCTTGCTTACTACGATGATGCCTGCGCTCGGATCAGGCTGCGGCCTCGTCGACCTTCCCTGCTCCACGACCGCCTGGAACGGACTCCTCTTGGCGAACGCGGCGTTAAGCCGCGGCCAGCGGCTAGTGCCGCCGAAGAACCTGCCCAGGTGAGCGTAGACCACCGGCTTGCCGGTCAGCGCGAGCCGACTGCGGATGGCAGCTAGCTCAGCCGGATCTGCCGCGGGCTCCCAGACGAGCGGCCCGACATGCGCAACGCGGTCGGGGAGCACCGCGCCCGGGTACTCAAGCGCGGGATCGCCTCGCAGCAGCAAGGCGTCGCCGGTGAGCGGATAGTGCGGCCATCGCGAACTGCCGCGGACGCAGGCTTCCGCACGCAGGTCGGCGTAGTGCTCGAGGGCGAGATTGGTGCGGTCTTGCCTGGTCCGGCCAAACGGCGGTTCGTCTGCGCCGCCCGCCTGGTACTCCCACAGGTGGACGGACAGTCCGATGACGACGACAGGCACGTCGAGCACCTCGGCCGCGAGCACCGCGCCAGGACACAGGACCGAACTGATCAGCAGGTCAGCCTGGACCTGCCTGGCTGACCGCAAGATAGCAAGATACTGTGCCATCCCGGTCTTGCCCCACCATGTCGCCGAGAATCCGCCGCAAACTCCGAAGTCCTCGGCCGCCGCGAATGGCAGGCCGGCCTCGGCAAGCACAGGCGCCGCGCTGGCCCGGCCAATCGCGCTGACGACATGGCCGCGCCGCCTGAGCTCGAGCCCAACCGCGATCGCCGGGTACAGGTAGCCGCCATCGCTGAGCGGACAGAGCAGCGCCTTCACGCGAGGCCCTGCGGCGCGAGGTGCGCTGGCCGGCGAAGCTCGGGTACCGAAGCCGCCATCTCGGTCGCGTAAGCATAGGTAAGGGCGGGAAGCTCATATCGCACGGCGTGTACCTCCGCAATCGCTGGCGAGGCCGTGATGACGCCGGCTGCGAGCAAGCTCTCAAGTACGCGCACCGCCGTGACTTCGTCGGCGTCAAGCACCAGCGCCGCCTGCGCTGCGGTGAACCTGGCCACCGGCAGCCTGCCGAGGCTGACCACCGCCCGGCCGGCCGGCTCGGGCAGATCCCGGATGGCTTCGCCAAGTCGCGTCCGTACTGCCACATCACCGGCGGTCAACTCGTCGAGCAAGCCGGAAGGCCCGGCAAGCCGGCTGGCGTAGTCCTCAAGCGACACGTGCCCGAGCAGCGAGAGCCGTTCCGCTACCATCCTCAGGGCGAGCGGCAGTGCGCCGCAGGCGGCGGCAATCCGCCTGACGGCCACCGCTTCTGCGCCGACTCGCTCGCTCCCGACGACCCTGGCCAGGAATCCGGCCGCCTCGCGCATCGAGAACGGCGGCACGCAGACGCGGTAGGCACCATCGAGCCCGGGCAGTCTCGCCCTGGCCGTCACGATCACCGTGCTCTCGCCGCCCTCGGGCAGCAGTGCCCGCACATCCTGTTCCTTGCGGGCGTCATCGAGTATCACCAGTGCCCGGTGCGTGGCCAGCCATAACTGCCAGGCCCTCGGTCCGGTCGGCAGCGGATCGGAGGTCACCGCGGGTGCCAGTGCCCACATCAGCGCGGGCACGATGTCATCGAGCGGCCGCAGTGCCCCTTCTTCATCGCGTAGCCGCACGAAGAAGCGGCCGTCAGGGAAGCTGGCGGCAAGCTGATGGGCGACGTGGACGGCAAGCGCCGACTTCCCCGCTCCGAGTAAGCCGGTGACGACCGCGAGCCGGCGACCGCCGCCGGCCAGTGCCTCCTTCAGCACCTTGACCTGCTGCGCCCGCCCGGTAAAGTCAGGCAGATCCCAGGGCAGCAAGTTCGGTGGCACGGCCGGGCGCTCGAATGAGCAACCCAGGTGCGGCGCGGCAATCTCACCTTCGTGCAGCAGCGACTGGTAACACGTGATGATCGCCTGGCCAGGCGAAAGCCCCAGCTCACGAGCTAGCGACTGCCGCAAGTCGTCGTAGACAGCGAGCGCTTCTGCCCGGCGCCCTGCCTGGCGCAGCGCGGTCATCTGCAACATTCGTAACCGCTCACGCAACGGATTCTCCGCCGCCATCTCGGTGACCCGGTCGATCACCCCGGCACCGGCACCGGCCGCGAGCTCCGCCTCGGCCCAGTCCTCAAACACCGAGAGGTGCAGCCGCTCAAGACGCTGAGCCGCCATGTCGATCAGGGATATCTCCCGCATCCCTTCAAGCACCCGCCCCCGCCAGAGTTTGAGTGCGTCCGTCAGGGCCCGGCTCACCTCGGCCGGCGACGCCGACTGCCGCATCTGGCGGGCGGCCTGCACCTGCCGCTCGAAGCTGAGCCAGTCGACCTCGTCGGCAGCCGCATGAAACGAATATGCTCCGGCATGGTAGCTGATCCGCGTGCCGGCCTTGGAACTCGACCCGAGCAAGCCGCGCAGGACCGAGAGGTAGACCTGGACATTCTTGCGTGCCGTCCGCGGCGGCCCTTCCGGCCAGATCGCCGCGACCAGCGAATCCACCGGCACCAGCGAATTGGCACGGCAGATCAGCGCCGCTAAAGCAACCTGCTGCTTACGCGACCCGAGATGGACCTGGCGTTCACCGTCGTGCACCACAAGCGTACCGAGGATGCTGAAACACAGATACCGGGCATGCCCGGACTTGTCCTGGTCCGGTACCAAGATCATGGACCGGCCATCCTACTGCGGCCGTTGCTTAATCGCGTGCCCCCAAGTCGCCGAAACCGGCAGTCAACCACGTTACAGTGTCATACCGCATCCGACCTTGCGCTATGCGACTTTCGGGCCACGGGTCAAAATTTCCGAGCTACTTGGCAGGTTAGCCCGCCGCTGCGCGAACTGGGAAGATCGGGCTATGAGTAAGCATCGCCTGGATCCCGGTCCGGCTACCACCGCCGAGGTCTTCGATCGCGACCTGCATCCCGTGCTCACCGTGGACCCTGGTGACACGGTAGTCGTGAGATCGCTGAACGCGGCCGGTCACCTGGAGCGACAGCAAGTGCCTGGCGAAGCTGTCCGGCAGTTGTTCCCAAGCCGGCGTGGCCACTGCCTGACCGGTCCGATCGCGGTCAGGGGCGCGAGGCCAGGCGACGTGCTCGCCGTGAGCTTCGTCAGCCTGCGCCCTGATGACTGGGGCTGGACGGTAGCCAGGGACACCCAGCTGGCCAGGCGAGTCGGTGCTGGAACGGGCACCCCGGCCTGGCTGCTCTGGCAGATCGACGCCGAGGCGGGCACCGCGGTGAGCAATCTCGGGCACCGGGTGCGGATATCGCCGTTCCACGGGGTGACCGGCGTCGCCTGGGACGAGCCTGGCGAGCATTCGACGATACCGCCCCGCGCGAACGCGGGCGGCAACATCGACTGCCGCGAACTCGTCGCAGGCTCCGTGCTCTACCTGCCGGTCAGCGTCGCCGGCGCGCTGCTCAGCATCGGCGACGGTCACGCCGCTCAAGGCGATGGCGAGGTCGCGGGCACCGCCATCGAGTGCGGCATGACGACGGAACTCACCCTCGACCTGGCCGGCGGCCGGCCGGTGGCCGGCGTGCATGCGGAAACTCCCGCGGGCTGGGTCACCTTCGGTTTCAGCCCGGACCTCAACGAAGCCATGTACGAGGCACTCGGCACCATGCTGACCTGGATGCAGGCGGCTTACGGGCTCGAGCCGGCGAGCGCGCTCGCACTCGCCAGCCCGGTCGTCGACTTGCGCATCACCCAGGTAGCAAACCAGTCATGGGGCGTGCACGCGATCTTGCCCGCCGGCGCTATCGGCTAAGCGGACCGCCCTAGTTGCCGAGCTGGAAGCCGCCGCGGTTCTGGTCCTGCTCACGTTCCTTGTGGATGGCGTCGATCGCGAGCACGACCGCAAGTATGAAAGCGTCGTTGACGTTGCCCGCGGTCTCGACGAGGAACTTCTCGCCGAACCCGAACTGCCTGGAGACCACGGCCACCGGTTGTCCCTGCTGGTGAATGTTGTAGTTCCAGCCAGAGAAGTTGCCCTTGGCGCTGATCCGGCCGAACTGGGAGTCGATCTCGTAGTGCTCGCCGAAGAACCCCTCGTGATGCACCTGCGCCACGACCTGGCCAGCCATCAAGATGTCGTGCTTGGTGGTCATCAGGTGCTTCTTGATCTCGGCGACCTCGCTGCCCGTGGCATCGCGCATGGTGAGATGCGCGGTCAGGCTCAGGTTGCCGCGAACGTCAAAGACCGGGGCGCCCGACTCGTCGTCGATCGCAAAATGCTCGGTGAGCGACCACTTGCTATGTATTTGATAGCGCATATCGGAATACTCCCACGCCGCGCTCCGGCGCCAACCCGAAACGGCACCTGCCCGGCCACGCTGCCCGCAGCGCTGCGGGCAGCCGCGGCACGAGCGCGTGAGACTACAGTGGCGTATTCCTGACTGGTGCACGGCATAATGCTGGGTATGCGTTTGTCAGCACGGGCCGATTATGCGTTGCGTGCCGCGATCGAACTCGCGGCCTCACCGGATGGGCACGTTACCTCGGACCAGCTAGCGAAGGCGCAGCAGATCCCCGCCAAATTCCTTGAGGCAATCTTGACCCAGCTCAGGCGAGCCGGACTGGTGCGGAGCCAGCGTGGCCCTGACGGCGGGTTCTGGTTGGCGAGGCCGCCGGAGGAGATCTCGCTTGCCGACATCATCAGGGCGATCGACGGGCCATTGCTCGGCGTTCGCGGTGAGCGCCCTGAGAACCTCGGCTACATCGGCGCCGCCGAGCCGCTGCAAACGGTCTGGATCGCGCTTCGCGCCAACGAGCGCGCGATCCTCGAGGAAGTGACGCTAGCGCACATAGTCGGCGGGCCGCTGCCCGACCGGGTGCGCTCGCTGTCGGAACTTCCCGGCTCCTGGCAAGCCCGGCTAGCTCGCTAGCCGGGTAATCCGCGTTACGCGGGCACCATGTCCGTGATGTCCCTGATGCCCCTGGCGACGCGAGTGACCTGGTCGAATACCGGATCGTCGAGTCCGGAGCCGATCGGCAACCTGGAGGTTCCCGCAGTGACCGCGGTGACCGAGACTTTCTGGCCCACCTGAACCTGCCCCACCTGAACCTGGCCTGGCCTAAGCTGCCCGGCCCTGGGCGCAAGCGGCTTGACCCGGTCCGCCACCGCCGTTCCGAGCCGCGCAGCCGAGCTGACCTGCCCGACAGGAACCTGCTCCTCGCCCGCCCCTTCATGCTCTGACCCGCGGCCAGCGCCTGCCACCTCGATCTCTGGCTCCATCACATCGGCGAACACGGGCTCGCTCTGAAGTTCGGCGAACGCGAAATTATCAGAGACCTCACGCAGGACCTGCGAGAGCGGCGTGCCCAGGGCGGCGCAGATCGAAGCGAGAAGCTCAGACGAGGCCTCCTTCTGGCCTCGTTCTACCTCGGACAGGTAGCCGAGCGAAACTCGCGCCGAGGCCGACACCTCGCGGAGCGTGCGACCCTGCCGCAAGCGCAAGCGCCGCAGCGCGTCACCCAGCAAGTGACGAAGCAGGACCATTGCCGCATTCCTTCCCCAAGGACTGGCGCTTACACCTCCACCGTACCTGGCTCCACCGGCCGCGCGGGAGAGGGCATCAGCGCGTGTTCCAGTCTGTAACGCTGTAATCAGTTTTTGTCTTCCGCGAGAACCTCGGCGACCGCGGGCACCGGGCGACGGCGCAGCCGAACCGCCCTGACCACGTAGTCAGCTCCGGTGATCAAGGTCACCGCCACCGCCGCAAGCATGACGCCGCCGCGAAGCAAACCAAGACTCACCGGGAGGATGTAAAGGCCGATGGCGACGATCTGCAGCACCGTCTTGATCTTGCCGCCGCGGCTAGCCGGGATCACGCCGCGCCTGATCACCCAGAAGCGCAGCAGGGTCACCCCGATCTCGCGCACCATGATGATCCCGGTCACCCACCAGGACAGCGCGCCAAGCGCCGACAGCGTCACCAGAGCCGATCCGGTCAGCGCCTTGTCAGCGATCGGGTCGGCGATCTTGCCGAAGTCGGTGATCAAGCCGCGTCGCCTGGCCACTTCGCCGTCAAGCAAGTCGGTAAAGGATGCCACCGCGAACACGAGGAAGGCCGCGATCCTCGACTCCGAGGTATCGGCCACCAAGAGCACCACGAACAGTGGCACCAGGACGAGCCGCAGCATCGTCAGTCCGTTCGGCACGTTGATCAAGCGAGGCTTGCGCCGCTGGCCGTCAGCCGCCGCGCCGCCGCCAGCGCCAGGATCAGCCAAGGTTCCGCGGCGATCCCGCATGCGAGCCCGCACCGCAAGCCAGGCGCCCGAGCGGCACGCCAGGCCCGTCGATGAGGTCCGCCACCAGGTCCACCCCCTCAGAACCTGATACCCGCGCGCGAACAAGCTCACCGGCCACGAGGGGCCTGGAAGAGACAACTTCCGTGGTCCCGTCGACCTCAGGTGCCTGATGCGCCCCGCGCCCGGTATAGCGCCCAGAACCCTGGCCGCCCCCGGCGGGCTCTTCTATGAGCACGTCGTGCACTTCCCCGACCCGGTCAGCGGCTCGCTGATCCATGAGTTCGTCGGCCAGGGCGGCCAGTTCCCCGACCCGGTCGGCGATCTCTTCCGCGTCAAGCTGACCAGGCAGGTTCGCGGCCTCGGTACCTTCCTCGTCCGAGTACCCGAAGATGCCGATCGCGTCGAGGCGTGCTTGCGCGAGGAACTCCGAGAGCACCTCGAGGTCGGCTTCTTCTTCGCCGGGAAATCCGACGATGAAGTTGGACCTGATCCCAGCATCCGGCGCCAGCTTCCTGATCTGCTCGATCAGCGCGCAGAAGCGCTCGGCGTCACCGAACCTGCGCATGGCCCGCAGTACCCGCCCGCTGGCATGCTGAAACGACAGGTCGAAGTAGTTCGCCACCCCCGGCGTGCCCGCCATGACCTCGATCAGCCCTGGCCTGACCTCAGCGGGCTGGAGGTAACTGACCCTGATCCGATCGATCCCGGTGACGTCAGCCAGTCGCGGCAGCAGCGACTCAAGCAGCCGCAGGTCACCTAGATCCTTGCCGTAGGACGTGGAGTTCTCGCTGACCAGCAGCAGTTCCCTGACCCCCTGACCGGCCAGCCATCCGGCCTCGGCGACCAGGTCCGCGGGCGGGCGCGACAGGAAGGAGCCGCGGAAGGCAGGAATGGCGCAGAAGCTGCACCTGCGATCGCAACCAGAGGCGATCTTGAGCGGTGCCACTACCCCGCCATCAAGCCGCCGGCGTATCACCCGCGGCCCCGACGCAGGCGCGATCCCGGCAGGCAGGTCTGACGCGACGGAACCATGCCCGGGCACGTGCGGCCCGTCGGCGCCAGGACGGCCGGCAGGCGAGATCGGCAGCAACTTCCTGCGGTCACCTGGCTCGTGCGCGGGCCAGCGCTTGCCCGCGAGCACCTCGTCGAGCCGGTCAGCGATGCCACCGTAGTCATCGAAGCTCAGCACCTGCGCCTCGGGCAGCGCCTGGGCGAGTTCGCTGCCATATCGCTGCGCCAGGCAGCCCGCGGCGACCACCGCCGCTCCTGATTCCGCGGCGCTCAGCAGTTCCCCGATGGACTCCTGCTTCGCCGCCTGAATGAAACCGCACGTATTGACCAGCACCACATCAGGCTGATCACCTTCGGTAAGTTCCCAGCCGCCAGCTTCAAGCCTGGCAGCCAGTTCCTCTGAGTCGACTTCATTCCTGGCGCAGCCCAAGGTGACCAGGCGTACAGATCGCCTGGTTTCAGGCAGGGAATCGCTCGATGGCACAGGGGCAGACTACCTCGCATCAGGCAGCCGTCCGCACCACCGAATCCGCCCAGGGGCACGGCGGGCACGGCGCTCAGCCCCGCCGCGGCCCGCCAAGCGCCAGGGTCACGGTGATCGGCGCGACGGCATGCGGATGAGCCTGCTTCTTGCCGTTCACGGTGACCGTGACACCTGCCGGGTTGTCGATCTGAAGCGTGACGGCGTGCCGCTCAGACCAGTGCAGCGACTGCCCCGCGTACACCATTCCCTGGAAGATCGTCAAGCCGGTCGCCTTGGCGGTCAGCACGACCCAGGAGTTCTGGCTGGCTGAGATCTTGATGTCAAGACTGCGTGGCCGGTGGTGGACCGGCCTCGCTTTCGGAGGCGGCGTCTGGTGCGCGTCGGTAGTCGACTTGAGCGTGGACGTCGACACCGGCGTCCCCCCGCCGCTCGAGTGGTGCTGGTAGTGCAGGTAGGCATAGGTTCCGCCTGCCGCCACCAGGACCACCGCCAGCGCCGCGGTCCAGTTCGGCCGCCGCCTTTCCTTCAGCCGTACCGGCGTCACCGGCTGGAAGACGTCGGCGGCGCTGATCGCGCGCGGCGCGCCCATCGTCGCGTCGTATTCCTCGATGAGCGGCTCGGGATCGACGCCGACCGCCTGCGCGACGCTCCTGATGTGGCCGCGGGCGTAGAAGTCACCGCCGCAACCGGAAAAGTCGCCCCGCTCGATGCCGCGGATGATGGTTTCCCTGATGCAGGTGCGCTGGCTCACCTGCGTCACGGTCATACCGGCCTGGCGGCGTCCCGCTGCCAGCGCGTCACCAATGGTCACGCTCCGCCTCCACGCATCTCAAAATCATTGGCTGAAGCTAGGTCAGATTGGAGCACATCGCTGTGCTCTTGCTCCCCCGGTTCTCCCTATTCAGGAGACGACGACCCAGTGTAGACACCTAGCTACCATCCGGGGATGCGCGGCAGGGTGTCTACCTGGTGACGCTGAGGAGCATTTTCATAACGCTCTCCTCCTGCCCGCGCGTGGGCAGGACAACCTCCACCGCAAGTATGGCCTTGACCATAGCCACGCCAATCGTCTGATGCTAGCCGCCACGAAGAGAATCGAGGAACTCTTCGAGGTCGTCGGGCCTGATGAGCACCTCCCTGGCCTTGGAACCCTCACTTGGCCCGACGGCATTCCTGCTCTCCAGCAGGTCCATGAGCCTGCCCGCCTTGGCGAACCCGATCCGCAGCTTGCGCTGCAACATGGACGTGGACCCGAACTGAGTGCTCACGACCAGTTCGGCCGCCTGGAGCAGAAGTTCGAGGTCATCGCCGATGTCCGCGTCGACCTCGCGCTTGCTGCTCTCCGCGATGGTGACGTCTTCCCTGTACTGCGGCTCGGCCTGTTTCTTGCAATGACCGACGATCTCCCTGATCTCTTTTTCCGTGACAAACGCGTTCTGCAGCCTGATCGGCTTGCTCGCCCCCATCGGCAGGAAGAGCGCGTCACCCTGGCCGACCAGCTTCTCAGCCCCCGGCTGGTCCAAGATGACCCTGCTGTCGGTCAGGCTCGAGGTGGCGAACGCCAGCCGCGAAGGCACATTAGCCTTGATCAGCCCGGTCACCACGTCGACGCTCGGCCGCTGGGTCGCAAGCACCAGGTGAATACCCGCCGCCCGCGCGAGCTGGGTAATCCGCACGATCGCGTCTTCCACGTCCCTGGGCGCCACCATCATCAGGTCGGCCAGCTCGTCCACGATCACGAGCAGATACGGGTAAGGCACATATTCACGCTCACTGCCAGGCGGCGGCGTGATCTTGCCCGCTCGCACCGCCTTGTTGAAGTCATCCATGTGCCTGAACCCGGAAGCGGCCAGGTCGTCGTACCGCCGGTCCATCTCGCCGACCACCCAGGCAAGCGCGTCCGCCGCCTTCTTCGGGTTCGTGATGATCGACGTAATCAGGTGCGGTATCCCCGCGTACGAGGTCAGTTCGACACGCTTGGGGTCGATCAGGATCATGCGTACCTCGTCGGGCGTCGCCCGCACCAGGATCGAGGTGATCAGCCCGTTGATGCAGGTCGACTTGCCCGCTCCGGTCGCGCCGGCGATCAGGATGTGCGGCATCTTCGCGAGGTTGGCCACCACCGTGCGGCCTTCCACGTCCTTGCCCAGCCCGACGATCATCGGGTGGTGATCGCCCTCGGCTACCGGCGACCGCAGCACGTCGCCCAGGCTGACAATCTCCCTGTCGGTGTTAGGAATCTCGATGCCGATCGCTGACTTGCCGGGAATAGGCGACAAGATCCGCACGTCCGCGCTCTTCACCGCGTAGGAGATGTTCTTAGAAAGCGCGGTGACCCGCTCCACCTTCACCGCTGGCCCGAGCTCGATCGCGTACCTGGTCACCGTGGGCCCCCTGGTGAACCCGGTCACCTGCGCGTCTACTTCGAACTGGTCGAGCACCATCGTGAGCGCCTCGACCATCTGGTCGTTGGCCCGCGTCCTTGCCTTGGGCGCCGTACCAGGCTTGAGCAGTGCCGCTGGCGGCAGCGTGTAGCTCGACGACGGCTCCCCGGTCAGCGTCAGCTGCTCGCCGGTCAGCTCCTGCTTGACCGGCGCACCTGCCTGCGCGGCACGCTCAAGCCCGGCCGCGCGCCTGCCATCAGGGCCGAAATTCAGTACTTCAGCCATCACCTCATCGTCCGACCGACGCCTCGCGGCGTCGGCCGCGCCAACCCCCGCACTAGCCTGGTCATCGCCCGCGTCAGGGTCGGGCACCGCCAGGTCGGGCTCACTGGCGGGCGGCCTGGCTGCCGTCTGCCTTGATCGCCCGGCGCCGCCACGGGTCATCAGGCCGCCGAGCAGCGGAGTCTCATAAGGCTGGTCACCAGCGCCCGCCTCGAGGGCGCCCGCGTTCTTGCGCCGGCCGAGCCTAGGCGCAGCGGCACCGTCGGCTGCCTCGCCTTCCTCGACTTCTTCTTCGGCAATGCCACGCAACTGACGCAGCAGGAAACCGAACTCCTCGAACCGCTCCCGCACCCTGTGCAACGGCGTGCCGGTCACCACGAGCAAGCCGAACGCCGCAAGCAAGGCGAGCAGCGGAATGGCGACCCAGGCCGTAAGCAGCGCACGCAGCGGCTCTGAGATCACGTAGCCGAGCAGCCCGCCGGAAGTCTGCATCGCCTGCTTCCCCGCCGAAGGCGCAGGGCTGCCGAGCGCGATGTGCACGATGCCGAGGGCTCCGCCGCCAAGCGCCGTCCAGCCGATCAGCATCCGCCCCGAGTGCGCGTTCCTGTCCGGGTGCCGAAGCAGCCGCCAGGCAAGCAAGGCAAGCAAGACGGGGATGGTCCACGCCCCGACGCCGAAGGCGCCGCGCACCAGGGCGGTCAGGGCTCGCCCGAACGGCGAGCCGAGATGCCACCAGGCCGCCCCGGCCATGACGATCGCCGCCGCAAGTACGCCGAGCCCGGCGCCGTCCCTGCGATGGGCCTGGTCAAGCTCGCGCGCGCTGTCGCCGAACAACCGCGCGACGAAGCCGACACCGCTGGCCAGCTCGAGCCAGATCATGGTGAGGATGGCCGCGGTCCAGCCGATCAGGATCAGGATCGGATTGTGCGAGGCCCGCAACCCGGCCGCCAGCGACTGGCTCGGCTCGCTGTACTTGGCGCCCCGGTGATAAGACGTACCGCCGCGCCTGGTACCTGAGCCGCCGCCCGGCGCCCGCGCCGAACTACCGCGCTGGCGGCCGCTCGCGGCACTGCCGCCCGCGGTGCCCCGGTTCTGGCCTGCCGCGCTCGGTGGCCGGCGCGCGCTAGTGCCGCGTGACCCGCCCTTGGCAGGTGACCTCGAAGACGCGCCCTGGCCACGCGAAGACGCGCTCTGCCCTTGAGAAGTTCCTCTGGGCGCACTAGTCGCCATATTGCACAAGCTAGTCAAGTGCTGCCCATGCGGCCAGCAAGCCGCCCGGCGAGTCGCGACATTGACTGACTGACGCAGTAGCGAGATCGTGGCGAGGTGCGAATCGCAGTCGCTGGCGGCGGCCCGGCAGGCCTCTACTTTGCCGCGCTCGCGATGCAGCTGAACCCGGCCCACGAAATCACGGTCTGGGAAAGAAACTCGGCCGACGATACGTTCGGCTTCGGCGTCGTCTTCTCAGACGAGACGCTCGGCGGCATCGAGCACGCCGATCCCGTCATCTATGCGGCCATGCAGCGCGAGTTCGCCCGCTGGGACGACATTGACGTGCATTACCGCGGCAGGGTCATCACCAGCGGCGGTCACGGCTTCGCGGCGCTGAGCCGCAAGCGCCTGCTCGGCATACTCCGCCAGCGCTGCGCCGACCTCGGCGTGACCATGCAGTTCGGCACCGAGGCCCCCGATCCGAAGCGGCTGTCAGCGGACTACGACCTCGTGGTCGCCGCCGACGGCGTCAACTCGGCGATCAGGACCGCCTTCGCCGACTCGTTCTGCCCCGACCTGGAAACCCGCCAGTGCAAGTACATCTGGCTGAGCACCGACCTGGTTTTCGACGCGTTCAAGTTCTACATCGTGCCGACCCCTTACGGCGTCATGCAGGTGCACGGCTACCCCTACGACGCTACCGCGAGCACCTTCATACTCGAGATGCACGACCGGGTCTGGGCGAAAGCCGGCTTCGGCGACGCCTGCACCGACCAGATCGCCGAACTGCTCGCCGGTCTCCTCGATCATCATTCGCTGTTCTCCAACAACTCCAGGTGGATTAGCTTCGGCACGCTGCGCTGCGCTAGCTGGAGCCAGGAAAACGTCGTGCTGCTCGGTGACGCCGCGCACACGGCGCATTTCTCGATCGGCTCGGGTACCAAGCTTGCGATGGAAGACGCGCTCGCGCTGGCGGCCTGCCTGCACGAGCAACCCGGCCTTGACCAGGCGCTTGCCGCCTACGAGGCGGAGCGGAAGCCGGTGGTCGCCTCGACCCAGCGGGCCGCCCAGTCCAGCCTCGAGTGGTTCGAGAACCTGGGCCAGTACACCGGCCAGGAACCAGAGCAGTTCGCGTTCAACATCATCACGAGAAGCCGCAGGGTCACCTATGACAACCTGCGCCTGCGCGATCCCGAGTTCACCGCAGCCACCGACGAGTGGTTCGCCGCCGACTGCCTGGCCAGGGGTTTCGGCAACGGCGAGGTGGTGCCGCCGATGTTCGCGCCGTTCCGCCTGCGCGACCTCGAGCTCAAGAACCGGGTCGTGGTTTCCGCGATGGACATGTACTCGGCGAGTGAAGGCACTCCTGGCGAGTTCCACCTGGTGCACCTTGGCGGAAAGGCGCTAGGCGGAGCCGGTCTCGTCATGACGGAAATGGTGTGCGTCTCGCCGGAGGGCAGGATCACCCCTGGCTGCGCCGGGCTGTACGCCGCCGCGCACGAGGAAGCCTGGCGGCGGATCACCGATTTCGTGCACAGGGAGTCGACCGCCAAAGTCGGGCTTCAGCTCGGGCATTCAGGCCGCAAGGGCTCGACCAAGCTGATGTGGGAGGGCATGGACGAGCCGCTCGACGCAGGCAACTGGCCGGTCTGCGGTCCTTCGCCGATCCCGTACCTGGCCGGGGTCAGCCAGGTGCCGCACGAGCTGACCGAGGCTGAACTCGCCGGCATCAAGGCGGAGTTCGCGCGGGCGGCCGGCGCGGCGCTGCGGGCCGGCTTTGACCTGATCGAGTTGCATTGCGCGCACGGCTACCTGCTGTCCTCGTTCATCTCGCCGCTAACCAACCGGCGCACCGATCACTACGGCGGCTCGCAGGAAGCCAGGTTCAGGTACCCGCTCGAAGTGTTCAGCGCGATGCGGGCGGCGTGGCCGGCTAGCCGGCCGATGACGGTGCGGATCTCCGCGACGGACTGGACACCTGGCGGGCTCGATGGCGCCGGTGCCATCTTGCTGGCGAAAGCTTTTGCCCTGGCGGGCGCTGATGCGATTGACGTGTCTACGGGGCAGGTCACCCCCGAAGAAACGCCGGCCTTCGGCCGCTCGTACCAGACCCCGTTCGCCGACGCGATCCGCAACCAGACCGGCCTGGCCACGATCGCGGTCGGCATGATCTCCTCTTATGACGACATGAACTCGATCATCGCGGCCGGGCGGGCCGACCTGGTGGCACTCGGGCGCGCGCACCTGTACGACCCGAACTGGACGCTGCACGCGGCGGCGGCGCAAGGTTATGCCGGGGCCGGGGCCGCCTGGCCCGACCAGTGGCGGGCCGGAAGCAGGCCACCGCAGACCGGGCGGACGCAGGGTCCTCGGCCCAGGCTCGAGCTAATCAGGGAACCCGTACTCGGCCGCACCAGGCACGCCAGATGGCGGCCAGCTTCGCATCAGGAGGGCATGTGAGCATCGAGCCGGTCAACCCGCCAGAACTCGCGACGCCGAGCGGCTTCTCGCACGCGGTGGTCGCGCAGGGACGGGTGGTGTTCCTTGCCGGGCAGGTCGGACTTGGCCAGGACGGGCACCTGGTCGGCGGCGGCGTGGTCGCCCAATTCGAGCAGGCGCTCGGCAATCTCCTGACCGCGCTGCGCGCGGCAGGCGGCGCGCCAGGGCAGCTGACCAGCCTCACCGTGTACGCGACCGACCTCGCCGACTACCGCGCCCACGGCAAGGAGATCGGCGCCGTCTGGCGACGGCTGGTCGGCCGCGACTACCCGGCCATGGCAGCGATCGGTATCAGCAGGCTCTGGGAGCCGGCCGCGCTGGTCGAACTTCAGGGTTTCGCCGTTATCTGATCGCTTTAACCGAACGGAGGGGCCTGGCCGATGTCGCTCACGCCGTCCGCCCACGTGGACACCTTCTGCCGTGATCATCTGCCGCTACCGCACCAGTGGCCTGAGCTCGAGTTCACGCTGCCGTCGCTTGGCTACCCCGAGCGGCTGAACTGCGCGTCCGAACTGCTCGAAGGCACGATCGCAAGACTGGGCGCCGACCGGCCCTGCCTGCTGCCGCAAGATCCCGCATCCCCCGTCTGGAGCTACGGCGACCTGGCGGAACGGGCGAGCCAGATCGCCTCAGTGCTGACCGGCGAGCTCGGGCTCTTGCCTGGCAACCGGGTCATGCTCCGCGGGCCGAACAGCCCTGAGATGGCGGCTTGCTGGTTCGGCGTGGTGCTCGCCGGAGGCGTCGTGGTGGCCACGATGCCGCTGCTTCGGTCGGCCGAACTCGGTGTCATCCGCGAGATCGCCGCAGTCGACCTGGCTCTGTGCGATGACCGGTTCACCGCCGAACTGGCCGGTCTGGACGTGCGCACCGTGACGTTCGGCGCGCTCTTCGCCGCCTGCGCCGCGCAGCCGGCCGGCTTCACGCCGGTCCGCACGGCGGCCGACGACGTGGCGCTCATCGCCTTCACCTCTGGCACCACCGGCCGGCCCAAGGCCGCCATGCACTTCCACAGGGAAGTGCTCGCGGTCGCGGACACGTTCTCCGCGCACGTGCTCAAGCCCTTGCCTACCGACATCTTCACCGGCACTCCACCGCTGGCGTTCACCTTCGGCCTCGGTGCCCTGCTGATCTTCCCGATCAGGGCCGGCGCCGCCACCCTGCTGCTCGAACGGGCAACTCCCGCCGAACTCGCCGACCACATCGCCGAGCGCGGCGTCAGCGTAGTCTCGACCGCGCCGACGGCGTACCGTGCCATGCTGGCCGCTGGCAAGTCAGCGCAATTGCGGGGATTGCGCCGGCCTGTGTCGGCGGGAGAGACGCTGCCGGGATCGGTATGGCAGGCATTCCACGAGGCGACCGGCGTCAAGATCATCGACGGCATCGGCAGCACTGAACTCCTGCATATCTTCATCTCGGCCGCTGACGGGCACATCAGGCCAGGTTCTACCGGGCTGCCTGTGCCCGGATACCGCGCCCGCGTCCTTCGGCAGGACGGCACAGCGGTGCCTGATGGCGAGCCAGGGCAGCTAGCGGTCAAAGGGCCAACCGGCTGCAAGTACCTGACTGACCCGCGCCAGCTAGATTACGTGCGCGACGGCTGGAACTTCACCGGCGATACCTATATCAAGGACTCAGAGGGCTACTTCTGGTTCCAGGCGCGCTCGGACGACATGATCGTGTCTTCCGGTTACAACATCGCCGGCCCCGAGGTCGAAGACGTGCTGCTCACGCACCCGGCAGTGGCGGAGTGCGGCGTGGTGGGCGTCCCCGACGAGGACAGGGGCCAGATCGTCAAGGCCTTCGTGGTCCTGGCGCCAGGCGCGGCCGGTGACCCAGCGCTCGCGACCGAGCTTCAGGAACTCGTCAAGAGCAAGATCGCGCCCTACAAGTATCCGAGGGCTGTCGAGTTCCTCGCCGAACTGCCGAAAACCAACACAGGCAAACTCCAGCGCTTCAAGCTGCGCGAACCCGCCGCCCCTTGACCCCGACCCGGCCCTTGACCCCGACCCCGACCGGATTTCCGGCCGGGATCAGACCTCGAGCACGACCGGGATGATCATGGGGCGCCTGCGGTAGTTGTTGCTAACCCACCTGCCTAGGGTGCGCCTGATCACCTGGCCGACCTGGTAACTGTCGTTGATGCCTTCTTCCGCGATCCGGTCGAGCGCCTCTTCGAGCAACGGCAGCACGTCGTTGTACCCCTGGTCATCGATGCCTGAGCCGCGGGCGTAGATTTCCGGCCCGGCGACAAACTTGCCGTTGGTCGAGTCGATAACCACAACCACGGAAATGAAGCCCTCTTCGCCGAGGATCAGGCGATCCTTGATCGAACTCTCGTCCACCTCGCCCACAGAAAGCCCGTCAACGAACACGTAACCGCAGTGCACCTTGCCGACCACGGCCGCCTTGCCGCCGACCAGGTCAACCACGATGCCGTCTTCGGCGAGCACGATGTTCCCTGGTGGCACGCCCGCCTGGGCAGCGAGTTCGGCGTGCGCGGTCAGGTGCCGCCACTCGCCGTGCACGGGTATGAAGTTGGCGGGCTTGACCATGTTGAGCACGTAAAGCAACTCACCGGCCGGAGCGTGCCCTGACACGTGCACCAGCGCGTTCCCCTTGTGCACTACCCGCGCCCCGAGCCTGGTCAGGTTGTTGATCACGCGGGACACTGCCGTCTCGTTGCCCGGCACAAGCGACGAGGCGAGTATGACGGTGTCGCCGGTCGCGATCCTGATCGGGTGATCACGGCTGGCCATCCTGGCCAGTGCCGACATCGGCTCGCCTTGCGAGCCGGTCGAGATCAGCACGATCTCGTCCGGCGGCAGGTCCTCTGCGTCTCGCATGTCCACGAGGAGACCGCCAGGCACCGACGGGACACGCAGGTAGCCAAGTTCCCTGGCCACACCCATGTTGCGCACCATGGAGCGCCCGACCAGGGACACCTTCCTGCCGTGCTCGGCGGCGGCGTCGAGTACCTGCTGCACACGGTGCACGTGACTGGCGAAGCAGGACACGATGATGCGATTCTCAGCCTTGCTGAACACGTCAGAAAGCACCGACGCGATCGCGCGCTCGCTGGTCACGATGCCGGGTACCTCGGCATTGGTCGAGTCGGACATCAGCAGGTCGACGCCCTCGCGACCGAGTCGCGCGAACCCGCCCAGGTCGGTCAGCCTGCCATCGAGCGGCAGCTGGTCCATCTTGAAGTCACCGGTGTGAAGCACCATGCCCGCCCTGGTGCCGATGGCAACCGCCAGAGCGTCAGGTATCGAATGATTGACCGCGAAGAACTCGAGCGCGAACGGACCGAACGTCTCGCGCGAGCCTGCGTCGACCTCGAAGACCTGCGGAGTGATCCGGTGCTCGGCCAGCTTGCTCTGCACCAGGGCGAGCGTAAGCTTCGATCCGACCAGCAAGATCTCTGGCCTGCGGCGCAGCAGGTAGGGCACAGCCCCGATGTGGTCTTCGTGGGCGTGGGTAAGCACCAGCGCGTCAATGCGGTCAAGCCGGTCGTCGATGGCGGTGAAATCGGGCAAGATCAAGTCGACGCCAGGCGTGTCAGGATCTGGGAAAAGCACGCCGCAGTCCACGAGAAGCAGCCGGTCTTCGTGCTCGAAGACCGTCATGTTCCTGCCGACTTCGCCTAGACCGCCAAGCGCTACGATCCGCAAGCCGCCAGCAGGCAGGGGCGGCGGGGCGCCGAGCTCTGGATGGGGATGACTCACTTGAGCTTGACACCGCCAGCTACTAGGTCAGCACGGAACTGATCGATTTCGGCCGAAGTCGCGTTGACGAGCGGCAGCCTGACTGAGCCGCCGGGCAGGCCAAGCAAGCCGAGCGCTGCCTTCGTCGCGATCACACCCTGAGTTCTCGTCATTATCCCGGTAAACACCGGCATCAGCTCACGGTGCAGGCGCACAGCGCCTGCGGCGTCGCCGGCCAGGTAGGCGTCGATCATCTCATGCAGCCGGTCGCCAACTACGTGCGCGACGACGCTGACGAACCCGACAGCGCCGATCGCCAGCCAGGGCAAGTTCAAGATGTCGTCACCAGAATAGAACGCCAGGTCCGTGGCCAGCATGACGGCAGATCCGGCGCCGAAGTCACCCTTGGCGTCCTTGACGGCCACGATTCTCGGGTGCTGCGCGAGCTGGAGCAGCGTCTCAGTCTTGATAGGAATGCCGGTCCTGCCCGGAATGTCGTAGAGAATGTTAGGCAGCCCTGTCGCATCGGCCACGGCGCCGAAGTGCGCGACCAGGCCGCTCTGCGGGGGCTTGTTGTAGTAGGGCGAGACGACGAGCAAGCCGTCGGCGCCGGCTTCCTCCGCCTGCCTGGCTAGATGACAGCTATGGGCGGTGTCGTTGGTGCCGACACCCGCCACCACGTGAGCCCGGTTACCGACTACTTCTTTGACGACGCGGATCAGTTGCGCTTTTTCCCCGTCGGTGGTGGTCGGTGACTCGCCGGTGGTGCCGCTAAGGACGAGGCCGTCGTTGCGCATCGAGGTGACCAGGTACTCGGCGAGTTGCGCCGCGCCATCGAAGTCGACAGCCCCGTCGCTAGTCATCGGAGTGACCATCGCGGTCAGCAGCCGTCCGAACGGCGGCCGCGGCAGTTGGGCTTCTGCGCCGCTGCTCATGCTTGCTGTTGCAGTCATAATCGAACGCTACTCTGGACCGCTCGCCAGTGCCCAGGTGACATGACCATGAGCTAACAGAGCGAGGCCCCCGCATGCATGAGATGCAGGGGCCCCGTCTTGGCCGTTCCTCGCAAGCTCGCTGATTGCCCCAGCGAGCCCTGGTCCGCCGGGGCAATCGGCGATCCGCGCTCAGTCCGTCCGCACCAGTGATCAAGGACACTCGCCGGAGGACCCGGTTGCCCGGTACCCCAGCGGCACCAGATTCCCGGTTTCCCGGTTATCGGGATTCTCCGAAGTTGCCCCCGGTTGGTACCCGTTTTCACTAGTAGTAATGTTTTACGCCACCCGGACCTCTCGGCACAAGACCTGGTGGCCGGGTATTTCAAGATTCTTTTCACCCGCCGCTTCTTATCCACCGCTTACCCACCGCTTATCCACCGCTTATCCACCGCGCCATCCACCAGAACCACCGAGTTATCCACACGACTGAATTATCCACAGTCCTACCCACAACTCTATCCACAGCCCTGTCAAGGATTAGGCAGTGCCGGCGATCAGGCAGTGCCGGCGATCAGGCACTGCCGGCGATCAGGCACTGCCGGCGATCAGGCACTGCCGGCGATCAGGCAGTGCCGGCATTGCGCCAAGCGGACCTGACTTTCTCGGGCGCAGCCGGCAGGACGTGGCCGGACAACCGCCTCCTGGCGGCGAGCGCAGGCAGCGCCCGGCAGCCCTAGCAGCCTGCGGGCTGCGGCCGGCCCAGCGCACGTCAGGGAATGGCAGGGCACGGGAACGACGAAGGCCCCCGCATGTATGAGATGCAGGGGCCTTGCCTGGGCGTTCTGAGCGACTCGCCGATTGCCCCAGCGAGCCTGGTCCGCCGGGGCAATCGGCGATCCGCGCTCAGTCCGTCCGCACCATGGAATAAGAACACCAGCTAGAAAGCCAGTCACCTGACCCTCCAGCAAGCCGTTCCAAGCTCAGGTTTCCCTTGGCTTTTCCCGGTCGGGATTCCGGTTGCCCGGTCTCCCGACTTCTCCGGAGTAGCCTACAGCTGGTATCCGTTTTCGCTGGTAGGGAAAGTTTTACGCCTCTTCGGCCTCCTGGCACAAGACCTTCTGGCGAGGTATTTCAAGATTCTTTTGCTGCCATCGCGTCATCCACGTTTCCCGCCACCGTGGCACCTGAGTTGTCCACCGGCAGCAGCCTGGTTATCCACAGGATCTTGGCCTATCCACGGGCTTCGTCCACAGGTCGGAGGCGCTCCGACACCCGTGCTTACCGACCACAACGTCTTCGCCGCTTTCTTGCCGATCCTAATGATCTTCCAATAGCCCGCGCCCGTGCCCCGCCTGGCTGTCAGTACCCTCTGGCACCCTTAAGTACGTGGATGCAGCGACAGTAGTCAGAGAGCTATGGGCGCGGACTCAGGCAAGGGACTGGGCTGGAGTTACCGAGTTGATCGCGCCCGATGCCGTGATCGAATGGCCGGTCAGCGGGGAACGCTTCATCAGCCGCTCCAACTACGTAGAGGTGAGCAGGAGCTACCCGGAGGGCTGGGAGATCCGGATCCTGCGGGTCATCGGCTCCGGTGACCAGGCAGCCTCGGAGGTGGAAGTGCCGCACGTGGACCTCGGCCTGTACCGGGTGGCGTCGTTCTGGACGGTCGACAATGGTCAGATAGTCCGTGGCACCGAGTACTGGACTGAGCCCGGTTCAGACGAGCCGCGACCGGATCGGGAGGCCTACGCAGAACGCTTCTGAGCGATGCTCTAAACGCCGAGGCCGCGGCCGATGATCTCCTTCATGATCTCGGTGGTTCCGCCGAAGATGGTCTGGGCACGGCCGTCGAGGTAAGCGCGGGCAACCGGGTATTCCAGCATGTATCCGTAGCCGCCGTGCAATTGCACGCAACGGTCCACGATCCGCTGGCACAACTCGGTGTCCCACCACTTGAGCATCGACGCATCTTCGTTGGACAGCCGTCCCGCGTTGTGCTCCAGAACAGCCTTGTCGGTGAAGGCCCTGGCCACCGCCAGTTCCGTCGCCATCTCGGCCAGCACGAAGCGGTTGTGCTGGAACTTGCCGATCGGCCTGCCGAAAGCTTCGCGCTGCTTGCAGTATTCAAGGGTCAGGCCGAACATCGCCTCGGCGCTTGCCAGCGCGGCCGTGCCGATCGCGACCCGCTCCCTGGGCAGGTTCTGCATGAGCGCGATGAACCCGCCGCCCTCCGCTCCGAGCAGGTTGGCCGCAGGCACCCGGACATCGCTGAAGAAGAGCTCCGACGTGTCCTGGGCGTGCATGCCAACCTTGTTCAGGTTCCTGCCCCGCTCGAAACCTGGCATGCCGCGCTCGACCATCAGGAGGCTGATGCCGCGATGGCCGGCCGCCTGGTCGGTGCGGGCGACGACGATGACCAGGTCGGCTAGCTGGCCGTTAGAGATAAAGGTCTTCTGGCCGTTGAGCACGTAGTCTTCGCCGTCGCGGACGGCGGTGGTCCTGATGCCCTGCAAGTCACTGCCAGCCCCTGGCTCGCTCATCGCGATCGCGGTGATGAGTTCGCCCGTGCAGTACCCGGGCAGCCAGCGCTCGGCTTGCTCGGTGTTCAGCAGGCGCTTGAGGTACTGTCCGTTGATGTCGTTGTGGACGGAAAAGCCGGGACCGTTGGCACCCGCCCGCATCATCTCCTCGTTGAGCACCAGGTAGTACCGATAGTCGTCATTGCCGCCGCCGCCATGCTTCTCCTCGACGTCGATCCCGAGCAAGCCAGCCGCGCCGGCCGCCAGCCATACCTCGCGCGAGACCTTGCCGTCGCGCTCCCACTGGTCGTGGTGCGGCAGCACTTCCTTGGCGATGAATGCGCGGACCATGTCCCTGAAGGCGTCATGGTCGGCTGTGAAAATGTCCCTCTGCATGGTCGGCCCCTGTCTCCGTGTCGCAGTCCCCGCCGCGTCGTCGACCAGGCACACCGGCCGGTCAACGGCAAGACGATGGATCAATGACGCTACCGGCCAGGCAGTCAACGGCAAGCACCGCGGTGCCAGGTCACCCCGGCGGCTCCGCGTCTAGCATCGAACCAGCGTTGCGAAGCGTTCATTTCGAAACTAGTTTTTTGTGGTGTGACCCTCTCGCCGCCCGCCCCCGGCTGCCTGCACGACGCAGAAACCCAGGACGGCAGCGACGCTCCGGACCGCACGGACGGGTTGAGCCGGCCACCGAACATCCCAGCCCCGGCCAAGATCACCGACCAGCGAGCGCTTAGGGCTGGCGCACCCGGCCAGGATCATGATCTTGCAGCGCCTGGTGCTTGACGGTCCCGCCACCGCGACCGAGTGCGTCGGCGTGGCCAGGCCGAGCTCGCAGGAACGGCCGCCGCAGGCCAAACGCGTCGGCGCGCTGACCGGACTCACCCCGTGGTTCGCCCCCGACCCGGACGAAGGTGCGTGATCGCGATGCCAGGCACGCGCAACAGCCCGCTTGCCGTCAGGGATTTCCGGTTGCTCGGCCTTGGCCAGCTCGCCTCGACGGTCGGTGACTATTGTTACGCCGTCGCACTGCCCTGGCTCGTCTTGGCAGGCAAGGCAGGCCCGGTCACGCTCGGCATCGTCCTCGCCTGTTACGGCGTGCCGCGCACCGTGCTGATCCCGGCAGGCGGCCTGCTTGCCGACAAGTTCAGCCCCCGCACCGTGATGCTGGCAGCGGATACGGTCAGGTGCGCGCTGGTCGGCGCGCTCGCCTTCCTGGCGGCCGGCCATGCAGCCACGCTGATCACTCTCGCCCCGGTCGCCGCGTGCCTCGGCGCTGGTCAGGGACTATTCCTGCCTGCCTCGTTCTCGATCATGCCCACGCTGCTCACTGGCGAGCAACTCGCCAGCGGCAACGCGATGTCCTCAGCGCTCATGCAGATCGGCTCGCTGGCCGGCCCCGCACTCGGCGGCCTGCTGGTCGCCACGGCGGGATCGGCGCCGGCCTTCGCCGTCGACGCAGCATCGTTCGCCATCTCCGCGTTCTCTCTCGCGCTTATCAGGTCCCGCGAGCAGGCTAGCCAGGCCGAAGTGCAAGCCGACCAGGACCTGGCGGGGGAGCGGCTGCGCCAGCTTCTGCGCCGCTCCCCCGTCCTGGTCATCATCCTCGCCCTGAGCGTCACCGCGAATTTGAGCGGCGGGGGGACCTTCGAAGTCGCACTGCCTGCGCTGGCACACGCGCGGTTCGGAGCGTCCGGATATGGCTGGATCGTGGCCTGCTTCGGCGCCGGAGCCCTGGCAGGCACGGCGCTGGCGGCGCGCCTGACCAGCATGGCCAGGCCGGCTCTTGTCGCGTGCGGCGGTTACCTCGTCGAAGCCGCCGCGATCGCCATGGTTCCCTTCCTCGGCGGCCTGGCCGGGGCCGCGGTCGCGATGGGCGCCGCTGGCCTGTGCAACAGCTTCGGAAACATCGTGCTGATCACGCTGATCCAGCGGTGGGCGCCAGCGAAGCTGCTCGGGCGGGTCATGAGCCTGATCATGCTGGCCGCGTTCGGCACCTTCCCGATCTCCGTGGCCGCGGCCGGAATTCTGGTCAAGTACCTGCACCCGCCGCCGTTCTTCCCGATAGCCGGCGTCCTCCTCGCGGCCGCCGTACTCGCCGCCCTGGCCAGGCCGGCGATGCGCCAGTTCGGGGTTCAGGCAGCGGTAGAAGTCAAATAGGTCGCCCACGCAGGATCGCCGTCGCGGGTCGCGCCGATCAGCCGCCAGTGCGTGCCCCGCGGCACCAGCGGGTCCCAGCGCAGCGTCCAGCCAAGCTCCTCGATTAGCCGGTCAGCCTTGCGGTGATTGCACTTTGTGCACGAAGCGACGCAGTTCTCCCAAGCATGTGCACCGCCACGGCTGCGGGGGATAACATGATCAATCGTGTCTGCCGCGGCGCCGCAGTACGCGCAGAGGTACCCGTCTCTGCGCATGAGCGCGGCGCGAGTCAGCGGAACCCGATTGCGGTGCGGGATCCTGACATAGCGGCGCAGCCTGATTACAGAAGGGACCGCGAGCTTCGCCGAGGCCGAATGCAATACCAGTCCTGACGCCTCGTTGTGCAGAATTTCCGCCTTGTCAGCGAGCACAAGACCGACGGCCCTGTGCAGGGCAACGGTGGTCAGCGGCTCGTACGTCACGTTGAGCAGCAATACCCTGCGCAATGCCCACCTCCCAGGCTGGGTGGCCCGCTGGCTGCGGGGCACCCGTGACCAGTGTGGCTGGATGACGGCCAGACCGCCAACACCAAATTGCCACCTAGTTGCCTTCGGCGTCTCGAACGACGGGCAAACCATGGGTGGCATCCGGGCCTGAGTTGACCGAGCTGCCTGGCCAGCCAGCCGTTGACCAGCCGCCGACCGGATGCAAGTACCCTGGAACACGTCATGGAGAGCCCACAGGAACTGCAAGCAGAACCCCAGCGCAGCTTTTACGAAGCCGTTGGCGGCGAGGAAACGTTCACCCGCCTGGTACGCAGGTTCTATGCCGAAGTCGCCGCCGACCCGCAGTTGCGCGCCGTCTACCCGAGCAAGGATCTAGGGCCAGCGCAAGAGCACTTGCGCCTCTTCCTCATCCAGTACTGGGGCGGGCCTGGCACGTACAGCGAGCGGCGCGGCCATCCCAGGCTGCGCATGCGGCACGTCCATTTCGACATCGGCGAAGCCGAGCGCAACGCCTGGCTGAAGCACATGAGGACGGCGCTGGACGAACTGGACCTGGCGCCCGAACTTGATCAGCAGTTGTGGGACTACCTCGTCATGGCAGCGCACAGCCTGGTCAACCAGGTACCTGAAGGCCCGCCACGTGACAGCGACCGCCCCGATCTGGGCTTGTCCCCGGCCTAATCTCGGCAGAACCTTCGACGGCCGCCCCGACCACGCGGGCACCGCTGACCGGATGGTCAAGCACGCCGACGTCTACCACGGAAGGCCGCATCCGCCCGTCGGTACCGATGACGGTCATCACGGCGATCCCGTGCTCCCTGGGCACGAATCTTTCGAAATCCGCAAGCTCCGCTATTTCTCCTACATCTGCACCCGTTTACTTGACGGATCGTACAGTGGCCGCAGCGAGACGGTCACCGGGTAACTGACATCGCCGATCTGGACGGTCCAGTTCCCTGAATCAAGGTACTTCTGGTCGATTGCCTGGTCGGCGTCGATCATCGCCAGCCCGACCGCGCCGCCCAGCGTGAACCCGTAGGACGCCGCCCGCAGATAGCCGGCTGGCTTGCCATTCCTTGACACCACTTCGGCATGGAAAAGCAAAGGCTCAGGATCAGCCAGCAAGACCTGCACCAGCCGCCGCCTCATGGGGCCGGTCGCCTTCTGGGCGAGAACCGCGTCCCTGCCAATGAACCCGCCCGGCTTGTCTAGCGCAACCGCGAATCCAAGGCCGGCCGCGAGCACGGAGTCCGTGTTGTCGATGTCATGACCGTAATCGCGGTAGCCCTTTTCCAACCGCAGGCTGGCGAGCGCCTTGAGGCCAGCGTGCCGCAGCCCGAGTGGCTCTCCGGCCGCCACCAGGCGGTCATACACCGCCACTGCCTGCTCGGCGGGAATGTGCAGTTCGTAACCGAGTTCTCCGAGGTAGGTGATCCTGACGCAGAGCACCCGCGCGAAGCCGATGTCGATATACCTGGCCGTGCGGAACGGGAAGGCCTCGTTCGACAAGTCGGCACTTGTGACCGCCTGGAGCAGTTCGCGTGAGCCAGGCCCTTGGACGTTGAGCTGCGCATATCCGGAGGTCACGTCGGTGACGAAGGCGTGCGCGTCGCCGAAGTGGCGGCGCATCCAGGTATGCGCATGGCGGTGCGCGGTATCCGACGCCACCACGAGGAACTCCTCGTCCCCGAGCATCGTCACGGTCAGGTCAGCTTCGATCGTGCCCCGCTCGTTCAGCCACTGCGTGTAAGTGATCCGGCCTGGCTCGGCCGCGACCTGGTTGGCCGAGATCTGCTCGAGCACCCGCGCCGAATCTCTGCCCTGGACCAGGAACTTCGCCATGAACGACATGTCCATCAAGATCACGCCTTCTCGGGTGGCGTGATGCTCGGCTGCCCAGTGGCCGAACCAGCGCGGCCGCCCCCAGGTTAGTTCGCCAGGCTCAGGTGCCTCGCCAGGCGGCGCGTACCAGTCCGCGCCCTCCCAGCCGCTGACATCCCTGAAACAGGCCCCCTTCGCCGCCAGCCGGTGATGCACGGGCGACAGCCGTGCGCCGCGCGCCGTCTGCACCGGGCGGTTCGGGTAGTGGGTCGCGTATACCAGGCCGAGTGACTCGACCGTGCGCGTGGCCCGGTACTGCGGGTTGGCCTGGTAGGGGTGCAGGCGGTCGATGTTGATGCCGGTCACGTCGATGCCGGGCATGCCGTCGACGATCCACTGGGCGACGGTGCGGCCGATACCGCCGCCGGTCAGGATGCCAATCGAGTTGAGGCCGGCCGCGACGAAGAAGTTCCTCAGCTCAGGCGCCTCGCCCACGATGGGAAGCAGGTCAGGAGTGAAGCTTTCCGGACCGCAGAAGAACTTCCTGATCCCGGTGCGCTCGCTGACCGGCACCCTGGCCATGGCCTTTTCCAGGTAGGGCCCCATCCGGTCCCAGTCGGGCGGAAGTTCGCCGAAGGAAAAGTCCGCCGGGATGCCTTCCACCCGCCATGGCGCGCACACCGGCTCGAACATCCCGAGCATGAGCCCGCCGCCCTCCTCGCGGTAGTACCCGTAGGAGGCCGGATCCTCAAGCACCGGCCAGGAGCTTTCTACGCCATCGATCGGCTCGGTGATCAGGTAGTAGTGCTCGGCCGCCTGCAGCGGAACGCAAATTCCTGCCAGCTCGGCTAGCTGCCTGGACCACATTCCGGCGCACAGCACCACGTACTCGGCTTCGACATCCCCCTGCTCAGTCCTGACCCCGGTGACCGCACCGCGCTCGCGGCGGAATCCGGTCACCGCCGTGCCTTCCCTGATCGTGACGCCGCCCATCCGAGCGCCCTTGGCCAGGGACATCGTTACGTCAACCGGGTTGACCCGGCCGTCGGCCGGAATGTAGAACCCGGCGAGCACATCGTCGGTCCGCGCCAGCGGCCAGAGCCCGGCGACCTCGCGGGGCGAGATCTCATGCACCTCGACTCCGAGGTGGCGGTTGAATGCGGCAGTCCGGCGGTATTCCTCAAGCCGCCCTGGCTCGATCGCCAGCTCAATCAGCCCGCATTGCTTCAGGCCAGTCTCCAGGCCGGTCTCCGCCGGGAGCCTGCCGTAAAGATCGAGCGTGTACTGCCGCAACTCGGTCGAGGTCTGCGAGGTGGAGCCGAACGTTGCCATCAGGCCGGCCGCGTGCCAGGTGGTACCCGACGTGAGCCGGTCCCGCTCAAGCAGCAGCACGTCCGACCAGCCAAGCTTGGCCAGATGATATGCGACCGACGTTCCGATGATCCCGCCGCCCACCACGACGACTCTGGCTCGGGACGGCAGGTCAGGTTGCGCGGTCATCTGTTGAGCACCCCACGTTCGAGTATTACGGCCCGCTGAGCATATGCCGGCCAGGGAACGGACCGCTTACGCAAGGTTGCCCCCGGGCCAGGGGGACCTGAGCGGCACGGCAGGCGTGCCGGCGACGGGAAGCGGGGGCCGCTAGTCGCGCTTGAGTTTCCGGTAGGTGACGCGATGCGGGCGGGCCGCCTCGGCGCCCAGGCGCTCGATCTTGTTCTTCTCGTAGGACTCGAAGTTTCCCTCGAACCAGAACCAGCTGGAACCGCCCTCCCAGGCGAGGATGTGGGTCGCGATCCGGTCAAGGAACCAGCGGTCGTGGCTGGTGATCACGGCGCAGCCAGGGAACTCGAGCAGCGCGTTTTCCAGCGAAGACAAGGTCTCCACATCCAGGTCGTTCGTGGGCTCGTCGAGCAGGAGCAAGTTGCCGCCCTGCTTTAGCGTCAGCGCCAGGTTCACCCGGTTGCGCTCGCCACCCGACATCACTCCGGCCAGTTTCTGCTGGTCACCCCCCTTGAAGCCGAAGGCGGCGACGTAGGCTCGACTCGGGATCTCCAGTTTGCCTGCCTTGATGTAGGACTCTCCGTCTGAGATGACCTCCCAGACGTTCTTGTCAGCGTCGATCCTTGACCTGTTCTGATCCACGTAGGCGACCTTGACGGTCTCGCCGACCTTGATCGCGCCGTCGTCGGGCTGCTCCTCGCCGACGATCATCTTGAACAGCGTGGTCTTGCCGACTCCGTTAGGGCCGATGACGCCGACGATGCCGTTAGGCGGCAAGCTGAAGCTCAGGTCCTCGATCAGCACCCGGTCGCCGAAGCCCTTGCTTAGCTTGTCGACCTCCACCACGACGCTGCCCAGGCGCGGGCCAGGCGGGATCTGGATCTCCTCGAAGTCGAGCTTCCTGTTCTGGTCAGCCTCGGCAGCCATTTCCTCGTAGCGCTGGAGCCTGGACCTGCTTTTAGCCTGCCTGGCACGCGGGCTTGACCTGACCCATTCGAGTTCTTCCTCAAGTCGCCGGCGGCGCTTGACGTCTTTTTGGCCTTCGACTTTCAGCCTGGCCGCCTTGGTCTCCAGGTAAGTGGAGTAATTACCCTCGTAGGGATAAGCGTGACCGCGGTCAAGCTCAAGTATCCAGCCGGCTACATTGTCAAGGAAATACCGGTCGTGCGTGACCGCGACTACGGTGCCAGGATACTTTTCCAAATGCTGCTCAAGCCACTGCACGCTTTCAGCGTCCAGGTGGTTGGTCGGCTCGTCTAGCAACAGCAAGTCGGGCTGGGAAAGCAACAGCCTGCACAACGCGACCCGGCGTTTTTCGCCACCGGAAAGCACCGCCACCTCGGAATCGGGCGCCGGGCAGCGAAGCGCATCCATTGCCTGCTCAAGCTGGCTCTCCAGATCCCAGGCATTCCGGTGATCTAGCTGCTCCTGAAGCTGACCCATTTCTTCGAGCAGCTCATCAGAATAGTCGGTCGCCATTTGCTCGGCGATCTCGTTGTACCGGTCAAGAAGTGCCTTAGTATCCGCAACGCCTTCCTCGACGTTACCAAGCACGGTCTTGGTCTCGTCGAGCTTCGGCTCCTGATCAAGCAGGCCGACCGAGAATCCTGGCATCAGCCGCGCTTCGCCATTGGAAGGCTGCTCGGTACCAGCCATCATCCGGAGCAGCGTCGACTTTCCCATGCCGTTCGGCCCCACGACGCCGATCTTTGCCCCGGGCAGGAACGCAAGCGTGACGCTGTCAAGTATGACCTTGTCGCCGTGCGCCTTGCGCACGGCGTGCATCTGATAGATGAACTCAGGCATGTATCAAGCGTAGGGGCAGTGACGGCGCACTTTGCACATCCCGGCCCTCATCGGGAGCCGCGCGGCACCGTGCCCGCCCGGCTCCCGACGGACCGGGCGGCTAGAAGGGCACGGCCACCGGGTCGTCCGCACGGTCAGCCGCGCCAGGCCGCGACTCGTCGAGGAACGGATCATCGAGATCGGCCGCCGAGTCTGGCAGCGGCACGTCGGCTACGTGCATGTCGTCGCCGTCATCGCCGTCGCGGGCACCGCCGTGACCGGCACCGTCCTGACCGGCACCGTCCTGACCGGCACCGCCGTGACCTGCCGAGACCCTGACCTCTTCGCCGGCTTCCGCGTGTGCACCAGTGCCGTTTCCGTTCGCCGGGCTCGCCGGGCTCGCCGGGTTCCCTGGAGGACCGTAGACCGCGCTTGCGCCGTCGCTGGCACTCTGGCCAGCGGTGCCGGCGCCGCCTGCGGTGAGCGCTGCCAACTGCGCGGCGGTCAGGCCGGTCTGCGCCCTGGTCCGCTGGAAGATGGCCACGCCGCGGGACAGGTCGTGCCCGACAGAGGTGGCCTCGACCTCGACCGCGATCCTGCGCACGCCGTTCTTGTCATCGTAATTCCTGATCGACAGCCTGCCTCTGACCATCACGGGGTCGCCCTTGCGCAACGAGCAGGCGATGTGAGTCGCCAGCTTGCGCCAGCAGATGACGGTCGCGTAGGAGGTGTTTCCGTCGACCCACTCTCCGGTATCCCTGTCCTGCCTGCGCGGAGTCCACGCGACCCGCATCGATGTGTACATGGCGCCAGAACTGACGGTCTTTACGGACGGCTGGGTAGCGACGTACCCGGTCAGGCTGACCTGAGCCTCGTTCAAGTACATGCGATCCTCCACAACTGAACGGCAGCAGCGCGCCTGTCGCGCAGAGACTGCCGGTCCCGGCGGCTCGTGCCGCCGCATAGTCATAAAGATCGCAGCGCGACCGCGAGGCAGCCGGGTCTCGCTTCGCGGCTGTGGAATCAGGCCACGTCGGCAACGTCACCCTGTGGACAAAGACCGGCCGCCGCTAGCTTCCTTCGCGGCGACCGCATACTCCTCACGGTAACGATCGAACTCAAAGAGTTCCTGTTCGACCGGGACCACCGCCATCTCCCTGGCAATGTCCTCGATCCGTTTCCTGATGTCGGCGGAGATCTGCGCTTTCTCAGCCAGCGCCTGCTTTTTAACCCTGCGCATGCTCGCGGAAGCCGTAACGGCACCGAGCCCCAGTGCCACGCTACCGAGCAGCACCGCCCAAACCAGGCTGAGCGGATCGCTCAGCAGCCCAGGGAGCCCGCCGGCCACTTTGAGCACGCCGAAGGCGAGCACGGCCGCAAACCAGGCCAGCGCGATGGCGGTCGCGCCGAGCAGCACGCCCTGCGCGAGGCCGGCCAGCCGCCACCACCGTTCGACGCTGTCCTCTGGCGGCAGCGCCATGCCGATCGCCTCGCCGACCGCCGCTGGCACGGCATCCGCTCGCGATCTAGCCGCCGCTCGCACCGTCTGCGACCATGGTTTGACCAGCGACTCGGTCACACTGTCGCCGAACTCGGTGAGCGCGTTGTCAATCGCCGCCTGCTGCGCGCCCGCCGGGCCAGAAGACACCGCACGCAGGTCGTTCCACAGCAGCCCCAGCCGCACCTTGCGCAGCGGGTCACGCCCGGCGAACCGCTGCACCAGCCAGGCCGCCGGCCAGCCAGCGAAGTCGGCGGCACGCAACTCCCTGGCGCTGCGCAGGGCATCGCACACCGCGTTTACCCCAGCCGCGGCATAGAACTGGTCGACAAGCTTGCCTGTGCTGCCGGAAGGAATTCGTTGTGCCGCGTCAACCGCGCCGCCGCTCCCCGCGGTTTCACCGGTGTAGCGAGCGAATCGCGCCACCACCGTCTCAACGTCGGCAGAAATCCTGGCCGCCGCCGCCTGCCGCGCCGCAACGCCTTCGGCCAGCAGCCGCCGCAGTTCGTCGAGCCCGGAGCCGGTAACGGCGGACGTGACGAGGATGGGCACGTCGTGCAGGTCTTCGGCATCAAGCAATCGCCGCAAGTCACCAACGCAGTCATCGACCTGTGCCGCAGTGAGCAGGTCAGCCTGGTTGAGCACGACCGCTTGCACGTCCGAGTGCCCGGCCAGCGGTATCAGGAAACGCTGGTGCACGGCCGCGTCAGCGTACTTCTGCGGGTCAAGCACCCAGATCATCACGTCGGCGAGGCTGACAAGCCGGTCCACCTGGCCGGTGGCATGGCCCATGACAGAGTCGTGGTCGGGCAGGTCAAGTAGCACGAGACCGGCCAGGCCAGACTCGCCGCCGCCGAGCGCGCTTGCCCGCGAGTACCTGTTCCGCTGCGGTACGCCGAGCCACTTGAGCAGCGCGCCTGAACCCGCGTCGTCCCATATGCACGCGTGCGCGTCCCTGGTGATCGGCCTGGTCACCCCTACCGTGGAGAACTCCGCCCCGGCAAGCCGGTTGAACAGCGACGACTTGCCGCTGCCGGTCCCGCCGGCCAGCACGACCACCGTGTGGGCAGAAGAGAGCCGCATCCGCTCGCCTGCCCGCCCGAGCACGTCCTCAGCCTGGCTGAGCAGTTTCTTGCTGAAGCCGTCCCTGCCACTGCGGGCTGTCCCGATCTGTATCATCCTGGCGAGGGCCATCAGCTGCGCCGACAGCCCGGTGGACTGCCCAGCCGAGGTACCTTCCGCAGTCGCGGTCGCGGTCCGTGACGCGGCGAAGGCACCAGACCCCGGCCATGCGGTCATCGCACCAGACTTCACGACGGTCGTAGCGTCGGTCTTCGCAGCGGTCTTCGCGGCGTGCCGCCCAGCCGGAGCGGACGCCGCCTCGCCGTCGCCGGCCGCCGCGGACACCGTTCCTGATCCTGACCCTGTGGCGGCGTCCGCCTTCCCCCGGCTCCGCTGCGTGCCAGAAGGCATCTGACTCGGCAGCGCACCCTTGCCGCCACCGTTACCGCTGCCAGGCTTGGTTGCGGCTGCTGCCTCGCTGCCATCGCGGAAGGCAGGGGCGGAGTACCCGCCGCCATCACCGCCCGCGGGAACAGCCTGACCCGAGGGCACCACCGCCACCCCGGCGCCGGCCTCGGCCGATTCGCCAGGCGGCGCATGTCGTCTTGGACTCATCGCGCAGACTCCAACGAGTAACTCGCTTGGTAAAGATCGGCCGCCAGGCCTTCGTCGAGCGATCCGACGGCGTCGACTAGCGCCTTGAAACGCAGCGCCTCCTCGGAGTAAAGCACCCCGATCCGCTCATGGAGGTCTTGCCTCGCCTGGCCGCCAATGTCGCGCATCAGGCCCGCGCCGAAAAGCGAAGTCAGCAGCTGCTGCGGCACCGCGCTTGCGCCCTCGCTGACGACCAGGTCGCTGGCGCCGTAACCGAGCACGCCGATCGTCAGCACCATGGCCAGCGCCTCAGGGTCGAAGGACGCGACCCTTGCGATCGAGCGCTTGGTGATGTTCTCAGTCTGCACCAAGCGCAGTAGGTGTTCCTGCCACGCCGCCACGGCACGGCCGGCCCTGGCGGCAAGGTCATCAGATGACCTGCCAAGCGGCTGCGCGCCACCCGACGGCAGCGCGGCGGCGATTTCGGCCTGGCCGCCAGGGAAGCCCCAGTTGAGCTCGCCCTCCCATTTGCGGAGCGATGAATACGCGAGCTCGCCACCGGCAGGCACGCCGGTCTCGTACGCCTCCTGAGCCCGCATCAGCAGCCCGGCGCCTGGCGGACTCGCCTGCCACCGCTCCATCGCATCCTCGGCCGACCTGTCGGCCAGCGAGACCACCAGAGCCTCGATACCTGACCGCAAGGCGGATTTCAGCGCCCCGGTGCGCACCGGAGCGCCGGCGTGCCGCCGCGACTTCCGCTTGTCCTGGCGTCCTTTGCGGATCTCTAGCGTGCGAAGCAGGTCACCGGCGCCGGCGAACTCCTGCCAGCGCGCGAGCACCTCGCCGCGCAGCAGCGAGCCGTTCCTGATCGCCTCGTCGAACTCGGCGAGCCCGGCCTGGTAGGCCGCCTGCGCGGCCGAGACCAGCTCGTCACGGAGCGCGACCTGCATCTGCGCATGCTCGGCCAAGGCAGGTATCCGGGTCTCGAAAGTGTCAAGGACGCCGGACATCGTCTGGGTCAAGATGGCCGTGCGCCGTTCCTCCCGCTGCGCCGTATCGGTCAGCCAGGACCTCACCGGCGCGGATACCTCGACGGGCAGCCTGGCATCGGTGATCGTGGTTTCCTGGATCACGAAGCGCTGCGCCCCGCCGAGCCCGTTGGCCGCAAGCATCGCATCGAAGTGCGCGGACAACTGCTCGCCCGCCGCCTGAGGAACCCTGGAGAGCACGATCCCGAGCGAAGCGCCACGCTCCCTGGCGTCCTTGAGCATTTCCCACACCACCGCGTCGGCGTAGCGGCGTGCCGTGGTCACGAACAGCCAAAGGTCAGAAGCATCGAGGAACTGCCTGGCGAACTGCCGGTGCGCCGCGACCACCGAGTCGATGTCTGGGGTGTCAAGCAGCGCGACCCCTGGCGGCATGCCTTCGCTGGTCGCCAGCACAAGCAGGCCATCGCGGCCTGGCATGGCCAGGCCCTGCTGCCTGACCCTGGGCAGCGTCGGAAGGAACACATTCTCGGCGAACCACTTCTCGTCGTCAGGATGGCAGGCGAGCACCGGGCTGTTGGTCGTAGGGCGCCTTATCCCTGTCGCGCTCACCGGGCTGCCCACGATGCTGTTGAGCAAAGTCGACTTGCCCGCCCCGGTCGAACCCACCATCGCGATCAGGATCGGCGCGCCCGACTGGCGCAGCCTGGGAAGCAGGTAGTCGTCGATCTGGCTGATCAGCTGCTGGCGCTCGGCCCGCGTCGCCTCGATGCCGGCGAAGTCGAAAAGCAGTGACACCCGCGCGACGGCCTCGCGCAACTCGGTCAGCGCCGCCTGAATCTTGCGCGCATCGACCCTGACGTGCGGTGTTTCCGCGTCCTTGCCCGCCGCCGCGCCGCCAGCGCCCGCCGTAGCACCGCCGCCTACCACACCGTCGGCCATGGCACGGACCGCCGTCGGCTGAGCTTCCGAGCCAGCTGCCCCATCGTCCGCCCCACCCCAGCGCAACGATGCGGGCACCGCTTCTTGACCCTCTTTCATCCCTCGGGCCTCCGCTAGAACAAACTGGTGGTCGAAGCACCCATTCAACCAGGTCACAACCTTGCCGCAGGCAAGTCACCGCGCCGGGGGCGCCCGCCAGCGCTCAGCTCGCGCGACCCCTGCGGCAATTGTGCGCCGCTACCGCAGGGTACCGCCGACAATGCGCAAAACAGGACGGCCAAGGTTTCGCCTCAGCCGCCTGGCCGGCCGGCCACCCGTCATGCGCCCGGGGAAGCCGCAGGCAACCACGCGTAGTCGCATATCGTAACCGATCTAGCACCGTCGGTACAAAACGACCATCAGGCCCAGCCAGTGAACTCGCGGCGGAACGCAACCGGGAACCGGCCGAGCGAACCGTGCTGCGCATCGCGGGCGATAGCACGAGGGCCGACCGATACACTGACGTGGCATCTATGCACCGGCCCGCAGCGCACTGACGCGACGGCTCACCGTCCGCCAGTCGCGCCAAGAGAGCGTTTCTGACCGCGATGCGATGACTTCTAGGTCAGCATGGCGGTTCTGGAAGCTCAATAGCTTCACCCAAATAACAAACTATTCTGTTCGAAAAGCCTAAAATGAGGCTATTGAACTAGTAGCGGCTTAGGAGCGCTCATGTCGGATGGGAGTCCGTCCCAGGTACTAGTGACGGGCGGTGTCGGATTCATCGGACGTCGCGTGGTCCGCACGTTGCTTGATGCCGATCACCAGGTCACCGTCGTCGACCGGCAGAAGTTCCCTGACGAGCGCGTGCAGTCGGTCGTCGGCGACCTGTGCGATCCTGCGGTCGTCGGCGAGGCGGTCGGCGAGCACAAGGACGTCGTGATCCATCTGGCGGCGGTCACCTCGGTGCTGAAGTCCATGGAGGACCCGGCAGGCACCTACAAGCTCAACGTCGAGGTCACCTTCAACCTGCTCGAGCAGTCCAGGCGCCACGGCGTGCGCACGTTCCTGCTCGCCTCGACCAACGCGGTCACTGGCGACGTGGGCTCGGCGACGATCAGCGAGCAGATACCACTGCGTCCGCTCACCCCCTACGGCGCCACCAAGGCGGCCGGCGAGATGCTGCTCTGCTCTTACGCCGGCAGCTACGGCATGGCGGGAGCGGCACTGCGGTTCGCCAATGTCTACGGCCCCGGCATGGAAGCCAAGGACAGCTTCGTGCCGCGCCTGATGCGCGCGGCCAGGAACGGCACAGGCGTCCAGATCTACGGCGACGGCACTCAGATCCGCGATCTGGTCCACGTCGACGACATCGTCTCGGGCATCATGACCGCGTGGAAAGCCGGGCACAATGGCCCGCTTATCCTCGGCTCAGGCGAGTCGGTCACCGTCAATGACATCCTGGCAGCTGCAAGGGCGGTAACCGGCGCCGAGATTCCCGCCGAGCACATCCCGGCCAAGGCTGGTGAGATGCCAGCGGTGATCGTCGACATTTCCGCAGCCAGAGCCCTCGGTTACGAGCCCAGGGTCGACCTGAAGGCAGGCATAGCCACCGTGTGGCCAGAGTTCTCGGAGCAAACTAAGTGACAGCCGGGTCGGGCAGCAATCCCCCGAACAGCAAGACCCAGAGCAGCAAGACCCAGAGCAAGGGCAACCGGGTGGCGCGGACGCCAGCACAAGACGAGGCTATCGACCTCGCCGCTCTCGACGCGTTCACCAACCAGTACGGTGCTCGCGCGACCGCCATGTCGCCGCTGGCGATGGTGATCGCGGCCTTCAACGAGCAGGGCTCGATCGGGCCGGTCATCGAGGCGCTGCCACCGGTCATCGCCGGGCTCGACGTCACGAAGATCGTAGTCTCGGACGGTTCTTCTGACGGCACGGTCAAGGAAGCCGATGCGGCCGGCGCGCTGGTGTGCGATGTGCCGGTCAACCGGGGCCAGGGCGCCGCGCTCCGGCTCGGCTATCGCCTGGCCCGTGCGGGCGGCGCCAAGTACATCGTGACCACCGATGCAGACGGTCAGTACAACCCGGCCGAGATCCCCGCCCTGCTCGCGCCGATCCTGGCGGGCGAGGCCGACTTCGTGTCAGGCTCGCGCACCCAGGGCAGCGAGGAAACCAAGGACCCGGTGCGCAAGCTAGGCGTGCGCGTTTTCGCGCTCACCATCACCATGCTCACCGGCCAGCGCATCACCGACCCGTCCTTCGGCCTGCGGGCCATGCGCTCAGAGGTGACCGGCGCGGTGCGGTTGCTCCAGCCCCAGTATCAGGCGGCGGAACTGCTGATCGGCGTGATCGCGCACGGCTACCGGGTCGCCGAGCGCCCGGCCACGATCCATAAGCGCCAGGTCGGGCAGAGCAAGAAGGGGCACAACGCCCTGTATGGCCTGCATTTCGCCAAGGTAATCGCGAGAACCTGGTGGCGTGAGCGCCGACGCAGGAATTCAACGGCTTAGTTCGGCAATTAAGCACCTCAAGAGGTAAACAGCCCCGCAGGCCTGGCCAGGACCTGCGGGGCTGTTTACCTGACTTCGGGAAGCTAATGCCGTTCTTCCGGCTCTTGGGCCGATGCCGGCACGCTCACCGGTGACAGCGACTCGGCCTCGATCATGGCGGTCTCCGCCGTAGTGTCCTTGTCGGCAAACAGCACATAGTGGAAGATCAGGAACCTCAGCACGAAGGTCACGCAGTTGGCGAGAAAGTACACGCCGCCTATGACGAGGTTCTTTTCCAGATGCACCAAGTGCTCGTGATGGGCGATCGCCACGCCGAGCTTGGTGGCCAGGCCGAGCACCAGCCAGGCGCCGACCGATACCAGCCAGAACGGGATAGTCTCACGCAGGACATTGGGCTTGCCCTTACGGCGCCAGGCCCAGCGCGACAGGACATAGCTCACGATCGCGCCGACTATCGCCGCGCTCACCCCGGAGATGCCCGCGGTGAGATGCAGGCCGTCGATGAGAACGCCAAGCGCGATCTCGCTGGCGGCGAGCGAAGCCACCGCGACTAGCGCGAACCTCAGGAACTGGGTGCCGAACCTGGTCTTGAGCTTGCTGGCCAGCGGGGCCGGTAGCCTGTCGATGAGCTTTTGCATTGAAATCCTTGCCGCTCGGAAGCACGCTCATGATGAAGACACCTATACAGTACGGGAACCGGCCTAGGCCGGGACGAGAACGCCCCATCATGGTCACGGCCCCGGGACAGGGTACTACCCGCTCGGGACCGCGCGATGCCATTGCGGGCGAGGCATTAGGTTTTCCGGAGTTGCACCGATGAAGATCTTGGTACTTGGCGGCGACGGCTATCTCGGCTGGCCGACCGCGCTGCACTTGTCAGATGCCGGGCACGAGGTCGCCGTGGTCGACAACTTCGCCAGGCGCGGCTACGACTTCGAAATGGGCGTGGACAGCCTGGTGCCGATCGAGTCGCTGCAGACCAGGATCAGGGTCTGGCGCGAACTGAGCGGAGTGTCCATCGGCTGCCATGTGGGTGACCTCACCGACGCCGATTTCACTTACCAGGTAGTCAGGGATTTCGGGCCAGACGCGATCGTGCATTTCGCCGAGCAGCGGGCCGCTCCCTACTCAATGGTCGACCGCAAGCACGCCGTCTACACCCAGGTCAACAACGTGGTCGGCACCCTCAACGTGCTGTATGCGATCGCGGAAATTGACCCTGACATCCACTTGGTCAAGCTCGGCACCATGGGTGCCTACGGCACGCCGAACATCGACATCGAGGAAGGCTGGCTGGAGATCGAGCACAAGGGCAGGAAGGACCGGGTGCTGTTCCCCAAGCGCCCCGGCTCCTATTACCACCTGTCCAAGGTGCACGACAGTCACAACATCGAGTTCGCCTGCCGCATCTGGGGCCTTCGCGCGACCGACCTTAATCAGGGCGTCGTCTACGGTCAGCAGACGCCGCAGACCGCTCGTGACGACCGGCTCGCCACCAGGTACGACTATGACGCCGTGTTCGGCACGGTGCTCAACAGGTTCGTGATCCAGGCGGTGCTCGGCCTTCCGCTTTCCGTGTACGGGATGGGCAGCCAGGTCCGCGGCATCATCGAGATCAGGGACACCGTTCGCTGCCTCCAGCTGGCCTGTGAGAACCCGGCCGACCGGGGCGAGTTCCGCGTCTTCAACCAGATGACTCAGTCGCTGTCGATCACGTCGATGGCGCAGACAGTCGCCAGGGTCAGCCCTCTGCCCGTCAAGATCGAGCACCTGGACAATCCCAGGGTCGAAGAGGAGGGCCACCACTACAACGTTGTGCATTCTGGCATGGTCGACCTCGGCCTGGTGCCGCATCTGCTCTCTGACACCCTGATCGAGTCCCTGTTCGAGATCACCAAGCGCTACGCCTACCGGGTCAGGCCAGAGGCAATGACCCCGACCATCGACTGGCGCAGGTCGGCGAGCCCGATCGGGAACTAAGTCAGCTTGACGGGCTTTGACCAGTTCTTGCCATCAGGCCCCGCTGTCCAGTCTGCGCTGCCACGGCCGCTCCAGAACACCTGAACGCCTTCCGCGCCGACCGAGGCGAACGGCGCGGAGCCGATCCAGCCGAGCCCGGCGGGTGCCGACTCCCGCCAGCTCAGCACGTTCCAGTTAGAACTGCCCGCCAGGTGCCTTGCGTAGCCGAGGCTGTGGCCAGGCCCGCGCCAGATCACGCTCACCGTGCCTGAGGCGGTCACCGGCCAGGGCTGCGACCTCAGGTCGCCGCCGAGGTCGCGCGGCCCGCGCCACCCGGTACCTGGCGTGAAGAAGCATTCCCAAAGATACGGATTGCCATCTCCTGCCCAGTACACCTCGATGTCCCCATCGGCCTGCGCAGTGGCCTGCGGCGGGCCGCCGAGCGGTGCCATGCCAAGATCTCGCGGCTCGGACCAGGTACCGCTCAGGTCACGGCTCAGCATCCAGAGCCCGCCGTTGGCGCCCTTGAAGAACACCGAGGTGACGCCGGGTGCCGAGGTCACGGGTGCGGGCGCCGACGCCAGGCTCCCGCCTAGGCCCTGCGGCCCGTTCCAGCCACTGCCTGGCGTGTACTGGCCATGCCAGAGATGATCATCGGCCGAACCGCGCCAGAACACGTCGACCACGCCGCCGGCCTGAGCAATCGCGCGCGGCTGCGAGCCGAGCACGCCCATCATGGTCAGCCTGCGCCGCGAGATCAGCGTGCCGTCCCGCTGATAGTTCGCGACCCACAGATAACCGGAGGGTCCTTTGTAGAACACCTCGACCCCGGTCCCCGTCCAGACCGCGGCAGGTGCCGACACGGCGCCTTTCGCCGCGAGTGCCGGGCCCACCCACTTGCCCGCGGCACCCGGCCCTGAACCGACCGGCGGCACGTACCGCTCCAGCCACAGCCGGTCGCGCTTGCCAAGGAAGAAGGCGAGCACGGTGCCGCCTGGTTCGGCCACCGCCGCCGACGACTGGGCCGTGGCGTACCGCACCCGCAACCGGACGTTGAGCACATCCTGGTCGACGTTCAGGGTGTCACCGCCGAAAGTCTGAGTGATGTTGCCGCTGAACTGGTGTATCCGCTTGTGTGACGGCCAAGGACCGTCGAACATCCCGCCGCCTCTGGTCGAGGCAGACCCGTTCCACAAGGCATCGTAGATGACGTCAGGCATCGCGAACTGGCCAGAAGAGTACTGCCCCGCCAGGTCGGCGATCCCGGAGTCGGCACTGCTGTACACGCCGGAGGTATAGCCGAGCCGGTGCAAGCGCCTGGTCCAGGCCGACAGGAAACGCAGCACGTGCAGCCGCGAATGCGGAGCGTAGGCCTCCATGTCATAGTAAAGCGGAGTACGCGGGCCGAACCCGAGCCACCTGGCTTGCACCACCGCGTCAGACGCCGCCGCCCTGCCCTGCAGGTATGGCCGGGAAAGCTGGCCGAATGCCGCCTGCGGCCCGGCATAAAGCGGTATGAACCGCCATCCAGCCGCCGCCTGCGCCCGGACCCAGCCAGGGCTGAGGTCAGGCTGCGCGCAGGCGCGGTCAGCACCTCCGATATAGATCCCGATCGCGCGGTATGGCGAGTGACGGCGCCAGGCTCGCATGAATTTCCTGCCCGGCGCAGCGCACGCGTCGAACCCGAGGCCGCGGTAACTTGCCACGGTGTCCGGCAGCGGCGGCCTCGCCATCGGGTAGTGCAGGCCGGCGCCCAGCGGCGTACCCGAGATTTCCGGCAAGGCAGCCGGGTCGGCTGCGGCCGGATTCGGCGCGGCAGGGTCTGGGGCGACTGTCACAGGCGCGGGCAGCCCGGCGCTGGCTAGCATGTGGTAGATGACCGCAGGGTCGGTATCGAAAGTCGCCGTTATCCGGATCCTGGCCGCCCGGACGGTAATCTGCCGCGCGACCGGATCTTCAGCGGACGAAGCCGCCACGCGAGCCAGCCGCCCTGGCTGAATCAGGACCGACTCGGTAGTTCCGATCAGCCAGCTAGGGCAGAACTCGCGGCCGCTCACCGAGCCGAGATACAGCGCGTGCTCGTCAAACCGCACGCACCTGCGCGGATTCCTGCTGTCGTAGACGACCGGCCAGGACCTTGGCACCGAGAACCGGTAGCCAAGGTAGCGAATAGTCTTCATCTGAGCAGGCTCCTTGCTGGCCAGGGCATGGTCAGTTCGCGCCGCCTGCTGATGTCCGCCGAATCCGAACAGCAAAGCGACAGCGACAGCAAGCCTGGCAGCCAGCATGACGACCGACCCACTCCCCCCGGCTAGGCACCTAGATCCTCCTGGCAGAATCTAGGCGGCCCTACCCGGTCAGGCCGGCCACCGAAAACCCGGTTTGCCATTCCCTGACGCCGAGGCGCCATTCAATTTGCCGCCCGCAGTCCCCGTGCCTCGGCGGCGGCCCTCAGCCGTCGCGGGAGAGCAGCCAGCGGCCGGTCCCGCCGTCTTGGCAGAGCCTGAAGCCAACAGGCGGCACATTTTTGCCTGGGGCTGCGGTTACTCGCCAGCAGCGCCACTGGCCAGGCTCGCCCGCAAGATCGTGATCGTGCTCTTCTGGCACCGAAGGCCCGCCAGGACGCCTGAGGATCGCGAGCACCGTGTAAAGCCGCCCGCGCCAGACAAACCGGCCCGGCCTATCCTCGTTCATCTGCACCTGGGCCGGCTCCGGTCGCATCGCACTCATCTACCCGCGTCCCCGTCTCGGGCGGCGGTCTCGCAGTCGCTAACCCGCCGCTACGCCCGCTGCCCAGGGGAAGACCGGCAGCCCGCAACCTCCATTCGAACGTATATTCGTATCAACGCGCGCGCAAGTGCAACGCCAAGAATGACCGCTCGAATAGGGTGACTAGATCAGGCGATCTGCGTGAAGCCTGGCATCGGGAAATCGGCAAGCAGGTCACGGACATTTCCGGCTATTCGCTCGATGACCGCCTCGTCATCCTTCTTCGCCGCGGTGATCGCCTCGTCCATCCACGCCGCGATCTGCGGCATATGCTCGGGCGACAAACCGCGCGTGGTAATCGCGGGAGTCCCGATCCGCAGCCCGGACGGGTCGAAAGGCTTGCGCGGGTCGTAGGGCACGGTGTTGTAGTTGACCTCGATGCCCGCCCGGTCAAGCGCCTTGGCGGCCGGCTTGCCCGCGATCTCCTGAGCGGTGAGATCCATCAAGATGAGGTGATTGTCGGTACCACCTGACACGAGCGTGTAGCCGAGGCCGGAAAGCGCCGCCGCGAGCGCCTTCGCGTTGGCCACGACCTGATGCGCATAGGTGCTGAACGAAGGCGCGGCCGCCTCCTTGAGCGCGACGGCGATCGCGGCCGTGGTGTGGTCATGCGGGCCGCCCTGCAAGCCGGGGAAGACGGCTTTGTCGATCGCCGTGGCGTGCGCGGCGTCGCACATGATCATCGCACCGCGTGGCCCGCGCAGCGTCTTGTGCGTCGTGGTCGTGATCACCTGAGCGTGTCCCGCCGGGCTCGGATGCGCGCCGCCGGCAATCAGGCCGGCGATGTGCGCGATGTCCGCGACTAGGACCGCGCCGACCTCGCTGGCGACCGAGGCGAAGGCAGGGAAGTCGATCGTGCGCGGTATCGCCGTGCCACCGCAGTAGATCACCTTGGGCCGCTCGCGCAGCGCGAGGTCCCTGACCTCGTCGAAATCGATCCGGCCGGTATCGGCGCGCACACCGTACTGCACGGACTTGAACCACTTGCCGGTGACAGATACCGACCACCCGTGGGTAAGGTGACCGCCCATCGGCAGCGCCATGCCCATGACGGTGTCACCCGGCGACAAGAACGCGAGGTAGACGGCCAGGTTGGCCGGGGAACCCGAGTACGGCTGCACGTTAGCGTGATCGGCGCGGAAGAGTTCCTGCGCGCGCTGCTTGGCGATGGTCTCGATCGGGTCAACGAACTGCTGCCCCTCGTAGTACCTGCGGCCCGCGTATCCCTCTGAATACTTGTTCGTGAGCACGGACCCGCTGGCTTCGAGCACGGCAAGCGAGACGTAGTTCTCCGAGGGGATCATGCGCAGCTTGGCGAACTGCCGTTGCGCCTCGCTCTCGATCAGGGCGGCGATCTGCGGGTCGGTGGCGGCGACTTGTGCTATGGGCGGCTCATGCATGGCAAAAGCCTAGCCGTGGCAGCCAAGCAGGTCATCCCCGGAGGCGACCGCCGCGCGGCCGGGCAGGCGCCTGCGGGGACGAACCGAACTGCTGGCTAGCTACTTGGTGTCGAACCTATGGATGATCGGCAAGTTCTTGCTGTTGTCAAGAACCTTGGCCGAGTAGATGTCACTATGCGTAATCGTGAACGTGCCCGGCTTGTCGCCCTGCTGCCGGTCTGACAGGACGTCAACCGTCGCGTGATGCATGTCGGCGAAGTGGTCGTAGCTGGCGACCGAATAGCTGCCGAAAGTCTGGCCGTTCTGCCCGCTGTACTGAAGCACCTCGATGCCGACGGCGCCGCGAGAGAAACTCGACCCGGTGATGCTGGCGCTGCCCTGGTCGAGCACCGCGCCCTCATAGCGGTTGTCGGTGAATATGTCACCTGTGAAGGTGACCTGAGGCTTCTTCACCGGGATTCCGGCCGCGTTGGCCACGTAGTAGGCCCCGATGTCGTTGTAGGAGAGCCTGCAGTCGACGACCTCGCTGCCGCGTGCCGCTCCGTAGAACAGCACCCCGGTCGACTGAACGTCGAGCAGTCCGTTGGCACCGCAGGAAGCCGCGGTGTCATCACACTCGTTGCCGGAGACTCTCGTGGCCGTGATGACCGCCCGGCCGGCATCGCTGACCTGAATGCCGTTCTGGGCGATGGAAGGCGTCGGCCCTGCGCCGGTCACGGTCGAGTGAGCGATGATGCCCGTCGACCGCCAGCCGTCGATCACGATGCCATTCTTCTGGTAGCCGCTAACCCAGGAGTCGCTCATGTTGAGGTGGCCGACCTCGACCGGCTTGGTCCAGGCCATCCCCGCCTCGATGCCGATGCCGCCCTGGCAGCCGTTCAGCGGATACGCCCCGGCCGCGACCACCCAGGAATTGTCGAACGAAAGCGTCGCTCCGCCCGCGACCAGGATGCCGTACAGGTTGTCATTGCAGACTGTCGTGGTCCACGCCGCGTCGACGACTACGTTGTTCATGGTCACGGAGACGTTGTTGCCGCAGATCGAGATGCCGTCCTGGTCGCTTCCCGCGCCAGAGACCGTGTCGCAGGCGGTCGTGGCTACAACCGGGCTAGCGGGCAGCTGCACGATGACGTTGCCGAGACCGTCGATCGTCACAGAGCCCGTGATCTGAAGTTGCTCAGTGTAGGTGCCCGCGCAGACTTTGATCGTGGCATCGGCGGGCGCCGCCGTGACAGCGGCCTGGATCGCATTGAATCCAGGATGGGCACAGCCAGTGCCGTTTCCTGTCACCGTGGTAGCCGAACTCACCCAGAGCGTCGGCCCGCCCGTCGCCGGTGCCGCCAGCGCAAGACCTGACGCCACCGCGGGCACCAGTCCGAAGCCGAACACGGCGGCAGCGGTCATCGCCAGCACAGGCGCGAAGATAGCCGTAATTCTCCGCATTATTCCCTCCCTTTCAGCAGTGCTGCTATCCCTCCTATTAAAACTGCATTAGCTTAACTGCGTCATGATCAAAGGAGTTCTATCTCTTGATCGATGGTGATGCCCGGTTCTGCGGCGCCGCAGGCAAGCGGCTAATCTGAGCACAACGCGGCTGAACAGCGGAGGCATATGCGCATCGGGCGAATCGCCATCGACGTCACCCCGCTGCGCGAGAGCCAGGACTTCCGGCTGCTGTTCACCGGCCGGTGCGTGCTGACCGCGGGCAACCAGATCGCCACCGCGGCCGCGAGCTGGCAGGTCTACGGCATTAGCCACTCCTCGCTCGCCGTCGGCCTCCTCGCCCTGGTCAGCGGCGCTGGCCAGTTCACCGGCTTCCTCACCGGCGGCATGCTTGCCGACCGGCATGACCGCCGCGTGGTCGTGCTGGCCAGTTCCGCGCCGCTCATCGCAGTTGCCGCGCTGCTCATGGTCAACAGCCTGCTCACCCGCCCGCTGCTCTGGGCGATCTACCTGCTGGTGCTCGGCGCCGGCCTGCTGTCAGGCCTTGGCTCCCCCGCAACCACCGCCGCGATCCCCGTCGTGGTCGGCGAGGCTCAGATGCCGGCCGCGGCGGCGCTCAACGCCATGGGCGGCCAGGTCGGCAGCCTCGGCGGGCCCGCCCTGGCCGGAGCGCTGATCGCCGGGCCAGGCCTTTCCTTCTGCTACGGCCTGGATGCCGCCTGCCTGGTCACCTTCTGCGCGACCTTGTGGTTCATCCGCCCGCTGCCGCCGACGGTGCAGGGGACCAGGCCAGGCCTCCATTCGATCACCGAGGGGTTCAGGTACGTCACCAGGAACGGCGTCGTCGGCGGCATGCTGGCGGTCGATACGAGCGCGATGGTGTTCGGCATGCCGTCGGCGCTGTTCCCCGCGATCGCGAGGACGCACTTCCACGGCGGCGCGGCCACGTTCGGCCTGCTGAGCGCGGCGCCCGGGCTAGGTGCCCTGATCGGCGCCGCGACCAGCGGCTGGACCGGCCAGGTACGCCGGCCAGGCGTGGTCGTGATCTTCGCCGGGCTCGGCTGGGGTGCCGCGATCGTCCTGTTCGGCCTCAGCGACAACCTCGCACTCGGCCTGTTTTTCCTCGCCCTGGCCGGAATGGCCGACTTGTTCTCCGAAGTGCTGCGCAACGCGCTCGTGCAGCGCTATACCCCGGACCAACTGCGCGGGCGAGTCTCCGGCGTCTACCTGGCACAGGTCACAAGCGCCCCGGCGCTAGGCAACGTCGAAGCCGGCCTGGTCGCCCAGCTTTTCTCGACCACGGTCTCCGTGGTCAGCGGCGGCCTGATCTGCGTGGCAGGTGCGCTGCTGCTCGGCGCGATCAACCCCGCGCTGCGCCGGGCCAAGCTGACCGGACCTGAAGAACCGCTAGCCGAGCCCGCGGCGGCGACCTAGGCCACGCAGCCGCCGGTCAGCGAGAATCTGCCGCACCGCGTTCCTGCCTGGAATCCCGGTCACGCCGCCGCCGCCGTGCGTCGCGGACCCGGCCTGGTAAAGCCCGCGCACCGGAGTTCGGAAATCCGCGTACCCGGCGGCCGGGCGTCCGTGGAACATCTGGCCCATGGTCAGCTCGCCATGGAAGATGTTGCCGCCGACCAGGCCATATTCCTCTTGCATCTGATGCGGCCCGATCACCTGCCTGTGCAGCACAGACTCGGTGAACCCTGGAGCTACTGCCTCCAGCCGGTCGATGACGCGGTCAGCGTACCTGTCAAGCTCGGCCTGGTCCGGATTGCCGGCGTACCCGCACGGCACGTACTGAGTGAACAGTGACATCACATGCCGCCCGGCAGGCGCCAGCGAGTCGTCGAACACGCTAGGAATGCAGATGTCGGCGAACGGCAGCTCAGATGGCCGCCCAGCGACGGCGTCCTGATACCCGCGCTCGATGTCGTCCAGGCTTTCTGCCAGCACGATCGTTCCGCCGTGCACCTGCGGGTGAAAGCCGGGATGGCTGGAGAACACCGGCAGGCGGTCAAGGGCAAGGTTCAGCTTGACCGTGCCGCTCCTGCTCTGCCAGCGCTTGATATCCGCCAGGAAGTCACCTGGCAACTCGCCCTGGTCGACCAGTTCAAGGAAAGAGATTCGCGGATGTGCCGTCGTGACGACCGTCGCGGCGGTGATCTCCTGGCCGTCTGCCAGGGCGACCCCGGTGACGTGCCCTTGGCGGACAATGATCTTCTTTACTTCTGCCCCGGTCCTGATCTGTGCTCCGAAGGATCGAGCGGCGCCAGCCAGGGCATCGCTGACTGCTCCCATGCCGCCGCGCGGGAACCCCCACGCGCCAGTCTGCCCAGCGGTATCCCCGATGTGATGGTGCAGCGTGACGTATCCGGTGCCCGCCGACCTCGGGCCTGCCCACATGCCGATGACCCCTGAGACTGAAAGCACGCCGCGGAGCGCGTCGCTCTCGAAATACTGGTCGAGCAGGTCAGCGATGCTGCCCGTCATGAGCCTGGTGAGGTCGACCGCAAGGCGGGTGTTCACCTTGCGCAGGTGCCTGACCAGGCCTGCCTGCCTGAGCAGATCGGCCGGGCGGCGCGAGCCGAGCTTCGGCGGTATCTGGGTGAGCATCGGGCCGAGAACGGCGGCAATGGCGGCCAGGTCGGCGGAATAGCGTTCGTAACTATCCGCGTCGCGGGCGGAGAACTTCGCGATTTCCGCATGGCGCTCGGCCGGTTCCTCCGGCATTCGCAGGTACCTGCCATCAGTCCGTGGCGCGAAGTAACCGCCCTGGGGATACACGTGATAGCCGAACCTGGACAGGCCAAGCTCGGCGACCAGGCTGGCGGGCAGGAGCGAGACCACATAGGACAGCGAGGTGACCGTGTAGTCAGGTCCGAACGGGTGCTCGCTTACGGCGGCGCCGCCAGCTATGTCCCTGCGCTCGAGCACGAGCGCACGCAGACCGTGCTTGGCCAGGTAGGCGGCGGCGACGAGACCATTGTGGCCACCGCCTACGATCACGGCATCGAAAGCTGCGTCAGAACCGGATGAACTCATGAGGGTGTGGCGCTAAGCGCCGCCGCTGCCACTGCTGCAATGCAGGTCGAACGACGGCGAGCCCTTGGCAACCCATGGCCAGGCTGGTCCGCAGAAGGAAACGTACTGCACATTGTTCAGCAGGTTCTGGCGGTAAACCAGCACCCGGTAGCCGTCCACGAGGTAGGTCTTCGATGGCGGTCCGAAGGCGCCCATGAGGCCCTTCTTGGTCAGGCACAGGTTCCCGCAACTGGCGTGCTTGACCCAGATCACGAAGTTGGCATTGTGCCTGGCCGGGTCATACCACGTCTGATCGGTCTCGAAGTTGGCCGCCACGACCTGGCTCTGGAAGGTGCGCACCGGCCGCACCATCACGTTACCGCCGGTCTCCGCGGTCACGCTGCTGGCGTTCCAGTAACCGGCCAGCCCGTAATCCAGGTGGTGCTGCTGCAGCCAGGCAGCGACCTTCACGTTCGGGTTGATTTGGGCTGGCCTGCTGGCGTTGTACAGCAGAAGGCCGGCGCACATGACGAATACCACGGCGAGCGCGGGCACCAGGTTCGCCTTGATCACCTTGCCGCCTAGCGCACGGCCGGCCAGCACAGCGCCGATCGGGAGCAGGCCGACGATCTCGTTGGAGTCCGGCTTAGTGCCGAGGACATAGGCGGCGAGCACCACCACGAAGGCCACCGCGAACATCTGAAGTATCTGATCGTCCTCGACGTAGAAGCGCCTGATGACGAAGGCGAGTGCCCACACCACCATGGCCACGCCGACGAGGTGAATGAACGCGATGATCGCGGTATGGCCGAGGATCACGCCGAAGAAGTTCGCGCCGAATACCAGCAGCACGTTCTCGATCTTGGTCCAGAACAGCGCGCCGATCTGCTCCGGCGTGCCGAAGGCGGCGATCGGCGTGCGCACGTAGAAGCCGCCAGCCTGCGCGACAACCTTGAGCACTTCCTTGGCCAGAACGGCGGACACCAGGGCACCGATCACCAGCGAGGCGTCATAGACCTGGCCACGCCAGGGACCGCGCCTGCGGTACATGCGCACCGCGCAGACAAGGGCGATCGGCAAGGCGCCTTCTACCATGACGAGCGTGTCGGCGACCTGTGCCCAGGCAAGCAGCACGGCGATGAGGATCGGAACCCACCAGCGCGGGCGCACCCGGTCGAGCACGAGGTAGATAAACAGCAAAGGCACGTGCGTTCCGGTGTGGTCCGGGCTGGACATGAGCAGCGCGGTGGCCGAACCGAGCGGCGGCGCGAGCATGATGCCGACGGCGATAAGCGCCCGCACCCAGCCTTCCTTGCCTGTGGCGCGCCCCTTGGCCAAGAACGCGGCCAGCACGACCTGGCCGAAGTAGCTGATCGCGGCGGCGATCGGCACGGTGTTGCCGTTCAGGCCCTTGATGGCCTCGACCAGCGCGTACTCGGGGAGTTCTGTGGTCCAGAACGAGACATCGGATAGCGACCAGCCGTGCAGCAAGATATTGCCGTGCAGCATGTCCCAGCCCTGCAGGGCCTGGGACGCTCCCTCAGAAATGGTGGCGATGGTCCGTGCCTGGGCCAGGTAGGCGAGTCCGAGCAGCAAGATTCCGACGATCACGATCGCTGGCTGGAAGTACTTAGAATCAAGCAGCGCCGCCAGGCCAGAGTCAGCCGGCTGGCCAGCGCGAGGGGCTCGGTGCGAACCCGGCGGCTGGCCAGGAGCGGGCTGGCCAGGAGCTGGCTGGCCAGGAGCTGGCGAGCCTGTAGCTGACGAACCTCGTGGGTCAGGTTCGCCTTGCGGCAGGTCCACCTCAGAAGATGTGGTCACAACGTTTCCTGGGTTGGTAACGGGGAGCGGAGCGCCCGCATCCGGCTGTGCCGGTACGCTGCCGTGCGTCGGGCTTATCGGGTCCACATCATACTCATCAGGTTCGATGACTTACATCTTTCTCGCTCCACCTCATATCCGGCCTTGGCCGCGCTGAAGTCTGCCCTGCGGGCCGAACGGCTGTGTACCCGTGCTCTGGCACAGGGAATCCCGCGCTCCTGGTAGAGTTCTCACCTGGTGACGGTCAGCCGCTCCCGGCCCATGCTGTTTGCTACACCGCTGTTTGCTACACCTAATCTTTGCGGCATCGGCGTTTGCGCGCTGGTGTTTGCAGCGCTGGTGTTAGCAGCACTGGTGTTAGCAGCACTGGTGTTTGCAGGACATGGGCCACTCTCGTCCAGCCGGTGTCGTAGCATGTCGTCCTGCCTACGTATCACCCAAATTTTTCTGACCGGAGGTACTCTCGGTGACGGCTTCTGGCGCATTTTCTCGTGACGTGGTCGTCGTGGGCGGCTGTGGTCACGTCGGACTGCCGCTGGCGATTGCTTTTGCCGATCGCGGACTGCGAACCGGCATCTACGACGTCAGCGCGAGCGCCGTCGGCACAGTCAACGCCGGAGAGATGCCGTTCGACGAGGCCGGCGCAGCTGACGTGCTCAAGCGCGTAGTAGCCGAAGGCAAGCTCAAGGCCTCCGCCGATCCGGGGATCATCGCGACCGCCGAGCACGTCGTGGTTGTCATCGGCACCCCGGTCGACGAGCACCTCAACCCCGACCAGTCGGCAATTCCCGAGGCCCTGGCCAAGTTCGCCGACCAGTTGAATAACGAGCAGATCCTGATCCTGCGGAGCACCGTTTACCCTGGCGTCACCGCTCTGGTGGAGAAGCATCTTGCCAAGCTCGGCCTCACAATGGACGTCGCCTTCTGCCCGGAACGGATCGCAGAAGGCAAGGCAATGACCGAACTGTTCGACTTGCCGCAGATCGTCTCTAGCCGCACCGAACGCGGCATTGAGCGCGCGGGCGCTCTGTTCCGCAGGCTTACGTCCACCCTGGTGCCAATGTCGCCCGAGGAAGCCGAGCTTGCGAAACTCTTTACCAACGTGTGGCGGTACATAAAGTTCGCCACGGCGAATCAGTTGTACATGATGGCGAACGATCGCGGTCTGGACTTCGAGCGGATCAGGCAGGGCCTGATGCTCGACTACCCGAGAGCCACCGACATGCCTGGCGCCGGTTTCGCCGCTGGTCCTTGCCTGTTTAAGGACACCATGCAACTGGCGGCGTTCAACAACAACAACTTCGCGCTCGGGCACACCGCCATGGCGATCAATGAAGGCATGCCGCTCTATCTGGTGCACCGGCTTGAGCAGGAGTTCGACCTGGCCAACATGACGGTGGGCATACTCGGCATGGCGTTCAAAGGCGGTTCTGACGACATCAGGTCGAGCCTGTCGTACAAGCTGCGGCGGATCCTGGCCTTCAAGGCGAACGCAGTGCTCTGCACCGACCCGTACGTCAAGAATGACCCGAGGCTGGTGCCAATGCAGGAGGTGCTCGACCAGAGCGACCTGCTCGTGATCGCCGCACCGCACCCCGAATACCGCGACTTGGTCACCGACAAGCCAGTGGCTGACATGTGGAACGTGCTCGGCAAGGGCGTACGAGTGTGAGCGAGATTCCGCGCATCTCGATCGTCATTCCGGCCTACAACGAGGACGATGCCATCATCCCCGTGCTTGACCGGATGTTCGAGTCTGTGCGGCTGTCTTGCGAAGTCCTGGTAGTCGTCGACAGCGAGCAGGACACCACGGTTCCCGTCGTGGTCGAGTACGCGCAAAAGGAGCCTAGGCTCCGCTACCTGGTCAACACGTACGGCCGGGGTCCGGCCAACGCGATCAGGTTCGGCATCGACTCCTCGGCCGCTGCGGTCGCGGTAGTGACCATGGCTGACGGATGCGACGACCCGAGGCAGATCGACGACCTGGCCAGGCTCGTCGAGCGCGGTGTGGCGGTCGCCTGTGCGTCCCGCTACATGCCCGGCGGACAGCAGGTCGGCGGGCCTTATCTCAAGGGCCTGCTCTCCCGGATGGCGGGCAGGTCGCTACAGTTGCTCACGCATACTGGGACAAGAGACGCCACGAACTCGTTCAAGGCGTACTCAACCGAATTCGTCCGGTTGGTCGGGATCGACTCCCGCGACGGCTTCGAAATCGGGATCGAACTCACCGCTAAGGCCAAGCGCATGCGGCTGCCGGTGGCCGAGATTCCGACGATCTGGCTTGACCGCCAGGCAGGTTTGTCCAATTTCAAGATGGCCAGGTGGATTCCTAAGTATCTGCGCTGGTACAGGCTCGCATTCGGTTCCCGGCTGACAGCTGATCAGCTCAAGAAACGGGTGGCAAAGAAAGGTAAGTGATGGAGAAGGTTCTGGTCAGCGGGTCGGCTGGCTTCATCGGCGGCTATCTCGTCGAGGAACTGCTTCACCGGGGTTACGAAGTTGTCGGCATCGACAACTTCTCCAAGTACGGCCGGGTTAAGAAGTCCTACGACGACAACCCGCACTACTCGCTGGTCGAGGGTGACTGCCGCGACATCGAGTTGATGGCCAGGCTGCTGGAAGACTGCGACCACTTCATCGCCGGAGCGGCGATGATCGGCGGCATTTCCTACTTCCACACCTACGCCTACGACCTGCTGGCAACGAACGAGCGGATCATCGCCGCTTCCTGCGACGCGGCCATCGCCGCGTATAAGTCAGGTGCCGGCCGGCTGCGGAAGGTCACTTACATGTCCTCGTCGATGGTCTTCGAGAGCGCCGATCACTGGCCCTCGCACGAAGGCCAGGAGCGCGAGGTTCCTCCGCCGCTTTCTTCTTACGGCTTCCAGAAACTGGCGGTCGAGTACTTCGCGCGGGCAGCCTGGGACCAGTACCAGTTGCCTTACACGATTGTCCGCCCGTTCAACTGCGTGGGCACTGGCGAGAGCCGCGCGCTAGGCGACGAAGAGATCCTGTCTGGCAACGTCAAGCTGGCGATGAGCCATGTCGTACCCGACTTGGTGCAAAAGGTCGTTAAGGGACAGGACCCGCTGCACATTCTCGGCTCAGGCGAGCAGATCAGGCACTACACCTACGGCGGCGACCTGGCCAAGGGCATCGTCATGGCGATGGAGCATCCCGAAGCCAAGAACGAGGACTTCAACCTCTCGACCGCGCAGGGTACGACCGTGCTTGAACTGGCCGAGGCAATCTGGCACAAGATCAAGGGCGCGGACTCCGAACTGCGGATCGTGAACGACGACCCGTTCGAATACGACGTGCAGCGAAGGGTGCCAGCGACAGAGAAGGCTAAGCGAGTGCTTGGCTTCGAGGCGGAGACCACGCTCGACGACATGCTCGACGAGGTCATTCCCTGGATCGTCGACGCCGTCAAGGCAGGCACGATCTAGTACTTCTCGCGACTTCATCTCGACGCGCCAAACGGCCCTGGTTACCCAGGGCCGTTTGGCGTTTTCCCTGGGCATCGCCCGCCACATTCGCCCCGATGTCGCATCTATCCGACGTTAAAAGAAAAGTCAGCGCGCTCCACTGATTACTAAATGCATGCACTCAGCTACGGAAAGTTGCTAATCTCGCAGCGCGACAAGATCATCACGAGCCCGGAGGCCCCCATGGTGCCAGACGCATGCGAAGCGCGCTATTTGGCGGCAAAGGATGCTGGATTTAGCGGAGCAGAACTGCACGAGCCGGCCGGTGATCCGAGAGTCTCGGTGATTATCCCAGCATGCGGTGCGGGCGAGACCATCGTCGACGTGCTGCACCGGCTGTTCGAGTCTGTCACGCTGTCCTGCGAGGCCATCGTCGTCGCCGACAGTCCCCATGATCCCACGCTGAGGGTCGCGATGGACTACGCCGGCCGTGAGCCGCGGGTTTACTGCCTGGTAAGCCAGCAGCATGCGGGCGCCGCCGACGCGATAAGGTCAGGCATCAAGGCCGCGAAGGCTGATGTGATCGTGGTCACCATGCCCGACGGGCGGGACGATCTCCGGCAGATAGACGACTTGGTCAGGCTGGTGGAACGTGGCTGCGCGGTCGCAGCGGCGTCACGCTACATGGACGGCGGCCAACTGGCGGGAGCGCCGAGGATGCGCGCCATCGTCTCGCGGGGAGCATGCCGGTCGCTGCAAATTTTCACCAGGCTGGGCACTTGTGACGCGACGAACTCGTTTAAGGCATGCTCGGCGGCGTTCGCGCGGCGGGCTGGCATCGACTCGCGATACGGCTTCGACATTGGCATCGAACTCGCGGCCAAGGCCAGGCGGCTGCGGCTGCCGATCGCCGAAATCCCCACCATTGGCGTCGATCACCTGAGCGAGCTTTCCAGCCTGAAGATCGCTCGCTGGATCCCTGGCTACCTGCGGTGGTACTGGTTCTGCTTCGGACCGCGGCTGACACTCGCCGAGGTACGAGCCAAGACGAGCCATAAGGCCCGCCAGGCGGCTGTCGCGCACTGACCGGTCTTCCCAGGCTCAGCGAGCATCAGGTAGTTGCCTGAGATACGCTATTGCGAATTAGTTGCAATGAATCTGGCTCGCGATCAAGCACGGGGGGCTGACGTGTCGCAGTGGCGCGCGCGCATGGTCAAGATGCTCACTCCCTCGGAGTGGGCGAGGTTCGGCGCGATGGTAGGCGTGATCGTCGGCCTGCATGTACTTGGCTGGGCGATGCTGGCGGCGGCCGTCAGCGGGCACTACCACATCACATCGACGGAGATCTTCGGCTTCGGCACCGGCATCTTGGCGTACACGCTCGGCATGCGGCACGCCTTCGACGCCGACCACATCGCCGCCATCGACAACACCACCCGCAAGCTAGTCGGCGATGGCCAGCGCCCGCTGTCCGTGGGCTTCTTCTTCTCCCTCGGTCACTCCACGATCGTGTTCGTGCTGGCCGTGCTGCTCAACTTCGGCATCCGCGCCCTCGACAACCAGGTCAGGAACGGCAACTCAAGCTTGCACAGCCTGACCACCCTCGTCGGCACTTCGGTATCTGGCGTCTTCCTCTACATCATCGCCGCTCTCAATGTCGTCATCATGGTCGGCATCGTCCGGGTTTTCCGCGATATGCGCCGCGGCACCTACAACGACGAGGAACTCAACGCCCAGCTGGACAAGCGCGGCCTGATGAACCGGATTCTCGGACCGCTCGCCCGGCGGGTCGACACTCCGTGGAAGATCTACCCGGTCGGCGTGCTCTTCGGCCTCGGCTTCGACACCGCGACCGAAGTCGCGCTGCTTGTCCTGGCTGGGACGGCGGTGGTCAGCGGCCTGCCGTTCTACGCGATCTTGTCTCTGCCGATCCTGTTCGCCGCAGGAATGTGCCTGTTCGACACCGCAGACGGCTGCTTCATGAACTTCGCCTACGACTGGGCCTTCGCCCGGCCGGTCCGCAAGGTCTACTACAACATCACCATCACCGGCCTGTCGATTTTTGTCGCCTTCTTCATCGGCACGGTCGAGCTGCTTGGCCTGCTGGGGCAGGAGCTCAAGCTGTCAGGCACCTTCTGGTCCTTCATGGGCGGCTTCAATATCAACAAGGCCGGCTATGTCATCGTGGCCGTCTTCGTGGTCACCTGGGTGGTGGCGCTGGGGATCTGGCGCTTCGCCAAGATCGAGCAGAAATGGGATCCCGGCACGGGCGAGGCCCAGCCTTCTGACTCGCCCAGGTCGCAGCAGCCCGTTTAGGATGCAGATGCAGGCAGTGCCGCGTGACGGTGGCGGATCGCGCCATGCACGCTGCGCGGCGGCGCGCCCGAGCTCGCCCCCGGTGATCGATAACCTCATCGAAGACCACGGTCTTGTCGCCGCCATCCTCGACGGGCTAACGGCGATACTCAAGTCCCACATCGGCTACGAAGAACTCCGCTCGGCAACCTAGGGCCGGCGGCCTTGACGGCCGATGTCTTCACGCTAGGCGACAGCCGAGAACCCCCCGGCTAAGCCGCCGCCGGCGGGCCCTGGCTATGGAACACCTTCGTGCCGTCTGGGCTACGCATCGTAGTCGTGCCGTCGGAATTGAGCGTGATCCCCCAGCCCCATGTATGTACCAGAATCAGGTGATGAAAGGAACATAGCAGGAGCAAATTCGTAAGTTTCGTAACACCGCCCATTCGGCGCGGGCGAATGTGGTGAACTTGACACGCCGCGACCGGTTGATCACATCCCGGCGCCGCGCAGTGCCGGTCTCTGAGGATCACGGCCCGGCGCAGATGCGGCGGTATCGTTTCCGTGCTCGCACCGGCATCCAGGGGGAGGCTCGCCGAGGCGGCGGCGCCGGATAGCTCACGCCGGCGAAGAAATGACGCGAGCCCGCGTGGCCCTGAGAACAGGGCCACGGCGTTAGCGACAATGAGATCGCGGACACGATCGCTGTTCACTGTCGCCTGCGGCGTGCCACTCGGCGTGCTACCGGGCGTGCCGCCTGAACTATCCGGCGCGACCGCGAGCGGTCCGGTCAGGAGTCTGACGAGCTTGTCGAGCAACTCCTGGTCGATCGCCCCCACCACGACGGGCATGATCGAGGCGTCACATTCGTCGCCCGGCCCTGCTAGCGGCCATCCTGGGCGAGGCTCAGGCATAGGCGAATCGTCATCACGAAGTCGCCATGACCGCCCGCTACGATCACCGAACTTGCGCCAGGAAACCGTATTTCCGCCTGAACCCGACTTCGAGGCAGCAGGCTCGTTCTTGCTGTTCTGTTCGCCAGGCTGCCGGTCTTCGAGGCGTCTCATCAGCTCTTCCAGGCTGATGTGGAGTTGCAGCCGCACCGGCTGTCCGGCCCGGTCGGGCAGGTTCCCCGCAGCGACAAGCCGGCGGAACGCCTCATAAAGGGCATCATGCCGCCGCTGACCCCTCGTCCTGGTGTCCTCTGGTCCCATTTTCTTGCTGAGCGCGTCGAGCACTGCCTGGACGGCCTCGGCACACTGCGGCGTCAGGTCACCTTCGATTCGCCCCGCGCCGCCGAAGGTGGTTCCGATGCATACCTGCCGGTCCTCAAAGGCCCTGTCCTCATCCGGACGGGCAAGCTTGCGCAGCATCTGCTCGAACAACCAGGCCAGGTCCTCAAGCCCGAGCCCGGCAGCCACAGCCTCAAGCAAGATCTCGTCGGCTTCCGCACGGGCCCACTCCGGCAACTGGTCAGTCCACGTGCAGATCTGCTTAGCCCAGGAGGCGGAGACTCGCGCCGCACGCAATGCGCGCGCCACGCCGGCGTGGTCGCGCAACCTGCGCATCCACCCCACGGCCCCGGACGCAGCCCCCGCCGTCACCTGCGTCTGCCACATCAGCCAAGTCCGCGCCGTTCCCTGGCCATCCTTAGCAAACCCGTGACGGCGATCAAAGGCCGACAGGACGGACGCCCGCGCCGCGGTCAGGACGGCCTCGACCCGCTCAAGCTGCCGCAAGCACTCGGCCTGGTCAGCGACGGGCACCAAGGCAAGGTCGGCATCGGCCACTCGCCCGATCGCGGCGAGCGCCGCAGACATCGCGGTGCTCGCCGACTCAGGCTCCCCCTCGCACATCGAACACCACCTCCCAGCAAAGCGGACAGCGAAACAAGGCGCGACGAAAGCTCGCCGCGAAAGGCCATAGGGAACGGGTCCACCGCAAACGCGGGCACCCCCACTTCGACGTTCACGCCCAGGCCGACACGGCCAGGGGTGTCACTCATCGGAACGGAGGGCCACTCAACCGGGAAACGACTCCCAACCAGGAGTTCCATCTTCGCGTCGATCTCTGCCTGGACCGACCTCTGCCTGGACCGACCTCTGCCTCGGCCGAATGGCCGAACTCTGCCTTCACCCGGCGATGCCATCTCTCTCAACATCTGCCACTCACCTTAGCCGCCCCCACCGACAGCCAGCCCCTCCCAGCCACAGCGCCACAGCGCCACAGCGCCAGAATCACGTTCTAGCAACGCAGGGAGGCCGCGATGGCGTGGGACTTCTCAACTGACCCAGAGTTTCGGGCCGAGCTTGACTGGGTGGCGGACTTCTGCGCCACCGAGATCGAGCCGCTCGACCTCGTCTTCCCGCGGGCAGCGTACTCGCGCAATCCCAAGGCCAAGGCTCTTGCCGACCCGCTCAAGCAGCAGGTCAAGACCGGGGCCTTTGACGAAGTGCACAAGGTGACGATCGCCCGCAACGTGCTCAAGAACTACGAGCCGCAGCCCGGCCTCTGGCCGACTGAGTACCTCCCCGCCAAGCGCGAGGAAGCGCGCAAGAAGTACGCCGACATGCTGGCGTCCGACCCCGACCTGGGCCGACACTGCGGCCCGCCACCACTAGGCACCAGGCCAGGCGTCATCCCTCAGCCGAGGTAATGAGCCAGCCCGTCAAGCATCTCCTCGGTGCCTTCCCTGCGCAGGGCCGGCGCCTGCAATCCGTCGATGCCGTCCAGGTAAGCGCCCTGCTCGGTCACGGTCAGCGTGGTTCCTTCACCGTTCTTTACGAACTCGATAGTCGCGACCGATACCGAGATGCGGGCATCATCTGCATACATCTCGTAGCTATAGATAATCCGCTGATCAGGAATGATGTCATAATAGAGTGCATCATAACGGTAGCTGGCCTGCTGGCAGATGGTACTGAACCGCTCACGTCCGCCAATGCGGAAGTCGAATTCGGTCACGCTGCCTGGCACCGGCTCAAGGTCACCGGTATCACCCCAGGTACTCTTGGCTTCCGCCGAGGCGAACGCGGCGAATACGCGGAACACCGGCACCGGATATATGCGTTCGATCGTGAACGTGTCGTGAATTACCGAGTGGCCGGTCATTGCCCTTCTCCTTCGTTTTCGGCCAGGTATTCTCCGAGCCGGTCGAGCGTGCGCTCCCACCGGGCCCGCCGCTGCGTGATCCAGTGCTCGGCCGAGCGCAGCACCGCCGGATTGATGCGGCACGTGCGGGTACGGCCGACCTTGTGCGACAGCACGAGGCCGCTGGCCTCAAGCACCTGGACATGCTGAACGACAGCCGCGAGCGACATCGCCAGCGGCAGCCCGAGCTCGCTCACCGAAGCGGGCCCTTCGCTAAGCCGCTCAACCATCGACCGTCGCCCGGGATCGGCCAGCGCATGGAACACCAGGTCAAGATCCGGCTCAAGCAGTTGGTTAAGCACATGCTTAACCATAAGGGGACTCGGTTTGTTAGTCAAGCAATTGCTTTACTAACTACCAGCCGGTGAGTCCTGGCGGGCAGCCGTCGCTCCTGAGACTGCATCGAACTTCTTTTCAGCCGCCAGAAATCTCCGCCGGCGGCCGGCTGGTAGTCGCACCGCTCGCAGCGGCGGTCATGGTCGCCCCGCTGCCGTTGCTCACAGCCCGCCGAGGTGTCCCCGTCAGCCGGGCGCAAGGAACGAAACCGTGCGGCTTTACCTTCAGCGCCCGTCGCGGAGCGTCCTTGATGCGTCGTTCCTCACGCCGGCGCGCTGCCGGCGATTGCATCAAGCAGACGCAGTGCCAGTGCCTCGGTTCAGCAAGCACTGCCCTGCGGTACTCGCCGGGAACCTGGCGCAGCCATCGTTCGTAGGCGCCCACGACACGATCGACGCGAGTGCCGTGCCGCAAAACCACATAACCCCGCGGGCGCATCTCACCGGCTGGCGCTTCGAGCCCGGCATCAGGCTTCCTCGACAGGTGGCTAGCCCAGTCCTGCCTCCAGTCCGTGAGCGTTGCCAACGCCAAATCGTTGCACAAATCCAAGCCTGTTCAGGACTCCAGCGAGTGTTGGGTTTCGGTAGTCCGTCAGCCCTGGCTGCCCTATGGTCTCGACAGTCACTTGCCCGAACGGGCCGCCAGGTGAGTGTATCTCGACCCGGTCATCGAACCAGGTGACGTGACGCGTACCGGAGCGTTACTCGCCTCGTAAGTCCTGTGCAGCAGCGCGTTCTGAAGCTCTGATGGCATGACCAACCTGAGTGACGCCAACTGCTGCTGTATCGAGCGCTTGTTCTCCCTGAGCACGTCGTCGGCAATGAGTTGCGGCAAGATCGCCTCACGGAACCGGCCGCGATCAAGGTCATCAATCGCGGAGGAAGAGACGGGCCGCGCATCGAACGGCAGGTTAGCAGCATGCCTGCGTTCGGTAATGATGGCCTCTTCCTCAGCAGTCGGCTGTTCCTTCCGCTCGACCTGCTCGCTCTCACCGCTCAAATGAGTTTCAGGACGTTCTCGTCATCCATGCGGTAAGCCTGCCACCTCCCCGATCGCCAGCTCACCATCGCTCGCCCAGGTACAGCCCTGGGCAGGGACACGGAGGCAGAGGCCACCTGCCATGCGGCCATCAGGATCGACAAGGCGCTGCCCGCCGGGCACGCCAACCTCGGCCGGGCACGGCCAGCCTCGGCAGACCTGACGAGGCAGCAGAAGAACTCGCCCTGGCGATCCGCCCTGCCCGCACCTGGCGCGCTTCATCGCCGCCAGGTGCGGGGCGGCGAGCAGCGGCGAAACGTCCTGCTTGATCATTTAAGGCATGAGACTGCTCGTGACCGGCGGGGCCGGCTACATCGGCAGCGTGGTCGCTGCCCGACTGGTCGCGGAAGGGCACGACGTGGTCGTGCTTGATGACCTGTCGACCGGGCATGCCGACGCGGTCCCGCGTGGTGCCATGTTCGTCCATGGTGACCTGCGTGCCGACGCTGCCGGGGTGCTTAATGGCGGAATTGAGGCCGTGCTGCACTTCGCGGCCAGGTCGCTGGTGGGCGAATCTGTCGCGAATCCGGCGCTGTACTGGGCCAGTAACCTCGGCGGGACGCTGGCCCTGCTCGAGGCCATGCGCGTGGCGGGCGTGCGCTCGATCGTGTTCTCCTCGACGGCGGCGACCTATGGCGAGCCGGACAGCGTGCCGGTCAGGGAAAGCGCTCCGGCCAGGCCGACGAGTCCCTATGGCGCGTCCAAGCTCGCGGTCGACACCGTGCTGGCCGAGTACTGCCTGATGCACGGGTTCGGCGCGGTCAGCCTGCGCTACTTCAACGTCGCGGGCGCCTACCTCGAAGGCGACGTCAGGCTCGGCGAACGGCATGCAAGGGAAACCCACCTGATTCCGAACATCCTCTCCGTCGCGCTCGGCGGCCAAGAGGAACTGAGCATCTTCGGCGATGACTATCCGACCGCAGACGGCAGTTGCGTGCGGGACTACATCCACGTCCGCGACCTCGCCGACGCGCATCTGCTTGCCCTGGCCGGCTGCACGCCGGGGCGGCATGCCGTCTACAACCTGGGCAATGGCAACGGGTACTCCACCTTCGAGGTGCTCGCGGCGTGCCGCGAGGTGACCGGCACCGAGATTCCGGCCAGGGTCGGCGGCCGGCGTCCTGGCGACCCGGCCGTCTTGATCGCCTCGTCGGAACTCATCGGCCTGGAGCTTAACTGGCGGCCAGAACGAGATCTGTCCGCGATGGTGCGGGACGCTTGGGACTTCGCCCGCTGGCGGTGGCGCGATGGACGGGCCTGAGGCAGGGGCGCGGGGGCCGGCATGCCGAGCGGTTCGGCACCGATCAGGCCGGAGTGTGGCAGGCGCTCGCTCATGCCGGGCCAGTGCCCCAGCTTGTACGGTCGGTCCCATGGACATCATTCAGAAGCAGCCAACCGCCAAAGGCCCGGCCGAATGGTTCACCGGCGACGTCTGGATGGACCCGATCGCCAGGGGCGAGGAACCTTCCCGCGTCAGGGTCAACGCCGTCAGGTTCACCCCGGCGGCCCGCACCGCCTGGCACGCGCACCCTGTCGGCCAGACTCTGTACGTCACGGAAGGACGTGGTCTGATCCAGGCCGCAGGCGGCGAGGTCACCGAGATCCGCGCGGGAGACATCATTCGCACCCCGGCCGACGAGTGGCACTGGCACGGTGCGGCACCAGATCACTTCATGTCTCACCTGTCCATCACAGAAGCGGCTGCGCCCGCCGATCACCGCCAAGAACCCACCTGGGGTGACCACGTAACAGACGCTGAGTACGTGGCCAGTCAATAGCCTGTCTTCACGGCCCGCGCCTGCCGTGCCTTTCCTGTCCGGTTCCTGCGGAATAACGCGCCCCGGTCGGCGTTAGAGATACATGCAAACGCATATACCCCTGAAGCCCGGCGCAGCCCGGTGGTCCGGGAACAGCCCGTGCCAGGCCGCCCGCCTGGCCAGGCAGGAGGGCAGGAAAGATGCAGTTCGGGATCTTCTCGGTGAGCGACATCACCAGGGACCCGGTCTCACGGGAAACCCCGACCGAAGCAGAGCGGATCGACGCGGTCGTCAAGATCGCGCAGAAGGCGGAGGAAACCGGCTTCGACGTGTTCGCGATCGGGGAGCACCATAACCCGCCGTTCTTCTCGTCTTCTCCCACCACGCTGCTTGCCTACATCGCGGGTTCTACGACGAACCTGATCCTGACCACGGCCACAACGCTCATTACCACCAACGACCCCGTTCGCATCGCCGAGGAATACGCGATGCTCCAGCACCTGTCCAAGGGCCGGATGGACCTGATGCTCGGCCGGGGAAACACCGCGCCCGTGTACCCGTGGTTCGGCCAGGACATCAGGCAGGGTCTCCCGCTGGCGCTGGAAAGCTATAACCTCCTGCACCGCCTGTGGCGCGAGGATGTCGTGGACTGGGAGGGCAAGTTCCGCACGCCGCTCCAGGGTTTCACCTCGATCCCGAGACCACTCGACGACGTGCCGCCCTTCGTGTGGCACGGCTCGATCCGCACCCCTGAGATCGCCGAGCAGGCGGCATACTACGGCGACGGCTTCTTCGCCAACAACATCTTCTGGCCCAAGGAGCACTACATCCGCCTGATCAGGTTTTACCGCCAGCGCTTCGAGCACTATGGCCACGGCACGGCCAAGCAGGCCATAGTGGGCCTCGGCGGCCAGGCCTACGTCGCGAAGAAGTCGCAGGACGCCAAGCGCGAGTTTCGCCCTTACTTCGACCAGGCCCCGGTCTACGGTCACGGTCCTTCCATGGAGGACTTCATGGACCTCACCCCGCTGTCGGTCGGGAGCCCGCAGGAAGTCATCGACAAGACGCTGACCTTCCGCGAGCATTTCGGTGACTATCAGCGCCAGTTGTTCCTGATCGACCACGCCGGCCTGCCGCTCGCGACCGTGCTGCGCCAGCTTGACCTGCTCGGCGAGGAGGTCATCCCGGTGCTGCGCAAGGAGATCGCCGCCCGCCAGGACCCGCAGACCCCGGCGGCGCCGACCCACGCCAGCCTGGTCACGGCCAAGTACGGTGACTCGGCGCCGCGCCAGCCGCGACCGAACGCCAACCGCGGTGACAACGTCACCGGCGGGTCGCCCTACGAGGACTCAGCGGCACAGGCCAGCTATCCGAGGTTGTGATGAACGCCCATCCGGCCAACGACGCCTGGGAGTCGATCCTGGCCGTCCACGCGATCTTGATGAGGCACTTCGCCGCCGACGACATCTGGCGGGACCTGTCGATGCGCGAGTACGACGTGCTCTACACCTTGTCCAAGTGCCCTGGCCCGGTGCGGATCAGCGACCTCGACCACCACGTGCTGCTCAGCCAGCCTGCCCTGTCCCGCATGACGGAACGACTGGCCGAGCGCGGCCTGATCGCGCGCCGGCCCGACCCCGCTGACCGGCGCGGCGTGCTGCTCACGCTGACTGAGGAAGGCAGGGCCAGGCAACGGGAGATCGGCCGCGGGCACGGCAGGAGCGTCGCCCGCGCGATGACGGCCGGGCTTGGACCCGCCGAACTCAGGCAATTGCAAGCATTGTGCGCGCAGCTAGCCTCCGCTCAGGGCAGCTGACATTTCACACCTTTAAGGATTCGGCCAAATTGACCACGTACAAAATCGCGGTGATCAACGCGGGAACAAGTGATCCTTCCTCGACCAGGCTGCTCGCCGACCGAACCGCGGAACGTGTCACGGCACTGGTCGAAGATCACGGCCACCAGGCAAGCAGCACCAGGATCGAACTGCGCGAACTGGCGGCGGACATCTCCGCCGCGCTGGTCACCACGCTGGTCACCGAGAAGCTAGGGCAGGCGGTCACCGCGCTCGGCGAAGCCGACGCCATCATCGCGGCGACCCCCGTCTACAAGGCGGGCCCGAGCGGCCTGTTTACTTCCTTCCTCGACGTACTCGACAACGACCTGCTGATCGCCAAGCCGGTCGTGCTCGCGGCAACCGCGGGGACCGCCAGGCACGCACTGGTCACCGACGATCAGCTACGGCCGATGTTTGCCTACCTGCGCACGATGACGGTTCCGACGTCGCTATTCGCCGCCACGGAAGACTGGGGCGATCCGGCGCTTAACAAGCGCATCGAACGCGCCGCGCTCGAACTGGCATTGCTCATGGAATCGGACTTCGCGCGGAAAATCAAAGACCAGTCCTGGCCAAGCTATCAGCACGAATACGGCAGTGCCGCCGCAGTCGAGGCAGACGGAAGTCCGATCGCCATCGATCTGGACACTGACTTGATGCGGCTCGCCACTGGCGGTTCGGCCAAGTAGGGAGATAATGAAGGAATGGCTAACGGTGTAATCAAGTGCGCGGGTTGCGGTCAGGCGAACCGGGTGCCCGCGGCCGCACAGGGAAGGCCGAACTGCGCCAAATGCCATAAGGCGCTGCCCTGGATCGCCGACGCCGACGACACCAATTTCGCCGAGATCGCCGACGCGGCGAAGATCCCCGTGGTGGTCGACTTGTGGGCACCATGGTGCCGGCCATGCCGCATGGTCAGCCCGGCCCTCGAGCAACTCGCGCACGACCTGGCGGGAAAGGTGAAGCTCGTCAAGGTCAATGTCGATGACTCCCCCAGGCTTTCCCAGCGATTCGGAGCGCAAGCGATCCCCACTTTGCTGGTGCTGCAAAACGGAAGGGTCACCGCCAGGCAGACCGGCGCCGCTCCGCTGGCCGCCCTGCGCACCTGGGTGGACAACGCGATCGGCGGCTGAGTGCTTTACTATCCAGATGCCGACTGATCCGGTCGAACTTGGCATCGGCCTGCTTACGCTCCAGGCCAGAGCGGCCGACCCTGATGCCTCCCCTGGCTGGGTCAGAAGGCGAGTTCAGCGGCTTGAGTTTCTCGATACCAGGGCGGTGCGCTGGCGCCTGAGCGTCGATTTCATCGTTCCTGAAGACGCGCCTATCTTGATGATCGGCGGCGAGGAACTGCGGCTAGTTCCGGTCACCTCCATGGAGAAGACGAGCCTGATCGCGTTCAGCTTGCATGATGAGCGATCTGCCGCGCTTCCGCTGCCGACCTCGCTCGAGACGACCGAGCGGCTAAGTGCCGCGCTCGTTTTCCTGGCTTCTGCGCTGCTTAACCTCGCCGCGGAAGACTTTCCGGCCTCGTTCGCCGGCGACCTGGGAAGAATCGTCCACGACATGCCGGGAGAACTGCGCGCGCGACCCCCGGCGCTGCTGGCAGCCGCCAGGCTCATGGACGCGCAGGCCGACATCGCGCATTCCTGGGACAACCTCGGGAAGGCCCGCGGCGAGCGCAGGCGACGTGAGCGCAGGAACGCCGAGCGCGAACTCGATGCCGCCCTGCGGGCCAGGATCAGGGGCGAGCGCGCTTACCAGGAATCGCTGGCCAAGGAAGCCGACCCACAGGAGACCAGGTCGGTCCACCTCAGGCTCTTGCAGTTCGCTATTTTCCGTCATCAGATCGGCGAGCTCGCGAACAACTTTCTCGTCCATATCGGCACCACGTCACCACCGGGAACGCGGCGGGTCGTCAAGCTGACCTACGAAAGTGAGATCAGGTTCTCGCGGCCGCCCGGGACCTGGGCCAGGATCAGGCAGCTACTCGGGTGGCGCTGCTGGCAAGTCGATCTCCTCATCGGCGGGAGCGGCGGCAGCCATCATCTTCAGGTGACGGCACCGTCTGGCGTCGACGTCGTGGGCATCACCGCTGTCCCGGTCGGCGAGGCAGCCGGAGACAGCCACGATCACACCGCCAGGAAGTCGCTATGGCGGCGGATAAGCTCCTGGGATCCTGCGGCGGACATCAAGGTGGCCGGCTGCGCGCCGAACGTGCAGCTAAGCCCGCCCGACGCCAGTTACCGCCGCTATCAGGCAGCCATCTACGTGCGGGTGAGCCGCCCTGGATGGCTGACAGGCTCCTGGCTGGTCGCCCTGGTCATCGCCGGCGTGGTGACCACCGGCAGGCTCAACCTGGCCGCGGTCTTCTCCAAGGGCGATCAGGGTCAAGCGGGTACCGCCGCTACCTTGCTGCTCGCATTGCTCGGCGTGTTCGCCACGATGCTGGTGAGTCCCGGCGCGCACCCGCTCGCCGCCAGGCTACTGGTCGCCGCCAGGTGCGTTATCGCAGTTGATGTGCTAATTGTTCTATTCGCTGTCGGTAATCTGGTCTTGCACCAGGGCCGTGCCATGCCAACGGTCCTGTGGACGTGCCTCTCGGCATTCGCGCTGGCCGCTGGTATCATTTTGACTGTGTCCTGGTTGCTGCCAGTGGCGCGCAGGCCTGTGCAGGAGTAGCTATGCCGAAGAAGTCGAAGCCAGACGCCGGGGCGCTGACGATCGCACCCCCTGATGGTTACCGGTATGGCGATGATCATGCCTGGACCGACGCCGAGCAGAAGAAGCTCGCCAAGGAGCTTGACGGTCTCTGGCAGTCCATGCGCACGGCGAAAAGCCGCTCCTGATTTCGGCTAGCTCAATCCGCCTCCGGCTAGCTCAACCCGCCTCCGGCTAGCTCAGCCGCGTCTGCGGCACTCGGCCTGGTAAGTACGTTTCCGTCGGCGGCTGGCCAGGGTGACCGTGACGATCGAACCGGCCAGTTCGAGCAATCCGGGATCATCGGCGGCCTGCGGATGGACCCGCGACTCCGGCCGGCGCACCGATGCCACGGTGAGTCCTCCGGTCAGGGCCAGACCGTCGACTGCGGCCCTGACCCGTGTCAGGCTCGCCTTGACCGAGATGACGCCAGGTGAACGCGACTCTGCTGCGGACAGCACGGTCAGGCCCGCTCCCTCCAGGTCGCTGGCCAGCAGGGCGGCGGCTTGCCTGAGCAAAGGCGCCTGTGCCGTGTGACGCTGCACGGCAAATGCCCCGAGCATGGCCGCCGCCGGAGCGGCCCGCATCATCGGCTGGTCGTCTTTGGGAGAAAGGACGCCGGCCACCATCTGGCGGACCGGATGCTGCGTTAGCTCGACCGCGCTTGCGTACCAGGCGTGAGTCCTTGTCACCAGGCAGCCAAGCTCTCCGGCGCTCGGGGTCTTGGCTGCGTCGAAGGAAAAGGCACAGGCGTCAGCCGCAGAGCCGACAGCCGCGCCGTCGGGGTAACGCGCACCCCAGGCCCAGGCCGCGTCCTCGATAACCGGGATTCCCGGCCAGATGCGGCGGAGTTCGGGCACGTCACAGGCGATTCCGTGCTGGTGGACAGCGACGACAGCGGCGAGGCCGCCGGCCAGCCCTGGATCGGGCGCCAGCAGTGCCGGGTCGAGCAGGCCAGTCACCTGGTTCACCGGCAGCGCGCGGGTACGGACGCGCAGGGCGCTGGCTGCGGCGCCGGCTGCGGTCCAGCCAAGCGCCGGCACCCCGATAGTGGCACCTGGCCGTACGCCTGCCGCGCGGAGGGCGGCGACCAGCGCCGCGGTACCGCTCGGCAAGGCAAGCGCGAGCGCGTCGCGGGCTACCCGGCCGGCGACAAGGTGCTCGAACGCCCCGATCACGCCGCCACCGGTGAAGGAGGAACTCACTAGCCAGGTGCGCTGCCTGCTCCACCACCGGCACGCCGCCGAGATCTCCTCGAGCAAGTCACGATCGGCGATGCCGGCTCGATGCGGAACATCTAGCTGCATGTCGCGCTCCTTGCGGTGAGACCGCCGTCTGGCCGCCGGACGGGCGGGTCACCGCCGTCACCTGACTCCGGCGCAGGCCGGCCTGGATCGCATGCGCGAGCGACGGGCCGCCGCGGATGCCGTAAAGCGTCCCGATGGCGCGATCGCCGGTACCGGCTGCCGCTGCTTGGCCGGCTACCGCAGTGCCTGCAACCACGGTGCCGCCAACCTGGCGCAGCCCCTCGACGAGATCATCGCCGGCGCCCCTGTCATCGGCGCCTGCCTGATCCACGACGAGGTCGCCGTAACAAGCCGCGGCGAGCAGATGCTCCGTGCCGCGAGTAGCCTCGATCCCCGTGCACCGGTCAGGCGCTCCCCCATCCACGACCGTGACGGTCCAGTTGGCCGCCATCAGCGTGTTTGCGATCGTGGAGGCGATCAGGCGCCGCTGTTCGACCGCCACCGCACGGGCAAGCGCGGCGTCGGCCGCGTAGAGCGATTCCACGTTGCAGGCCAGCACGGCCTGTGCCCGGCTGAGACCGGGCCGGCCAGGCTGGCTGACCAGGCGAATCCAGATGGCGCGGCTCATGGCCTCCCCGCAGCCGGGCTGATCCGGTTAGTATCGAAAAGATCCAACAAGCCCATGCCGTCCCTTCTCTGTTCGCCGGCCTTAACCCGATCCTGTCCGTTTCTGCATCGCTGAACAAGACGGGCAAGGCGACAGCTAGCCGGGAATGTGGCAGCTAGCGCGAGAAGTGCCAAGTAAATGACAGCAAACCAATCAGAAACCGAGAGCCTGATCGAGCTGATCGAGGCTGAACTTCAGTCGCTGCACAAGGGTCGCGCCATTCAGTCCAGCGACCTGCGCCAGCGTGTCGGCAAGCACCTGCTCGAGCTGGCCGACGCGGAGCCGGCGAACTTGCGGGAGGCGCTCAAGGTTCAGCTCAACGGCTGCGCGGCCCAGTTGCCCGCCGACTTGCGCCTCGCCGTGACGGCCAGCCTCGCGCTGTCCGGTCAGGCCAAGGAGATGCCGCACCTCGACCAGCGGGTCCAGTGGCTGTCAGAGCAGCTCGGCAGGGAGTTCCGCACCGGCAAGCGCAGGGTCAGGGAAGCCGAACGCCTGTTGGCCGAGCAGATCGCAGGCGAATTGCAGCGCCGCCGCAGCCAGATCCTGGCCGGACCGCAGGGCTGGTACCTGGCCGAGGTCCGCGCGCTGCTTCGCCTCGACACGCCGGTGCCAGAGTCGATACAGCACCGCAGGATCGTGGCTACCCGCGACGACCTGCGCGAGGTCATGGCCTGGGTCGACGTCCCGAGCAACAACGGGGGAACCGGGCCTGCGCTTTCCGCCGAGGTGCTGCACGGCGGCCGGCTGGTCAGGCGGGAGCAGCCGTTCGGTAACCGGTACCAGTACATCGTGCAACTGCCCGCACCGCTGCAGGCCGGACAGGAGCACGAATACGCGCTGATCGCCCGCGTCGCCGACGACAAGCCGATGAGTTCGCGTTACCTGCTGACTCCGGAATACCGGTGCGACACGCTTGACCTGAAGATCCGTTTTCACCCCGATCGTCCGCCGCAGTGGGTAAGGCGGCTGGCTGGCGAGACGGTCAGGATGTACGAACAGCCGAGGAAGACCGGCGACCTGCTCGTCCCTGACGCGGCCGGCGAGGTGCACGCGCAATTCAGCGACCTGGTGATGTACCTGGGCTACGGCATCCAGTGGCAGCCGTAAGGCGAGCGGACCCGCTGCCCGCCGGCCCGCGCCCCTGCTACCGCGAATCGGCCGCCGCGAGCAGGCGATCGAGCAGCCCCTGGTCACCCCCGGCGACCTCGACCACCTTAGTGCGGCTGGTCTTGCCGGTCACCAGGGTCACATCGCCGCGCCGCACACCGAACGCTGCAGCTACCGCCGCGAGCGCGGCCTCCGTCGCCCGGCCTCCTTCCGCCCGCTCATTGACCCGCACTATCAGCGCGCCCGCGCGCTCACCACCGACACCGGCATGTACCGCCCCTGGCCGTACCGAAATAGCGAACCTCACCGACCAAGTGTCTTACTGCCGGGCCACTGGCAGCACCCCGGCCGAAGCTATAGGCTCGTCGAGCAATTTCACCATTACCCTAAAACGAAAGAACCTGAATGGAGGCGCTATGTATGAGGGTCCGACCAGGACCAAATTCGGTCAGATAGCCGTAGCGGAACCGCTGCGGTTCGATCTGCTGGCGTTCCACGACGGATCGGCGCTCAAGGAAGTCGTGCATGACATCCCCATCCCGGTCCTCGACCAGGAAGACCTGCATGCTCAGGGCATCAACGTGACCCAGCTCGTCGCCGGGGCGCAGAACGCGGACGCGCTCGGCTCTTGCACCTGCAACGCGGGCACCGCGCACATCGCCGAGCGCTGGGCCGCGGCCGGCAAGGACATCTCCGGCCTGACTCTCGCCGCACAGTCCGGGCAGGTCAGCGTGTCGGCCACGAACGCGATGACCGACGAGGAGTTCGCGATCGTCCTCTACCATCTGGTCACCGACCAGACCGGTGATCCGGCCCAGGAATGGCCGCCGACCGACTGCGGGTCGAGCGGCCTGTACGTCTGCCAGGAACTCATCCACCTCGGCTTCGCCGCGAGCTACCAGTCAGCGCCAAACGTGGTCGCGTGCCTGTCGCTGCTTCAGACCGGCACGGTCATGCAGGGCGGTCCCTGGTTCAACTCCTGGATGAACCCGGACAGCAACGGCTTCGTCGACGGCGACGGAAGCCTGGCTGCGCTCCACGCCGCTATCGGGTCAGGGGTGGCGGGCGGACACGAGACCCTGCAGCGCGGCATCGTCCAAGTCGCCCAGACCAGCGATGGCACCGTCGAGCTCAACAACACCGTCATCAAGGTCAGGAACTCCTGGAGCACGCAGTTCGCCCTGGACGGCGACTACCTGCTGCATGCCTCGACGCTGAACTACCTAGCCAAGTACTACGACTACAAGGTCGCGGTCCTCGGGTAGCAGCCGGGTTTACTTGACCGGCAGCGCCAGCCGCCGGGCGCGCGGCCGGTCAAGCCTGACCCGCTAAGTTCGGGCCGGGCGGGTGCTAGGCGTTACCCCACAGGTGCCCGACGTCCATGGTGATCGCCATGAAGTCGCGCCCCTCGCACCTCTCGCACGTCCGCTGGTGCCTGACGGCCCGGTCGAGGTGCATCAGCAGCAGGCCGCCGCCGAGCAACTGCAGCGGGCCCAGTCCCAGTCTCGGACCTGTTTTCACCCTGATCATCGGTCCAGCCTCCAGCCCGAACACGTAGTGTCGTCTTTGATCGTACGCTGCCGTGCAACCTTCAATGAGCCGCGAGATTCCCGGCAGCGGGAAACTGAGAGGACGTCATGACATCGCGGAGCGGATACGTCGCGGTCATCGGGCCAGGCGACGGCGCACCGGCCGGCCTGTCACGCCTCGCGCGGCAGGTAGGGCGCCTGCTGGCCGAACGCGGCGCGGTCCTGGTATGCGGCGGGCTCGGCGGAGTCATGGCGGCGGCCTGCGAGGGGGCGGCCGGACGAGGCGGCCTTACCGTCGGGCTGCTGCCGGGAGATGACCGCGGCGCTGGCAACCCTTACCTGACCATCGCGCTGCCGACCGGGATCGGCGAATTGCGCAATGGCCTGGTGGTACGGGCTTGCGACGCGGTGATCGCGATCGGCGGGAGCTGGGGCACCATGAGCGAGATAGCTTTCGCGAAACGGACAGGCAAGCCAGTGGCAATCCTGGCCGGCTGGTCTATCGAGGGCCGGCTTGAGAGCACGGCACATTCACCGGAAGAGGCGGTCAATCAGGCTCTGCCGCCCGAAGTATGGCACTTAAGACCGCCGCTTGATCTCATAGGCTCTGCTCATGAGGCAATCGGCTGAAGCGCGCGGGCATGTCTTCCTCAGCTATGACCACGACGATTCCCTTCTGGTCGACCGGTTGCAGCAAATACTCGAAAGCGCAAATATTCTGGTTTGGCGTGATACGGACGACCTCTGGCCTGGCGAGGACTGGCGGCTGCGGATAAGGCAGGCCATCGCGAATGACGCCCTCGTTTTCATCGCGTGCTTTTCCTGGCACAGCCTGGGGAAGAGCAGGAGCCTGCAGAACGAGCAACTTGTGCTTGCGATAGATCAACTGCGGCTTCGCCGGCCAGAAGATGCCTGGCTCATGCCGGTCCGTTTCGACGATTGCACGATCCCTGAGTGGGAGCTTGGCGGCGGGCGCACACTTGGCTCGCTCACGCCCGCCGACCTGTCCGGCGAGCGCTTCGAAGCGGGCGCAGCCCGGCTGATTACCAGGATCAGGGCGGTTCTCGGCGAGCCCTCGGGCGGAACGCCCGCCCGGCCAGCTCGGCTAGCGGCCTGCGGCGAACCGGTCACCATTGAACTGGCAATCGAGCCCGCCCGCGAGGCGGGCAGGTACAGGGCAACCGTCGTCCGCTCGCAAGCCGGTGAAGGTTCCTCAGTCGCCCTGCTCGACCCTGATGACATCGCGGCCCGCTGGCAGGCCCTTGGCGAGATACTCTCCGACCAGGAGAGAAGATCCGCCCGCCGGGCGCAGGAAACCGGGCGTGCCGTTCGCGCGATCGGCCAGCAGCTATTCGCCGCCCTGCTTGGCACCGAACCAGTGTCAGGCATGTATCGCGCCAATCTCGCCATCGCGGCGCAGCGGAACCGCCCGCTGCGAATCTTGCTGCGGGCCGAGACCGCTGACCTGGCCAGGCTGCCGTGGGAAGCCATGTACGACGAGACCAGGGACACCTACGTGGCCAGGCACGATCATCTCGCCAGGAGCGTCAGTGTCCCCGCGGCGCCGGCGCCGCTCGCGGTCCGGCCGCCGCTTCGCATCCTCGGCGTCACCTCCTCGCCGCACGGCCTGCCGCCGGTCAGCGTGGACCGCGAGCGTGGCCTGCTTGCCAGGGCGCTGGCAGGACCGGTGCGGGACGGACTAGCCGAAATCGAGTGGGTGCCCGACGCGACCTGGAGTTCCTTGCAGAATGCCTTGCTCGGCGGCCAATGGCACGTTATCCATTTCGTCGGCCATGGCGCTTCCCCTGGCCAGGGCGAGGCCATCGGCGGGGAAAGCGGAATCGTGCTCGCCCGGGCCGGCGGGCGGCCGCATCAGGTAGCGGCGAGCCGCTTCACCGACCTGCTCCGCGTGGCCGGCTCCATGCCGAGGCTGGTCGTACTCAACTCCTGCGAAGGTGCGGCAGACGGGCTCTTTGCCAGCACCGCCACGAAACTGATCGCGGGCGGCGTCAGCGCGGTGGCGGCCATGCAGGTCAAGATCAGCGACCAGGCGGCCATCGCCTTCGCCGGCGGCTTTTATGGCGCAATCGCCCGCGGCGCCGACCTGGACCAGGCCATGTCAAGCGGCCGGATCGGCATCCTCGGCACCGGCGGCTACGTTCTCGAATGGGTCATTCCCGTGCTCTGCCTGCGCGGCGGCCAGACCCGGCTATTCGATTTCGCCGCCTGATCATCCCTAAGGAAGGAAGACAATGACGTCAGCGCCGCTAGGCGACCCGCACGAGGTAGCCGCCGTGCTTCGGCCGGGTCGAGGTTCCCCGCCAGGATCGGGCGCCGCGGCCCGGCCAGCCTGCGGGCGGCTCGGTACCCGGCAAAGAACCAGTGCCCGTGCACAGGCAGCGCCTGCCAGGACTCGCTCCGGGTGCGCCGATTGGCCAGCTTCATCGTGCACCTGAAACGACCGACCTGGTCTTCAGCCTGGCCGACGACCGCGTCCTGACGGCTAACTCTGACGCGAAGGTACGGCTGTGGGACGGTATGGGCAACGAGATCGCCGGACTGCGGCACGAGCGAGCAGTAGCAGGTATTTCCCTGAGCCCTGACGGCACCAGACTGGTGTCCAGGCTTCGCCCGGCGGCAATCGCGGGCAACCGCTCTGCCATCTTGTGGGACGCCATCATGGGCGGCGAGATCTCGCGACTTGAGCACTTCGCGTCGGTCACCTCGGCACGCTTCAGCGAAGACGGGTCAAGGATCGCGACGGTAAGCGACGAGAAGATCGCCAGGCTCTGGAGTCCCGATGGCCAGGAAATGGCCCGGCTCTCACACGACCGGCTTGTCGCCGCGGTGGGCTTCAGCAAGAACAGCAAACGACTCATCGCCCTTTGCCAGTACTCTAACGCCGCGACGCTCTGGGACGTCGCGACCGGGCAGCGCGTCGCGCCGATCAGGCACGACGAAGACGTGTCCGTGACGGCGTTCAGTCCGGACAGTTCCCGCCTGGTCACTTACAGCGTGGACGGCGTGACCAGGATGTGGGACTCCGTCAGCGGCCAGCTCGCGCCCTGGCTCGAGCGCATGGAGCGCTGGACCATCTCGTTCGCCCCTGACAGCGGGGTACTGGCAACCGCCAGTTCCGACCGGACGGTCAGGCTGTGGGACCTCTACAGCGCCGCGCCGGTCGGCCTGCTGCCGCACGCCCGTACGGTCACCGCGCTGGCCTACAGCCCGGACAGTGAATATCTCGCCACCGTAAGCGGAAACATGGCCAGGGTATGGCAGATCGCAAGCGGCAAGGAAACACTCCGTGCGCAAGACGACCAGCACCTGACATCGATCGCGTTCGACGCGACCGGCACTCGCCTGGTGACGGTCAACTCGGTCGGGACGATCAGGCTCTGGGACACGGCCAGCGGACAAGAGCTCGTCAGGACGCAGCACGGCTATTCGCAAGTAGCGCGCTTCAGCCCCGACGGCAGGCAACTCGTTACGGCAGGCGCGGACAAGATCGCTCAGCTCTGGGAAGCAGCGACCGGCAAGCTGCTCGCGAGGATTCCGCACAACTCCGCTGTCACCTCTGCGACCTTCAGCCCCGACAGCGTTCAACTGGCGACGCGGGCCGGTAAAGCGGCTCATCTGTGGTCTGCCTGACCAAACCTCCGCCTGGCTATTGAGGCGGTATGGTCGGTCAGGCGTCGGTTTCTTGTTGGGGAGGCAATGATGGCCGATGTACCCATTCAGGGATTGCCGCAGGGATCGCGGGTAGCCGGGTACCTGATTGAGCGCCGGCTGGGCGCGGGCGGCATGGCCGTGGTGTACCTCGCCACCGACGAACGGCTGAGCAGGAAGGTGGCGCTCAAGGTACTGGCGCCAGAACTGGCGCAGGACGAGGCATTCAGGCTCAGGTTCATCAGGGAATCGCGGGTGGCCGCTTCAGTTGACGACCCGCACATCATCCCGGTCTTCGAGGCGGGCGAGTCTGACAACGCGCTGTTCATCGCGATGCGGTATGTGCCAGGCGGTGACGTGCACAGCCACGTGCACGAGTCGGGACCGCTGCCCAGGGGACGCGCCGCGCTGATCTTGTCGCAGGTGGCTTCCGCTCTCGACTCCGCGCACCGCCACGACCTGGTGCACAGGGACGTCAAGCCCGCCAACATGCTGATGGATGTCAGCACTGGCGGCGACCGGCCTGACCATATTTACCTGTCGGACTTCGGCATCAGCAAGGACGTCATGTCCGGTTCCGCCCTGACCCGTACCGGCGTCTTCGTCGGGACGCTCGACTACATGGCGCCCGAGCAGATAGAAGGCGAGCCCGTCGACGGCCGTGCCGACCAGTACTCACTGGCCTGCTCGGCGTACGAACTGCTGTCAGGCACCCCGCCATTTACCCGTGACCAGCCGATGGCGATGATCTGGGCGCACGTCAGGGACGAGGTTCCTGCGCTGACGTCCAGGCGACCAGACCTTCCCTCGCAGGCCGACGACGTGCTCGCCCGTGCTCTTGCCAAATCGCCTGCCGCCCGTTACCCGACCTGCCGTGACTTCACTGCCGCGCTGCGCGAGGCGCTGCGGCTGCCGCAGTACGAGCCGGGACCAAGCGCGATCGGTGACCAGGCCGCCCGCACTCCGACCGAGGCCGTGCTGCCGCCGCCCAGCCACGCGGGGCGGCCGCCCGCACCGGTACAGCCCGCACCGGTACAGCCCGCACCGACCCCGCCCGCACCGGTACAGCCAGGCCAGGTACAAGTGCCAGGCTACGCACCCGGTTACCTGCCGCAGCCAGGCTACGGACCTGCTCAGGCCACGCCCTACGCGCCTTACCCCTACCTGACGCCGACCGGCCGAGGCGCACAGTACCGGCCAGCGCCCGCCGCCGGCCGCGCCAGGCAGCGCTCGGCCGTTGCCATCGCCGGCGCGATCGTGGTCGCGGCGGGCATCGTGGCCGGCAGCCTTCTGATCAGCTCTAACGGCCAGAAACAGAACCCTGGCAGCGGCGCCAGCCAGGCACGCACTCCTCAGCCCACCTCGTTCACCAGGTTTCGCACGCTGAATCCGGCAGGCAAGAACGCCGGGGTCAGCACGCTCGCCTTCAGCGCTTCAGGCACGCTGGCGACCGCGGGGAACAACGGCACCGTCTACCTCTGGAACCCAGCCACCGGCCAGGAATCCGGTTCGGTCAGCATCCCTGGCCAGGTTCCTGTGCTCGCGCTGGCGTTCAGCCCAGACGGCAGGACGCTCGCGATCGGCGATTCCGCGGGAAGCGTCTACCTGTGGCGCCCGGCAGGCAACGCCCAGCCGGTCCAGCTGATGCCGGTATCGGGCCGCGCGGTCGAGTCGATCGCGTTCAACCCGGCAGGCAGCACCGTCGCGGCCGGTGACGGCAGCGGCGATGTGCGGCTCTGGAGCGTCGCCTCGGGAAAGCTGTCAGGTGAGCTCTCCGACCCCGCCTCCACTGGCGTCAACACGCTGGCCTTCAGCCCCGGAGGAACCACGCTGGCTACCGGTGACTACAACGGAACCGCCTACCTGTGGCAGGTGTCGACAAGGACCCAGACCAGCTCGCTGCCAGTGCCCGGCTCTGGCGTGCTTGCGGTGCAGTTCAGCCCGGACGGCGCCACCCTTGCCACCGGGTCATTCAACGGCTCCACCTACCTGTGGAACGTCTCGACCGGCAGCCTGACCGCCACGCTTGCCGACCCCAACGCCAGCCCCGCGGTGGAGGCACTGGCGTTCAGCCCGGACGGAACCCTGCTCGCGACCGGCGACGTCAGCGGCTACACCTATCTCTGGCGGCTGAGCGACGACCAGGCCGTCCAGGCACTGCCCAGCCCCGGCAACGTCTGGGCGGTCGGCTTCAGCCACGACGGCAGCATGCTCGCCGTCGGCGACCATCACGGCGCGACCTATGTCTGGAAGGGTTAGCCGCAGGTAGGGGCACAAAAGCTCACGGCTGCCTTACCCAGGCCGGGCTCAAGTCGCTGACCTGCGGGCAACCGGTCAGCGCAAGCACGGTTCTCAGCTCTGAGCCAAGGATCTCGACGGCACGACTGACTCCGGGCTGCCCGGCCGCGCCGAGACCGTATGCTAGCGCCCGCCCGGCCAGGCAGGCACGAGCGCCGAGGGCGACAGCCTTGGCGATGTCGGCGCCGCGCCTGATGCCGCCGTCGAGGTAGACCTCCGCAGCATCACCGACGGCTTCGCTGACGGCAGGAAGCGCGCTGATCGTCGCCCGGGCACCGTCTAGCTGCCTGCCGCCGTGGTTGGAGACGACGACGGCCTCGGCGCCAAGTTCTACCGCTCGCCTGGCGTCCGCGGGATCGAGCACGCCCTTGATCACCAGGCGGCCTGGCCAGTTCTCGCGGAACCAGGTCAGGTCCGGCCACGTCGCGGCCGGGTCGAACTGCTGGTTCGTGCGAGTGCTCAGCGACGCGGCACTGGCAGCGGAGTCGCCAGGCAAGTTGCCCCAGCTGATCCTCGGATTGCGGACGAAGTCATATGACCAGCGCGGGTGAACTATGCCATCGGCAAGTGCCCTCGCCGTGATCCTGGGCGGCACGGTAAAGCCGTTCTTTCTGTCGCGATCCCTGTTGCCAGCGCACGGCACGTCCACCGTCACCACGAGCACGTTCACGCCCGCCGCCCTGACCCGGGCAAGCATGTCCCTGACCAGGCCGCGGTCGCGCCACAAGTACATCTGGAACCAGAGCGGCCCTGGCGCGGCGGCGGCCACCTCCTCAACCGGGCAAGAGGCCATCACAGAAAGGATGCTGATGGAACGGGCCTCGCTCATGGCGCGCGCGATCGCCACCTCGCCTGCCGGGTTCAGCAGCCCGGCAAGCCCCATCGGGGCGGCGATCAATGGCAACGCGATAGGCTCGGAAAGCGCGGTAGTCGCCGTTACTACCTTTGATACATCCACGAGAACTCGCGGCCGCAACTCAATGTCACGGAGTGCGGTCTGGTTGCGCCGCAACGTGATCTCGTCCCCCGCACCGCCGTCCACGTAATCGAACACGACCCTGGGCACCCGCCTGGCGGCGACCGCACGCAATTCACTGATCGTCCCTGCCCTGCTGGCCGGGTTTGCCGCACTCAGCCTGGCCAGCGCCCTCGCGGGCAGCGTACGGGCGTCAGCGGCGACCTGGGCAGTGAGCAACCGGGTGAAATCGTTCATGCTGGCTAGATTTACCCGTCAGCGGCGCAATGATCAAGTAAACGCAAACTCCGATCCGGCAATTGCCGGTTAAAGTCCTATTGAGATGGGCAGCTTCCCCCTTAGTCAGCGCCTGTCCCCCCCGAGGTGGCTGACCGAGGCGGTGCTCACTGAGTGGCGGGCTTAGTGAGCACCGCCGGCTTCCGGGCGAGCTGCATGTTCTCGGCGGGCTCAATCTCTGTCCGCAGGCCGCGGGATCTGGTTTACGGTGGCTTAGTGGCTAACGTCGTGATCACGGGCGGGGCCGGCTTCCTCGGCGCCCGCCTGGCCAGGCAGTTGCTTGCGGCCGGCGGTCTCGCGATCGCAGGCGAAGTCCGCCAGCTTGACCGGCTCACGCTGGTCGACAGGGCCGGACTGCCCGCCGGCCTGGCCGGTCATGAAATGGTGACCGAACTGCGCGGCGACGCGGGGCAGGTGCTCGGCCCAGGTGGCAGCGGCGCGGACGCCCTCGCCAGCGCCGACGTGATCTTTCACCTGGCGGCGGCGGTCAGCGGGGAATGCGAGGCGGACTTCGACCTGGGGATGCGGGCGAACCTGGCGGCAACTCAGTCGCTGCTTGCCGCCTGCCGTGCGCTCGGCACCAGTCCGTTCCTGGTGTTCGCCAGCTCAGTCGCCGTCTTCGGCGGCTCGCCCGAGCACCCGCTGCCCGAGGTCGTGGAAGATCAGACGCTGCCTAATCCGCAGTCCAGTTATGGCGTGCAGAAGCTCATCTGCGAACAACTCCTGGCCGACTACACCCGCAAGGGCTTCCTGCGCGGGCGCGCGATCCGGCTGATGACAGTGAGCGTCAGGCCGGGCGGCCCGAACGGCGCCGCGTCCGGCTTCCTGTCTGGCATCATCCGCGAGCCACTGACCGGGCAGCGCGCGACGTGCCCGGTCGGCGCTGACACAGAAGTAGCGCTCGCCTCGCCGGCCAAGGCCATCGACGCGCTGCTCCGAGCGGCCGGAGCGCACGACCACGCCTGGGGCGGGCGCAGCCCGGTCACCATGCCCGCGCTGACGGTCAAGGTCGCCGACATGGTCGCGGCGCTCGGCCGGGTCGCTGGCCCCGACGTCGCCGCACGGATCGACTGGGCGCCTGATCCGTTGATCATCGGTCTCTTCCTCGGCTGGCCAGGCCGGGTTCGCTCCGAACGGGCGGCGGCGCTCGGCCTCACCCCTGACCAGGACTTCGAGTCGGTCATCAGGATGCACCTGGCCGAGTCGGGCACCCCTTCGTGACCGCCGTGACCGGTGCCGCCTTGGTTACCGGAGCAGGCTCTGGCCTCGGGCGCGAAATCGCCAGGACTCTGCTGTCGGCGGGCTGGCGGGTGGTCGCGGCTGGCCGGCGGGACCTGGCGCTGCGCGAGACGATCGGCGCAGGGCACTGGCCGCCAGGGTCGGCGATCGCGGTGCCGACCGACGTTTCCTCCGCCGAGTCGGTCGCGGCCTTGTTCCAGGTAGTCAGGGAGCGCCTGGGCAGGCTCGACCTGCTGGTCAACAACGCGGGCATTTCCGGCTCCGCGGGCGCCGTGGACGAACTCAGCCCAGCGCAGTGGCAGCGGATCGTCGGCGTCAACCTGACCGGCGCTTTCCTGTGCGCCCATCACGCCTTCCGGCTGATGAAGGAGCAGCGTCCTCGTGGCGGCCGGATCATCAACAACGGCTCCGTCTCGGCCCACAGCCCGCGTCCGGCCAGCGTAGGGTACACCGCCACGAAGCACGCGATCACGGGACTGACCAGGTCGATCTCGCTGGACGGCCGCCCCTTCGACATAGCCTGCGGCCAGATCGACATCGGCAACGCGGCCACCGATATGACCAGCGGAATCAGTGCGGGCGCCAGGCAGGCCGACGGCTCGGTCATGCCTGAGCCCACCTTCGACGCGCGGCACGTAGCCGAGGCCGTGCGCTACATGGCCTCGCTACCGCTCGACGCCAACGTGCAGTTCCTGACCATCACCGCGACCAAGATGCCCTTCATCGGCCGCGGCTAAGACGCCGCTCGAACGCGACATTAGTTGGCTAATCACGATTTAGTCACGTCTTGAGCACTCTTTGCGCGGAGGTATTGGCTCGCCGGGACTACAGCCTCAGGCTGATAGTTCATCCGCCCGTTACTTCCGGTTAGCGCCCGCTGGCGCTGCCCGCAGTGGAAGGCGCGGGTATTGGCTGCAAAGGAGAAGCCGAGTATGCGCAGGTCCCGTCGACTCGCCTCAGCAGTGGTGATCTTGGCCTTGGCGACGGTCGTCGCCGCATGCTCGGGCTCAGGTAGCAAGATCGGCTCAGGTACCCCACACGTCTCGGGGAAGCCGCTGAAGGGCGGCACGGTGACAATAGCCGAGGTCGCGGCTTCACCAAACTTTATCTTTCCTTACCCTCCGTCAACGAACAGTGACGGATACAACGTCAACCTGACCCAGGGCCTGTGGCCGTACCTGGTCTATTCCGGTGACGGCGGCAAGTCGATCGTCAACCCGCAGGAAAGCGCGTTCAGCTCGCTCAAGTACAGCGCCAACGACTCGGTCATCACGATCGTGCTCAAGCCGTGGAAGTGGTCGGACGGCTCGCCGGTCACCAGCCGTGACTTCACGTTCGTCTACAACCTGCTGAAGTACAACTACCAGAACTGGATCAGCTACACCCAGGGCCTGTTCCCCGTGGACGTGAAGAAGGTCCTCACGCCGAACGCGCACACCGTCGTGCTCGACCTGACCAGGTCCTACAACCCGACCTTCTACACCGACGACGTGCTCTCGACGATCGCGCTGATCCCGCAGCACGCCTGGGACAAGGAGTCGGTCAGCGGCAAAGTCGGCAACTACGACGAGACCAAGGCGGGCGCCAAGGCCGTCTACGCCTTCCTGCAGAAGCAGGGCGGCATCATGAGCACCTTCGCCACCAACCCGCTGTGGAAGGTGGTCGACGGACCGTGGACGCTCCAGACGTTCGAGAGCAGCGGCTACTACGCCTACGTGCCGAACAAGAACTACTCTGGTCAAGACAAGCCCATTCTCAGCAAGGTCATCCAGACGCCGTTCACAAGCGACACCGCCGAGATGAACACGCTGCGTTCTGGCACCAGCATTGACCTGGGCACCCTGCCGCTCAACGACGTCAACCAGGTCGGCGCGCTTCAGGCTGAGGGCTACACGGTCGCGTCGCTGCCAGTGGCCGGGGTGGCCGAGATCGTGCCCAACCTCTACAACCCGGTGAACGGGCCGATGCTCCGCCAGCTTTACATCAGGCAGGTGCTCGAGTACCTGATCGACCGGCCGCAGATCGTCAAGAAGGTTTACGACGGGTATGCCGACCCCGGCAACGGCCCGATCCCCGTCGACTACGGCCAGCAGTGGGCCTCACCGCAAGAGAAGGCCGGCGGACCTTACCCGTACTCGGTTTCCAAGGCCGAGGCGCTGCTGCGAAGCCACGGCTGGACGGTCACGCCTAACGGCACCGACACCTGCCAGAAGGCGGGCAGCGGCGCGGGAGAGTGCGGTGCGGGCATCACCAAGGGCGAGCCGCTGCGGTTCCAGTTGCTCTACACCTCAGGCATCGCCTCGTTCGACCAGCAGAACGCCGCCATCCAGTCGACCGAAGCCCAGGCCGGCGTCAAGATCGTCTTGAAGCCCGAGCCGTTCAACACGATCGTCGCGACTACGGCCTACTGCAATGCCAAGACCCATCCGGTGGCGACCTGCTCCTGGCAGCTTCAGGACTACGGCTACAACCCGTACTTCCTCGACCCATCAGGAGCCGGCCAGTTCAACACCGGCGGCTTCGGCAACTACGGCGGCTACTCGAGCGCCAGGGAAAACCAGCTGATCGACGCCACCGAGTACAGCTCGAGCCCGTCGGCGTTCTTCGCCTACGAGGACTACACCGCCGAGCAGCTTCCTTACCTCTGGCTGCCGAACGCGTCCAACCTCTTCGTCTTCAAGAAGAACCTGGCTGGGATCACGCCGTGGAACCCGTTCTCAGGCACGCTCAACCCTGAGGTCTGGTACTACACCAAGCCAGGATCATGACCTGGTACATCATCCGGCGCCTCGGCCAGGCTCTCGCGGTCGTGGTCGGCGTGATGCTCATGACCTTCATCCTGTTGCACATCGAGCCGGGCAATACGGCCAAGGCTGTGCTCGGGCTGAAGGCCACGCCGGCCAGGATCGCCATCTTCGACCACACGTACGGGCTGGACAAGCCGATCTACCAGCAGTTCATCATCTACATCGACCAGGTGCTGCACGGCAACCTCGGCATCTCCTATCAGCTGCAGCAGCCGGTTACCACGCTGATCTCCCAGCGGCTGCCGAGGGATGCCGTGCTGCTCGGCTTGTCCACCCTGCTCGCCCTGATCATCGGCATCCCCACGGGGATCTACCAGGCGGTCAACCACAACCAGTTCGCCGACGACGCCCTGGCGGGCACCTGGTTCACGCTGTATTCCGCGCCAGACTTCCTCGAAGCCTTCTTGCTGATCGCCTTGCTGTGCGTGCAGTTCCACGTGTTCTACGCGACCTTCAACGGCGGCATCACCACGGTCGGGGGCCTGCTGGCCGACTGGCGGGCGCTGATCTTGCCGGTGGCGGTGCTGTCGATCAACAGCGTCGCCGGGTTCTCGCAGTACGTGCGCACGCAGGCCATCCAGTCGCTTGCCTCTGACTACGTGCGGACCGCTCGGGCCAAGGGCCTGTCAAGAAGGCTCGTGCTCTACCGGCACGTGCTGCGCAACTCGCTGCTGCCGGTCATCACCATTCTCGGGCTGTCCTTCCCCAGCATCGTCGCGGGCGCGCTGATCGCCGAGTCGATCTTCAACTTCCCCGGCATGGGCCTGCTGTTCTGGCAGTCCGCCCTTGAGCACGACTATCCGGTGATGCTCGGCGCCACGCTCGTCATCGGGGTCGCGACCGTCATCGGCAGCCTGCTCGCTGACATCGCCTACGGCATGCTCGACCCAAGGATCCGCTATGGCAGCAACTAGCGCGACCTCGCTCGAGGAAGCAGCGGAAGGCGGCGTCGCGCAGGGTGGCCGGGGGCCGAGCGGCCTCACCCTCCGTGCGTTCCTGCGCAACCGGCGCACGATGAGCGGAGTGGGCATCGTGGTCGCGCTCTGCTTGTTCTGCTTCGCCGGGCCGCTCTTTTACCATGCCAACCTGGTCTCAGTGAACCTGAACCTGATCAACGAGCCGCCCGGTCCAGGCCACCCGCTAGGAACCGACGAGTTCGGCTTCGACATCCTCGCCCGCCTCATGCAAGGCGGCCAGTCCTCGCTTGAACTCGGCTTTGCGGTCGGCATTCTCGGCACCGTGCTCGGACTCCTCTACGGCGCGATCTCCGGCGTCATCGGCGGTTTCGGCGACGCGATCTTGATGCGGATCGTGGACTCTCTGCTAGCCGTGCCGACGCTGCTGCTCCTGATCATCGTCTCGAGCATGTTCTCGCTTAACCTGTTCGTGATCATCGTGATCTTGTCCGTGCTGTCCTGGCCAGCCGTGGCCAGGCTGGTTCGCGGCCAGGTGCTGACCTTGCGGACCAGGGAGTTCGCCCAGGCGGCCACAGCCATGGGCGCGAGCAAGCGGTGGATACTGATCAAGCACATGGTCCCGAACACGTTCGGCATCTGCGTGGTGACCTCGGCCTTCGGCGTGGCCGACTCCATCTACGCGCTTTCCGTGCTCAGTTTCCTTGGCATCGGCCCGCCGCCGCCGTTCGCCGACTGGGGCACGCTGCTGACCAACGGCGTCAACAACCTGTTCAACGGGTACTGGTGGCAGGTCTACCCGCCGATGATCACGCTGATCCTGGTGGTCCTGGCGTTCCGCCAGATCGGCGACGCGATGAACGACATCGCCAGCGGCGGCCAGACCGGCCGGATCTACGCGCGCAGGCGGCGCCTCGGTTTCCTTTCTGTCGGTACCCGCTTCGAGACACAGGGGTAACGAGGCAGGGGCGGCGAGGCCAGGGAAGTTGCTCGTTGCGCGGCAGTTCACGGCACACTCTTATTTATGAAATCCGGGAAGACACTGAGCGCGGCGCTGTTCGCGACACTGATCCTTAGCCTCGCCGCCTGTTCGGGAAGCTCGGCTACCTCCGCAGCAAGTTCCCCTGGGCGAAAGCCCACCCCGACCGGCCAGCCGCAGGCCGGCGCTGCCGCAGCCGCGGCGGTCAAGTCGGCCTGGACCGAGTTCTTCAACGGCAACGTCCCGATCCCCAGGCGCCTCAAGCTGCTGCAGAACGGCCAGGCGTTCGCGTCGTTTGTCAGCTCACAGGAGAAGACCTCGCTCGGCGCGCTCGTCTTCCAGGCCTCGGGCACCGTGAGCAGCGTCCGGGTGCAGTCCGCCATCGGCCAGGCCACCGTCGTCTACACGATCCTGCTCGGCGGTAAACCGCTGGAAACCAACCTCCATGGCACCGCCGTCTATTCTGGTGGCCGCTGGCTGGTCTCCGACGGCACGTTCTGCGGCCTGGTGCGCCTGGCGTACGGGGCTAAGAACAAGCTCATCCCGAGCGCATGCGGAAGCTAGGCCAATGACCGGCGCAATCGCCACACCGGACGGCGCCAGCGGAAGCGGCGCAGCGGAACTCGCCTGGCGGCGCCGCCCGGTGGCACTTGCCGTGCTCTGCACGCTGCTGTTCCTGACCTTCCTAGACAACACCGTCGTCAGCGTGGCGCTGGCCAGCATCCAGGGCGGCCTGCGGGCAGGCGTTTCCTCGTTGCAGTGGGTCGTAGGCGCCTACGCGCTGCCGTTCGCGACGCTCATGCTGGCGTTCGGCATGATCAGCGATCAGTTCGGCCGCAAGAAGGTCATGCTCGCCGGGGCCGGCCTGTACTGCGCGGGCGCCCTGCTCTCCGCGCTCGCGCCTGGCATCGGGATCCTGATCACCGGCCGGGCCGTCATGGGGGTCGGCGCCGCCGCCAGCGAGCCGGGAACGCTGTCGATGATCAGGCAGCTCTATCCCGACCTGGCCAGCAGGAACCGCGCGCTGGGGATCTGGGCGGCCGTCTCCGGGGTCGCGCTGGCACTCGGGCCGGTACTCGGCGGCGTGCTTGCCGGCCTGTGGACCTGGCGCGGCATCTTCTGGTTCGATGTCACCTTCGGGCTCGCGGCACTCCTGGCCGGGGCACTGGCGCTGCCAGAGAACTCAGATCCGGCGGCGGGCCGGGTCGACATCGCGGGCACGCTGCTCGGATTCTGCTGCGTGACGGCGCTCGCCTTCGCGGTCATCGAGGGTGAGACCTCCGGCTTCCTCCACCCCGAGCAGCTTGTGCTTTACGTTGTCGGCGCCGCGGCCGGGGTGCTGTTCGTCCGGCGGGAGCGACGCTGCGCGCATCCCTTGGTCGAGGCGCGTTTTCTCCGCGTTCCAGGGTTTCTCACGCCCAACATCATCGCGTTCTGCTGCTATTTCGCGACCTTTGCGATTTTCTTTTTCACCGCGCTGTATCTCGCCGAGGTCGCAGGTTACTCGGCTTACCGCATCGCCGGCGTGTTCTTGCCCATGGCGGCGGTGATGATCACGGCCTCGGTGCTCGCCGGACGCTGGACGACGCGGGCGGGCGTCAGATGGTCCCTGGTGACCGGCTGCGTGGTCTTCACCGCCGGCCTGCTCGCCACCAACGCTGTGCTCGGTCCGCACCCCAGCTACCCGCTGCTCGCGATCAGCCTGGCGGTCGCCGGGGCAGGGCTCGGGGCGTGCGTGGTGCCGATCACGTCGTCGGTACTTGAGGTCGTACCTGGCGAGCGGTCGGGCATGGCGGCCTCGGCGACGAACACGAGCAGGGAGATCGGGGCCGTGGCGGGCGTCGTGGTGCTCGGCGCGATCGTCAGCGCCCAGCTCAGGTCGGGACTGCTTGCGCCCATGGTGAGACTGCACCTGCCTGCGGTAATCCAGAACTACGTGATCTCGGTCGTGCAAAGCGGCGGCGGGGTCGCCTTGCTCGCCGGCGGCGGCTCGGGTGCCAGCAGGAGCGGCATCTTCGGTGAGCTCTTCCGCGCAGGCTACGCCGCGTTCGGCACGGCACTGCACGACGCGCTGTACCTGTCGGCGGCGCTGCTCGCAGTGGCCGCCGTGCTGGCCGCCGTTACCTTGCGACGGTCAGCGTGAGCGTGGCCCTCGCCGTGGTCCGCTGCGTGGCCGTCGGGTCGCTGACGCTGGCCGTCAGCCGGAAAGATCCCGCCTTGGCCGGCTTGCCGCGGATAACGCCGCCCGCCGTCGCGCTGAGTCCCTTAGGCAGCCCTTTGACCACCCACTTATACGGCGTGATACCGCCTTTTGCCGCGAGGACCATCAGGTACGCCTTGCCCGTCCGTCCCTTGGCGAGGCTCTTGGTCGTGACCATGACCGGTGGCAGGCTTACCCGCTTGACATTGGCCACGGGGAAAGCCGCCGTGCCCGCGCTGCCTTCCGCGCCCTGACGTCCCTGTGCGCCGTGACTGGCTGCGAACCCGCCGCCCGCGCCGCCCGCGCCACCGCAGCCGGGACCGGCCGGCCCGCAGCGCGGTCCTGCGGCACCGCCGTCTGCCTTGTCGCCGGTGAACCCGGTGCCTTCGAGATTCGCGGTGGCGGTCGCGTAGACAGCACCCCCGGCGGCTGCCCCGCCGTCACCTCCTGCGCCGCCGTCCCCGCCGTTGCCGCCTGAGTTGCCGCCGCAGTCCGACGGCGGGCTCGACGGGCAGAAGCCTGACCCGCCGCGGCCCCCGGTACCGCCGGTACCCGCCGCGCCGCCCGAGGCGCCGCTCTTACTGAACTGGCTTCCTTCGGCCAGCAGGCTGCCAGAACTGTAGATGGCACCGCCGTAGGCGGCGCCGCCGATCCCGCCTGCGCCGCCGGTTCCGCCTGCGCCGCCGTTTCCGAAGGTGCCAGCGGTCTGTACCTGGCCGGCCGCACCGCCAGGTCCGCCTTCGCCGCCGACCCCGCCTGCACCGCCGAGCGCCTGGTCGCCGCTGAACGTGCCGCCGACGACAGTGACCTTGCCGAGGTTGTAGATGGCACCGCCGTAGGCGGCGCCCCCGGTTCCGCCCGGCCCGCCCGCTCCGCCGGTTCCGCCGTCACCCGCCGCGCCGCCGACGGCAGGGCCGCCCTGACCGCCAGGGCCGCCGGCCCCGCCAGGCGCCCCTGGCGCGCCGACGGCGATGTCGCCGCTGAAGTTCACGTGATTGGCTGTCAAACTCGCGCCTGGCCCGACATAAATGCCGCCGCCTTCTCCTGGCCCGCCGTTGCCGCCAGGGAATCCCTGCTGGCCCGCGCCGCCCGCCTGCCCGGGCGAGATACCCGAGTTGCCCGTCGCGCCGCCGGCTCCGCCGGCCGCGTTCTTGCCGGCAACCTCGCCGTTGGCGATGGCGAGATTCTCCAGCGTCAGCGTGCCCGCGACCAGGAAAACCCTGGTGAGGACGTTGAGCGGGTGATACCTGGTGCTGCCGCCTTCGATCGTGACCTGACGGCCGCCGCCGCGAATGGTCACCACGTCCCCGGCGGGAACGGACAGTTCCCTGCTCAGGTTCAGCTTGCAGGCGGCCTTGAACACCAGCACACCGCCGTGGTCGATGGCGGCCTGGAGCGCGTGCTGGGCACACGGAGCCGTCACCGCACCGGCTGCGGCCGGCCCGGCTGCTCCGGGCCAGGGGGCGGAGATCAGGAGCAAGCTGGCCGAACCTGCCAGAAAGGTCTTACCGCTTGTACCTCGCGTCAACCGCACGGCCACCATCCAATGGGGAAGCGGTCACAGTGTCAACCAAAAGCCGCAAAACGCTGCCGCCGGCCGGCGCGCTAGGGAAGGGCGGGCGCGCGGACCTCGCGCAGTATCTCCTCCGCGCCGCGCGCCAGCAAGATCGAGGCCAGTTCCTTGCCCGCCGCGTCCGGGTCGGTGCCGGTCACGTGGCCGGCGACTACCCGCCGTCCGTCGGTCGAGGTGACCTGGGCGTTGAGCTTGAGCTCACCGGCTGCCCTGACCGCGAAGGCGCCGACCGGCACCGAGCAGCCGCCGTGCAGCCTGGCCAGCAGCGCCCGCTCGGCTCTGACGGCGGCGTCAGCGTCAGGATCACCGTAGGAGTCGAGCATCGAAAGCAGCTCGCTATCGGCGGCCCTCACCTGGACGCCGAGCGCTCCTTGCCCAGGCGAGGGCGGGAAAATTCCGGTGTCGAGGAACTCTGCCACGCTGTCCTTCGCCCCCAGCCTGCGCAGACCTGACGCGGCAAGCACGACGGCATCGAGGCCGGACTTCAGCCGGCCGAGCCTGGTCGGCACGTTGCCGCGCAGCGGGATCACTTCCAGGTCGGGCCGCAGCGCCTTGAGCTGGGCGACTCGGCGAGCTGACCCGGTACCGACCCTCGCTCCTGGCCTGAGCGCCGACAGGCTTGACCCGCAGAGCGCATCCCGAGGATCGGCACGCGGCGGAGTCACCGCAAGGGCAAGACCTTCTGGACACGCCGTCGGCAGGTCTTTCAGCGAGTGAACGGCAATGTCTATCCGGCCAGCAAAAAGCTCATCCTGAAGCCGGTTAGTGAAGACACCGCCGCTGTCCGCGCCGCCAAGTTCCCGCAGCGGCGTGCTGCGGTCAAGGTCGCCGTCGGTCACCACGACCTTGACCTTGAACTCGACGACAGGGCAGGTGCCGAGATGATCAAGCAACTCCCTGACCATGAGCTGAGCCAGCCGGCTGCCCCGCGCGCCTACGACAACAGCTTCCACAGTCCAGACGATACTCGCTGGTCACCAGATATTCTCCCGCCGCCGCGTCGCCGGCCAGCCTGCTGAGCCGGGCGTGCACGTACTCGCAGCGCACCGCGTGAGCGTAGACCATCGCAGGCACATCGGCGTTGCTGTCTACCCGCACCGCCCCGGCGGCGCCTGGCGCCCACGCCAGGAAGGTGCTGTCCCCGGTAACGGCGGCGATGATGCCGAGCAGCGACGCATCAAGCCGCATGGAGTGCACGGCCCGCCGGTACTGCTCCGCTGTCAGGCAGAACGCGAACGGAATGTTCATCAGGCAAAGCGCGGTCTGGATGTCCAGGTTAAGCAAGCGCCTGAACTGCCGCTGCGGGTCGATGTCAGGCACGGCCAGCATCCCGAAGTCCAGGCCGGCCGCGGTTGCCTGCCGGACGGCACCGGAGTTGCCGATGGCGAGCAGCGTGCGGTACACGTTCAGGTCGTGTTCGATGACGGCGCCGTTGCCGAGCCCGGCCAGCGATACCGGGCGCAGGCTCACTTCCGCGGCCCCGGTCACTCCCGTGTTGCGCAGGCAGAAATTGAGCAGGTTGGTCTCGATGATGAAATGCCTGATCAGCAAGTAGACGGCGTCAGGGGCCACGAAGCGCCTGAGGAACCAAAGACACATCCGGTCCATCGTCACGTGCGCGGAGAAGCTGACCGGGCATAGTCGCTTGCCTGCGACGATGACAGTGACGATCAGCCTGGAGCACGACCGCAGCCACGGGTAGAGCAGCGCGCGACTGGCCAGCCGCTGATCACTGATGACCAGGCGGAGGGTGGCCGGGTCGATAGGAGTGGCGGGGTCGGCCGCCATGACCTCCCACAAGGACGGGTCTGCCGCGAGCTCAGACATGGTCAAGCTCCTCGAGTTGCAGCGCGTACAGCCTGGCCACGACCCGTGCGGTCCTGACGACCTGACTGACCGCGGCGTCGTCGAGCAGGCCAGACCGCAGCGCGGCGGCCAGGATCGCGAAGTGCTCCTCATCGCCCTCGCTGTGGTAGCGCAGGAACTTCAGCTGATCAGCACGCAGGCCGGCACTGTCACGCAGCCGGTCCGCCCAGAACCCGGCCTTGCGCACGCCGAGGCCTTCGATGATGAACATCGCGCCGAGCAGGTCGACCGGGTCGGGCTGGCCTGCCCGGTAGAACATGAAAGCCGACAGCGCCGCCGTGCCGATGTTCTGTGGTGTCGTGGCGATGGTTTCCTTGTCGCCACCCGCCGACAGGTAGTCCTGCTCGAGCAACTGGTAGTCGCGGTGCTCGGCGGCGGCGTGCTCGATCGCCGCGCTGCGCAGCCAGAACAGTCCGGCAGAGAAACTGGCGGCCGCCAGCGAGATCCACCGGCCGCCGTCCACGACCTGCTGGCGCAGGTTACGCAGCAGCCTGTGGTAGTCGCCCGCGGTCGCGCTGCCTTCCTCGATCCGCCGCACCACAGGGACGCGGGCAAGCTCCCGCTCGAATTCCGACCACACCACCGCAAGTTCGGTGAACGCACGGACGGCGGCCGGCGGATCACCGGCAAGCGGCCGCCCGAGCGGCGAGGCCGCGAACTCGGCCTGGCTGGGGTTGCCGTCCTGACCTACACACGTGAGCTGCGCGAACGCGAACATGAACCGGCCGGACTCAGGGACCACGAGCAGCACGCGGTCCCCAGGCCGCAGCAGCGGCTTCGCCGCGTCGAGCAGCACGAACACGCTCGCTGCTCCGGTGTTGCCTGCCGTGTACAGGTTCGTGAACCATTTGCCTTCATCGGGCTCGAACCCGGCTTCGCGCAGCCTGGTCATCAGCTTGTCCCTGAAGTGCCCGGCACTGTAATGGCAGAGCACATGCTCGGTACCCGGATCAATCCGCCCCGCCCTGACCAGCGCGGCGTACTCGGCCACGCCCACGTCGACCAGGGCAGAAAGCGCGGACATGTCCTGCCGCAGCCTCGGCACGGTCACGCCGTCCGGCAGCGCCGCGCTCATGCACACCTCGTGCTCGTGCGCGTAAGACACCAGGTGCATCCAGTCGACCCGAAAGCTCAGCCCGTCTGGCCTTCGCTCCGGCTCCACCACTACCGCGCCCGCGCCGTCAGAGAGCGTCCACCGCAAGAAGGCGGTGTCCGGAGATGGGCAGTCCCCGGAGAACGACCTGCTGGCGAGCTCGGAGCCGACCGCGACGGCGACCCGATGCTGGCCGAGCTGGACGGCGGAGACGGCCGCCTTGAGCGCCGCCATCGAGGAGGCGCACACCCCTGCCGAGGAAAGCAGCTCCATCGGCCCGCCGCCGAGCCTGCCGTGCACCATCGAGGCGAAGCCAGGAACGAGCAGGTCGCCTTGCGTGGTCCCGGCCGTCAGCATCCGGACCTCGGTGGCAGGCAGCCCGCGATCGGCCAGCGCCCTGCTGACCGCGTGAACCGCGAGTTCCTCGTTGAGCATCGTGTTCTTGCCGTGCTTATCGGTCGCGTAATGCCTGGTCCTGATCCCGTTAGCGGCCAGCGCACGCCGGTGAAGCGCCTCGTCCCGCCTGGTGCCGTCGCCGAACCTGACCGCGAGTTCCTCGTTGCTTACCGGGTCACCAGGCAGGTAAGCGCCGGTGCCGGTGATATATGCCTCAGCCATGCCATCGATTCAGCCAGCGCGGGCGCGCCGCCGCATCGGTACGCGTACTCAGCCTGGCGTGCCAGGACTACCTAGACCGCCGGGGGTACCTGACTCAGGGGATAAGCTGCTGCGCGGCGAGCACGATCTCGAGCGCCGCAAGACCGGCGATCAGCCGGCGCTTCTCCCGCCAGGTGATCGCCTCGGCCTGTGGCTGGACCGCGAAGGGCATTACGCCAAGTATAAGAACCATCCCTGGCCGGCTCGGATGGCAGGCAAACGTTCAGGTTCACTCCTTCAGGCCGTTAAGCAGTTCTTCGAGCAATTCCACCTGCCGCCCTGGCGGCACCCGATCGGGGTAGAGCACCCGTTCGGCGCTTACCCCGTCGATGAGCACGACTAGCTGGTGGCAGGCGAGATCCAGGTCGAGGGCGGGCCTGAGCTGATGCAGCTCGGCTGCCTCCGCCAGGTGCCGCCGCAGCCTGGCCTTCAGCCGGTCGAACTCGCTGTTCTGCAAGTCGCGCAGCGCCGCGTTGCCGAGCGCCCGGCCCCAGAAACTGATCTCGATCTGCGCCTCCAGGTCGCGCTTGTCGTCAAGCGGCAGCGCTTCGAGCATCACCACGCGGAGTGCGCCAAGACCGCGCAGGCCGGCCGCCGCCGCATCCATCCTGGCGCCCACCCGGCGGTGCGAAAGCAGCAAGGCGGCACCGAGGATGTCGGCCTTGCCGTCGAAGTAGTGCGCGAGTATGCCCGGCGAGCAGTCGGCCTCGCGGGCGATGGCCCTGATCGTCGCCTTGGCGATGCCCTCGCGGGCGATGACGCGCCAGGTCGCCGACAAGATCTCATCACGCCTGGCATCCCAGTCAACGATCTTCGGCATGGCTCCCTGCCCGCACGGCTAGGGCACGCCCCCATGGGTGCCCTAGCCGTGACCAGCGGCACGGACATCCAGTTTAAAAACGGGCACGCGCCTACTGTTTTTTTATCGGACGTCCGTCTAACATCTGGCTTTAGTGTATGACCTCGATGCCGCCGATCTGCACGCCGCTCGCGAGCAGCTCGTCGCGTTCAGCGCACGCCTGCTCGCGGACGGACTAGCCGTCGGGAGCGCAGGCAACCTCAGCGTGCGCTGCGGAGACCTCGTGGCCATCACCCCGTCGGGGATCAGCTACCACGAGCTGAGCGCCGCTGACATCGCGGTGATCGCGCTCGACGGCACCGAGGTTTCCTCGCCAGAGGCCCCGTCGTCTGAGACCCCGATGCACCTGGCGATCTACGCGGCGACTAACTCGGGGGCGGTCGTGCACACGCACTCCCCCGAGGTCATCGCCCTGTCGACGGTCCGCGACGAACTGCCCGCGATTCACTACGCGATCACGAGCCTTGGCGGGCCGGTTCGAGTCGCCCCGTACGCGCGGTTCGGTTCCGACGGCCTGGCCAGCGCCGCGATCGGCGCGCTTGACGGGCGGCAGGCGGCGATCTTGCGCAATCACGGGGCCGTCACCTGCGGTCGCACCCTGGCCCGTGCCTATGAGAACGCGCTGCTGCTCGAGTGGCTGGCCGGGGTTTACCGGCGCGCGTTGTGCTACGGCGAGCCGCGCATCCTTTCCGCCGCGGAACTCGCCGAGGTGAGCGCGCAGGCCAGGCGCCTGGGCTACGGCACCCGCCGGCGCTCAAGGAGCTCCTCTTGAGCGGGATCGGCCGGGTCGTCACGATCGGCGCCCACATACTCGACGTGCTCGGCTGGCCGGTGGAAGAGATACCGCCTGGCCAGGGCAGCGCCAGGCTCAGCCAGATCAAGGCCACGGCGGCGGGGACGGCGGCGGGGACGGCCGTTGACCTGGCCAAGCTCGGCGCTGACGTGGTCACGATCGGGGCCATAGGCGACGACCTGCTCGGCGACCTGCTCACCGAGGCGATGCGGCGGCATGGCATAGACACCAGCGGCCTGGCACGCAAAAGCGGCGTGCAGACCTCGGCCACGATCTTGCCGATCAGGCCGAACGGCGAACGTCCTGCGCTGCATGTGCCTGGAGCTACCAGGTTCCTCACCCCGGACGACGTCGACCTGGACCTGGTGGCCGGCGCCCGCGCGGTGATGATCGGCGCCCCTGACGCGCTCGGCGACTTCACCGGCCGAGGGCTGCCTGACGTCGTCGCCGCCGCAAAGGGCGGCGGCGCGCTCGTCGCGGTCGACGTCCTCCATCCAGGACACGCATCTGACCTGGACCGGCTCGCCGCGCTGCTCGGGACGACCGACTGGTTCCTGCCCAACGCCGAGCAGCTGTGCGCGCTCACCGGCACGCTCGATGTCTATTCGGGGATAAAGAAGATCTTGAATCTCGGCGCTGACGGGGTGGCGGTGACGCTCGGGGCGGACGGCTGCCTGGTGGCCTGGCCGGGCAATGACCCCGTGCACTTGCGTGCCATTCCCGTCGATGTCGTGGACACCACCGGCTGCGGTGACGCGTTCAACGCCGGCCTGATCACCGGGCTGCTGCTCGAGACCGGCCCGGTGGACGCGGCAGCGCTCGGTATCGCCTGCGGATCGCTCGTCGCCACCGGGCTCGGTTCTGACGCCGGGCTGACCGGCCTGGATCAGGCCATTGACCTCCTGCGCTCGGCGGCACCCGCCACCGCCCGGCGAATCACCTCACTTCTGCCACGGGATCAGCAAAGGAGCACCGTATGACTGACGCACGCAACAGGACCGCAGACGGGGAATTGCGCCGCCGGGCCGCCGCGGTCATTCCGGGCGGCATGTACGGGCATCAGTCGGCTAACCCGCTTCCGGCCCAGTACCCGCAGTTCATGGCCGGCGGGAAGGGCGCGCGCGTCTGGGACGCTGACGGGAACTCCTACGTCGACCTGATGTGCAGTTACGGTCCCGTCGTACTCGGTCACCAGCACCCCAGGGTCGAGGAAGCGGCGCGAGCGCAGGCGGCGCTTGCCGACTGCCAGAACGGGCCCGCGCCGGCGATGGTCGAGCTTGCCGAGCTCTTCGTGGCGACGGTCAGGCACGCCGACTGGGCCATGTTCGCCAAGAACGGCACGGACGCCACGACGATGTGCTGCACGATCGCGCGAGCTGCCACCGGCAGGAACCGGATCCTCGTCGCGCACGGCGCCTATCACGGGGCGCTGCCCTGGTGCACGCCAAGGCCGGCCGGGGTGACGGAGGCTGACCGCGTCAACCTTGGCCACTACACCTTCAACGACCTGGCCAGCGCGCGGGCCGCGGTCGAGGAAGCCGGCTCTGACCTCGCGGCCATCGTGGTTTCTCCGTTCAAGCACGATGCCGGGATCGACCAGGAGCTTGTCGATCCCGCGTTCGCGCGCGGGCTGCGCGAACTGTGCGACGCGACCGGAGCGGCGCTGATCCTCGACGACGTCCGCTGCGGGTTCCGGATGGCGCTCGGGTCGAGCTGGGAGCCGATCGGCGTCGACCCCGACCTATCCGCGTGGAGCAAGGCCATCGCCAACGGTTACCCCCTGGCCGCCGTGCTCGGCAGCGAGGCGTTCCGCGCCGGGGCCAGCGAGATCTACGTAACCGGGTCTTTCTGGTTCGCTGCGGTGCCGATGGCCGCAGGGATAGCGACGATCAATGCACTTCGAGAGGAGGGCGGCATCGAGGCAATGGAGCGGGCGGGCACGGCGCTGCGTGACGGCATCGTGGCCCAGGCCGCGTCCTGGGGGCTGGAAATCAACTACACCGGCCCGGTGCAGATGCCCTACCTGACGTTCGCGGGCGACGAGGACTACACGCTCGGCAGGTTGTTCGCCGCGCGCGCACTCGAGCGCGGGGCGTACCTGCATCCCAGGCACAACTGGTTCGTCTCGGCAGCGATGACCGACGACGACGTGGCGGCCGCGCTAGCGGCCGCAGACGAGGCATTCGCAGCCGTGCGCAAGCACCTTGGATAGTAAAGGAACGGTGTAATGTCCAGCACCCTAGATGATCCGGCACGCTCGGCCGACTCGGCCGACGCCCTGGTCGAACGCGCCGGCTACCAGCCTGAGCTGCGGCGATCGCTGAAGTTCTTCTCGATGTTCGCGATCGCGTTCTCGATCATCTCCATTACCACTGGGATTTTCCTCAACTACAGTTTCGGCCTGACCAACTGGGGCCCGGCCTCGATCTGGACCTGGCCGATCGTCGGCGTGGGCAACCTGGCCATCGCGCTGGTGGTCGCCGAGCTTGGCACCAGGATCCCGCTGGCCGGCTACGCCTATCAGTGGAGCGCCCGGCTGGTGAACCCGACCTACGGCTGGTTCGTCGGCTTCGCCGGACTTCTTTACATGGCGGTCGGCGGCGGGGCGATCATGCTCGAAGTCGCCTCGCCACTGCTGCTCAGCGAGTTCGGCATCAGCACGCCGAGCCCGCGGCTGGTCTTGTCCGTCGCGGTCATCTTGATGCTGCTGCCCGTGGTGATCAACATCATCAGCATCCAGGTCGCCGCCAGGGTCAACAACGTCGCCGTGTTCACCGAGATCATCGGCACCGTGGTGTTCGGCGTGCTGCTGCTTGTCTTGTGGGGCTTGCACGCCAAGCCGACGCCCTACGGCGGCAGCATCCTGACCAGCACCACCTCGATCGTGCACAACCCGACCTGGTACGCGTTCGCGCTTGCCGGACTGCTCGGCGCGTTCACCCTGGTCGGGTTCGAACTGGCCGCCGACATGTCCGAGGACGCCGTCAACCCGGTGCGCAGCGTCCCGCGCGGCGTCATCTGGGCCGTCTTCCTCTCGGCGGTACTCGGCATGGTCGCGCTCATCGGCTTCACCGTCGCGATCCCCAGCCTGAAGTCGGTGGAGAGCTCCCCGCTGCCCTTGCTGACCATCGCCAGCTACTGGCTGCCCGGATGGCTGGTCAAGGTCTTCATCGCGTTCGTGGTGTTCTCGATGTTCGCGATCCTGGTCGTCGGCTCAGGCGCCCAGGCAAGGTTGTGCTACTCACTCGCGCGGGACAACATGGTGCCGTTCAGCAAGTGGCTGCGGCGGGTCAACCCGAGGAGCCAGACCCCGGTCATCGCCCTGCTGGTCTTCGGCGTCATCGACCTCGCCGTCATGTGGTACGGCTACCTTCAGGCCAGTGCCTTCGGCACGCTCGTCGGCGCCACCGCGATCATCCCTTACATCATCTACTTCCTGATCACCATCGCCTACGCGGTCAAGCGCCGTGCCGCCGATGCCATCCCCGGTGCCTTCACGCTCGGCCGCTGGGCCTGGCCCGTCATCGGGTTCGTCCTGGCCTACACGTTCCTGATCATGCTCGTGCTCTCGCTGCCCGCCGCGTTCCACGGCGCCGACAAGGTGCTCGGCTACGGCGCGATCCTCGCCGCGCTCTGGTACTTCGGCGGGCTGCTGCGGAGACTGCGCCGGGGAACGGCCGGCGTGAAGCCAGTTGACGACCTGGTGGAGTAACCGGCCACCGGGCCGGCAGGCCAGGGCCGGGGGGCGGCGGGCTCCCCGGGCCTGGCCTGCCGGCAGCCTCATAACGGCACCAGGGCCTTGATGACGTTCAGTATCCGGTCACGTTCCGATTCGGCAGCGGTGATCCTGGCACGGGGGCGCCAGAACAACCTGGTCCACCAGCTCCACTGCAGCCGGCCGACCAGGACACCGCCTGAGCCGAGGAACTCGATGCAGTACTTGCCGAATCCGTGCCCGTCGCTGGTGTCGACGCCGGCGATGCGACGGCACTGGCGGAAGTCGATCGCATAGTGCTCCACCCCGGCGCCGCCCGGCTTAAGACGACCCGCCGAGCTGAGCACGCCGTGGCGGTGAATCATGGTGAGGCCAGGCTCGTCGGTGAGCGCCTCGATATCCCCAAGCCCGACGCTGCACCAGCTGACCGCGACTATGGTCGACGAGCTGATGCCGACTTGAGCCAGCAACTGAGCCAGCCCTGCCCAGCGCATTTCCGCCACGTCAAAGTTGACCGGAGCAGATGCTATTAAATGATCGAAATGTTCATTACCGATCACAATTTCCCCTGTCGCTATGACGCCGATCCTGACTTGCCGATCGGCAATTTACCCGTATCAATTTACCTGGGTCACGATGATCCGCGCAGGTCAGACTTTGCACAGCTTTCCAGCTTGCCGAGAAACCTGACAAGAATATGACAACGGACCTGAGGTGAATGTCCTGCAATCCTTTGCAGCGACTGGGCAGGGCACCGGGACCAGGGGTCCCTGGTACTGGCGGGCGGCTAGGTCAGGCTTCGTCGCCCAGTTCGGCGACTTCCACCGGCTCGGGGAGCGCGCCCACGTTGTACTCGAGCAATCGCCAGCGGCCGCCGTCGCCGCGGCGGGAAAGCAGGCACCAGCAGCAGTTCGCCAGCCCGCCGGTGACGCGCTCGTCGAGGCCGAGCAGCCGCGACATGCCCCAGGTCAGCGAGGCTCCATGGCCGACTACCACGATCAGCGAGTCCGCGCCGGCGCCAGCGGCGATGCGCAGCAGGGCCGCCGAGGTCCGCTCGGCAACCGCCGCGACCGGCTCGCCGCCAGGCGGATCCCATTTGGCAAGCTCGTCCGGATACTTTTCCCTGATCTCTTCGGTGGTGAGGCCCTCCCAGGCTCCGCCCTGCCGCTCACGCAAGTCCTTGTCCAGGTGCACCTTGAGCCCGGTCAGCCCGGCCAGGGCGGCGGCGGTGCTACTGGCCCTGCTCAGATCGGAAGACCAGATCGCGGCCGGCTTGAGCTGCGCGAGATGCCGCGCGGCGCGCTGCGCCTGGAGCCGTCCGAGCGCGTTGAGCGGCACGTCAAGCTGACCCTGGAACCTGCGCTCGGCGTTGTATGTCGTCTGGCCGTGCCGCCAGAGCACCAGCCGGAGCAGGCTCGCGTGCGGGGCGGCCGGGGCGCTCAGAGCCGGCCCCGGCTGGCCTGCGCCGCCGCGGCGGTCACCGCCTCAGGCAACTCGATCTGCGGGCAGTCTTTCCACAACCGCTCGAGCGCGTAGAAGACCCGCTCTTCCGAATGCTGTACGTGCACCACGACGTCGATGTAGTCGAGCAGCACCCAGCGGCCCTCCCGCTCGCCTTCGCGGCGAACGGGCTTGGCTCCCGCTTTGGCTAGCCGTTCCTCGATCTCGTCGACGATCGCGCGTACCTGCCGGTCGTTGGGTGCCGAGCAGAGCAAGAACGCATCGGTGATGACCAGTTGCTCGCTGACGTCATAGGCAATGATGTCGGTGGCCAGCTTGTCAGACGCGGCCAGGGCCGCGATCTGGACGAGCTCGGTGGCCCGGTCGGTGGCAGTCAAACGCTGCGTACCCTCCTTGATTCAGGCTGCGGCGGAACAAGCTTGCGGCACAGGTTGGTTGCGGCACAGGTTGGGCCGCGACCTCCGAACCCGGCATAACACCACAGCGGCTCTTTCAGCGTATCCGCCGGCCAGCGCTTGCCCAACTTCAGCCACAGCGCCGCGCCGCAACTCGCGCCGAAATACTCCACGCTAGCGCGAACAGCGCCAAAGCCACGACGACCGGCACGCCCAGGCTGGTCAGCCACGGGCTGGGAGTGGCGCTGTAACCGCTGCGCACCGCCGCGTTGGCCGGCGACACGCTCCAGACGAGGCCGAGCACCACCGCCGCCGTGCTGGCGAGCATGCTTGCGGCCGGCCTGCTGATCACCGGCGGGTTGCACAGGGCGCCGATCGCCGAGCCGACCAGCAGGCAGATCAGCGCCGTGCTAAGCCCTCGCCCGAGGTCAGCGGCGGTCGCGCCAATCAGGACGCTGTTGGTCACTTGCGCACGGACCACGCCGCAGGTCGCCAGTTCCCAGATCACGCCCGCCAGCCCGAACACCGCGGCGGAGCAGAGGGCCGCGCCGAGCGCGGCAAGCTGGGCGCGGCGCGGGCCAGCCGCCGCGGCGACCACGGCCCTGGCGGCAGGCGGCTCGGCCGTCAGTACCGACCTGGTCAGCCAGGCGGCGCTTGGCACCAGCATCAGCGCGCTCCAGCTAAGGCCAGCAGGCAGCGCCATGCCATGCCCCGCCGCGGAACCACCTGCCCCGCCAAGGCCAGCGACGCCGATCAGGTAGATAACGGCGGCCGGGATCCACCGGTGCGACCGCAAGAGCAGCGACACCTGGTACCTGGCAAGCGCGAACACTCAGGCTCCCTTTTGGTCACTCATCTGGTTCTTGCCCAACATGACGGACATGCATGCCTTCTCCCGCCACCCGCGGCGGAGTGGCCGGCTCGGCACTTGCATCGGCCGCCACGCGAACCGCCATGCCACGCTCGATCCGCCACCGCTCGGCCGCCAAATGCGCGAGCCGGCCCGGATCGTGATCCACGAAAACCACCGATCCGCCCGCCGCGATCCGCTCGGCCACGGCGGCATCAAGCTCGGCCTTAGCCTCCGCATCCAGGCCGGTCCACGCCTCGTCGAGCACAAGCAGCCCAGGGGCAGGCAGCAGTGCCTGGGTAATTGCCACCTTCTGGCACATGCCCTTGGACATCTTGCGCAACGGCACTCCGGCGAACTCAAGCCCGCCGAAGCGGTCAAGGCAGGCATCGACGCGCGCAGGCAGGACATCGGCGGGCACGCCGTGCACCCGCCCAAGGTGCATCAGATAGTCCCGAGCCGTGAACGGCAGCGCCGGAGGGAACCGCTCGGGCACGTACCCGGTGACCGGCCGCCCGGTCACCGTGCCCTTCGTCGGCACGGACACCCCGGCAACGAGGCGGAGCAACGTCGACTTGCCAGTGCCGTTCCTGCCCTCGAACCGCACCAGCATCCTCGGCCTGATCTCCAGGCTCACGTCCTGGACCACCCAGGGCGACCTGAGCCCGTACCGCTTGGCAACACCGGCTAGCAGCACTCGCACTCCCTAATCGCGGTACAGCCCTCGCTTCGCAATGTACTGGACAACGCCCTCAGGCACGAGATAGGAAATCGGCAAGCCAGCCTTGACTCTCGCCCGCAATACGGTCGAGGAGATCTCGAGCGCGGGCATCTCGAGCAGGCTGAACTGGCCGGCGTCCAGGCTGTTCACCGCGATTTGATGCCCCCGCCTGGTAAGGCCGATGAATCGCACCAGCGTCAGCAGTTCTTGCGGGTCACGCCAGGTATCAAGCCGGCTCAGCGCATCGGCACCGACAATGAAGAAGATCTCGGCATCGGCGCCGAAAGCCGACCGCAGCGCCCGTGCCGTGTCAATGGAGTACGTATCACCTGGCCGGTCGATCTCGATCCGGCTCACGGAGAACCTCGGATTCGAGGCGGTCGCAATGGCCGTCATCAGGTACCTGTCTTCCGCGGCCGCGAGCTTGCGCTCGCTTTTCTGCCACGGCTGCCCCGCAGGGACAAACACCACCTCGTCAAGGCCGAACGCGTGCCCGGCCTCATTGGCCGCAGCCAGATGCCCATGATGAACCGGATCAAACGTCCCGCCCATCACGCCGATTCGCCTGGCGGAAGGACCAGCGCGAACCCCGGAATGCCCCGACACCTGCTCGCTCATGCCGGGAACCCTATCGAGACAGGCCAGGCACGGGCGGGTCGCCGGCCGTCCACCTGGCGACTCGCACCGCCTTGCCTGCCTCGGCGCGCGGGACGGTGCCTGGCGGCAGCAGCGCGACGCCGACGCGGACGCCAAGCGCGTCGCGGAGCCTGGCCTGAAGCGCGGCGCCCAGGCCAGCCCCGTGGTCGAGTTGGCCGCCGGCGGCCGAGCCGGGGAGGTTACTGGCGGAAAGAGGCTCGCAACAGGCAATCAGCTCGCGCTGGTCGCCCCTTTCGTCGACCACAAGCAGGTAATCAGGCGCCACTTTGAGCTCGGCCAGCAAGACCCGCTCTATCTCGCTCGGGTAGACATTGACCCCCCTGATCACCAGCATGTCATCCTTGCGGCCGGTGACCTTGGACATTTTCACCAGCGTGCGGCCACATTCGCAATTGCCGGGCCGCAGGCTCGCTATGTCGCCGGTGCGGTAACGCAGCAGCGGCATCGCCTCCTTGGTCAGCGTGGTGAACGTCAGCTCACCAGGCGTGCCGTAAGGCACGGGCTCGCCGGTCAGCGGATCTAGCGCCTCGGCAAGGAAATGGTCTTCGTTGACGTGCAGGCCGTCCGCCGCGGTGGCGCACTCGCAGGCGACGCCGGGGCCGATGACCTCGGAGAGGCCGTAGATGTCAAGGGCACGGATGCCGAGGAGTTCGCCGATCCTGGCCCGCATCTCCTCGGTCCAGGGTTCCGCGCCGAAGACTCCCACCTCAAGTGAAAGGCCGGTTTCCCTGGTCAGCCCGGCTGCCGCGAGCGCCTCGCCGAGCCTGATCGCGTAGGACGGGGTGCAGGTAAGCACCCGAGGACGCAGGTCGCGGATCAGCGTCACCTGCCTGGCGGTCATCCCGCCAGACACGGGGATAACGGTCGCCCCGAGCGCGATCGCGCCCTGGTGAATGCCGACCCCGCCGGTGAACAGGCCATAGCCGTAGGCGTTGTGGATGATCGTGCCAGGACCGGCGCCCGCGCCCGCCAGCGCCCGCGCGCACATCCGTGACCACAAGGCCAGGTCCGCCCGTGAATAAGAAACGAGCGTCGGCCGGCCACCCGTGCCGCTCGAGCCGTGCACGGCGACGACCTCGCTGCGCGGCACGGCGAGCATGCCGAACGGGTAGTGATCCCACAGGTCCTGCTTGCTCGTCGTCGGCAGCTTGGCCAGGCCGGCAAGGCTGACGTCACGGCCGCTGGTCACGCCGGCCTCGCTCAGCCGCCGTGCCTGCAATCCCCCGGCAGCCAGCAGCCGGCCGACGAGCCCGGCCAGTCGCTCGCCCTGAAGGACGGCACGCCCTTCGGCGGGCATTGTCTCGGCATCAGCCTCGAAATATATCTCAACCATGACGGCCACTCTTCCTAGAGGCGCATACCATGACGGCATGAACACTGTGCCTGAACGCTCCCGCGTTCGTCTGCCGGACATCAGCTCCCGCGCATACGAACACCCTGCCGACCGCTCCGCCCTGGTCGCGCTGCGGAAGCTGACCGGCTTCGATGTGATCCTGCGCAACATCGCCAGCCTGTTCAGCGACCGCGCCCTGCGACTGCTCTTCCTTGCCAGCTCAGTGCGTGCGTCCGAGCAGCAGTTCCCGCAGGTATACCAGATGATGCTTGACGGGGCATATGTGCTCGACCTGCCGCGAGTACCCGAACTTTTCATCTGGCAGAACCCTGAAGTGAACGCGATGGCGCTTGGCACGGACAAGCCGTTCATCGTGATCACGACCGGCCTGGTCGACCTGATGGACGAAGACGAGCTCAGGTTCGTCATCGGGCACGAACTCGGGCACGTGCTTTCCGGGCACGCGGTCTACAGGACCATGTTGTTTGCCCTGCTCAACCTGGTCACCAGGCTTGCGCTCATCCCGATCGCCTGGATCGGCCTCAAGGCCGTGATCTGGGGGCTCGAGGAGTGGTACCGCAAGTCGGAGCTGTCTTGTGACCGGGCGGGCTTGCTGGCCTGCCAGGATGTTGCCGCCTCGCGCCGGGCGCTGATGAAGACAGCGGGCGGCTCGCGGCTCGCCGAACTGAGCGCGGACGCCTTCCTCGAGCAGGCGCGCGAGTACGACGGCGTGCCCGACGTCCGGGAGAGCCTGATCAAGCTGATGCAGCTTCAGGGCACCACGCACCCGTTCGCGGTGATCAGGTTCGCCGAACTTGACCGGTGGGCGTCGAGCGGCGACTACGCCGACATCCTGGCCGGGAACTACCCGAGGCGCGACCAGGACCGCGGCACTTCGATGGGCGACGAATTCAAGTCGGCGGCCAAGTCCTACCAGGACTCGTGGAACCGCTCAGCTGACCCGCTGATCGGAGCGGTGCGCGGGGTCGCCGGTTCCGCGGTAGGCGCGGGCGAGCGGCTGATGAACAGGTTCGGGCGCAGGGACGACTCGGACGACGGCGACAGCTAGCCGAGCATAGCTACCACAAAGTCCAGCAGGGTGAACTCGACGACTAGCCGCATACCCGCCAGGTTAGGGCAAGCCCCACCCGGGGCCGAGTTCGTGGCGCGTTCCTGCGGCAACGCGAATTTCATCGGGAGCCAGAGGCATCGGGAGTCAGAGGCATCGGGAGTCAAAGCAAGATACATCTCATTGACCGAGCTGAGGCAAGCCATGCTCGCCGAGCGGGCCTATTCGCAGTCCTCGGCGTTCGCATTCGTCGAACAGCGGGTCGAGCGCGTCAAGCGCCGCCTTGGCACTGCCAGCCGGGGCAGTAGCGTCCGAGTCGTGCAGCAGCACAGTCACGCCGCCACGAAGGTCACCGCTGAGCGTGGCAAACACAGAACGGCCGGTCGAGCCGGGCGTCCATTCCTTGCCCCAGCAACCCCAGAGCACGGTTGCCAGCCGCAGCCGGCGCGCTGCCATCAGCGCCCCGGTGCTAAGCACCCCGTAGGGCGGCCGGAACAGCCGGGGCACCACTTCGGTCACTTCCCCGATCGTGTCCGCCGCCCTGGCCAGGTCGTCATGGGTGGCAAGGTGCCCGCGCAGCGGCAGGAACCTGTGCTCCCAGCCGTGCACCGCGACCTCGTGCCCGGCCGCGACCAGTTCCGCCGCCAGGCGCGGGTTCATGGCCACCCTGGAGCCGAGCAGGAAAAAGGTGGCTTTGACGCCGCGTCTGGCCAGAGCCTCGACGAACAAGGGAGTAGCGGCCTGATCGGGACCGTCGTCGAAGGTCAGGGCGACATGGTCGTCGTGCCCCGTACCGAGGAGCGCGGGAAACATGGCCCTGCGCACCGGTCCTAGCCCGGTCACGCCTGGACCAGCCTGGAACACGGCGGCGCCGGCGAGCGCAAAGGCCGCGGCGGTAACGAGCGGCGGTCGGAGCAACCTGGTCGTCATCGATGCCATGATGGCATGGGCGGCCGGCCAGGCATGACCCTGACCAGGCACCTGTGACGCATGATGTCTGACTGGCGGGGCAGGTAACCCTGTCATGAGCCTACGCAGGCACGCCGTCATGCTGTCGGGGTCGATCGGCCTTGGCCACGATCAACTGGCTGCGGCGTGCTCGGCGGCACTGCGGGCGCAAGGCTGGTCGACGGAGAAACTGGACCTGATGAAGCTGCTCGGCCGCGGTGCCGACTCGGTCGGCAGCAAGGTCTTCCGCACCATGCTGTCGTTGCCAGGGCTTTACGACGCCTTTCACTTCGCGGCGTTGCGCGAGGGCAACCGGCTGGCCTGGCTGGCCGATGCCGCGGCCAGGAGCCAGATCGTGCCCAGGCTGCGCGCTCACCTGGACGCTAACCCAGCTGAACTGGTCATTTCCGTATTCGCGACGGGTGCTTCTGCGATGAGCGCCCTGGCAGGCAGGTACCCGGGCACCAGGCACGTCGTGCTGTGCACCGATGCCACGCCGCACCGCCTGTGGGTGCACTCGCACGTAGATCTCTATCTGGTCACCTCCGAGGTGGCCGAGCGCGCGGTCAGGAGGTTCGCGCCGCAGGCGCGGGTCCTGGTGGTACCGCCTCCGGTGCGCGATGACTTCTTCATGCCGCTGACCCAGTCCAGCGCCAGGCAGCAGCTTGACCTGCCAGCAGACGGCAAGTGCGTGCTGCTGACCACTGGAGGCTGGGGACTTGGCCCTGTCGCCCAGGCCGCCAGGGCGCTCGGCGATGCCGGGGTGCACGTGCTGGCCGTCGCGGGCAGGAACACCCACCTTGAGCAACGGCTGCGGGCGGTCGCCGCGCGCCAGCCGCTGGTGCACCCATTCGGGTTCTCGCACCGGATTCCCGAGCTGATGGCGGCATCTGACCTGGTCATTACCAGTTCCGGTGATACTTGTACCGAGGCAAGGGTGGTCGGCAGGCCGTTGCTGCTGCTTGACGTTGTCCAAGGGCACGGCAGGGACAACCTGCAGCACGAGCTTGAGCTAGGCGACGCCGCCGTTGCCTCAGGCCGGGCAGGCGACGTCGTCATGGCCACACTTTCGGCGCTCGACAACGCCAAACCGCCCTCGGCAGGACCAGCCAGGTCCCCCGGCGGCTGGCACAGCGCCCTGACCGCGGCCCTGGCCACCATCGGCCTGTAACCGGCGTGCCCGTGGCCGGCCCGCCCGTGGCCTGATGCGAACCTGAGCGGCGTCTGAGCGCGGCGACGGCGAGAAACTCACTGCCGGTATCCGGCGCACCAAAGCGATCTCGTATTTCGCGGCCCAGCTGCCGACTTCGCGGTCACCGGAACCCGGCCTGGTCAGCCATTTAGCCGCGCCCCACTCAAGCACGAGTTCCGCGCCGGCCAGCCGGACCTCCCGGTCGCCCATGAGCCTTCGGCAAAGCAGCGTCGTGAGCGCGAACGGCGGACTGGCCACCACATGAAAGGGCCGCAGCGGCAACGGCACCTTCCGCAGATCGGCCTCGACCACCGTGACCACTGCCTGACCAGCGAACCGCCGCCGCAACCGCCCGGCGAGCACGGGATCGAGTTCGATCGCGATAACCGTGGCGCCGGCGGCAGCCAGCGGCCCGGTCAGCGCACCGTAGCCCGCACCCAGATCAAGCACCAGGTCACCGGGTCCGACACCACTGCCACGCACCAGCAGGCCAACCTGCTCCCGATCGGTGAGAAAATGCGCGCCAGGCGGGTTAGCGCCCGGCCACCCGGCGAGCCGCCGGCCCTGATAGGCAGCGCCCGACCAAGACCGGCGGCCTGACCGCCCTGGCACGGAAGAACATGACCACGCCCATGGTCTCTCCTCAGCTTGACCGCCCTAGTCGCCCGCCACCCTAGTCGCCCGCCGGTCGTTCAGCCAGCGAATATCCGCTCAGCCACGATGCGGTGATTCTCCGTCTAGGCTGCGCCGGTCACCTGCGCAGCCTGCGGGCCGGCCATGGCCTGCGCCACGCTCCCCACCTGGGCCAGCCTGCCGAGCACGGAAGGCACCTCACCACTGTGAATGACACCGGCCCGCTGAGTAGCCCTGGTCATGGCGACGTAGAGGTCACCGTAACCGCGCGAGGACTCGCCGAGGATCGCCGCCGGGTCGGCCACGAGCACGGAGTCGAACTCAAGGCCCTTAGCCTCGCGCACGGTCAGCACGGTCACCGGCCGCTCGAGATCCCCACCATCGGATGGCTCGCCGCCGATCACGGCCCTGAGCGCCTCGACCCGCGATGCCGGGCAGATTACCGCCAGCGTCCCGTCCCCCGCCTGCCATCCGGCGATGGCGACCGCCGCTTCTGCCACGCGGTCCGCGAACTCGGTCTCGGTGACACGCAGCCGCCAGGGCAATGTGCCAGACTCACGCACCGAGCGTGGCGGCTGCGCCTGCGGATCAATCTCGGCAAGCACATCGGCCGCTACCGCCATGATCTCGGCAGGCGTACGGTAGTTGACCGTCAGCGGCGCCAGCCGCCACCGGTCACCCGCGTACGGCCCGAGTGCTTCGGACCAGGACGCCGTTCCCGAGACGTCGCCGGTCTGGGCCACGTCGCCGACGATGGTCATCGACTTGATGGGGCAGCGCCGCATCACGGTCCGCCAGGCCATCGGCGAGAGTTCCTGCGCCTCGTCCACGATCACGTGCCCGAACGCCCAGGTCCGGTCGGCCGCGGCCCGCTCGGCCGGGGTGCGGTACTCGTCGATGTCGTAGCGCCTGGCCAGCCGGGATGCGTCGAGCATGTCGGCGCCCATCAGGATTTCCTGGTCGTCCTCTATGTCCCTGCCGATGATCTCAAGCACACCCTGGGCGTAGGCCTCTTCTTCTTCGTGTCTGTGCCTGGCCAGGGCCTTGGCCGCCCGGTCGTCTTCGCCGAGCAGCTCGGCGGCCTCATCAAGCAGCGGCACATCGGCTGGCGTCCACGGTGCGCCGGCTGGCCGGCGCAACAGGTCACGTTCGGCCTGGCTCAGCGAGGGCGCCGCCGTGGCCAGCAGTCGCCGCGACGCATACAGATCGCCGATGAGCTGCTGTGGCGTCAGGATCGGCCAGAGCCTGCCTATGGCCGCCCGCACCTGCGGATCCTCGCGCAGTTCTGCGCGCAGGTCCTCGATGTCGTTACGGCCCATCAGATTGCCGCCGCCGAGCGGGTTGGCGCCGAGGCGACCAGATACCACCCGCGCCAGCTCGTTCAGCATCTCGCGCACGAAGATCTGCCTGGCCTCGTTGTGCCGCTGCCGCGACCGCCTCGCTCGTTCCCTGGCGCGCGAGATCGACTGCCGGGAAAGCTGGTAGCTGTCCTTTTCGAAAGTAACGTAAAGACCCCCAGCGGGCAGCGACTGGCGCTCGCGTACCGCCGCCGCCACGACCTTGGCCATCTCCAGCCGCCCCTTGATCAGCGCGACCGCCGCCGGCTCGGTACCTGTCGCGGTGATGCCAGGCATCAGGTCGGCTACGGTCGCCAGCAGCACGCTGGTCTCGCCGAGTGAAGGCAGCACCTCGCCGATGTAACGCAGGAAGGTCGAGTTCGGCCCGACGACGAGCACGCCTGGCTTTTCGAGCTGACGCCGGTAGGTGTAGAGCAGGTAAGCGGCCCGGTGCAAGGCAACAGCGGTCTTACCTGTGCCCGGACCGCCCTGGACCACGACGATGCCGCCTAGCCCCGACCTGATGATGTAGTCCTGCTCGGCCTGGATCGTCTCGACGATGTCGCGCATCCGTCCGGTGCGGCCCGCCTTCAGCGCCGCGAGCAAAGACGACTCCCCGGTCAGTCCCTCATGCTTGGCGGGGTCGGCGACCGCGAGGTCTAGCACCTCGTCGTCGAGCTTGGTCACGGTACGGCCACGGGTCTTGATGTGCCTGCGCACCCTGACATCCCCTGGCGAGGCTGCCGTCGCCAGGTAGAACGGCCGGGCGGCCTCGGCTCGCCAGTCCATCAGAAGCTGGTCGTAGTCGTCGTTCTCGGCGTGCATGCCGACCCGGCCGATATAGGTTCTGGCGCCGTCGTTGAACTCAAGGCGCCCGAAACACAAGCCGTTCTCCGCCGCCGCGAGCTGGCCGATCTGCTGCCGGTACATGACCGTCAGCCCTTCACGTTCCGTCCGCGCCGCCGGGGTGCCGCCAACCTGGCGCATGACGCCATTGAGCCGGTCGGCTGCTCGCTTCCTCAGCTCGTCAAGGCGTTCGTACAAGATCGTGATATATGCCTGCTCGCGAGTATGCTCGGTACCTGCCTGGTCCTCGATGGACAACCGCGCTCCTTCCGCTGGCGCAAGTGCCCATACAGTTTAGTCGGCCCTGGGGCGGCAGTTGGCTGCGTGCACGGCGACCTAACGCCGACGCCGCCTGCCATCCCCGGCGAGCTAGTGCTCTAGCCGGGGATCGGTGCCGCGAGGTCCGAAGCCGGCCGCTGCCGCTACCTTGGGATCCCAGTCGAACACCACCGCGTCGTCTTCCGCACCGATCAGCACCTCGGCACCCGGCACCGCCCCGGCTTCGGCGAGTGCTTCCTCGACGCCGAGCTTGGCCAGCCGGTCAGCAAGGTAGCCTACGGCCTCGTCATTGCTGAAATCGGTCTGCAAGATCCACCGGCGTGGCTTCACGCCCGTGATCAGGAACGAGTTCTCCCTCAGCTTGACCAGTTCGAAGTCCGGTCCGGCGACCGGCTCAGGCCTGATTACCAGCCGCGTCGGCAAGGCCTGCGGTGCCGACTTCCTCGCCGCGTCGATGATGGCCGCGATCGCGAACGACAGCTTCCGCAGCCCCTCCCCCGTCGCGGCCGACACCAGGTACACCGGCAGGTCCCTGGCCTTAAACTCGGGCAGCACGATGTCGGCAAGATCCCTCGCCTCTGGCACGTCGACCTTGTTGAGCACCACCAGCCTGGGCCTGCCCGCCATGCCTGCCCCGGTCAGCTCGTCGTAGGCGGCTAGCTCAGCCTCGAGCACGTCAAGGTCGGTGATCGGGTCGCGCCCGGGCTCGGCCGTCGCGCAGTCGATCACGTGCACGAGCACGGAACATCTCTCTACATGCCGCAAGAACTCCAGGCCGAGTCCTCTGCCCTCGCTGGCACCGGGAATCAGGCCAGGTACATCGGCCATCACGAACTGGACGTCGCCCGCCGCTACCACGCCGAGGTGCGGGATCAAGGTCGTGAACGGGTAACTGGCGATCTTCGGCCGCGCCGCCGACATCGCAGCGATCAGCGAAGACTTGCCCGCGTTGGGGAACCCGACCAGGCCCACATCGGCGATCGTCTTCAGCTCAAGCACCAGCTCGGCCCGCTGTCCGGGCTCGCCGCGCAGCGCGAATCCCGGTGCCTTGCGCTTGGTCGAGGCAAGCGCCGCGTTCCCTAGCCCGCCATGGCCGCCTTCGGCGGCAATGAACTCGGTCCCCGCCCCGATCAGATCGGCGAGTACCTCGCCGTCCGCCGTCTTGACGACGGTGCCATCAGGAACGCCGACCATTAGGTCGCCGCCGTTAGCCCCGTTACGGTGACCGCCAGCGCCCGCCTTGCCATCGCCGGCCCGCCGCAGCGGCCGCCGGTGAAAGTCGAGCAGCGTTGACGCGCTCGGCTCGACCTTGAGCACGACGTTACCGCCGCGCCCGCCGTTACCTCCGTCTGGCCCGCCAAGCGGCTTGAATTTCTCCCGGTGCACAGAAGCGCACCCGTTGCCGCCGTTTCCAGCCTGGACGACGAGCTCGGCCTGATCTGCGAACTCGGCCAGTTAGCTAGCCTTCGCAACAGGCTCGGGCACCGACACGACACTGACCGCGCGCCGACCGCGCCTCGTGCCGAACTCGACCGCGCCAGGCACCAGTGCGAACAGCGTGTCGTCCTTGCCGCGCCCAACACCCACACCAGGGTGGAAGTGCGTTCCCCGCTGGCGCACGATGATTTCGCCGGCCTTGACAACCTGACCGCCGAAGCGCTTCACGCCCAGCCGCTGGGCGTTGGAGTCGCGCCCGTTCCTGCTGGAAGACGCGCCCTTCTTGTGTGCCATCTCAGGCCCTCTTGTCCGTGCCGATGCCGGTGATCTTCACCTGGGTGTACTTCTGCCGGTGACCCTGCCGACGCCGGTAACCAGTCTTGTTCTTGTAGTGGATCATGTTGATCTTAGGGCCGGCGGCCGGGCCAAGGATCTCAGCGGTAACCTCGTACCCGCCAAGCTCGGCGCGGTCGCTGATCACCTTCCCGCCATCCACGACAAGCACGGCAGGCAGCGTCACGGTGGAACCAATCTCACCGGCAAGCTTGTCAATAGTCAGGACGTCGTCAACCGACGCCCTTTCCTGCCTGCCGCCGCAGCGAACGATCGCGTACACGAAGAACTCTCTTTTCCTGGTGCCAGCCTGCCGTGAGTATTCGGGGGCCGAGTCTGCCGAACCGGGTCTGTCAACCTGGCGGCCTGCCCACTGGTCGGAAGCGGCAAGGCACGCCGACGACAAAGGATATCAGACCGAGCGCTCCTCAGCCGCCACGATCTCCTCAGCCGCAGACCCGCCAGCCGCAGACCCGCCAGTCTCCGGCTCACCAGTCTCCGGCTCACCAGTCTCCGGTCCGCCGTTCCCGGCGGACACAGCCTCAGCCTCGCCAGGCACAGCCACACCAGGCACAGCCACGGCAGAGTCAGGCCACCCGAACTCAAGCCCACCAGGCTCGGCACCGCCAGGCTCGGCACCGCCCGACGCCGGTACCTCAGACTCAAGCATGTCTTGCGCGGGAATGTCTTGCGCGGGCATGTCTTGCGCGGGCATGGCTGGTTCAGGCGCGGGCGACTGTGGATCGGCGTGTGCCTGCACTGGCTGGGCCGGCGGTCGCTGGGGCTCTGCGGGCTGGGCCGGGTCGGGCGGTCCGGCCTCACGATAGGCTGACCGCCTGACTCGCCGCTTCGGGGCCTCAACCGCCGCTGCGGTGGCAGCCTCGCCATTACCATTGTGCATCGAACTCGTGCTCGGTGCCGGTTCGGCACCAGCCACGACCGGTGCGCCTGTCGCCTGAGACTCGGCCGGATGGCGCCCGTTTTCTGAAGCGGCGGCTTCCGTGCGCTTGGCGCGGTTTGCCGCCGAACGCCCGGAACCCGACCTCACCTGAGCCTGCTTGGCCTCAGCCTTGGCAAGTCCGGTCTCGGCTGGCTCAACCTCGGCCAGTGCGGAACCAGTGATTCCGGCCGCCGCCAGTTCCGTCTCTTCGGCATCGGCAACCGCCACGACTTCCTGCTCCTCGTGGCGAGTCTCTATGGTCTTGGCTGCGACCTGGGCTATCGCATTGCTTCTCGCCGACCTTGACCTGGGCATGCCTGGCTTGGGTGCTGCCTGCTGTCCGTTCCTGCCATGCAGATGCGGCAGGTCGGTCAACTCGGTCGAGATCAGCACACCGCGGCCGCTGCACTGTTCACATGGCACGGAGAACGCCGCGAGCAGCCCTGACCCTACGCGTTTCCTGGTCATCTGCACGAGGCCGAGCGAGGTCACCTCGGCGACCTGGTGCTTGGTGCGGTCCCTGGCCAGGCATTCTATGAGTCGCCGCAAGACCAGGTCCCTGTTGCTCTCCAGCACCATGTCGATGAAGTCGATGACAATGATGCCGCCGATGTCACGCAGCCGCAGTTGCCTGACGATCTCCTCGGCAGCCTCGAGGTTGTTCCTGGTCACGGTCTGCTCGAGGTTGCCGCCCTGACCGGTGAACTTACCGGTGTTGACGTCGATGACAGTCATCGCCTCGGTCGTGTCGATCACCAGCGAACCGCCGCTCGGCAGCCAGACCTTGCGATCGAGTGCCTTGGCCAGCTGCTCGTCGATGCGGTAAGCGCCGAACAAGTCTTCATCGCCTGCCCACCGCTCAAGCCGCTCAGAAAGGTTAGGTGCCACGTAACGCACGTACTCGTCTACGAGGTCCCATTCGCTGTCGCTGGCGATGACGAGCTTGGTGAAATCTTCATTGAAGATATCCCTGACGACCCTGATCGTCAGGTCTGGCTCACCATAGAGCAGGTCGGGTGCGCTCGCGGTCTTCGCCTTCCGCTCGATCGCCTGCCACTGCGCTACCAGCCTGGTCACGTCATGCAGCAGTTCCTCTTCAGTCGCGCCCTCCGCGGCGGTCCTGACGATGATGCCGCCTTCCTCGGGCGCGACCTTCTTGAGTATCTGCTTGAGCCTGGTCCGCTCGGTGTCTGGCAGCTTGCGGCTGATCCCGGTCATAGACGCGCCTGGCACATAAACCAGGTACCGGCCAGGCAGGCTGACCTGGCTGGTCAGCCTGGCGCCCTTGTGCCCGATCGGGTCCTTGGTGACCTGCACCATGATGGACTGGCCGGACTTGAGCGCGGATTCGATCCGCTTGGCTACGCCTTCGAGGCCGCTCGCGTCGAAGTTGACTTCGCCGGCGTAGAGCACGGCGTTGCGGCCCTTGCCTATGTCAACAAATGCGGCTTCCATCGAGGGCAGCACGTTCTGCACCTTGCCCAGGTACACGTTGCCGACGTAGGACTGGTGGCTGGCCTTATCCACGTAGTGCTCGACCAGGATGTCGTCTTCCAGCACCGCGATCTGGGTGCGCTCGCCCTGCTGGCGCACCAGCATGACCCGCTCGACCGCCTCGCGGCGGGCGAGGAACTCGGACTCGCTGATGATCGGGGGACGCCGCCTGCCGGTGTCTCTGCTCTCCCGGCGACGCTGCCGTTTCGCCTCGAGTCTGGTTGATCCCTTGACCGCACGGACATCGTCAGGTTCTGCCTGCGGCCGTGGCTCGCGAACATGTACCACGGTGTCGGTTGGGTCATCTGATGCCGGCGTCTCTGCCTCGCCTGCTCCTGATCCGCTCCGCTGCCGGCGATGGCGCCTGCGCCTGCTTGACGAGGTGCCGCCCGCCTCCTCGGTGCCTACGTCACCGCCTTCGCCGCCGACCTGAGCCCTGGTACCGGCCTGAACGGCCGCCTCGGCTGAAGCGGCGTGGCCACCGTTCTGACCAGCCCCGCTCACGCGACCACCCTGACCGGCTGCCTGGCCAGCACTGCCCTGGCCAGCACTGCCCTGGCCAGCACTGCCCTGGCCAGCACTGCCCTGGCCAGCGCCTGTATCTTCCGCTCCACCGCCGCCTTCGCCTGCGGTTCCCTTGCCGCGACCCCGCCCGCCGCGGCGACGGCGGCGTGAACCGCCACCTTCGGAGTCGGCGCTCACTTCGGCAGCGCTGGGAGCGGGTTGAGCACCGGAGTCCTGACGCGGCCGCGCCTCGGCCGTCCTGCGTTCGGTCAGGTCGGGCGGCTGGAAAACCACGACGGGCGCCTGGAAGGAGGCGACAGGCACGGGCTGCTGCGGCCCGGCAAAGCCGCGGCGCTGCACCGGCTCGGCGGTCGGCACCATCGGCACGGCGGGCACCGGGCCGGCGACCCGGCCGGCACTGCCAGCCGACCGGCCGCGCGCGGCCCCGCCTGACTGGCCCGCCTCGACTCTCTCGTTACCTGCTTGCCCCGCGCTACCAGTTTCGGCACGGTTCGGCTGCACGGCGCCTGGCCGCGCCTGGGAAGCTGGTTCCGTCGAGCCTGAGCGGGATGCCGGGGTTTCGGCCGGCTTGGTTACGTTGCGCCGCGACCTGCGAAGCAGACCACGACGCTGACTACCTTCCTGACCTCCGCTTTGACGGTTAGCCTCCGGCTCATTGGGATCTGGCTGTAGGTTTTGTGGCTCGGTCTCGAGCATTCGGGCAATCTCTTCCGTTGGGCTCCCGGGCGCGCGGGCCATCAGGATCGGTCCGCTCGCCGCGCAGGAGCTGTTCGTTCGCACGCGCTCGTCCGGCGGTCGCCGTTATGGCGCTCCCCGCCGCGAAACGCGTTGCCTGGTTCACTGCAAGTCCTCCGGACCGGCGAAGACAGGCTTGTCAGCCCTCCTGGGCTCATCGGCCCGGCTCGTCTTCGCCATCCCTGCCTCCTGAGTCTGAGGCTCTGCCGTTGCCGCTTGCGGCAAGACCGCGCTGTCCAGCGGCCCCTGCCACAACCGGGTCACCACTGGAGGCGACTCAGGCGCTGGCGCCAAAAACTGAGCAAGCGCAGTCAATATGTCATCGGGTCGCACAGCAGGTGTCATCTGCTGAACAACCATTCGAAGTATCGCACATCCGGCTGCCTGGTCCGGTCCGACATGCCGGTCGACTTCGATGGCTAGCACAGCCGCCCTGGCGTCAAGTTTTCGCATTCCCTTGCTGGTCAGCCGCTCAACAAGGATTGACGATGCGGCCGAGAAGTCGCCGACGGCCCGCTCGGCCGCATCGGCTCGCACACCCGGCATCAGGACCTCCCATAGTGAGGCCTCAAGCCGCAGTCCAGTGGACTTGCCATCCACTTCGACAACGTCAATCACGTCAATCCCGTCCGGCAAGGCTTCGTCAAGCAGTTGTCCGAGGTTGGCGGGCTCACAACGTCTGGTCAGCGAGATCTCAAGGTATTCAGCCTCACTCGCCGACCCCGTCGGAGCGCCACCGGAGTACGAAATCCTCGGATGCGGCGAGAAACCCGCAGAGTACGCGACTGGCAACTCTGCCTTGCGCACACCCCGCTCGATCGCCCGTGCCACATCCCTGTGGCTCGCGAATCGCATCCTGCCTCTTTTAGCGTACCTGATGGTCAGTCGCTGAACGATCGGCAGCGGCGGCGGACCGCCGGGAACCGGCTTGCCCACTAGCTCTGCCCAATCACGGTAAGCGGCAGCAGCCTGGCCCCGGTTGGTCCGATCTCGATCTTGGTGTCCGTCGCCGTGCACGCGCCGCATTCAAAGCACGGCGTCCAGCGGCAGTCCTCCACCTCGGCCGCCCCTTCAGGGTCGATCGAGGCCAGCCAGTCCTGCCAGAGCCAGTCGCGGTCAAGGCCGGCATCCAGGTGGTCCCAGGGCAGGATCTCCTGGTAACCGCGCTCCCTGATCGTGTACCAGTCCAGGTCAACGCCGTATTCAGCGAGCACGGCGGCCGCATGTTCTGCCCAGCGCTCGTAGGAGAAATACTCGCTCCAGCCGTCGAACCTCCCGCCGTCCTGCCACACCGCCCTGATGACCTTGGCGACGCGGCGGTCACCGCGGGACAACAGCCCTTCGACGATGGACGGCTTGCCGTCGTGATACCGGTAACCGATCGACGAACCGTAGCCACGGTCAGCCCGCATGGCCGCGCCAAGCGCCTTGAGCCTGGCATCGACGGTTTCGTGATCGCATTGGGCGGCCCACTGGAACGGCGTGTGCGGCTTGGGCACAAACCCGCCGATCGACACCGTGCACCTGATGTCCCGTCGTCCGCTGGCGGCCCGGCCAGCCTCGATCACCCGGCGTGCCACCCGCGCGATCGCGAGCACGTCATCGTCGGTCTCGGTCGGAAGCCCGCACATGAAATAGAGCTTGACCTGCCGCCACCCGTTCGCGTAGGCGGTAGACACGGTCTTGATCAGGTCGTCTTCTGTGACCATCTTGTTGATAACCTTGCGGATCCGGTCAGTGCCGCCCTCTGGCGCGAAGGTGAGACCCGAGCGGCGGCCGTTCCTGCTCAGCTCGTTGGCGAGGGTGATGTTGAAGGCGTCGACCCTGGTCGACGGCAGCGAAAGTCCGGTGTTAGTGCCTTCGTACCTGTCGGCCAGGTCCGTACACACCTCGTTGATCTCACTGTGGTCAGCACTTGACAGCGAAAGCAGCCCGACCTCGGCGAAACCACTCGACGCGAGTCCTGCCTGCGTCATCTTGCCGATCGTGGTGATCGACCGCTCCCGCACCGGCCTGGTGATCATCCCGGCCTGGCAGAACCGGCAGCCGCGGGTGCAGCCACGGAAAATCTCGATGCTGACCCGCTCGTGGACAGACTCAGCGACAGGCACGAGCGGCCGCGCCGGATATGGCCAAGAGTCCAGGTCGGAGACGGTGTGCTTACCGACCGCGCGTGGCACGCCAGGGCGGTTGGGGCGCACCGACCCGATCGTGCCGTCCGCCAGGTAGGTGACGTCGTAGAACCTGGGCACGTACACGCCGTGGCTGGCAGCCAGCCGCATCAGCAGGGCGTCCCTTCCGCCGGGGCTTCCTTGCTGCTTAAATGCCCTTATCTCCGCAGAGATCGCCAGCACGGCCTGCTCGCCGTCGCCGAGCACCGCCCCGTCGATGAACTCGGCGATCGGCTCAGGATTGAACGCGGCATGCCCGCCAGCCAGCACGATCGGGTCTTCCTCGCCCCGCGCGGCCGCGTCGAGCGGGATCTTGGCCAGGTCGAGCGCGGTCAGCAGGTTCGTGTAGCCGAGTTCGGTCGCGAAGCTCACCCCAAGCACGTCGAAGGCGCGAACCGGGCGGTGCGCGTCGACCGTGAACTGAGGCACGTCATGCTTCCTCATGAGTTCTTCAAGATCGGGCCACGCGCTGTAAGTGCGCTCGGCGAGCATGCCATCCTGCTCGTTAAGCAACTCATAAAGGATCTGGATACCCTGGTTAGGCAGGCCAACCTCATAGGCATCCGGATAAAGCAGCGCCCAGCGCACGTCAGCGGCATCCCAGTCCTTGACAACGCTGTTGACCTCGCCACCCACGTACTGGATTGGCTTGCGCACAAGCGGAAGTAGCGTCTCGAGCATCGGATAGACCGACTGGACAGGCATCGTTACAGCTTACCGACGCTTGACCCGCGCCCGGCCCGCATGCCCGCCAGGCGTGGCGTCCCTGAGCTGCCTCGCCGAGGGTGGCGCCGGACCGTCGCTGGCTGGCCACCCCGCCATCGGCGTATCACCGCAGGTAGCGACCTAACCAGAACGGGAGGACGAGGCAAGCTTTGCTAATTATCTTGGTTTCAAATCGAAAACGTAGGTTATGCTGCCGGCGATGAATGATCGCTGCGCTAACCAGGCACGGAGGTGAGGCAATGCACATCGATCCGTACCTCGTAGTTGGCAGCGCGGTTGTCGGCTTGCTGGTAGGCCTGACCGGGGCCGGCGGCGGGGCGCTGATGACGCCGATGCTCATCTTGCTGTTCGGGGTCACGCCGTCGGCGGCGATCTCGAGTGACCTGGTAGCGGCGGTGCTGATGCGCCCGCTCGGCGCGATCGTGCATTTGCGCAAGGGCACGGTCAACGTGCGGCTGGTCGGGTGGATGGTGCTCGGTTCGGCGCCGATGGCGTTTCTCGGCGCGTATCTGCTGAAACTGCTCGGGGCTGGCGGGCATGGCGGAGCGGTCCTGGTGGCGGAGGGCCGGGTCGAGTTCGTGCTCGGTGCCGCGTTGCTGACCGGGGCCGGCGCGATGGCCTTCCGCTACGTGCTCGACCGCCGCTCAGGCAACCAGCGTGTCGGCACGGTGTCCGAGTTGCGGGTCCGCCCGCTGCCGACCGTCGCCATCGGCGCCGCTGGCGGCCTGATCGCGGGCTTGACGTCGGTGGGCTCTGGCTCCCTGATGATCGTGCTGCTGCTCTTCCTCTACCCGCTGATCGGCGCGGGCCAGCTAGTCGGCACCGACCTGACCCAGGCAGTACCGCTGACCGCGGCCGCCGCGCTCGGGGCACTGGCCTTCGGACACGTCGAGTTCGGGGTATCCGCGGCGATCGCGATCGGCTCGGCACCCGCCGTCCTGGTCGGGTCCTATCTTTCCTCCCGCGCGCCGGACAAGTACCTGAGGCCGGTCATCACCTTCGCGATCTTCGCCTCTGGGCTTAAGTACGCGGGCGTCGGCACCGGCGCACTCGGCTTGGTTCTTGGCGTGGTCCTGATCGGCGCGAGCCTGACCTGGCTGGTCATGCTCCGCCCCGGGCGCCAGAACCAGACAGCCCACCACACCGGCACAGCCGACCACACCGGCACAGCCGACCAGGACCAGGACAGGCGAACCGCAGCAGAACCCGTCAGGGCAAGCCGACGCCCTAACTTGTGAAGACGCACCGCCTTCTGCGCACAGCCTGGAGCAGTCCGACCGCCATCATGTCGGCGAAGAGGGCTGAACCTCCGTAAGAAACGAATGGCAGCGGCAACCCGGTCACCGGCATGATCCCGACCGTCATCCCGATGTTGATGAACGCCTGGACCGCGAACCAGATGGCGATGCCCGCGGCGACCAGCGTCCCGAACTGGTCCTGAGCCTTCATCGAGATCCGCAACGCGCAGAAGAGCAACAGTCCGAGCAGCCCGATGACAACACAGGCGCCGACAAAGCCGAGCTCGTTCCCGACGACAGCGAAGATGAAGTCGGTGTGCTGCTCTGGTATGAAACTCCCGGCGATCATCTGACTGTGGAACAAGCCGGTGCCGTGCATCCCGCCTGAGCCGATCGCGATCTTCGACTGGGCGGCGCTGTACCCGGTGCCGCGCGGGTCGGCTGACGGGTTGATGAACGAGGTGAGCCGGCTGAGTTGGTATGCCTTGAGCAGGTGAAACTTGACTACGGCGGTGACGGTCAGTACCGTGGCCGCCGCCATTCCTGCCAGCCAGCGCAACCTGACGCCGGACAGCGCGATCATGCCGACCATGAGCAACGCGAGCAACACCGTGACGCCGAGATCTGGTTCGGCGACGACGAGCGCGATCGGCACGGCCGCGACCGCGACCGCGATGCCCACCGACTTGGGCGCCGGCCTGGTCTGGCCGTGCCTGACGTCGGACAGCAGCATCGCCGTGATCACGATCACGGCGAGCTTGGCGAACTCTGAGGGCTCTACCTGGAACCCGGCCCCGACCGAGATCCAGGACCTGGCGCCGTTCACTACGCTGCCGAACGGGGTAAGCACGGCCAGGAGCCCGAGGCAGGACAGCACGTAAAGCGCCGGCGCGTAGAGCCTTACCTGACGTGCGTCGAGGGAGCTTACCGTCAGCATCAAGATCAGGCCGAGCGCGACGTTCAGGAACTGCTTGAGCAGGTAGGTGTGCGGGTTAAGCCCTTGCTGCGCCAGCATCGGGGCGGTGGCCGCCCAGATGACCAGCGTGCCGAGCAAGGTAAGCGCAAGCACTGACACCGTCAGCAGCCAGTCGGCCTGCCGCAGGGCCGAATCCCGGCCGGCCAGCCTGGCTCCCACCCAGCGCAGGGCGATCCAGGCAGGTGCCGGACGGCTGCGCGGCTGCCGGCTGACCCAGCTCAATGTCTTGCCCCCGTCCGGTGAGTGCCGGCCGAACCGTGCTTGCCGCGTTTGGGTGGTTGCGGCCCGAACCCGGCAGGCGGGGTGATCTGGCCAGCCTTGTTCATGCCGGGAAGTCCAGGTAGCACGCCGCCAGGCAACGCGGCCTTGTGACCTTCAAGCCCGAACAGCCCGTCCCAGATCTGGCGGACGGCCGGGCCGGCCACGTCGGCGCCGTAACCAGAGTTCGGAATCATCACGATGACCACGAACTTCGGGTGATTACATGGCGCGAACGAGGCGAACACGGACGTGGACTGGTTGCCCTGCACCTGCGCGGTGCCTGTCTTGCCCGCGACGCAGACCTTGCCGAGCGGGAAGCCGCCGAAGGTACCCGCCGCGGTACCGCTGGTGACCACGCCTGCCAGCGCGTTCCTGATATAGGCCAGAGTGTGCTTGGCGACGGGCAGGTGACCGACCACCGGCGGGTTGATCCTGGTCACCTTGCCGGACGGGCTGATCAGGGCCTCGCCGATGCGCGGGCTGTACAGGGTGCCTCCGTTGGCCAGGGCGACATAGGCACGGGCAAGCTGAAGCGGGGTCACCGCAACGTATCCCTGGCCGATCGCGGCGATAGCGGCCTGGCCGCCGGTCCAGATGTTGCCATAGCGGCAGTCCTGGTACTCAATCTGCTCGGCGTAACTTCCGTTGATCTTGCCGTACTTGCACCAGTCCTGCCCGGTGTGCGCGTTATCTTTCCAGAAGTAATACAGCCACTCGCGGGTCGGGATGTCACCAGGATTCTCTGCTGGCAGGTCGATGCCGGTGTCAGTGCCGAATCCCCAGGCCACCTCCATCTTCTGCATCTCCTGCGCAGGGAAGCTAGGCGAGGTGACGATGTCGTCCTTCAGGCGATCACGCAGATAGATGTTGTAGGCCAGGTTATAGAAGACGGTGTCGCAGGAGATGACCAGCGCCTGGTACAGGCTCATGTTGCCAAGTGAGGGGTTGCCGTCGTTCGCGTAGGAGTGGCCGCCAATGGTGACGGTGGCCGGGCAGTTGTACTGGCCGTTAAGCGAGTAGCCCGCCGCGACTGCCGCCGCCACCGACGTCACCTTGAAGGTAGATCCCGGCGGGTACTGGCCCTGCGTGACCCGGTTGAGCACAGGTTCGCCTTGCGCGGTATCGAACAGCCGCTTGAACTCGAGCGTCGAGATGCCGTTGGTCCAGATCGCCGGGTTGTAGGTGGGATAGCTCACCATCGCGAGAACCCGGCCGGTCGTCGTCATGACGACGGCCGCGCCGCCGTTGCTCGTCGGGCTGCCCGCGCCCTGGCTCTTATGCACGGCATTGCTCAATGCCGTCATCGTGTCTTCCTGCAGCGCCGCATTGATGCTGGTCACCAGGTAATCCCCGGCCTGCGGCTTGACCTTGGACAGGGTGCCTGTCACCTGGCCGGCGGCGTCGACCGCCAGCTTGGTAACGCCAGGAACCCCGCGCAGTTCGCTCTCGTATTGCTGTTCGAGTCCGGCCTGGCCAACCAGGTCAACTGCGGAAAATCCTGTGGTCGGCAAATTTTCAGCCTTCAGCTCACTCGCAGTAATGGGCTGTAGATAGCCGACTACCTGCGACAGGTCGGTCGAGATCGGCTGGTCGTAATGTGCGACCGGCTGGATCGCCGCCGTGACACCGGGGAACTGCCGCTGGTCTTCGAGCACTTGCAAGGCGACCCGGTCAAAGACATGCGCCGCGACGGGAATGGGCTGGTAAGGAGAGCCAGGCCAGCAGGGCTGACTCACACCGACCGTGCAGAGCCTGACCTCGCGCATCATCGTGGCCTGCTTGATGTGCAGCAAGGCGGCGAGTCGCCGCAGCACGGAGGCACCGCCGTCGCTCATCTTCCACAAGGTCGGCATGCTGACCGACACGACAAGTGCCGGGTTACTGTCCACGATGGGCGAGCCGGTATCGGTGAGGATCGGCCCCCTGGTCGGCGGCTCGATCACTTCCCTGGCCCGCTCGGCACTGGCCTGCGCCGCGTACGCGGAACTTGACTTGACCTGGAGATACCAGACCCTGGTCAGCAATCCGAGCAGCATGGCCATGATCACGAAGATCAGCACGATGAGCCGCGGCCTGGACACGGGGATCATTGTTCGCCTCCTTTCACCTGAGCCACCGCAGCCAGCTTCTTGACATCCGCTTCCTGCGCATCCTGGCCGTCCTTGGCCAGTGCGACCTGCGGAGGCCGTAGCTCGGGGAAGCTCCGCCCAGGCTCTGGCCCTTGGCCGGCCCAGTGCTGCCATGACCGCCACCGCGCAGGCCGGCACCGCTCAGGCCGCCGAACCCCGACGACCTGAACCTGGAGCCTGCCAGCCAGGAGCCGCTCGCCGACCTGGACCCGGACCTGAACCTGGGCTTGGCCATCCGGCCAGTGCTCAGCTTCGGCGCTCTCGGCAGCCCATTTCCGAACGCGATCTTCCGCGTCTGGCCGCGACCGGCCTGGCCGGCCCGGCTGGTTCCTGGCAGGCTGCCGGTACCGAACGGAATCCTTGGCAGCTCGCCGTTGCCTGTCGCTGCCAAGCCATCAGGCGCCGAACCAGCCGCCGCCGAACCAGCCGTGCGGACGCCGTTCCTCGCGCCGTTAGAAAAGCTGATCTTCGGCGAACCGCGCCCGCGCGTCCGGCCGCCGCCAGGCAGGCTCCCGGTGCCGAAGGCGATCTTCGGCGTTCTTGTGCCCGCGCTCTTGGTGCCCTGCCTGCCTGCGCCGCCGGCAAAGTCGATCTTCGGTTCCCTGGCGGGCCGCGCCTGGGCAGGCAGCCCTTCCCTGGTCGCGGAGCCTGCCACCCCAGATTCGGGGTGGAGCCTGGCCAAGCCGGAAGGCGCGGTGACCGTTGGCGTGACGTGGTGCAGTCCAGGCGGACGGTTGCCTACCCAGAAGGCCCCCTTGCGCGGCGCCGCGCCGGTCAGCGCCGCCGTCAGCCTAGCCTGCGCCCGCCGCTGGCGCCTGGTGCGAGCCGGACCCCGCAGCCAGCCCACAGACCCGACCGCGGCGGCCGCGGCGGCCGAGTCACCGGTCAGCCAGGAGCCGCTGCCTGCCGTCACGCCGTCACCGCCAAGGCCGGCTCTGGTCAGGCGGGCATTCGGCGCCCGGCGCAGGCGCAGGCCAGCCAGCCCGACCGGCGCGGCGCTGCCGCCTTGCTCGAGCGCGGGAGAGTCATCGAGGGAGTTAAAGCTGACGCCGAGCGCGACCGCGGTCCTGACCGCTGCGAACAGCGCCGGCGGGCTGAGAATCAGGTCCCAGAGCACCGAAGAAGGCAGGACGGAGACGACGGCCGCGAGCGTCACCTGCGGCGTGTCGAGCAAGAGAGCCAGGCACGCGGAGAACGTCTCGCCGGCGATCGCCGCGCAGGCGGCCGTGCAGAACGCCAGCAAGGCCGAGCGGCGCAAGGTGAAAGACAGCCGGCCGCAGCCATAACCGATCAGGCAGAACACCAGCGCATACTGGCCGATCAGACCCGTAGCGGGCGGCGCCAGGTCGAGGGCGAGCCCAGCGCAGAAACCGGTCACCAGGCCCGCCTGCGTGCCGCCGGTGAGCCCGATCACGATGACGCAGAGCAGCACCAGGTCTGGCACGCCGCCGCCTGGCAGCGGCAGGCCGTTCACCATCGTCAACTGCACCAGCAACGCGACCGTCAGGACGGCGACGACGACGACGAGGCGCTTCATCGGCTCGCCGCTCAGTGCCCTGGCTTGTGCCCAGCGGTCCTGACCTTGGCCGCGGGTGATGAGGAAGGCGAAGCAGCAGGTGCCGGAGCCGGCTTGGGCGGAAGCACGGAATAGCCAGGGTTATGGCTGGGCGGCGCCACCACGATGCCGACCACGTTCAAAGTGGCGAAGTCGACGTAGGGGCGGACCAGGGCCTGAGCGGTCAGCGAGCCTGCTCCGCTCTCGACCGAGACGATCTCCCCTACCGGAACGCCAGGCACGAACGGCTGGTCGTGCACAGACGCGGCGGTGACCAGTTGCTGACCTGGCCTGAGCGTGACGCCAGGATCAAGCACCTGAAGCTTGAGCAGCCCCCCGGTTGCCGAGGCGGTACCGCCGCCGCTCACCCAGCCGATCTGGCCGGCCGGCGCCAGCCTGATGCCGACGACCGAACTGGCGTCGGTGGCAAGCAAGACGGTGCAGGTGTCCGGATCGACGGAGACGACCTGGCCGACGAGGCCGTCGCCGTCGAGTACGGTCATCTGCGGCCTGATGCCGGCCGAACTGCCCGCATCGAGGGTAACCGTTCGCTGATATCCCTGGCCGAAGGCGATGACCTCGGCGGGAACTACCCGGTAACTCCCCGTGCCTGCCAGCCGGAGCAGGCGGCTGAGTTCGGCATAGTCACTCTTGCTGAGCTGCGCCGCGCTGAGCTGCGCGCGCAACCTGGCCAGGCTGCGCTGCAGGCCGGCAACCTGGCCATTCCCCGACCCGGCAAGTCCCGAGCCGAAGAACCTGCCCACCGGCCTGGTTACGCCGCTGACGGCGCGCTCGGCTCCGCCGAATATCGTCCCCGCCGTGCGCCGCACCGTTCCGAGCACCGACGAGGAACTGCCGCTGTAGCTGACAGCGATCAAGGCGATCGCGGCGGTCAGGGCGACGCCGAGCATGAACCTGGTACGTCGCGTATCGCGCACCTGAAAGACCTCCGCGACTAGCGACGTGACTCGGGCACAAGTACCTGGCGCAGCGTGTCGAAGTCTTCCACGCATTTGCCCGTGCCGAGGGCAACTGAGTCAAGCGGGTTGTCCGCGACGTGAATCGGCATGCCGGTGTCCTCGCGCAGCCGCTGGTCAAGACCGCGGAGCAGCGCACCGCCGCCGGTCAGGGCGATGCCGCGGTCCATCACGTCACCGGCCAGTTCTGGCGGGCACTTGTCCAGGGTGGTCCGCACCGCGTCGACTATCACCGCCAGCGGTTCCGCGATCGCGCTGCGTACCTCGGCGGCCGAGATGACCACTGTCTTGGGCAGTCCGCTCACCAGGTCCCTGCCGCGGATCTCCGCGCTTGGTTCCTCGGGAGATGGATAGGCAGAGCCCAGTGCCATCTTGATTTCCTCCGCCGTGCGCTCGCCGAGCGTCAGCGAGTACTCCTTCTTGCCGAAGTTGATGATCGCCTGGTCGAGTTCGTCGCCGCCGACCCTGATCGACTGCGCGGTCACGATACCGCCGAGCGAGATCACCGCGACCTCGGTGGTGCCACCGCCGATGTCGACGACCATGTTTCCTGTCGGTTCGTTGACAGGAAGTCCCGCTCCGATCGCGGCGGCCATCGGCTCTTCGATGATGTAGACCCGGCGGGCGCCTGCCTGGTGCCCGGCTTCCTTGACTGCGCTCTGCTCGACGCCGGTAATTCCGCTCGGCACCGCGATCACGATTCGCGGCTTGGCGAGGCCGCCGCGACGGTGCACTTTCTGAATGAAGTAGCGCAGCATTCGCTCGGTGACGTCGAAGTCGGCGATAACGCCGTCTTTAAGCGGCCGTACGGCGATGATGTTTCCCGGGGTACGGCCGATCATGCGCTTCGCGTCGAGCCCGACGGCGACGATCTGCCCGGTATTCGTATTCAGCGCTACGACCGAGGGCTCATTCAGCACAATTCCGCGGCCCCTGACGTACACGAGCGTATTCGCGGTACCGAGGTCCACGGCCATGTCACGGCCCAGAAAGGCCATAGCGTTGCTCATCTGGAACGAGAACCTTCCTCAGTCAAGCCGTCTGCTTATCCGTCTGCCGCGCCGTAGCAGCCACATTGCACGCTACACCTTCGTAGCGCGGGCTTTGCGGCGTTTCGGCAATGAACTGGAATATAAAGTACACATTGGTACATTTTGACGTGCGAGAGATCGGGTGGCGAGCCATCACGATCCGCAGCAACGAGAGTACCCGCCCTGCCGGACCTGTCGCACACCGGGAGCGCCTTAAGTGCGGACTCGCCGCTAATCGTTGCAATCAGATTAGCTTGAGTTTTCCACCCGATGACCTAGCCATATTCCGGTTACCCAGAGCATGGCGAAAATCACCCCGAGAATATACATGGCGCTGAGCACTGCGCCTGAGGCGATCACCAGCAGCTGAAGTACGCTGCCGCCGGCGAGCGTGACCCGCAGCGCCCTCCTGGCCAGCGCGGCCAGCGCGATGGCAGCCACGGCCGCGATCCCCGCGACCAGCCCGGCAGATCCCGGCGCGACGTGCGCGAGCTTGACGGCAGGCACGACCGTCAGCGCGATCACCACGGCTTCGAGAATGAGCACAGTCGCACTTAGCCTGCTCATTGGTCGCGCCTACTTCCCGCTCGGCAACTAGCCGCCGCGCCGCTCGCGGTGACCTCTGACCTGGTCATTCGCCAGATCCGGACAGCAGCAACCTGGCGTCGCCCGCCGTATAGACCGAGCCGGTGATCAAGACGATCGTCCCCGCCCTGAGCGGTGCGGCGGCGTCGTCCTCGACCAGCCCGGCCAGCGGCCCTAGCCCGGCACCGGCCTCGTCGGCCAGTCCGACCGCCAGCTCGATCGCGTCGTCCAGGCGCGGTGCCACGTGCACCCGGTCCGGCCCGAACACGTTCCTGGCCAGATCAGCCAGCCCGGCGGCCGGCATGGCCCGTGCGGAGGAATTGCCGGTGACGACGATCTCCGCTGCCAGCGGCTCGAGCTCGTCAAGTATCCCAGGCACGTCTTTGTCCGCGCTCGCCGCCACGACCGCGATCACCTCGGCCCGGCCGAAGGCCTCGGTCATCGCAGCGGACGTGGCCGCCATTCCCGCCGGGTTGTGCGCGGCATCGATGATGACCACGGGGCTGCGCCTGACGATCTCCAGCCTGCCAGGCGAAGACATCATCGCGAACGCGGTTCGCACGATGCCGTCGTCAAGGCCGCCGGGGTGAACTGGCAGGAAAGCATCGTCGTCCGCGCCGGGGGCAGCCGAGCCGCTCGCGCCAGAGAACGCCTCCACCGCCGCGAGCGCACAGGCCGCGTTGCTGGCCTGGTAGGTGCCGAACAACGGGAGGAACAAGTCGTGATACTCGCCGAGCAGGCCCTTGATGGCCAGCCGCTGGCCGCCGACCGCTAGCTCCCGGCTGAGCACTCCGAACTCGATGCCCTCGCGGGCCACGCTGGCCCCGACCATGACCGCGTGCCTGATCAGCTCGGCCGCGGCATCGACCGGCTGCTGGCCGAGCACGGCGACCGCGCCTGGCTTGATGATGCCTGCCTTATCGGCTGCGATCTTCGCCACGGTATCGCCGAGGTACTTCGCGTGGTCGATGGAAATCGGCGTGACGACCGCGACCGCACCATCGGCGACATTCGTATTGTCCCAGGTGCCGCCCATGCCGACCTCGATCACCGCGACGTCGACCGGAGCGTCGGCGAAGGCAGCGAACGCCATTCCGACCAGCACCTCGAAAAAAGACAGCGGAACTTGCTGCTCGGCGTCGACCAGCTTCAGGTAAGGCTCGATCTCGCGGTACACCTCGATAAATCGCCCCTGGCTAACGGGCTCGCCGTCGATGCTGATCCGCTCGCGCATGGAAATCAGATGCGGGCTGGTAAACAACCCGGTACGCAGGCCACGCGCGCGCAGCAGCGTCTCGGTCATCCGCGCGGTCGAGGTCTTGCCGTTAGTGCCGGTGATGTGGACCACAGGGTAGGCCCGCTGCGGGTCGCCGAGCAGCGCAGTCAGCGCGATGATCCGGTCGAGCGAGGGGTTGACTGAGTGCTCTGGCCGCCTGGCCGCGATCTGCTGCTCGATCGCGGCCAGTTCGGCCCGCACCTCGTCAGGCACTGGTTTCCCCCAGTGCCGCCAGCCGATCCGCTAGCCTGCCGATCTCGGCCCTGGCGGCCGCCAGCCGGTCGCGGCTCTTGGCCACGACCTCGGCGGGGGCCCGGTCGACGAAGGCGGAGTTGGCCAGCTTGCGCTCGGACACCTGCGCATCGGCGACGGCGACGGCAAGTTCCTTCTCCAGCCGGCGCCGCTCGGCGGCCACGTCGATGCCCGCGGACGTGTCGAGTTCCACCGTGATCGACTCGGCCTGCACCGAGGCGTTCGGCTTGAAAGAGCCGGCCGGCTCGGTAAGGCGGAGCAGCGACCTGATCGACCGCTCGTGCGGCGCGAGTCTCGTGGCCCCGATGCCCGCGAACCTGGCAGGCACCGGCTGCGCGGGGCGCAAGCCCTGGTCGGCACGGAACCTGCGCACGGCGGTGACCAGCCGCATCAGCGACTCGATCTCCGCTGCCGCAGCCGGGTCCTCGGCCGGCCGCACCGCGGGCTCGCCGCCGGTCACCAGCCCGCTCGGCCAGGCCGCCACCATGACGGACTCGCCCCCGGTGAGTGCAGTCCACAACTCCTCGGTGACGAATGGCATCAGCGGGTGGATCAGCCGCAGCAAGTGATCGAGCACATGCCCGAGTACCCGCCTGGCGGAGCCGGCGCCTGCCGACCCCTCGCTGAGCGCAGGCTTGGCCAGTTCCAGGTACCAGTCGCATACTTCGTCCCAGGCGAAGTGGTAGAGCAGATCACTCACCTTGGCGAACTCGAATTCGTCGAACAGGGCATCGGCCTGCTCGGTCACGGCATCAAGCCTGGACAAGATCCAGCGGTCGGCGACGGAGAGCGCGCCGAGGTCTTCCTCGGCCAGCCTTCCCGCCGGGCTTGCGAGCGCTCCGTTCAGGAGCGCGAAGCGAACCGCGTTCCACAATTTGTTGCAGAAATTTCTTGACCCTACGACCCATTCCTCGCTCAAGGCGACGTCTCCGCCAGGGCTCGCGCCACGAGCGAGGGTGAACCTCGTCGCGTCGGCGCCGAACCTGCCGATCCAGTCGAGCGGGTCCACGGTATTGCCGCGCGACTTGGACATCTTCTTGCCGAACTGATCGCGAACCAGGCCGTGCAACGAGACCTGACGGAACGGCACGCACCGCTCGGTTCCGGCGTCCGCCATCGCGTAAAGACCGAACAGCATCATCCTCGCGACCCAGAAGAAAAGGATGTCGTAGCCGGTGACCAGGACGCTGGTCGGGTAGAACGCGCGCAGGTCGGCCGTATCTTCTGGCCAGCCGAGCGTCGAGAACGGCCAGAGCGCGGAGGAGAACCAGGTGTCGAGCACGTCGGGGTCCTGTTCCCAGCCCGCTGGCGGCTCCTCGTCAGGGCCGAAGCACCTGACCTGATCATCTGGGCCGTACCAGACCGGGATCCGGTGACCCCACCACAGCTGGCGGCTGATGCACCAGTCGTGCATATCGTCGACCCAGTCGAAGTAGCGAGCGGCAAGCTGACCAGGGTAGATACGGACCCGGCCGTCCCGCACCGCATCGCCGGCCGCCTTGGCGAGCGGGCCGACCTTGACGAACCACTGGAGCGAGAGCCTCGGTTCCACGGTCGTGCCGCAACGACCGCAATGACCGACAGCGTGCACGTATGGCCGCTTCTCTGCGACGACCCGGCCTTCGGCGCGCAGCGCGGCGAGCACGGCCGGCCTGGCCTCGAACCGGTCTAGACCCTCGAACGGGCCAGGTGCCGTCACCGTGCCGCGCTCGTCCATGATCACCAGGCTCGGCAGGTCGTGGCGCCGGCCGATCTCGAAGTCATCAGGGTCGTGGGCCGGGGTCACCTTGACCGCGCCGGTGCCGAACTCAGGGTCGACGTGCGGGTCGGCGACCACCGGGATCGTGCGCCCGGTCAGCGGCAGTTCGACGGTCATGCCGACCAGGTGCGTGTACCTGGGGTCGTCAGGGTGGACCGCCACGGCGGTGTCGCCGAGCATGGTCTCCACCCTGGTCGTCGCCACCACGATCGCGCCGTCGCCTTCGCCGTACCTGATGCTGACCAGTTCGCCGTCGTCGTCGCTGTGGTCGACTTCGATGTCTGACAACGCGGTCATGCAGCGCGGGCACCAGTTGATGATGCGCTGGGCACGGTAGATCAGGCCGTCGTCATAGAGCCGCTTGAAGATCGTCTGCACGGCCCGGCTGAGACCCTCGTCCATGGTAAAACGCTCGCGAGTCCAGTCGACGCTGTCCCCGAGCCTGCGCATCTGGCCGAGTATCTTGCCGCCGTACTCGGCCTTCCACTGCCATACCCGCTCGGCGAACGCCGCACGGCCCAGGTCATGCCTGGACAGACCCTCCTTGGCCAGCTCGCGCTCCACGACGTTCTGGGTGGCAATGCCCGCGTGGTCGGTGCCTGGCAGCCAGAGAGCGTTGTAACCCTGCATGCGGCGCCTTCTGACCAGCGCGTCGATCAGGGTGTGGTCGAGCGCATGGCCGATGTGCAGCGAGCCGGTCACGTTGGGCGGCGGGATCATGATCGTGTACGACGGAGCCTGCGAGCCGGAGTCGGCCGTGAAGTAGCCTGCCTGCACCCAGCCCTCATAACGGCGGGTCTCTACCTCGCCTGGCACGTACTGCGGCGCAAGCTGGCGCGGCGGCACCGCATCAGGCGACCTGGCGGGCCTCCCCGGAAGCTCAGGGCCAGTATGTTCAGCGGTTGTCACGTCAGCAGAGTCTACGGAAGTTTCCCGCCCTCCCGGCACATACAGCGCCAACGCCGCCGCGGCGGCCCGCGTTCGGCGCCAGGTTCGAGCATTAGCCACATATCGCCAATTGACGCCGCTGTCCTGGTCTAACCTTGTGCCACCGCATCGTTGTGAACCGTCGAGGGTTGGGGTGATCGATCCATTGGGCGGGCCATGGACCGTGCGCCGGAACCATAAGCGCGGCAGGCGCCGCATGGCGAAGAAGCCGTTGTTCGCCGGCGGCTTGCCTGGTTATCCCGGCAGGTATCCCGACCAGGGCAAGGCCAGAGGCGAGCAACCGCAGGCTCCTGATCTTGAGATGATCGCTCGTGCCGACGCGCGTTATGGCGTCGCCGGGGCCAGCGCCGGCGGCATGACCGCGACGTTCGGCCCGGCGCCCTGGACCGGCGGGCCTGACGGACCAGCCAGCGGCGGCCCGCAGGCCGGACGGGCGCATGGCCTGCTTGCCGGAATTGACATCACCGCCAAGCTGACCGGGCGGACCAGGCAAGTCTCACCCGCAGGCGCGCGGCGGCCAGCCAGGCAGCGCAGGTACAGCGCGAAGGTCGCGGTGCCCGTGCTTGCCTGCCTGCTCGTGGTTGCCATCGTGCTTGTCGGGGTGATCGTCAAACTGGCCGGGCTCGGCTTCAGCTCTGCGGTCGGCGCGGGTGCGGGCAACGGCCCGCTGGCGGACCCGGCACCTGCGCAGGCGGGCGGCCTGCCCAGGCATTATCAGCCGGAGACCAACCGGACGACCGTTACCTTGATCGACGAGTTCACCAGGCGATTCGCCGCCGTCTCCGGCGCGTACTCCGGCCATCCGTCCGCGCTGTACCGCGAGCCCGGCGCGATCGACCCGGCAACCGACCAGCCGGGCTGGGTGATGTACCTCGGCTACAACGCCAGCGCCGACCTCGGGTCAGCCACGGCAACCGTCAGGAAGCTGATGGCGAGCCTGATCAAGACCGCGGCACCAGACACCTCATGGTCGGCTAACCCTGGCAGGCTCGGCGGTTCCGCCCGCTGCGCGATCACCGGCCTGCGCGGCACGACCGTGACGATCTGCGCCTGGGCGACCGAACTCACCTACGGCGCGCTCATGTCGCCGACGTCAGATACCAGGGGTCAGGAACTTGCGACTCTGATGCCACTCATGCGGCAGGACCTGCAGGGCTAGGCTGACTTTTCCCTCGGCGTCCGCCTGGCCACGTCCCTTGGCACCAAGGTGGGGTTCACGTTCTCGAGCACGACCTCGGCCGTGATCACGACTCGCTCGATGTCTTTCCTGCTCGGCACCTCATACATCACCGACAGCAGGACTTCCTCTAGGATCGCGCGGAGCCCTCTGGCACCAGTGCCGCGCAGGACGGCCTGGTCGGCGACCGCCTCCAATGCGTCTTCTGTGAACTCCAGGTCCACCCCGTCGAGTTCGAACAGCCGCCGGTACTGGCGCGCCAGCGCGTTCCTCGGCTCGGTCAAGATCGCGATCAGCGCCGCGCGGTCCAGGTTGTGGACGCTGGTGATGACAGGGAGCCTGCCGACGAACTCGGGAATCATGCCGAACTTCAGCAGGTCTTCCGGCATGACCTCGGCGAACTGATCTGACGAGGTGCGGTCGGTCTTGACCCTGAGCACCGCACCGAAACCCATGCCGCTGCGCCCGACCCGCTGCTCGATGATCTTCTCGAGTCCGGCGAACGCCCCGCCGCAGATGAACAGCACGTTCGTGGTGTCGATCTGAATGAATTCCTGGTGCGGGTGCTTGCGGCCGCCTTGGGGCGGCACCGACGCGGTGGTGCCCTCGAGGATTTTCAGCAGCGCCTGCTGCACGCCCTCGCCTGACACGTCCCTGGTAATCGAGGGGTTCTCGCTCTTGCGAGCGATCTTGTCGATCTCATCGATGTAGATGATGCCAGTCTCGGCCTTCTTGACGTCGTAGTCGGCCGCCTGGATGAGCTTGAGCAGGATGTTCTCTACGTCCTCGCCTACATACCCGGCTTCGGTCAGCGCGGTGGCGTCGGCGATCGCGAACGGCACGTTGAGCAGCCTGGCGAGAGTCTGGGCGAGCAAGGTCTTGCCTGAACCTGTTGGCCCGAGCAGCAAGATGTTCGACTTCGCCAGTTCGACGCCGTCCTCAGCGACCCGCTCGCCGCCGGACTGTATGCGCTTGTAGTGGTTGTAGACAGCTACCGACAGCGCCTTCTTGGCCTTCTCCTGGCCGATGACGTAGGAGTCGAGGAACTCGTAGATCTCCCGCGGCTTGGGCAGGCTGTCCCACTTGACCTCGGATCGCTCAACGAGTTCCTCTTCGATGATCTCGTTGCACAGATCTATGCATTCATCGCAAATGTACACGCCAGGTCCGGCTATCAGCTTCTTGACCTGCTTCTGGCTCTTGCCGCAAAACGAGCACTTCAGCAAGTCAGCGCCATCGCCAATGCGTGCCACCGCATTACTCCCTCTTTCGCACCACCCGGTCCGGGCTCTGCTTCAAACCGTAGCCGCTTCCCCTGGCCACTCACCACCTTAGGAAGACACTACCTCCGGCTGCCGCTTCAGCATGGTGAGTACATCATCTACCAGCCCGTACTCTCTGGCTTCCTGAGCGGTGAGGAACTTGTCACGCTCGATGTCACGGCGGATTTCTTCCTCGTCCTTGCCGGTGTGCCTGGCCAGCACCGCTTCCATGGCCTGACGCATCCGCTGGATCTCGCGGGCCTGAATCTCCAGGTCACTCGACTGACCATAGCCGCTTTCTATGGCCGGCTGGTGGATCAGGATCCTGGAGTTCGGCAGTGCCATCCGCTTGCCCTTGGTGCCGGCCGCGAGCAGCACGGCAGCGGCCGAGGCGGCCTGGCCGAGGCAGAAGGTCTGGATATCGGGCTTGACGTACTGCATGGTGTCGTAGATCGCCATCATCGAGGTCATCGACCCGCCAGGCGAGTTGATGTACATCAAGATGTCCCTGTCGGGGTCGATCGACTCGAGCGTGATGAGCTGGGCCATCACGTCGTTGGCGGACGCATCGTCGATCTGCACGCCGAGGAAGATGATCCGCTCCTCGAACAGCTTGTTATACGGGTTCATCTCCTTGATCCCGTACGGCGTGCGCTCGACGAAGGACGGCAGCACGTACCTGGCTTCGATCATGCTCATGAAACCGCACCTTCCGATGGGATCTCGGTGGCGCTGCGCACCACGTGGTCGATGAACCCGTACTCCTTGGCCTGATCGGCGGTGAACCAGCGATCGCGGTCGGAGTCCTTCTCGATCTGCTCGACCGTCTGCCCGGTGTGCATCGCCGTGCGCTCGGCCAGGATCCGCTTCACGTAGAGGATCTGCTCGGCCTGGATCCTGATGTCAGAAGCCGTGCCGCCGATGCCGCCATGCGGCTGGTGCAGCATCACCTGAGCGTGCGGCATCGCAAACCGCTTGCCTGGCGCGCCCGCGCAGAGCAGGAACTGACCCATCGACGCAGCCATGCCCATCGCGTAGGTGGCGACATCGTTAGGCACGTACTGCATGATGTCGTAGATAGCGAGTCCCGCGCTGACCGAGCCGCCTGGCGAGTTGATGTAAATGGCGATATCCCGCTTGGGATCCTCGGCCGAGAGCAAGATCATCTCGGCGCAGATCCGGTTCGCTAGCTCGTCATCGACCTGCTGGCCGAGGAAGATAATCCGGTGCCTCAGCAGTCGCTGGAACAACGCGTCGACCATCGGAAGCGATGCGGCCTCCCCGGCCCGAGCGAGTTTCCGGGCCGGTAGCTGATCCTCACCCGACGTGGTCACGGTGCGCCTCCTCACTCCTGTCAGGCATCGCGAACACCGCGCTGCCGTCATGCCAATGAATGGCTGATCTTGCCGAGTCCTCGTTGACTCCTACGAATGCGACCCTAACGCGCCCGGGACACGGCAACGCCCACCGATGGCGCCTGTTCGCTATCGGCGCAGTAAGCACGGCAGGTCCCAGCCTGGCCTGTTCGCTTAACGCGAAGGTGCTTGGCTGGGACCCAGCCTGCCGCCAGGTATTTCCAGGCTTCCAGGCTCAGCCTTCCTGCGTGTCCGTGTCCGTGTCCGTGTCTGCGTCCTCGTGCGTGTCCGCGGGCTCGCCGGCCTGATCCGCCTGGGCAGCATCTTCCTTGCCCGCGCGCCGCGACCGGCCCTTTGGCTTGGCGGCCGCCTCGACCTTGGCCTCCTTGGCAGCCGCGCGCCGTCCGGCACCGCGCCTTCCTGCCCGGCCCTCCTTGGCGGCCTCGGAGTCTTCGTCGCCGTCCTCGCCTTGTGCTTCTTCGTCCTGTGCTTCATCACCCGGCGCGCCGGCGCCGGCGATCTCCACCTTGCGGCCGGACTCATCAAAGACCTGGACCCGCTCCGCGAGCAGGTCGGCCGCCTTGGACCTGAGCACGTCAGCCGCCATGGCGCCGAGCTGCCCCGATTCGGCTAGCTGGCTGGCCAGCGCGTCAGGCGAGGTGCCCTGCTGGTAGGCAAGCTGGGTCACGTACTGGGCGAGGTCTTCTTGTGAGATGTCAAGCTCTTCGGTCTCCGCCAGCTTGTCGAGTATGAACCTGGCCTTCACCGAGCGCCTGACGTCGTCGGCGATTTCCTTGTCCAGGTCGGCAGGCGTGAGGTCGCGGCTCTGGAGGAACAGCTCCATGGTGAGGCCCGCCCGGTCCAGGTCTTCGGTCAGCGACTCGTGCCTGTGCGCCACTTCGTGGTCGATGACCGGCTGCGGCAGCGGCATGTCGATCTGCTCGAGCAGCGCCTCGATGGCGCGGTCCCTCGCCTGCCCGACCTGGCCGGCCCGGCGCATGGCTTCCATCTGCTTGCGGGTATTCGAGCGCAACTCGCCGACGGTGTTGAACTCGCTGGCGGACTGGGCGAAATCGTCGTCGAGGTCGGGAAGGTTCTTGGTCCTGACACTTCGCACGGTCACCGTCACCTCGGCCGCACTGCCCTCGTGCTCGCCGCCCGCCAGCACCGACTCGAAGGTCGCGGTCTCTTCCGCGCTCATGCCCATCAGTGCCTGGTCCAGACCATCAAGTATGGTGCCGCTGCCGACTTCGTAGGAGATCCCCGTTGCCTGCGCGTCGGCGACTTCCTCGCCGTCCACCTGCGCGGACAAGTCGATCGAGACGTAATCGCCGTCCTCGGCTGGCCGCTCGACCGTGATAAGCGACCCGAACCGCTCGCGCAGTGCCCGCAGGTACTCCTCGACCTGGTCGGGGCTGACATCGGCGTCCTCGACCACGACGTGCAGGCTCTCCATCTCAGGCAGGTCGAACTTCGGCCTGACGTCCACCTCGGCGGTAAAGGCGATCTCGTTTCCGTCCTCGAGCTTGGTGATCTCGAGTTCTGGCTGGCTGAGAACGGCCAGCTTGTTCTCGCGCACGGCCTGACTGTAGAAGTCGGGTACAGCTTCGTTGATCGCGTGCTCGAGCACGGCACCACGGCCGACCCGCTGGTCGAGGACCTGGCGAGGGACGTGCCCGGGGCGGAAGCCGGGAATCCGCACCTGTCGCCCGACTTCGCGGTAGGCATGGTCCAGGCTCGGCTTGAGCTCATCGAAAGGTACCTCGATGGTGAGGCGCACCCGGGTCGGGCTCAGTTCCTCGACGTCGGTCTTCACGACGTGGTCACTCCTCGGCTTTCCGGCAGCTGATATCCGGCACAGGGTTCCCCGTACCGGACCCGGGGTTCCTCGGCTTCGACTTGGCGCCGCCGCTTCGCTGCGGCCTTTCGCGACGGGCGCGACGCTGGCGGCTTGCGGCGCCAAGTCTATGGCCTCGCGGCCGCATTCACCCGCCACGGGTGGTGATCGGCAGCGGTTCGCGACCTGACTATGAGTGACAGTGCGGGCGGATAACAAGGCGTGGCTTGTTAATTATCCGTTTCGCCGGACTTGCGGCTCATACTATTAAGGAGGTCCGCATGACCAATCCGCGTTCCGCCCGCGGGCCGGGCGAGGAAGCCACCAGGTCAGGGGAGCAAGGTACCTGGACGCAGCACGGGACAGGGACCGGGACCGGTATGCCTGGCGGCATCGCCGCGAAGCCAGGCGGGTACCAGGTACCTGGCACCGAGCTTGCCTCGGCTGCCTGGCCGGCTTTCCTGGCCGCAGGGATCGGCTGCGTCGTAGTCGGCGTGATCCTGCTCGCCTGGCCAAGTGCCACGCTGGCCGTCGCGGCCATCCTGATTGGCGTTGCGCTGGTGGTGACCGGGATCCTCGGGCTAGTCGACGGCTTCACCTCGCATGAGTCGACCGGGGGCAAGCGCGTGGCCAACGTGGTGATCGGCCTGATCGCCATCCTTCTCGGTCTCTTCTGCATCAGGCACTATCACCTCACGATCGCGGCCCTGGCCGTCATCGTCGGGTTGTTCTGGGTCATAAACGGAATCGCGAGCATCGCTGCTGGCCTGTTCGGCTCCCCGTTCTCCGGACGCGGGTTCACGGTGCTGGCCGGCTTCCTTAGCCTGGCGGCCGGCCTGATCGTGCTCTTCTGGCCGACGATCTCCCTCACCGTCGTCGTCGCGGTGATCGGCATCTGGCTGATCGTCTATGGGCTGCTTGCTGGCTATATGGGTTTCAGGCTCAGGAGGGCCGGCCAGGCAGGCAGGCGGGAGTCAGGTTCCGGGCGGCTGGCGTCGGCCTGAGCGGCCTGGTTGGACAGCCGTAATACCAGGTCAGGCAAAGGTGCGTTTGATCGGGCAGGCCGGGTATGGGTTCAAGGGATCAGAAAACTCGCATGATCGCCAGGGGAAGTCGACAAGGCGAGCTGGCGCTCGTGATAAGCGGGAAAAAGGGGGCGGCTTGACATGAGCAGTGCAAACGAACGGCAAGCCGGCACGTCGGGCCCGGCCGTGGGCTACGAGCAAAGCCAGGCCACGAGCGAGGGCAGAGTCTCGGGCCAGGCGCAGGGTCAGCTAACCGACCAAGGCGGGGTGCCCGCTCAGGCTCAGGGCCGGGAGTACCAGCCAGCCGGCCGCCAGTACGAGGCTGCCGGACGCCACGAGGCCGCCGCGGGCCGCCGCGGCGCGGTCATCGGCTTCACCGCGCTCGCGGGCACGCTGATGCTGCTCGGCGGTCTGTGGATGGTCGTCGTCGCGATCGTGGCGCTGTCGCACGGACATGTGTTCAGTACCGCGCCCGCCTACGCCTTCAGGTACAACATCAGGGGCTGGGGCTGGACCGAACTCTCACTCGGCGTAGTGCTCTTCGCCATCGGCATGTGCGTGTTCCTCGGCATGGCCTGGGCGCGCTATGTGGGCGCGTTCCTGGCGGTGCTCAGCGCCATCGCCAACTTCGTGTTCATTCCCTACCAGCCGCTGTGGTCGATCATCATGATCGCGATCGACGCGTTCATCATCTGGGCGCTGCTCACCCCGCGGGGTTACGCGCGTGAGTTCTAGCGCCGCTGGCTCATGGCGCTAGCTGACGCGGGCGCCGGCAACCTCAAGGCCCCGCCGCGGCAGCAGTCGCGGCGGGGCCGCTTATGCGACTTCCAGGAGACCAAAACGCCCACCGAAGAGGGCAAGGAAGCAGCGCGCGCACGCGGCCGCTACGGGCTGCTGCTGCTCATCTTGATCACTAGCTACCTGCTATCCACCTTCTTCAAGGACAGGTGGCTGAGCGCGGTAGAGATCGGCCTGTTCACGCTGTCCGGGCTGCTCGCGCTGAAGAACTCCCCCGAGCGCAGCAGGCTGGGCACCGGCCTGATAATCGCCGGCCTGCTCGGCTCCGTTGCCATGATCGTCCTCACGGCCAGCTTCACCAGCGATACCGGGCGCGGCGCGGCCGGGCTCTGGATCGGGCTGCTGCTGCTGATCACGGTCGTCGTGCTGATACGCCAGATACTCCTGATGCCCGCCGTCACTATTCAGAGCATCTACGGCGCTGTCAGCGCCTACCTGATCATCGGGCTGATGTTCGCGGCGTTTTACTCGGCCATCTTCTACTACAACAACAGGCACTTCTTCGCGGCGGGCGAACCGGGAACAACGTCGACATTTCAGTACTTCAGTTTCACCACTCTCACCACCCTCGGCTACGGCGACTTCACGGCGGTAGAACCCGGCGGCCGGTCCGTCGCCGTGATCGAGGCGATGACGGGGCAAATCTTCCTCGCCACGCTAGTCGCGAGGCTCGTGGCGACGTTCACGCCCCGACCGGGGCGATCATTCCGATCAAACCAGACAATCCGATCAGATCAGTCAAGACATGCAGGAACAGGGCCAGCTAACGAGAACTTAGCTTCGGCATCCAGGCGAGCGCAGACTTCTAGATGATCCTCGGCGGGCGTGATCGCCGGGGATGCAGATCACGATCGACGCCGACCTGGCGCTGCGCGAGCAGGTCACCGGCCGCCGCAAGACCTGGGTACCCTGATCGTGAGCATGACCAGCTTTGATTACCGGCCAGCCGATGCCGTCGGCCGCCAGCTCCCCGAGGTGCCGTAACCTCGGTGATCGCTGGCAGATCTTATGACCTTTCCCACCAGAGATCTTCCTGGCGGGAGCACCAGGCGGGATCGGACAGCCGCTTGAGATCGGCGGAAGTGATCACCCCGTTCTCGATCAGGACGCCGACCGCGACCTCGTCGGACAACCTGACCTCGGTCCTGACCAGACCGCGCTCGGTGATCTTGCGGCGCAAGACCTTGAGGTGCTCGCCGACCCTGGCGGCCATCCGGTCCCTAAACGCGGGATCAGCGTCGAAGCGCTCGATCTCGTGATGGGCGTCGGTGACCTCGAGCGCGGCCCTGGCGATTTCCGGTGTCCTCGGGATCGGCGTGGTGCGAGCTGGGTCGATCAGCCAAGGACGGCACCAGAGCAGGGCCACGAGGAACAGCTTGGTGTTCGGGTCCAGGTATAGCGGTAGCACGGTCACGTCTCCCGACAGCTCCCTGGCCACGATCGCCTGGGCTGCTCCGGTCCCGGCCGCCGTCCCGGTGTCGATCTCGGCATGCTGGGGCGAGACGACCAGGCGCAGCGCCTGTCCATCGTCGAGCATGGACCTTGAGCCGACGAGCGCGGCGCCGCGCGTCACGAACCAGCCGCCAGCGGGCGGTTCGCCTGGCTCGTCGAGCCTGGGCAGCCTGATGCGAAATCCGTCTCCCTCGGCGTAGAGCGCGTGGGTATAGCTGATATTGGCTACTAGTGCCCCGCCCGCCAGCGCGCTGATGACCCCGGCCCGTCTTGACAGGCCGCGGCCCGCCGAGATCAGCAGGTCAGCATCGGGACCGCGGCCGAATACCAGGCGCTCGCCCTCAGGGATGCCGATCACCCGCCCGGATGGCGTGGTGACATGCGCATGCGGCGCCGTCGGATCGGTTGCCATCTCCCGCCCATCTTGACCGCTGACCCCGGCCGGCCATCGCCGCCGCTGTGCGGTCGCGCGCATTCTAGGGTCGGCCCGCCCGCCAGGCATCCCCGAATTGGGGGATGGTCAGATCGGGAGATTCACGATTTGCTATTCACAACCTAGGGGGGCAGGCCGGACTGGTGCTCCCGCTGTGATGATCACCTCGGCGGGGGCACCAGTTTCCCGGACTTGGCCGTGCTATGCCAGAGGTCTCCTGGCCAGCATCCGGCGTCTGGACCGCCCCGGCACGTCTTGCGAGCTGATTACTTCCCATCCTGCTGGCAGCAACGAGGCCGGCTCCCCCGGCCTGACGCACCACTGCGAAGGCATCTGGGGCGCAAGATCCAGCGCCTCGGTCGTCAGCGCCTCCCAGCCAAGCACGCCGCCAGGCAGCACGGCGTCCGCGGCCAGAACGAAGAGGTCACGGTCCCAGTACCCGATGCAAAGCACCAGTGCGTACTCCCGGCTCCCCGGACGCCAGTCGCGAAGGTCGGCCTGCACCACCGTCACGCGCCCGGACATCCCCTGCCTTTCGATCTCGGCCGCAAGCAGGGACAGCGCCTCGTCTGATACGTCGACTCCGACTGCGGTCCGGCCGGACTTAGCCGCCAGGATTACGCTGCCAGACGTACCAGCGGCCAGGTCGAGCACCGGCCCTTGGGGGAGATCCGATGACAGCGCTAGCCTGGCAAGCGGGTGCGGCTCGAAGGAAGGCCGGAAACCGGCCGCGTACCTGGCGTTCCAGCGCAGCCGGTCAGGATTGTCCTTCAGAACAGGGTCCACCGGCCACAGCCTAGCGACGCCGCCGACCTGCCTGACGGTGCCAGGCTGGATCACTCACCAGCCGACACCTGTCCAAGTACCTCGTCGGCCATGGCGATCATGCCGCCGGCGCCACACTCGCGCGCAACCGCTCTCGCCTGGGTAGCGAACCCGATCGCTTCGTCCTTGCGCCCCTGCTCGGCGGATACGTAGGCGAGCCCGATCAGGTTAGCGGCCACGCCTGGCCAAAAGCCCGCTTCGCGCCGCAATCGCGTCGACTCGCTGAACTTGTCCTTCGCCGAATCGAGTCGCCCGGCCTTGTGGTCGGCAAAGGCCAGATGGCGCAGCGCGTAGGACAGTGTCAGATTGTCGCCCGTTTCGGTGGCAAGTTCGGCCGCCCGCTCAAGTGCGGACACGGCCTTCGCGTCGTCGTCGAGCACCACCTGGTAGAAACACCCGATCCAGAACGCCGCCCTGCCCTGGCCAGGCACGTCATCGAGTGATTCGTACAACTCAGCCGCGCGCTCGAAAAACTGAAGCTCGCCAGGGTCGGCAACGGCGGCAGCACCAGAACTCCGCCGCTGCTCAAGGAAGCTAGCGTGAATGAGCTTGCCACGCGCCAGTGACAGGTCCGCCTCGACCGCGTCGAGAAGCCGGCCGGCCTCATCAAGGCCGCGTGAGTCGCCGCAGAAGACGGACCGCTGGTACAACTCCTCGGTCCGGTCCAGCCGCCGGTCAGCTGCCATTGCCGCCTCCGCGCTCATCTCGATACTTCAATCAGAACCTCAGCCAGGCTACGGCCGGCCCTTGCACCGAGGTGCGCCGCCTGGGTCGCGCAACTGAACCCGTCCATGATCAACTCGGCTCCGTCGGGCACCGCGGCAATGGCCGGCAGGAACCTGTCCGCCGCGATCTGGCGTGATACGGCGTCGTGCTCTCGCCTGAACCCGAAAGAGCCGGCCAGCCCGCAGCAGCCCGAGTCAAGCAACTCGGCGCGGTACCCTGCCCGCTCGAGCACCGCCAGGTCCGCTGCCTGCCCTCCGATAGCCCGCAGATGGCAATGCGGATGCACGAAGGCGACCGCTCCTGCCCGCGCGCCGCCAGGAGACCACCCGACCGCAAGCAGGTGCTCGCTCAGGCTTCGCGCCAGCCCGCCGACCCGCGCCGCCCGCGGATCATCGGCCAGCAACTCAGGCAACTCGTCCCTGAAGACCGCCAGGCAGCTAGGCTCTGGCACCACGACAGGCACCCCTGCCGCCACCCAGGGCCAGAGAATATCGAGTACCCCCGACAGTGCCCGCCTGGCCAGCCCGAGCATCCCGAAGTCGTAGAGTGGCCGCCCGCAGCAACCCCACCGCGAGGGCACCGCGACCGACTCCCCGATCGACTGAAGGACCGCAACCGTGGCCGACGCACGCCCCGGCCAGAACGCGTCGCTGAATGTGTCCGGCCATACCACGACGCTGCCCGTTCCCTGCCGCGCATGAACGGCGGAACGCCTGAACGCGGCAGGCGCGAATCTCGGCACTGGCCGCGTCGCGCTCACCCCGGCAAGCCGCTTCCCCAGCCGCCCCACGCCATGATCACCCAGCAAGGCGTTCGCCAGCCGGGGAACCCGGCTGCCCGCCCGCGCCAGCCAGGGGACCAGCCCGAGCGCGTAGGCAAAAGCCGGCCGCAGCCGTCCCTGGTAGTAATGGGAAAGAAACTCGGCCTTGTAGGCCGCCAGGTCGACCCGTGTCGGGCACTCGGCCGCGCACCCCTTGCAGGACAGGCAAAGGTCAAGCGCGTCGAAGACGTCCTTGTTCCGCCAGCTAGCGGGCGTCACCTCACCCTGCAGCATCTCGCCGAGCAGCTTGGCGCGCCCCCGAGTGGAATGCTTCTCGTCCCTGGTGACCCGGAACGACGGGCACATGACTCCGGTGTCTGTTCGCCGGCAGGCGCCGACGCCGACACAACGCGACACGGCGGTGTGCAAGCTGCCGCCGTCCTTGGCGAACGCGAACGCAGGCGGCGAGAGGTCGATTACCCGGTGCGCGGGCCCGTAGTGCAGGTCCGCGTCGAGCGGTCTGGCGTCGACCAGCTTGCCGGGGTTCATCCGCCCGTCAGGGTCCCAGGCCGCCTTGAACTCTCCGAAAGCCTGAACCAGTTCCGGCCCGTACATCTTTCCCAGTAGCTCGCCTCGCGCCTGCCCGTCCCCGTGCTCGCCGGACAGCGAACCGCCGAGTTCCACGACGATGTCCGCAGCGTGCTCGATGTAGGATCTGAACTTCGTGACTCCCCGCGCGGACGAGAAGTCGAAATTGTTCCTGGTGTGCACGCAGCCCTGACCGAAGTGCCCGTACCAGGCGCCCGAGTACCCGTACTCGCCCCACAGGTCCCTGATGCGCCGCAGGTACTCGCCGAGCCTGGCCGGCGCGACCGCGGCGTCTTCCCAGCCTTCGTGGTTCGGCTGGCCGCCTCTCGGCCGCGATGTCGCGCCGAGTCCTGACTCCCTGATCCGCCACGCCGCCCGCTGCCTGGCCCGGTCGGTGAGCAGGACCACGCTCGCCCCGTCGGCGCCGGCCGCGGCGGCCAGGGACTCGGCCCTGGCCTGCGCCTCCCCTGCGTCGTCGGCCCCGACCTCGGCAAGCAGCCAGCCGGCCCCCGGCGGCAGCAGGTCAAGGTCGGCCACGTTGAGCCCCGCCGCGCGCATCTGACCGGTAAGCACCGAGTCGAAGCCCTCTAGCCCGAGCAGTTCATGATCCAAGAGCGCAGGCACCTGATCGGCGGCCGCATAGATGTCGCGGTACCCGAGCACGACGAGCCGACGATGAACTGGGCTCGGCGCCAGCGCCAGCGTGGCCTCGCTCACCAGCACGCATGTCGATTCGCTGCCCACCAGGGATCTGGCCACGTTGAAACCGCGTTCTGGCAGCAACTCGTCCAGGTTGTAACCGGAGACCCGCCTAGGGATCGCCGGATACCGCTGCCTGATCAGCTCCGCGTAACGCTCGGCGATGTTTCTTATATCGGCCAAAATTTCCCCGCCGTGACTCTGCCAGCCAGGGTCGCCCTGCCACCGGGCAACGCTCTCGCCTAGCCGCAGCCTGGTGCCGCGGTAGGTGTGCACGGTCAGGTCGATGACGTTGTCCACGGTCTTGCCCGCATACAGCGCGTGGGTGCCGCAGGAGTTATTGCCGATCATCCCGCCGATCGTGCACCAGGCGTGGGTAGCCGGGTCAGGCCCGAACGTGATCCCGTACGGCTGGCACGCCGCCCGCAAGTCATCGAGCACGACCCCCGGCTGCACCCGGGCGGTCCGCGCGTCGGGGTCAACGCCGAGAATCTTGGTCAGGTGCCTGCTCAGGTCGACGATGACCGTCTCGTTGCAGGCCTGCCCGGCCAGGCTGGTACCTGCGCCGCGCCCGGTGACTGGCGCGCCAGCCTCCCGGCACACCAGGAGAACCTCGGCCAGGTCCTCCTCGTCGGCCGGGCAGGCAACGCCAAGGGGAACCTGCCGGTAGTTCGACGAGTCGGTCGCATAGATCGCCCGCCGCCCGTCATCGAACCAGACGTCCCCGCGCAACCGCCGCCGCAGTTCGGCCGCAAGTGCCTGCCGTGATCCGCGAAGCAGTAGCACCATCCCGAGCATAGCCAGGCGTCCGCAGGAGCGCGCCTGCGGCACCTGCCCGGCCTTATCGGCAGCAACGTTCCTGGCTTGCTCTGCGGACCCCGCCCTGCGGACCCCGCTCTGCGGCCTTCCGCCTGGCGTAGTCTCTGGAGTGGCGCGCGGGGCGCCGCCGGGTCCGCGGACAGGGCTGAGCCCACCCGAAGCAAGCTGTCACGAGCGGTGCTGGCTGTGCGGCCGCCTCCCTGCCTGACGATGCGGACCGCAGGCGATGCACAAGGAGGTTGGCGGCATGCCACCTGTTTCCCTGCCCGACGACGCGAGCCTGGAACAGCTCCGCAAGCAGGCCAAGGACCTTCGCGACCTGGCCCGTGCGGGCGTCAAAGGCGCCCTGGATCTGGTCGCCGAGTATTATCCCCAAGGCGCCGGCCCGGTCACGCTGGCCAGCGCTCAGCTTGTGGTCGCAAGGCACAACGGCTTCGCCTCGTGGGCGCGGCTCAAGCGGCACCTGGAGATGATCGTGCGGTATCGCCGGTCTCCCGACGAGGTTGGCGATGCCGGCGACGCGGCAGCGGAGTTCCTTGCGTTCGCCTGCTTGCGCTTCGGCGGCGACGACGAGCCCTCCCGCTGGGAGCGGGCGGCCAGGGTGCTGGCTGACTGCCCGGAGCTGACGCGGTCGAGCATCCATGTCGCCGCCGCCGCGGCAGACCAGGCATCGGTCCTGGCGCTGCTCGCGGCCGATCCGGCGCTGGCCAGTCGCGAGGGCGGCCCGTACGGCTGGGAGCCGCTGCTCTATCTCGCGAGCGCCAGGCACGACCCGCGGCCGAGCGTGCATGCCACGCTCGGCACGGCACGGGCACTGCTTGAACACGGCGCCGACCCGAACGCCGGCTACTTGTGGCACGGCCTGTACCCGCCGTACACGGTGGCGGCCTGCGCGCTCGGCAGCCACGAAGAAGACGAGCACCCGCACGCGTTCGCCCTGGCAGAACTGCTGCTGACCGCAGGCGCCAACGCGAACGACGGGCAGCTTCTCTATAACCGTCAGTTCGGCCGCGACAACCGGCACCTTGTCCTGCTGTTCGAGCACGGCCTGGGCAGGGAGGACGGCGGGCCGTGGGCGGCGAGATTCGGCGACAAGGCCGACACGCCCAGCGAGACGCTGCGCGGGCAGCTGTGGTGGGCCATCGTGCACGACCTGCACGACCGGGTGAAACTGCTGGTCGAGCACGGTACCGACATCCGCACTCCGTACCGCGCACCCGGCAGGCGGCCGGTCGTGCTGCGGAACTCAGACGGGCTCACCCCCGCCGAGCTCGCCATCCTCAGCGGGTACCAGGAGCTGGCCGGATGGCTGGTCGACCACGGTGCCGCACCGCCGGCGCTCGACGAGGTGAACACGCTGATCGCCGCCGTCCTGGCCGGTGACCGCGAGACGGTCACGCGGCTGCGCGGCCACGCCCGGGCTGCCCGTGAGCGACGGCCAGGCCTGATGGCCTGGGCAGCGGCCGGCTGCAAGCTCGACGCGCTGGCACTGCTAGCCGAGCTCGGCTTCGACGTGAACGCCCGAGGCCGACTCGACGCGCCAGTCGAGCAGCCGTGGTTCACCCCGCTGCACCAGGCCGCGCAGGCCGGCGACGTCGAGCTGACCAGGCTGCTGCTTCGGCTAGGCGCCGATCAGAACATCACCAGCCAGTGGGGAGCGACGCCGCTGGAAAGCGCACGGCGGCACGGCCAGCACGCCGTCGCCGAACTGCTCGAGGCTGACGCCGCGCCGAGGTGAGGCCTTGGCTCAGTCAGCGCGCGACGACATCCCAGGTGCAGAACTGCGCGAAGCCGGCAGATCTGGCCAGCGCGGCCGAGGCCGTGTTGTCGAGCTGGCAGCGAAACTGCGGCTCGTAACCCCCGGCGAGGGCGCGGGCGCTGATCGCGCGGACGGTGCGCCTGGCCAGCCCGCGGCCGCGGTACTCAGGCAGCGTGATGACACCCAGGTCAGCGAAGTGCGTGCCATGCCAGGGGTACATGCTTGCGGCGGAAACCAGGCGGCCGTCCGCGAAGGTGCCCACGACAAGCCAGTAGTCGAGCTCGACGAAGGCCTCGTCCATGTCATCGGCCGGAGCGCCGGCGGTGAACTGCCTGAACGCCTCGGCGTCGGCCAGGGTCAGCTGACGCGTCCCTGCTGGCCAGGTCTCAGCGTGCACGGCGGCCTGGTCACTGACCGGCAAGTAGAAGACGCAGTCCGCGCCGTGCAGGGCGGCCCCGGCGGCGGCAAGGGCTGCCCGGAGCGCGGCTTCACCCACCACGGAAACCTCTGCCAGGCGCAGGAAGCTGGCCTGGGCAGGGGTCAAGGTAAGGAGACCCACCCGGCGGCCCCGCCAGGGAACTGGAGGACTAAGTGACTCTGAGGCGGGACCAGGCGTCGGCGCCTACGGCGAGCAAGAGGATCACCCCGAGGGCGATCTGGTCGTAGAGCGGGTTCAGGCCAAGAAGGTCTGAGCCGTTGCCGATCAGGGCGATGAACAGCACGCCGACTACGGTGCGCCAGATGGCGCCCTCGCCGCCGAGTATGCTCGTGCCGCCGACCACGATCCCGGCGAGGACGGTGAACGTCAGCGTGGTCTCGCCGTTGGATGCCTGGGCGGAAAGGACGCGGGAGGCGTCGATGACGCCGCCGAGCGCGGCGGCGCCGCCGCTCAGCACGAACGCGAGCAGCCTCGTCTGCTGCACTCTGACGCCTGCCAGCCTGGCCGCGTCGGCGTTGCTGCCCGCCGCGTACATGTAACGTCCCGCGGCCGTCCTGGAAAGCACCAGGCCGAAAAGCAGCACCACCGCGATCATCGTCCAGGTGGACGTGTTGACGGACAGGAATACTGTCCTGGCCAGGTCGGCAAAGCCTGGCTTGGCGTAGGCGATGATCAGGTTCCCGCTGGTCACCAGGCTGGCCAGGCCGCTGACTACGAACGACATCGCCAGCGTGGCAATCAGCGAGTTGATGCGGAACGTCGTGGCCACGACGCCGTTGACAAGCCCGACGACCAGCCCGGTGGCTACCCCGGCCACGACCGCGAGGAAAGGACTTGTGTGCAGCGCTAGCTCGGTCGCCGTCACTCCGGCGAGCGCATAGGTCGCGCCGACCGACAAGTCGATGCAGCCGGCGACCAGCACCATGGTTCCGGCCGCCGCGATGATCAGGGTCGAGGCTTGCTGGTCGAGTATGTCGAGCAGGTTTACCTTGCTGAAGAAAGGACCGCTCGCGACCGAAAGCACGATGAAGAGTATGAGGAAGGGCCAGACGATGCCCGCCTTACGCAGCATCGACACCATGCCCGCGCCCGACGGCAGAGCCAAGGCGGCACGGCTGCCTGTCACGTCCGAGTTGTTCATCAGGTACCTCCCCTGGCCGCGCCGAAAGCAGCGCTGAGAATGGCGGCCTCGGTCATTTCACTGCCGGTCAGTTCGGCTGTGATCCCGCCGAGGCGCATCACGAGCACCCGGTGGGCCAAGCCGAGGATCTCCTCGACATCTGAGGAGATAAGGAGCACGCCGAGGCCATCGGCGGCCAGTTCGGTCAGCAGGTCATAGATCGCGCGCTTAGAGCCCACGTCGACACCGCGAGTCGGCTCGTCGGCGATCAGCACCTTGGGCTCGCACAGCAGGATGCGCGCGAATAGCAGCTTCTGCTGGTTGCCGCCGGAGAGCGTGCTTGCGGGAGCAGCCTGGCTCCGGACACGCACACCGGCCTTGACCAGCACCGCATCGACCGCGCGGCGTTCCGCGCGCCGCCTGACCAGGCCGCCGCGATGGAACTTGGCCAGCGCGGCCAGGCTGACGTTCTCCCCGATCGGGCGGCCGAGCAGCAGCCCGTGCTCTTTCCTGCCCTCAGGGATCAGGGCAAGTCCCGCCATAAGTGCCGCCCGCGGGCTGCCGGCTCGGTGCAACTGCACCGGGGCCTGCTGTCGCGGCGGGCTCAAGGTGATGACTCCTGACTGCGCACGGACAGCCCGGTAGACGGCGCTGGCCAGTTCGGTGCGGCCGGCCCCGATCAGGCCGGCCAGGCCCACGATCTCGCCCGCACGGACCTCAAGCGACACGTTGGTCACTCCTGACGCGGTAAGGCCCTGCACGCTGAGCACCACTGGCGCGTGCGGGGGTACGGGCCGCCTGACCGGGAACGCGGTGCCGAGCGGCCGCCCGAGCATGGCGCTCAGCAGCGTGGTCTCGGTCTCTTCCGCAGCGGCGGCGGTGCGCACGAGCTTGCCATCACGCAGCACCGTCACCTGGTCGGCAAGCTCAAGCACCTCGCCGAGGAAATGCGAGACGAGCACCACGGTGGTGCCTGCGGCCGCCAGCCTGCGGATGACCTCGTGCAGCAGGTCCACGTCCGGGCGGGAAAGCGCGGCCGTCGGCTCGTCCATGACGATCAGTTCCGCGTCCCTGCTGAGTGCCCGGAGGATCTCGACCTTCTGCTGGTCGGCGGTGCGCAGGGCTCCGGCGTTCAGGTCGCCGCGCAGGTCGAACCCCGCGCTCGCGGCAAGGTCCGCGTAGCGCTTGCGAAGCGCCCTCCGGTTCACCACGCCGCCGCGCCTTGGCTCGGCACCGAGGAACACGTTCTCGGCCACAGAAAGAGCAGGGACGATCGAGAGTTCCTGCGCGATAAGCACGATCCCGCGCGCGATCGCCTCTCTGGGCGTGTGGAACCTGACCTGACCGCCGCGCAGCAGCATCTGGCCGCGGTCAGGCACCGTCACGCCCGCGATGATCTTGCCGAGCGTCGACTTGCCCGCGCCGTTTTCTCCGACGAGAGCGTGAATCGAGCCGCGGTCGATCCTCAGATTGACCGCCTCGAGGGCGCGCACGCCGCCGAACGACTTGGAGATGTCGGTCAGCTCGACGTGCGCGCCCCCTGGTTGGCCGGGCGGACCCGGCACCACAAGCTGGTCGGGCATTATCAGCCCGGCCACTCGGCGGTGAACTGGTCCACGTTCGCCTTGGTCACGATCCCGCCGTCGGGAAGCTGCGCCACCGGGTCGATGCCGCCGCTGTTCTTGCCGGTCTCGATGGCAGCGACGAGCGCCTGGACCGCAAGGCGGCCTTCGCTGGCCGGAGCCTGCGCGACATCGGCATACCAGGCGCCCGACTTGACCCCGGCCAGCGCGGCCGCGCTGGCGCCGTAACCGACGAGGATTACCTTGCCCGTCTTGTGCGCGGAGGCGACCGCCTGGGCGCCGCCTTCGATGCCCTGGTCAGAACCGACGATCAGGTTGAGGCCGGGGTTGGCCGCAAGCATGTTCTGCACTGCGGTGAGACCAACCGTCGGGCTGAAGAAGCTCTGGCCCTGGGCGACGACCTTGACGCTCGGGTCGGCCTTGATGGCCTTGGTGAAGGCGCCGTTGATGGCCACGTCGAGGGCGGAAGCCTTGATGTCATACAGGTAGCCGACGTTGCACGGAGAAAGGTGCTTGGCCTTGCATGCCTGGACAACGAGGTTGCCGAGCTTAGTGCCTATCTCGGTCGGCACGAACGTGACATTCGCCGACAGGCCAGGCACCTGCGGTGCGTCAGTCGACAGGTCAGGACCGAGGATCTGGTCCATGTTGACGACCTTGATGCCCTTGGCGATGGCCTGCTTGACCAGCGAGATCAGCCCGGTGCCGAAGATCGGCTGGACGATGATGCCGTTGTACTGGCCAGAGGCGATGACGTCCTGAAGCTGTGAGTACTGAGTCTGCGGGCTGTTGTTGGCGTCGAAAACCTTCATCGTCGCGTGGTCGTCGTCGGCTACCGCCTGGGCGGCGGCCAGCATGGGCGCGTCGTAGCTGTTCTCCACCGCGAAAGACAGGTACGCGATGTTGACCGGCTTGCTGCTCGACGAGGCGCCAGACGCGGGAGCGGAACTGCTGCTTGTGCCGCTGCTTCCGCAGGCGGCTAGTACGAGACCGGTCGCGGCGACCGCCGCGACCGTCAGGCTCGTGCGGCGCTGGTGTGCGCGGGACTGCTGCTGGCGGCATCGCCGCTTTGCCCTGGACATGCCTGTCACGGCTAGACTCCTTGTGCTTGCTCACTTGCAGGGTGGGTGGGTGATTGCCGGTGGGTCGGGTGGCAGCCCGGCCCACCGGGTTAGCGGCTTGAACTAGCTAGCGTCAGCCACGTTGTCTTCGTAGGTGTAGGTGTACGGGTTCTTGATTACCCGCTTCTCCGGGATCTCCGGATGCATGCCCTCGGTCCAGGCCTGCTGGCCGAGTTCTCCCATCAGGTATTCTGTTGTCTCCTCCGTGGCCCGCCTGGCCTTCTCCAGGTCGGAGCCCACGAGGCGGTGCGCGTGCTTGACCACGCGGCCATTGACCACCACGGTGTGCACGTCGCCGCGCTGAGCCTGGAACACCACGTGGCCGTAGGGGTGCAGCAGCGGGAACATGACCGGGGAAGCATCGTTCTTGATCAGGACGATGTCCGCCTTCTTGCCTGGCTCGAGGCTGCCGATGAGGCTGTCGAGACCAAGCACCCTGGCACCGCCCCTGGTGGCCCAGTCGACCACCTGCTCGGCTCGCAGATGGTGATTGGTGACCGTCTCCTGCTTCTCGTGCGCGTGCATGTGCTCGCGTACCCGGTCGGCACTGAGCGTGGACCGCATCGCGGAGAACAGGTCACCGCTCCACCAGACGCTGGTGTCCATCGACAGTGACACCGGAATGTCGTGCTGCCGAAGCTGCCAGGTCGGCGGGTATCCCTGGCCCGCGCTCTGCTCGCTCTCCGTCGACACGGAAACAGAACCACCGGTCGCAGCGATCCTGTGGTAGGAATCCGCTGCCAAGGTGGCCGCGTGCACGTAGATCGTCTGCGGGGTCATGAAGCCGTTCTCGTACATCAGCCTGATGCCGTTGTCGTTGGTGGCACCCCAGACTCCGGCATGGGTGGTCACCCGAACCCCGAGATCCCTGGCCACCTCGAAAGCCGCGCGCTCGGGGAATGCCTCATCTCCGGGGACGTCAAACGCCATCTGGAAGCCCAGCATGTCGTCGCTGCCGCTGAAGTGCCTGGTCACGAAGTCGCGGAACTCAGGTGCCGCGGACCACTCCCAGGGTCCTTGCTGAATGTTGCCGTAGGCAAGCACGAACCGGCCGGGAACCTCGCGCAGCGCCTCGACGGCAGCCTCGGCGTGGTCCGCCGTCTGCAGCCCGTGCGACCAGTCGACCGTCGTGGTCACCCCGGCGTCGATCGCCTCGATAGCGGAGAGCAAGTTGCCTGCGTAGACATCCTGCGGCCGGAACAGCTTGCCAGACTGCAGGTAATACCAGACGAAATACTGAGTCAGCGTCCAGTCGGCACCATAGCCACGCATCGCGGTCTGCCACATGTGCCGGTGCGTGTCGACCATGCCAGGCATCACGATGCCGCCGGCGGCGTCGATTTCGACCGTGCCTTCAGGCACGGCCAGCCCAGGACCGACCGCCTCGATCCGCTGGCCGGTCACCAGCACGTCGGCCCCGGTGAGCACCCGGTGAGCGTCATCCATAGTCAGAACGGTGGCGTTACGGAACACAATCGGACGGCCAGGAGCGAAGTCAGGCTGCTCTGGTGCTTGTGCGGCTGTCAATGAGCTTCCTCCAATGTGATGGGGGCGGTCCAGGAGCGTCGGCAGCCGTGCCCGGCGACCGGCCAGCCGATTGGCACCGCCAATGACCAGGCAAGAGAATCCGGCGCAACCGCGGACATGATCCGCCTCTCGCTCGAATGCCCACAGCAGGAACGTGGTCAGCAGTCTAGGCAGGGTCCGGATCACTGTAAAGAGACACTGAAAACTACTTAACATGATGCGTTCATCAACTATTACTGTTCTGTCCTGCTTCGCGAACACCGCGCCGGGCGGATGGTGCCTCAGAGTGCGTCGGGGTTGGCCACGAACCAGACACCGACGGCCTGCTCCGAGCCCTCGTTGCGGTACCGGTGCGGGGTAGCAGAGGAGAAGCAGATAGCGTCGCCTGGAACGATCTTGTATTCACTGAAGCCGAGCGTGATGATCAGCTCGCCTGAGATCAAGTAGCCGTACTCGGTGCCCTGGTGTCTCATCAGCTGGTCAGTGCTCGACGAGCTCCCGCCTGGTGCATACGTGATCAGCAAGAAGTCGACCTGCAGGCCAGGGACGTGCCCCAGCCGCTCCCAGGTAACTCCTGAATCTAGTTCGAGTGTCTCGCGCTCGCCGGACCCTACCACCGGCCCGACCCTCCTGGCGTGCTCAGATGCCAGGGCTACCAGGGCCGCGGCCGCACCAGGCGCGAGTGCGCCTGAACCAAGCACCGGCCGACCTGCCGCGCCGCCGAGTGCGGCTGCCCTGGCCATCTCGGCAGGCATCAGTTCGGCGTCACCCTCGAGCGCTTCGTCGTCGAGTGCGCCTGCAGCGACCTCGGAGACTGCTTCCAGATCCTCGGGGCCGGAGACGGGCAGGCCGGAGACGGGCAGGCCGGAGCTAATGCGAGTCCCGAGCCCGGCCTCGGCCACGCCAGCCCCTAGTCCCGTGTCGGCCGCGCCCTCGAAGATGTCGTCGATCGACACGCCGAGGACGGTGGTGATGGCATAGAGCGTGCTGACTGACGGACGGCACTTACCCGTCTCGATCTGAGAGATGTGACTGGCTGACACGTTGACCGCGCGGGCCAGGGTTCTGAGGTTGTAGCCGCGCCTGAGCCGCTCTTCCCTGATGCGCTGTCCTATCGGCGGATCTGGCTGCGCTGACACTGGATCGTTAACCTCCCCAGCGAGATACGGTCCGCGGGCCGGTGCCTGCGGACACCGGCCCGCGGCCTGGACCGCCGGTGCTAATCCCTCTAAGCGTACACAATCGCTTAACACCCCGGCTCAGGCGGTTTGCTGGCGGAGCAGGCTGGCCATCGCCGCCATGTCGTGCTGCCCGAGCCCGGCCGCTACTGCGTCCTGCGCGGCCAGCCGGTTCACGGCGGCCTGCGGCAGCCGCGCGCCCACCCTCTCGGCAAGGACGAGCACCAGGCCAAGGTCCTTGGCGACCAGTTCAAGGGTGAAGGCGACCGGCGTGTCCTGGGGATTCGTGAACGCCTGCCGTTTGTACTGCACGAAAGGCGCCCCGGCTACGCTCGCCGCGATCACGTCATAAGCCAGGCTCGGCCTGACCCCGGCCTTCTCCGCGAGCACGAGCGCCTCGGAAAGCGACTGGTTCAGCGAGTGCACCATCGAGTTAACGGCCAGTTTCATTACCGCGCCTGAACCAGAAGGTCCCAGGTGGAAGACCTGCTTGGCCAGCACGTCGAGCACCGGCCTTGCGACCTCGAGCGCGGCGGCCTCTCCGCCGGCCAGCACGGTCAGCATCCCCTGCGCCACGCTTGGCACGCTGCCAGATACCGGAGCATCGAGCAGCCAGGCACCCTGTCCAGCCACTCGCGCGGCCATGCCAGTCACCGTCGCAGGATCGACCGTGCTCGTGTCCGCGATCACGGTACCCGCCGGCAGGCCGGCCAGTATGCCAAGCGGCCCGCCGTAAACCTCGGCGACGGCCGCGTCGTCGGCCAGCGACACGAGCAGCACCGGCGCCGCGGCTGCCGCCTCGGCCGCACTTCCGGCAACCCGTGCCCCGGTCGCCGCCGCCACCTCGCTCGCGCGGGCCGGGGTGCGGTTGTAGACGACCACGTCGGCGCCGGCCGAGCGCAGCCGCCCGACCATCGCCGCGCCCATCCGCCCGGTGCCTATAACGGCGACGCGCAGTTCTCCGCTCATGCAGCCTCATCCTGGCTGCTCACGCGATCACGTGAGCAGCCAGCCTCCGTCCACATTCAGGTGCACCCCGTTCACCGACTGATTGCGCAGCAAGAACTCGGCCGCGTCAGCCACATCCGCCATGGTCGCGAGTTTGCCCGTCGGCGTCCGCGCCACGTACCCCTCGAGCACGTGGTCGGGCTTGCCGCTCCAGAACGGGCTGTCGCCCACGATCCCAGGGTGGATCGCGTTCACCCTGACAGGACTCAACTCAACCACGAGCGTGTGCACCATGCCAGTCACACCGCCGTTAATTGTGGATACCGTCGTCGAACCGGGGTAGGGCCGGTCCTTGGCCAGCCCGCCGAACAGCACGATCGACGCGGTCTGCGTCAGCCTGGGCAGCAGCGTGTGGATTACTTCCAGATAGCCGACCAGCTTGAGCGTGGTCAGGTACATTGCCCGCCCGATGTCGTAATCGGCGACGGTGTTCGCGTCCCTCTCTATCGCCGCGAGCACCAGGTGATCAACCTTGCCCACCCCGGCCAGCGCGGCCGCGATCGAGTCTGGCCTGCCGATGTCGAGCGCGATGCCCCGCGCGTCCGCGCCGACCTCGGCCGCAACCTCGGCGGCGCGCCCGGCGTCCCGCCCCGACAAGATCACCTCTTCGCCCCTTGCCTCGGCGCGCTTGGCCATCTCCAGGCCGATCCCCGAGGTACCGCCGATCACCAGCAGCGTGGTCCGGTCAGCCATCTGTTTCCCCATTCCGGGCAAGTGCCTGCTCAAGGTACTGCCAGTCGCGCGCGAACCGGTAAGAGTGACGCCCAGGCGGCTGCGGCGACTGCGTTTCCAGCCAGCGCACCGGCCCGTCTCCCGCGTTGGTGAACCCGTGCACGCACCCGACGCCCGCCCAGGCGATATCGCCCGCTTCGAGCCGGTACCGCGTCCCGTCGAACTCGGCGTCGGTGGCGCCCTCGAGGATCAGGTAGGTCTCGTCGAACGGATGATCGTGCTGGCCCGCCTTGCCGTCCGGGTCGTACTGGACCATGAACATCGTGGTCAGTTCGGCTCCGAGATCGGAGTCGACCATCATCTTGACGCCGATCCCGCTGTAGACAAGCAGCGCGGTCCGCATGCTGGCAGAAAGCGCGAGCAGCGCCTGGCCCTGCTTGCGCGGGTCCATGTGCGCCGCGGTGATGTTGCCGAACACCCGGTTACGCGGGTCACGCACGTCGATCGGCACAGGTTGCGCGGCCGGCAGTTCGACGAGGTACGTATCGCCGCCGAACCGCGAACGCGGCGCCGGTCCCTGCATCTCAGCGAACCTGAATTTTTTCCCGCCAAAATTCCGCCAGGCGTGCGGTGTACCCACAGGAATCAGCCCGTAGTCGCCGGTGCCGACCTCGAACGCCCCGTCAGGCAAGCTGATGACGCCGCTGCCTTCAAGCACGTAAAACGTCTCTTCGAACGAGTGCACGTGGGCAGGGATGCAGCCGTCAGGCTCGAGCAGGCAGACGCCGAATCCGGTGCTCGGCGCGCCGGTTTGCTCCCCGACCACCGACCAGCGCAGATAGCCGCTCGCCGCCGCTGCCCAGCCGCCAGGCTCGCGGTAGTCAGCGTCGGCGGCGCGGGCAACGAGGTGCCGAGATTCCACTTCAGTACTCCAGTAGCGTCCGTGCGGCCCGCACGACCTTGGCCGCGGTCGGGATGACCTGCTCTTCCAGGGAATTGGCGAATGGCAGCGGCACGCACTCGGCGGCGACCCGCTTGGCCGGAGCGTCAAGCAGTTCGAAGCCTTCCTCGGCGATGATCGAGACGACAGTACCGCCCCAGCCACCCTGGTAGGGATTCTCCTCCACGGTCAGTACCCGCGAAGTGCGCCCGACCGACGCGAGCACCGTGGCCATGTCGAGCGGCACCAGGCACCGCAGGTCGATGACCTCGGCGCTGACTCCGGCGGCGGCCAGTTGATCGGCCGCTGCGAGCGCGATCGGCACGGTGTAGGCGAGCGCCACGATCGTCAGGTCGGTGCCCGGCCTGACGATCGCCGCCCGCCCGAGGTCGACCACGTGCCCTGGCGGCGCAGGCTCGCCCTTGCTCGCAAACAACCCCTTGTGCTCGAAGAAGATCACCGGGTCGGGCGACCTGATCGCCGACGCCATCAGTCCGACCACGTCGGCAGGGGTGGACGGCGCGACGATCTTCAGCCCAGGCACGGTCAGCGCCCAGTTCTCCACGGCCTGCGAATGCTGGGCACCGAAGCCGAGCCCGCCGCCGTTGGCCGTCCGCACCACGAGCGGAACCGTGACCTGACCGCCGGTCATGTACCTGATCTTGGGGATCTCGTTCGCGATGTAGTCCCAGCAGCAGGCGAGAAAGTCGGAGAACATGATCTCGGCGACCGGCCGCAGGCCGGTGAGCGCGGCACCCATCGCCGCGCCGACGATGGCCTGCTCGGAGATCGGGGTGTCCCAGACCCGCTCCCTGCCGAACTCCCTGAACAGGCCTGCTGTCGTCTTGAACACGCCCTCCGCTGCCCCGATGTCCTCGCCGAGGCACACCACGGAGGGGTCGCGCCGCATCTCGCGCGCGATTCCCTCCGCGACCGCGTCCCGGTAAGTGAGCAAGTCAGTCACGCGACCACCTCCGCTCGCGCCCAATGGCGCCTGACAACAAGCCGCATCACGTCCGCCATGCCGAGCTCCCGTCCGCCCACACGTCAGTCAGCGCCGTCGCCGGGTCAGGCTCAGGGGCCGCCTTGGCTTCGGCGACCGCCTCGCTGACCTCCTGCTTCGCCGCCTGATACCAGCCGTCGATCACCGCCGCAGGCACCCCGGCGGCTTCCAGCCGCGCCGCGGCCACCAGCAGCGGATCACGCGCCAGCCACTGCCTGACCTCTTCTTCTGGCCGGTACTTGGCCGGGTCGGTGCGGCTGTGCCCGAAGTGGCGGTAGGTCGCCGCCTCGATCACGGTGGGTCCCTGACCCGACCGTGCCCGCGCCGCCGCCGCGGCCACCGCGAACTTGACCGCCACGACGTCGTTGCCGTCGATGCGCTCACTTGGCAGGCCGTATCCGGCCGCGCGGTCTGCGGCCGGATACGGCACGGCTGTCACCTGCGAGATCGGCGTGTACTCCATGTACAAGTTGTTCTCGCAGATAAAGAGCACCGGCAACTTCCACACCGCCGCGAGGTTGAGCGCCTCGTGGAAGGCGCCGATGTTCGTCGCGCCGTCACCGAAGAAGGCCACGGCTACCTGGCCGGTGCCTCGCAGCTTCGCCGACCACGCGGCGCCCGCCGCCATAGGAAGGTGCGCCCCGACGATCGCGTAAGAGCCGAGCATTCCCCGGTCTGCCCTGGTCAGGTGCATCGAGCCGCCCTTGGCGCCGCAGACTCCCGTCGCCTTGCTCATCAGCTCCGCCAGGCATTCCGCCGGGCCGGCGCCGCGTGCGATGGCGTGGTGGTGGCCGCGGTAGGTGGCGAACACATAGTCGTCGTCCCGCAGGGCTGAGCTCGCGCCGACGGCGACGGCCTCGTGCCCGGCCGCCAGGTGCGTGGTTCCCTTGACCAGGCCGGCCAGGAACAAGTTGTGCGCGGCCCGCTCGGTCTCCCTGATCACCGACATCTGCCGGTACATGGCCGTAAGCTCGGCGGTGCTGACGGCCGGTGTTCCCGTCTGCTCAAAGGCGGCGGTCATCAACTCGCTCCTTCCGCTGAGCCCTTCGAGCCGGCCGCCGTATTCAGGTGCGACTGCGACTCGCGCGAGGTGTTGAGCGCCCCGCCCGCCGTCCAGTACTTGCGGCCAGCCACGAGCAACTCCTCGGCGGGGAACTTCGTGATCACTTCGCACCCGTCAGCCGTGACGACGACCTCTTCCTCGATCCTGGCCGCCGACCAGCCATCCTTGGCTGGCCAGTATGTTTCGAGCGCGAACACCATGCCTTCTTGCAGAATCTCAGGGTGTTCAAGAGAGACAAGCCGGCTGAAGATCGGCTTTTCCCAGATCGATAGCCCGACTCCGTGCCCGTACTGGAGCGCGAACGCCGCCATCTCGTCAGGGAACCCGAAGTCCTGCGCCCTCGGCCACACGCTGACGATGTCGGCGGTCGTCGCCCCCGGCTTGACCAGCGAGATCGCCTCGTCGATGTATTCGCGGCAGCGCGTGTAAGCGTCTCGCTGCGCGACCGAGGCGCTGGACACCGCGAAGGTGCGGTAGTAGCAGGTGCGGTAGCCGAGGTGGCTGTGCAGTATGTCGAAAAAGGCCGGGTCGCCCGGGCGGATGAGCCTGTCACTGTACACATGCGGGTGCGGCGAGCAGCGCTCGCCGGAGATGGCGTTCACTCCCTCTACATACTCGCTGCCCAAGTCGTACAGGACCTTGCTGACCAGGCCGACGCACTCGTTCTCGCGCACGCCAGGCTTAAGGAACCCGTAGAGCTCGTCGTAAGCGGCGTCGACCATCGAGCAAGCCTGGCTGAGCAGGGCAATCTCGTCCTTGGTCTTGATGCTCCGCGCCTTGAGGAAGACCTGCTGACCGTCCACCACCTCGATGCCCTCGGCCGCCAGCGCGGCCAGCACGGGCATCTCGGCGACGTCAACCCCGACCGGCTCGCCCGCGAGCCCGTGCTCGCGCAGTTCCGCAGCGATCTTCGCGGCCACGTCGGCCGCGATTCCCGCGTCCGGGTGGAACGCGCCTCTCAGCGTGGAGATGCCTGCCCGCGCCCCGGTACGTGCCGCGCCTTCAGGCGTCGGCTCGCCAGGGGTGTGGTCGAGCCAGGGATTGTAGAGCTGATGGTGACGCGCGGCGGAACCGAAATCCCAGACCACGGGCTCGGCGCCGCGCACAAGCAGCGCGAACCTGATCAGCTTGTCCATCGCCCAGGTACCGATGTGGGTCGCGGTCATATACCTGATGTTGGCGAAGTCAAAGGCCAGCAGCGCGCCTAGGTCCGAGGCGTCGAGCGCCGCCTTGAGACGGTCTAGCCGCTCGACTCTCAGCCGGTCGAGATCGACCCGGCTTTCCCAGTCCACGGCCGACTGGCCGAACGTACGGATCGCCAAGTCACATCACCTTGCCCGGCAGCATGCCATTAGTGAACAGGACCACTCAATCACACGTCAAGCAACAATGAACACTCACCCCGGTTGGTTTCGTCTAACTTGACGTCCAGGCCGGCGCTAGAGACTCAACTCGGGGTTACGGAAGGCAACCTCGTTGGGGAAGCTGAAGTTCGTGAAGGAGATGCCGATGCTCGGCTCGGTGCACTCGACGTGATGCCACCATCCCGCCGGGATGAAGAGCGCCTGCCCTGGCCCGAGGTCAAGATGGAACTGAGTGGCCCCGGCGAAGAGCGGATACCTGGCCAGGTCAGGCGCGAGCGGATCGACGTCGCTGTAGACGGAGACGCTGTTGTAGAGACGGTGGATCTGCAAGGCGGGCACCATGATCACGTGCTGCCAGCCGTCGACCTGGCAGGAGAGCACGTTACTCAGCTCGTGGCGGAGCCTGGTAACCGTACCTGCCGCCCCGATGCGGAGGGTGGCGCGGGTGCGGCCGGGGTCGGGCTCCAGATAACGCTCGTCGAGAGTGAAGTCGTCCCAGAGCGGTGCGGCCGCTTCTGTCGCCAGCAACCTATTGTCCTTGGCCAGGCTGAGGCCGGCATCAAGGTCGCCGGCCCTGGCCGCGAACTCAGCGAACGGCATGAGCCCGGACTCGCTGCCGGCCGCGACTTCGGTGTGCGCCGACCCGAGCACGTCGGCAAGATACTCAAAGCTCCAGGCCGGCACCGCGGGCCAGCCCTCACACACGTCGGTGAGCACGACCGGCTCGTTCCGCGCGTAGTACCGGTCGAGGAACTCCCCCGTGCTCACGCCCGACCGCCGCGCTATTTCCTCCGGCTCTGCGGCCAGCGCCGCGAGTTGCTCGCGCATCGTCAGCACGGACGAGACCTTGGCAAGCTGTCCGGCCAGCCACCGGCCGCCGTCAAGCGCCGGGCTCTCGTACAGCGACGCGCAGAGCACCACCGCCGCGCGGTCGTCGAAGCCTTCGGCGTCAAGCACGCCGAGCACCTCGGTCACCGGCGTTCCCCGCATCAGCGAAACCGCCGCCCAGCGCTGCCACCGCACGGGTATACCGCCACCGTCCGTGACCTCGCTCATCGGATCACCCCTCAGGGAAGCCGCAACCGCAACCCCTAAGTTCCGGCATCGCACAGAATATTCCCCCCATCTCCCCCAGCTCCCAACCCCCACCCAGCTCCCAACCCCTACAAACCCGCAACGTGCGCACCAGGACACCCACGTTGTGACATCGAGGGGCCGGATCCGCGTTTGGGCCGGCCGGGGAGTGGTGGGGGTTTGTCTGGTCTGGGGCGTCAAGTGCGTTGACGTCAGGTCTTGACAGCAGTTGACCGAAACTCTTTTAATGGCCCGATGGTCCAACCTTTGAGCCAGATAGGACACCGAGCGAGACTCGGCGAGCGAGTCGCCGACGAACTGCTCAAGGCGATCAGGCTTTACCAGTACGCGCCGGGCGACAAGCTGCCCGCCGAGCGCGAGCTTGCAGTGACCTTCGAGGTCAGCCGGGAGGCGGTGCGCGAGGGACTGCGCCTGCTCGAGGGCCAGCACTACGTGGAGATCAAGCGCGGCAAGTACGGCGGCGCGATCGTCAGCGCCCCTGAGATGGGCGTGGCCTCCGACCGGATCATGACCAATCCTGGCCAGCTTTTCGAACTCCTGGCCTTCAGGAAGCTGATCGAGCCCGAGGCGGCGGCCCTGGCCGCCGGCCGGGTTGGACCCGAGGAACTCGCCGTCATCACTGACTGCATCGAGCACATGCGCGAGGAACAACCAGAGCCGCAGTACCGGATGTACGACGTGCGGCTCCACCTCACGGTGGCCAGGGCGAGCGGTAACTCCTACGTCTACCAAGCCGTCGAGATGATCCGCTGCGGCCTGGCACCCGGGCTCGACGTGCTGACCGACAGCCAGGTCGGGCGGGAGCGGGTGAACCGCGAGCACGAGGAACTGCTCGAGGCGCTGACGGACGGCAACGCCGACGCTGTCCGCACCATGATGAGCCACCACATTCTGGCCACGGAGCGAAAGATCACGCAGGCCCTCGAGCGGCTGCGGGTCAGTTATCGACGTCAGCTACGCGCGCTCGGCTGAGCACCCCGGCGAGCACGATCAAGAGCACCCAGCGAGCACTACGACCACTTGAGAGCAACGAGGAGAGGCGAAGTTCATGGCACGTTTCGAAGGATCCGTCGCGGTGGTGACCGGCGCGGGCAACGGAATCGGCCGGGCCGTCAGCGAGCGGCTGGCCGGAGAGGGCGCAGGGGTTGTACTGCTCGACCTGAACGAGACGGCCGCGCAGGAGTCGGCCGGCCGGATCACGGCCTCAGGCGGCAAAGCGCTCGCGGTGCGGGCCGACGTCAGGAGCAGCGCCGATCTCGACCGAGCTCGGCAGGCCGCCCTTGCCGAGTACGGCAAGATCACGCACCTGGTCAACAACGCGGGCCTGATCACCATGCACGGGCTTGACGAACTGACCGAGGAGAACTGGGACCTGGTGCTCGACGTCAACCTGAAGGGCCAGTTCCTCGCCGCCAAAACATTCGCGCCCGCCATCGCCGCAGCAGGCGGCGGGGCCATAGTGAACCTTTCCACCGTCGAGGCGATGATCGTCGCCGCCAGCGGGCCGCACTGCCAGCCGCATTACAACGCCTCCAAAGGCGGCGTTCACATGCTGACCAAGGCGCTCGCGCACGAACTGGCAGGCAGCAACATCCGGGTCAACGCCGTGGCACCCGGCCCGGTCGACACCGGATTCGCCGGTCGCGACCCGAGCAAGCAGGAGAACACGGCCAGGTTCGCGGCCCGCATGCTCATACCGCGCCGCGCCCGCCCGCAGGAGATCGCCGCGGCGGTGGCGTTCCTGCTGTCCGAGGACGCGAGCTTCATCACCGGTGTCGACCTGCCGGTCGACGGCGGCTACCTGGTGCACTGACCGGACCGAAGGAACGAGGAGAGCCGATGGTCAAGCCAGACGAGCTGGCAGCGGCCGGCATCACAGAAGTGGTGGTTGCTGCCACCGATGTCCGGGGCCGGCTGGTCGGCAGGCGCCTCGCGGCCAAGCGCTTCGCCGCAGCACCGGACGAACCGGTGACGCTGTGCGCGGTCACGCTCGACTGGGACATCGCGCAGGGGATGACGGAGGCCAGCCCGCTCGGCGGCCTCGCGACCGGACTGCCCGACCTCTACCTGCGGCCCGACCTCGCCACGCTGCGCCGGTATCCCGGCGTACCGCACCGTGCCGTCTGCCTCGCCGACATGTGCGACCGCGAGGGCACGCCACTCCCTTTCGCGCCAAGGTCAGTACTGCGTCAGGCGACGCAGGCCCTGGCGGCGCAAGAGCTAGCGGTCGCGGTCGCCTCTGAACTCGAGTTCTACCTGTTCCACGGCAACGCGAGTGAGAACAGGGCGAAGGCGTTCCGCGAACTGCGGCCACTGCACCGGGCGCGCTCCGACTTCAACATCGCCGCCCAGTCCTACGGCGATCCCTACCTCGGACTGCTCATGGAGGCCGCCGCTGACAGCGAGATACCCACCATCGCCGCCCAGCTCGAGACCGGTTTCGGCCAGATGGAGATCACGCTCGAGCACACCGGGCCGCTCGAGATGGCCGACCGGCACATGCTGTTCAAGCTCGCGGTCAAGGAAATGGCTCGGCGCCACGACCTCACGGCGACCTTCATGGCCCAGCCGATGGGCGACGACATCGGATCGTCCTGCCACCTGCACTGCTCGCTGTGGCGAGACGGCAAGGCGCTGATGCCGGCCCAAGAAGACCCGCGCGCGCTTTCCCCTGCAGGCCTCGCGTTCCTTGGCGGCCTGATCAGCCACCTGGACGAGACGGCGCTGCTGTACGCGCCGAACGCCAACTCCTACAAAAGGCACCGGCGAGGCGGCGTCACCACCGGCGTCAATGCCTGGGGCTACGACAACAGGACGGCCACGTTCCGGATCGTGGGATGCGGCGATTCGCTCAGGATCGAGCACAGGTATCCGGGTGCGGACGCGAACCCTTACCTGGCCATCTCGGCCCTGATCCTCTCCGGGCTCGACGGGATGCGCCGCAGTTGCGACGCCGGCCTGCCGGTCACCGGTAACTGCAGTGCCCGCACTGACCTGCCGCGCAGCCCGGATTGCCTGGGCACAGCGGTCTCCTTGTTCGCCGAGTCCGCATTCGCACGCGAGGCACTCGGCACCGAAGTCGCCGACTTCTACGCGCGTCACGGCCGGCAGGAATGGGACGCATTCCTCTCCGCCGTCACCGACTGGGAGCGGACCAGGGCCTTCGAACTTATCTGACCAGCTCTCCGCCCATCACACCAGGGGAGGCGTCTGCCATGAAAGAGCAGCGCTCAGTCCATTCAGTAACCACCACACCAGGCGCAGACCAGGCACAAACCGGCGGCTTGCGCCGCGGCGTGCTCAACCAATGGGAGGTGACTTTCCAGGCGATCACTCACCTCGGCCCCGCGATCACGGTGATCGCGAGCGTCCCCGTGCTCGGCCTTTACGTCGGCGCCTCGATCCCGCTGATCCTGGTCTTCGCCATGATCGCCACCTTGCTTACGGCCGGCTGCGTGGTATCACTTGCCCGGCACCTGCCGAGTTCAGCCGGCCATTACACCTTCGTCAACCGCGGCCTGGGCAAAGGCGCGGGCTATTTCACCGCCTGGGCCTATTTTCTCTATGACCCGCTGATTCCCGCGCTAGTCATCACCTATCCCTCGTACATCATCTCCACCGCGATCTCGACCAATCTGGGGATAGATATCCCCTGGTGGGTGCTGACCATCGTGTTGCTGCTGCTGATCCACGCGGCGAGCTATTTCGGCGTGCGGCCTTCGGCGAACCTGAACCTGGCGCTCGGCATCATCGAAGTCGTGATCATGGTGGCGCTTGGCATCACCCTGGTCGCCGATCCGGGCAAGCAGGGCCTGAGCGCGGTTCCCTTCCATTTCCCGAGCATGACCGGCGGCGTGCAGTTCCTGGTGCTCGGCTTCGTTTTCGCCCTGCTTGACTTCACCGGCTTCGAGTCGGCGGCCCCGCTGGCCGAGGAGACCGCGAACCCGAGGCGCGCCATCCCCCGCACGGTGATCTGGTCCACGATCGGCTGCGGACTGCTCTGGATCCTGCTCGCCTACGGCGCCGAAGTCGGCTACGGCGTCAACCACGTGCACGCCTTCGCGACCGCGGAGAACCCGTTCTTCTCACTCGCCCAGCGTGTCTGGGGCGCTGGCTGGGGCCTGATCGTCTTCGCCCTGCTCAACTCCTGCCTGGCCGGAGGGCTCGCGGGCACGACGGCGGGCACGCGGGTGCTCTACTCGCTCGGCCGGACCGGCGCGCTGCCCAAGCCGCTCGGCAAGGTGCATCCCAAGCATCAGACGCCGTACGTGGCGATCACCGTGCAGACCTTGCTGAGCATCGCCATCTCCTTGATCGTGGGTTTCTGGCAGCAGCCGCTCGGCGTGGCGATCATCGTGGGACTGATGGTCACGCTCGGCGTGATCGTCGTCTACGTGCTCGGCGACATCTCGGTGATCCGCCTCTACCGTACGGCCTACCGGTCCGAGTGGAACTGGTTCCGCCACGGCGTGGTGCCCGTGCTCGCCGTGGCCGCGCTCGGCACGGCCCTGTACTACTCGATCATCCCGCTGCCGACCGGGCCGCTTCGGGTAGCCATCATCATCGTCGGGCTCTGGCTGCTCGCCGGTGCGGTGCTTTCTGTCGTGCTCGCGAAGCGGCGTGGCTCGGCACTGGAGATGGCGGCGAGGATCGTCGGCGGCGATCCTGGTTCGGCGGAACCACAGGGATGACGCAAGAAGTTTCGGCCTGGCCTGCCGTGACTGGCAGGCCAGGCCAGGCCAGGGTGCTTGTGCCGAGTGTCACCCGCGGTGGCCAGCCAGCCTTCCCCGCCACGTATGCCAGCGCGGTCCGAGCCGGCGGTGCCGAACCCGTGGTGGTAGCGCCAGGTCCGCTCGTCACTGGCCGATCACCGGACTGCGAGGTCAGGGTCGTCGATCCGCAGCAGCCAGGCACGCTTTCCGGCCTTGCCGGACTGCTGCTGCCCGGCGGCGGCGACCTTGATCCTGCGCTCTACCGGCAGCCGCCGCATCCGAGCACGCGGCACGTGTCGCAAGCGCGTGACGCGTTCGAGTTCGGCCTGCTGCGCCTGGCCCTCGACGCAGGAATGCCCGTCCTGGCGATCTGCCGCGGCATGCAGTTGCTGAACATTGCCCGCGGCGGCCAGCTGATCCAGGACCTGCCCAGGTCACCGCTGGCGCACCAGGGCGAGACCGCTACCGATCCTTCGCTGCGCCATGCCGTGCACGTCGCTCCTGGCTCGCTGCTCGCGACCATCATCGGCGGCGTGCGGATCGTGAACTCGCGCCATCATCAAGGACTCGGGCGCCTCGGTACCGGGATTACGGTGACCGGCAGGTCACCAGACTCGGTCGTGGAGGCGGTCGAACTCGACGGAGCCAGATTCGTGGTCGGCGTGCAGTGGCATCCAGAAGACATGCTCGGCGAGGACGCTGGCAGCGAGGAACTGTTCGCCGCGTTCGCCGCGGCCGCGGCCAGTTTCGCAGCCATTACCCAGCCTGCCCTTGACGCCGTGGAGTGCCGGTGACGCGCCCGCCCGTTGACCTTCGATCGGACACGGTAACCAAGCCGACGGCGCACATGCGCGACTTCATGGCGCGAGCGCCGGTCGGCGACGATGTCTTTGGCGAAGACCCGACAGTCAACCAGCTCGAGTCAGAAGCCGCCGCGCTGTTCGGCCAGGAAAGTGCGCTCTTTCTGCCAACAGGCACGATGGCGAATCAGATTTGCCTGCGGCTGCTCATCGCACCTGGCGGCGAGTTGTGGTGCGAGTCTGACGCGCACATCCTGCGGCACGAGCAAGGGGCGGCCGCCCGTTACGGCGGCATCTCCACGCTGACGATGGACGGCGACCTGGGCGCACTCCGTCCTGCCGACGTCGCGGCAAGGCTGGCGGACCGGCAGCCTGCCCAGTTCCCTGCCGCCATCGCCGCCGAGGTCAGTCACAACCGCGCGGGCGGCACGGTACCGCCGGTCAGCACCCTGCGAGAATTGCGTGAGCTGACCGGCGGCGCAGGGATCGCGATGCACTGCGACGGCGCCAGGATCTGGAATGCGTCGGTGGCGACTGGCGTGGCGCTGGCCGACTACGGGCAACTGTTCGACACCTTGTCCGTCTGCACGTCCAAAGGACTGGGCGCCCCGGTCGGCTCGCTGCTCGTGGCCGGCAAGGACCTCGTCAGGCGGGCCAGGGCGATCCGCAAGAGCCTGGGCGGCGGCATGCGCCAGGCAGGCATCATCGCGGCTGGCGCACTTTACGGCATCCGGCACCATCGTGACCGGCTCGTCGAAGACCACGCACTCGCCCGCAGGCTCGCCGCGGCACTTGTCCCCTACTGCGACCCGCAGGCGGTGCATACCAACATCGTGCTGGTGCATACCGGACTTGACGCGCCAGCCACGGCCCGGCTTGCGGCAGCGGCGAAGGCACGGGGCGTACTTGCCGGGCACCTGGCGGGCGGGACCCTCCGCCTGGTCACGCACCTGGACGTGGACGAGAGCGATATCGACTTCGCCGCCGGCGTGCTCAGCCGCCTGCTGGCTGACAAGGAAGGAACGACATGACGCAGGACTCGCCTGGCGCTAGCTTGCCGGTAGCGGTAAACCTGATCGAAGGCGCGCTCGAAGCGCCTGAGCCGCTTGCTGATTGCTGGCTGAATGATCCAAATACCGGCGAGCCGGTGCAGCCGATGGCCGGCTCGTCAGGGCGGGCCGTCGCGCGGGCGATCGAATGCGCGACGGCGATCGCAGAAGACGGCGCGTGGGCCGCCTCCGAGACCGACGTCAGATGCGCGCTGCTGACGGCCTTCGCCGAGGAGATCGACCGCAGGAAAGAGCAGATCGCGGTCTGCGACTCTTTCGCCACGGGGATACCGCTGGTGACCGCGAGGCTGTCCGCCAGTTACCTGCCCGACGTGGCGCGCGGAGCGGCCGGGCGCCTGCGTGCGGCCGGCCGCGTTGCCAGCCTGCCAGGCAAAGCTGGTCCTGTCACCGTGTTCCGGCTGCCGTGGGGTCCGGCGGCGGTTATCGCACCGTTCAACGCCCCTGGGTTCACCGCGGTCAAGAAGGCCGCCTACGCAATCGCGGCCGGCTGCCCGGTGATCGTCAAGCCGTCGGAGTTCGCCCCGCACTCGGCGGGGCTGGTCGGGCAGGCCTACCTGGCCGCCGCCGCCCGCTGCGCCGCCCCGGCCGGCCTGCTGCAAGTGCTGACCGGTGACGGCGGCACCGGAGCACTGCTCGCCTCCGATCCGCGAATCAGGGCGCTCGCATTCACCGGCGGACGAGCCGCCGGGGCGTCGATCGCGGCCGCGGCCGCCGACTTCAAGGCACTGCAGCTCGAGTGCTCGAGCAATAACCCGGCGATCGTGCTCGAAGACGCCGACCTGGACCTGACGGCGACGGCACTGGCGTCCGGGCTCACCAGGATGAACGGTCAGTGGTGCGAGGGACCCGGCAGCGTCTTCGTGACCGGCGGCCGCCTGCAGGAGGTAGTGTCCGCCGTCGCCGAACGGCTGAAACCGCTGCGGATCGGCCACTCGTCCGACGACCGCACCCAGTTCGGCCCGCAAGCCAATCCGGCACAGTGGCGGCGGGTCAGGACGGAAATCGCCGAACTCGAACAGGCCGGGGCGACCGTCACCCGCCCGGCGGAAACACCCGCCCTGCCCGGCTATTTCGTGCCGCCGGCCCTGATCGAAGGCGTCGGCCAGGCCGCCGTCACCGGCGACCTCTTCGGCCCTGTCCTCACCTTTCACGAGGCGGACAGCGAGACCGAAGCCCTGGCGCTTGCCAACAGCACCAGGTGCGGGCTGGCCGGATACGTGTTCACTGGCGATCACGAGCGAGGGATGCGGGCAGGCGCCAGGATGCGGGCAGGCGAGATCAGGATCAACGGCACCGGGGTGTCAGATCTCGCCGACGACTCCGTGCAAAGCTTCTGGAACGGCGCCGGAATTGGCGGGCACGGTAACGCGGACCTGCTCGAATTCTTCTTGGGCGCCAGGATCGTGGGTGCCGAAGCCTGACCTCAGGTCGCGGCCAGCGCCTCGATCTCGACCAGGAACTCCGGGTTCAACACCTGCCTGACCTGAGCCTCAGGATCGCCGCGGCCCTGTAACTCGTCGCCAACTTCGGCGACCAGCGACTTGCCTTCACCGAACCCGGCCAAGAAGCAGCCTGAGCCGATCGGGCCCGGCAGCGCGATAGAGCAGCCGATGACATGGCCGGGGTGCAGGTCGCCGAACCGCAGCCGCACCAAAGCTCCAGCGGTGCCGAACGGTGCTGGGCGAGATCGGTGACCAGCGGCTCGCCGCGGCCGGGTACGTGTGGATCTTCGACGCGCTGCCCGCACCCCAGGTCAGGGAACCCTGCGACCGGCACCGCGCCGCCGGCGACCGCCACGCCGCGGCGATGCGCAACGTCTTCAGCCGGCTACTGGGCTGCCTGCACCACTGCCTGCAGACCGGGCAGGCATCCGACCCAGCCAGCGCATTCCCGCTCCCAGAACCCCATCCCGAGCCTGTCGCCACTTGACAGTTAGCAAGATCAGATGTCTGTGGATCCACCTGCGCACGACAAACCCCCTCGAATCCGCTTTCGCCACCCGCAGAGGTAGCCGAGGCTGCTTAAAGATCTTGATCCACAGGTATTGACAATTACTCCGATAGAGATTGCTTGAGGCCCGCCGGTGGTCACTTATCGCATCGCTCAGATCGGCGCGCTATGTGTCGTTCCGCTAAGGCCCGCGGCGACGCGAGCGCTGGCAGCTACCGATTGTGGGACCATGGCCATATGACTGCCCGGCACTCTGACCAGCCAAGGCGGCTTACGGCCGACGCCTACCTCGCCGCGGCGGCTGACGCGTTCGGCGACATCGAGATCGCCGACGGGCTGGTCATCACCGATATGGCGCAGTCCGAGCTGCATGATCTGGTGATCCGGCGCCTGGCCGTCGCCCTTGAAGGAGCCCGTCCTCCCGGAGGACCCTGCTACCGGGTCAGCTCCGATGTCGCGGTCAGGTTCGCCGACACCACCAGCCAGCAGGCCGACCACCGGCTGAACGTCCGCTACCCCGACATCATCGTCCGCGACTGCGACCCTTACGACGTCAACGCCGTCCGCGACCATATTCACCTGATCGCCGAGGTCACCTCCGATGCCACCTTCGCCGCCGACACCACCGCCAAGCGCGCCCTGTACGCCAGCGCGGGCATCCCCGGCTACCTGATCGTTCAGTTCGACAAGGACTGGGCCGCGATCAGCCAGATCGAGGAATACCGCCTCGACTGGTCCAGGCGCCGCTACATCGCCGCCACCGTCCATCACCGCGCCCTCATCCTCAACGACCCCTTCCCCCTTACCATCACCTTCGACGACCTCCAGCGCCCTTGACCAGCCCCGGAACGCCGCGGCACCCCAGGGAACCCGGCCGGTCACGAAAGACGCGTAGGCAAGCGGTCCGCGACCGCGACTCCGGGCCTGACTGCCACTCGAATCGCTCACCCGAGGTAACCGTCGGCAGCGCTGCCCGCAGTCAAGGGAAGCGTTCCTCCCGCCGATCTGGCGCTGACCTTGTCGGGTTCGCGTGCGTGTAGATGCCGCCCCCGAATGATTGATATGCGTCGGGCGACGGACCCGCGCAGCTTCGGGGCCGTGCGGCCACGACGACATGCCTGCGCTCACGGCGATCCGGCTTGCGGCGCGCTCCGCTGCTGGGGCCACCACCAAGCCGGATAAGGCGCCTGGGCACCGGATACGTAACCGGACGCTCGGCACGCTGCCCGCTTCACCGATTATGCGATCCGCAAGGACCTGTAATCGGCAACGATCCGAACGAGCGCGGCTTCTCTTGCCCTGGCAGTGGAGCCATCTTCAGTCGACTCGATCCGAGCGCAGGGTCATGCCCCCGGCAGCAAACCCAGCCCCGCTCGTCATATCAAACACACGTTCGCATCACAGCGGTAGGGCCAAACGTCAGCCTCATCAGGCGGCGTCCAGCGGCGCCAGGACCGTTTCGCCCGGAATACCGCTATTGGCAAGGATGCTCGAAATACAGCCTCAACTAGTCGGCCTTCTTGTTCACTACTCCAACCGACCTGACCTCTGCGATGACCTGGGGCGCGCCGCTGAGCTGCTACGCACCGAGGTCGCTCGCGAAGCTCTCGGAGCCCCTGCTCGCGTCAGCGCACGCTCAGTACAACCGGAACCGCACATCTGGCGGGTAGCAGATCGTCTGACCAAAGACCAGGTGGGAGCTATCGTCATGCGATTCGAGCAAGGTACTCCAAAACATATTCTAGCGGACGAATATGAAATAAGTCTAACAGCTATTAAGAATCTGCTCAAAAAGAACAATGCCCGCCAGCCCTGGCAGGTCTCGGACCGGCTATCCGCAGAAGACGTCGGGACGCTACTCCAGGCGTTCCGCGCGGGGACACCGAAGTGGCAACTGGCCGAGATGTATGGCATCAGCCTGACCAGCGTCAAGCGGCTGGTTCGCCAGAGCAGGGCCTGAACGCCATTGCTCAGGTTCCTCCGGGTTTGGCACTGCCGCCGGTAACCTCGTCGTCGATGACGACGAACACCAACCTCCCCCCGGCCATCCAGATGCTCCGGGACGCCCTGGCCCCGGACCAAGGGAAGGCCGCGCGGACTCGCTGCTGGCCATCCTGGGCGTAGGTCCCGACTACGTCCGGCAGCACATTACTGCTCTGGACACCGCCCTCGGAGCCTTCAGCCCAGGTGTTTCCGGCCTGCATGAACTCATCCGCAAGGCCGAGGAAGCCGTATCGACCTCCCGGCCGACAGTGGAGCGCCAGCACGTGATCTCTCAGGTCATCCTGCGCCGCTTCGCCGGGCCAGTCCCATCGTGTGGCAGACAGCTAGCGTATTTCGACCTGGCCACTGGTCAAGCAACACTTGCTGATGCAGAGGATGTCGGCTACGTCGAGAACTTCGTCCCTGTCGACAGCCAGGCCACCGAAGACCTCTGGCAGATGGTTGAGACCCGGCTGCGGCCGGCCATCAAGGCTGCGCTTGGCGGCACCGCGCTCGGTAACCCGATGCACCTCAGCACCTTGCGGCAGGCCGTCGCCCTGCACTATGTCCGCAACCCGCAGACGCTCATCGTCCACAACCAGTCCTATGCCGACGCCCTGCAGAACGGCATCGACCGCATGGCCAGGACCCCGTACGCCGCCCACGCTTTCGAGCAGAAACACAACATTGCGGCCGCCGGGCCGGAAGCCCTGCGCCTGGGTGCCGAGGCCATCTACGGCCGGCTCATCAAGCTGCATGACGAGGGCGGCCTGTTCCGCCTGAGCGTCCAGCGGCTCTTCGAGAAAGTCTGCGACCGCTTCGACACCAAAGGAGTCCAGATCCTGACCCCGGCCAACCGGCACAAGGAGTTCCTGCTCGGCGACCTTCCGGCCATCACGATCAAGCGAGCGTCAGGCGAAGCTGGCTCCGACGTCCCCACCGACCAGGCCGATGAGATCGTCATGCCCCTCACCCCCCGGCTTCTGGTCTCCGTTGGCCTGCCCGATGGAGCACGCTCGATCCCCGACGATGAGGTCGACTGGTACAACGCCCTGCAAGTCCGGCTGGCGCGTGAGTACCTCATCCACCGGCCGGCCGCTACGTTCACGGCCGCCGACTTCACAAGCTAGCGGAGCTGACAAGCGAGCGGCACATGCCGGCCGCAGCCGTGGGCGCGTCGGTCTATGACCTGCGCGCCACCTGGCGTTAACGTTGATCAAGCTGAGCCGAAGCCCGCTCGACGGCTCTTGTCGGACACCTGAGCGGTTTGGGTCGGATTTGATCGTCTTGAGCGACACCGTACCGCTAGGGTGCCTGCAGGCTGTCCAACCAGCTGCTAGCGGAGGACGTGTGGAGGTGCAGTCGTGACTCAAGCCGCCCCGCCGACCGGCAGCAAGCCGGCCGTCATCGTTCAGCAGGGCAGGCTCCTCGACTTTATCGATCGAACGACCCAGCGCAAGGAGACCCCGGAAGAGTACGTCCGCCAGGAGATCGCCAAGTCCCTGGTGCGCGAGTATGGCTACCCGAGGTCCGACATCGCCGTCGAGTACACCATCAGGATCGGCACCCGCAAGCCACGAGCCGACCTGGTGGTCTTCGCTCATGAGCAGAAGCACGACGTAGATAACGCCTACGTCATCGTCGAGTGCAAGGCCCAGACGGTCAAGCCGACAGATCGTGAGAACGGCGTTGAGCAGCTGCAAAGCTACATGCGGGCCTGTTCCCAGCCGACCTACGGGCTGTGGACCAACGGCCTGGAGCGCTACTGCTACCGGCGCCTCAAGGTCGATGGGAAGTGGAAGACGTTCGACGTTCCCGACATCCCATCGTTCGGGCAGTCGGAGGAGGACGCCGATCGGCCCCGCTTCGAGCAGCTCAAGCCGGCCTCAAGCGATGCCCTGCTGTTCGCCTTCCGCAGGTGCCATAACTACATCGCCGGCAACCAAGGTCTCCAGAAGCCCGAGGCGTTCTGGGAGCTACTGAAGCTCATCTTCTGCAAGATCCAGGATGAGCGGCACTCGGATGAGGTTAAGTTCTACGTCTCCGGGACCGAGCGCCGCGGTCTGAACGGGCAACTGAAGGTGAAGGAACGCATCGACAAGCTCTTTGGCAGCGTCAAGGACGAGTATCCGCAGATCTTCAAGAAGACCGACGAAGTGGAGCTAACTCCGGCGGTGCTGATGTACCTCGTAAGCCAGCTGCAGATGTACTCGCTGCTGGACAGCGACATTGACGTCAAGGGCAAG
>DAHVDE010000025.1 GCA_027313705.1 Actinomycetota bacterium | reverse complement strand
TCCTCACCCGCCCCCAGCCGCGACAACAACACCGCCAAAGCCGCCTGCACCACCATGAACACCGTCACGCCCTGACCACGCGCCAGCGCCACCAGCCCCGCATGCACCTGCGCAGGCACCTCAACCGGCACCGTATGACCCAGGTAATCTGGCGCAGCCGGCCGCGGCCGGTCGGCCGGCAAAGCCAGCTCAGCAGGCAGCCCCGCCAGCGCATCCCGCCACCAGGCCACCTGCGCCGACAGCAGGCTGCCTGGATCATCCCTGGCTCCCAGCAGCTCCCGCTGCCACAACGCGTAATCCGCGTACTGCACAGGCAGCGCCGGCCACTGCGGCACCAGTCCCTGTATCCTGGCCCGATATGCGAGGTTCAGGTCCCTGGTCAAGACGCCAGTGGACCAGCCGTCGGTGGCGATGTGATGGATCACTACGACGAGCACGTGCACGCCGGGCGCCACGGCAAGCAGTCGCGCCCGCACCGGCAGCTCCGTCGTCAGGTCAAACGGGTGCCCTGCCACCGCCGCGACCGCGCCGGCCAGTTCTTCCTCATCAGCCACGGCTGTCACCGGCAGCGACCAGTCCGCCCGGTCCATGTCGATGACCTGCTGGCACGGCTCGCCGTCCATGGCGGGGAAGGTCGTCCGCAGCACCTCGTGCCGCCCGATCACATCCCCGATCGCCGCCTCGAGCACCCCGGCGTCTAGCTCGCCCTCCAGCCGCACCGCGACCGGGATGTTGTATACCGGACTCGGTCCTTCGAACTGACCGATGAACCACAGCCGCTGCTGCGCGAACGACAACGGCACCCGGCTGGGCCGCGGCCGCGGTGCCAGCGCCAGCCGGACAGGACCCGCGAGCCCAAGCCACCCTGCCAAGCCCGCAGGTGCCGGAAACTCGAACAGCACACGCACAGGCATCTCCGCCCCGAGCACTGTCCTGACCCGGCTCACCAGCCGCACTGCGAGCAGCGAATGCCCGCCGAGGGCAAAGAAATCGTCTTCCGCCCCCACGTTCGGCACGCCAAGCACGTCAGCGAACAGGTCGCAGATGATCTCCTCGACCGGGGTCTGCGGCCCGCGGCCACCACCCGCCGCTGCCGCCGCGTAGTCAGGGGCGGGCAGCGCGCCGCGGTCGACCTTGCCGTTCGCCGTCAGCGGCAGCGCGTCAAGCACCACGATCGCCGAGGGCAGCATGTACTGCGGCAGCAGCCCGGCCGCGTAGTCCCTGACCCGCACGGGCAGCCCGGCGCCGTCGTCGTCACCTGCCGGGACGATGTAGGCGGCCAGCCGCTTACCTCCGGCCGCGTCCTCGCCTGCCACCACGGCGACCCGCGACACCTCCCGGTGCCCGGCAAGCACGGCCTCCACCTCGCCAGGCTCGACCCTGAACCCCCGGATCTTGACCTGCTCGTCAGCCCTGCCAGCGAAAACCAGGACTCCCCCGCCCGCGTTCCCTTCCCCCTTCACGACCCAGCGCGCCAGGTCCCCGCTCCGGTACATCCGCTCGCCAGGCGCACCGAACGGGCACGCCACGAACCGCTCACCGGTCAGCGCCGCGCTGCCCAGGTAACCCCGCGCCAGGCCTGCCCCGGCGATGTACACCTCACCGGCCACGCCCGCGGGCACCAGTTCAAGCCAGCGGTCGAGCACGAACACCCTGGTATCTGCGATCGGCCTGCCCACAGGCACCCCGAACCCGCCGTTCAGGTCCTGCGGCCCCACCGGCCACGTCGCAGTGAACGTCGTATTCTCCGTCGGCCCGTACCCATTCACCAGCCGCACCCGCGGCGCCCGCTCAAGCACCGCACGGCATGCCTGCGCCGGCAGCACGTCCCCGCCTGCCAGCAGCACCCGCAATCCCGCAAGCACCCCCGCGTCCGCCTCAGCCACCTGGCTGAACAACCCCGCTGTCAGCCACAGGACACTGATACCGGACTCCGCGAGGAATACGCCAAGCTCCCCTGCGGACAGCACCCCGCCTGGAGCCACGACCAGCGCCGCCCCGCTAGCCAGCGCACCCCAGATCTCAAACGTCGCCGCGTCAAAGGACACCGATGAGACCAGCCCCACCACGTCACCGCTGCCCACCTCGGCGAACCCGCCGCCCCGCACGAGCCGGTCTACCGCCTCATGCGTCACCACCACGCCCTTGGGCACTCCAGAGGAGCCAGACGTGAACATCACGTACGCCGCATGGTCAGGTCGCAGCGCCACGGCACCACCCCGGCCAGCCCCGCCCGCCTCCGGCTGCCGAGGATCATCGGCCACCAGTACAGGGATCCCTGCCAGCACAGGGATTCCCGCCAGCACCGGCAGCTCATCGGCGGCCTCTGCCGACGAGATCACCACCGCCGGCCGCGAGTCGCGCAGCATGTAGCGGATCCGCTGCGCGGGATAGCCAGGGTCGACCGGCAGGTACGCCGCGCCCGACTTCAGCACCGCGAGCAACGTGACCACTAGTTCGGCCGACCGGTCCATCACCACGGCGACCACGGACTCAGGACCCGCCCCCATGCCGGCGAGCACCCGCGCCAGCCGGTCCGCCCGGCAATTCAGCTCCCCGTAGGTCAGCCGCGTCCCGTTGCAGGCCACGGCGACCGCATCGGGCGTCCTGGCCACCACCGCCTCGACCAGTTCAGGCACCGTCAGCGCCGCGACACCCCGCGCCGTGTCGTTCCACCCGGACACGACCTGCGCCCGCTCGGCCGAGGTCAGCACCTGCACCCGCCGCAGCGCCACCATCGGATCAGCCGCCACCATCGCAAGCACCCGCGCGAATCGCGCGCCGATGGCCTCCGCCGTCGCCAGGTCGAACAGGTCCGCTGCCGCGGTCACCGTGCCGTGCAGCCCGGCTGGCCTGCCGTGTTCGTCCCGCGCCTCGGTCAGAATGAGGTTCAGGTCGTACCTGGCGGGTGGTTCTGCGGCGGGGATCGCGGCGGCGGTCAGTCCTGGCAGGGCCAAGATGGCGGGCGCGTTGTTCTGCACGGTCAGGTTCACCTGGTACAGCGGATGCCGGCCCAGGGTGCGTTCCGGCGCCAGCACCTCGACCAGCCGCTCGAACGGCACGTCCTGATGATCAAGCGCACCCAGCCAGTACTCACGCACCCGGCCGAGCACCTCAGCGAACTCCGGGTCACCCGACACGTCAGTACGCAGCACCAGAGTATTGATGAAAAACCCGACCAGCTCATCAAGCGCCTCATCGGAACGCCCCGCCACCGGCGTGCCGACCGGGATGTCCTCACCCGCCCCCAGCCGCGACAACAACACCGCAAGCGCGGCCTGCACCACCATGAACATCGTCACGCCGCAGCCCCTGGCCACCGCCGCAAGGCCGGCATGCACCTGCGCTGGCACAGCAAGCGACACCGTATGCCCGCGGTAACCAGGCACCAGCGGACGCGGCCGGTCAGCCGGAAGCGCTAGCTCAGGCGGCGACCCCGCCAGAACCTCCCGCCACCACGCCACCTGCGCCGACAGCAAACTCCCCGGATCATCCTGCGCCCCAAGCAGCTCACGCTGCCACACCGCATAATCGGCGTACTGCACAGGCAACACCGCCCACCCCGGCGGCTGCCCGGCCCTCCTGGCCGCGTATGCGGCGCTCAGGTCCCTGGCCAGCACCCCGGTCGACCAGCCATCAGTCGCGACGTGATGGATCACCACCACCAGAACATGCACGTCCGCCCCGAGCGCCAGCAACCTCGCCCTGACCGGGATCTCCGCCGTCAGGTCAAACGGCTGTCCCGCCGCCGCCGCGAGGACGCCGGCCATCTCGTCGCCGTCAGCCACGGCGGAAACCGGCAGCGCCCAGCCCGCTTCTTCCAAGCTGAGTACCCGCTGGCAAGGTTCGCCGTCCACCACGGGAAAGACGGTACGAAGCACCTCGTGCCTGCCGATCACGTCAGCGAACGCCGTCCCGATCGCGCCGCGGTCAAGATCACCTTCCAGCCGCAGCGCTACCGGGTTGTTGTAGACCGCGCTCGCGCCCTCAAGCTGGGCCAGGAACCACAGCCGCTGCTGCGCAAACGACAACGGCACCCGGCCGGCCCGCGGCCGCCGCGCCAGCGGCTGCCGCGCCTGACCCGCCTGCCCGAGCCACCCCGCCAGTCCGGCCGGGGTCGGCGCGGCGAACAGCGCCCGGACCGGCACCTCGATACCCAGCACCGACCGCACCCGGCTTGCCAGCCGCACGGCAAGCAGCGAATGCCCGCCCAAAGCAAAGAAATCATCCTCAGGCCCGACCCGGTCAAGCCCGAGAACCTCGGCGAACATGCCGCAGACAAGCTCCTCGGTCACGCTCAGCGGCACCCGGCCCGAGCCAGCCGCAGCCGCGGCGTAATCAGGAACAGGCAGCCCGGCCCGGTCCAGCTTCCCGCTCGGCGTCAGCGGCAGCACCGCGAGCACCACCAACGCCGGCGGCACCATGTAATCAGGCAGCAGCCCAGCCGCATGCTCGCGCACCCGCGCCGCCAGAGCGCTGTCATCGCCGTCGAAGCCACCGGCAGGAACCACGTAACCCGCCAGCCGCCGGTCACCGGCGGCATCCTCGCGTACCGCCACCGCCGCCTGCGCCACCACGGGACACTCAGCAAGCACGGCCTCGATCTCGCCAGGCTCGATCCGGTAACCGCGGATCTTGACCTGGCTATCGGCCCGGCCGGCATAGACCAGCTGGCCGCGGCCATCCTGTTCCCTGACCGTCCACCTGGCCAGGTCGCCGGTGCGGTACATCCGCTCACCAGGCCGGTACGGGCACGCCACGAACCGCTCAGCGGTCAAGGCGGCCCGCCCCAGGTACCCGCGGGCCAACTGCACCCCGGCCACGTACAACTCCCCGGTCATCTCCGGCGGAACCGGGCACAGCCACCGGTCAAGGACGAACACCGCCGTGTTGGCGACCGGCGCGCCGATCGGCAGCACCGTTCCCGCCGCCAGGTCCCCGTGCCCCGCCACGTAATCGGTACAGCCCACCGTCACCTCGGTCGGCCCGTAGTGCGAGACCACCGCCACGCCCGGATGCCTGCTCGCCCATCCAGCCAGCAAACCGGGCCGCGCCGTCTCCCCGCCCGTCATCAGCCGGCCCCAAGGCGCCGCCGCCTCCAGCCTTTCCAGCACCGGCAGATGACTCGGAGTGATCTTCAAGAACCCCAGCCGCGCACCGCCGAGCAGCATAGGCAAGTCCTCGTCCAGGCTTGCGACCACGACCTTGCCACCGCTGGCCAGCCCGCCGAACAGGCTTGTCACCCCCGCGTCGAACGACACCGGCGCATGCAGCAGGCTGCTGTCCGCGACCTCGGGATACGCCAGGCGGCACCACGCCACGTAATTAGCCAGGCCCCCGTGCGTCACCACCACGCCCTTAGGCACCCCGGTCGACCCCGACGTATACATCACATATGCCGCGCTCGCGGCGGCGGGCGTGGGAGCCTCTGGAGGCGCCGGCGCGGCCCTTACCGCCTCTCCATCCACCAGCACCACCGGCACGCCCAACGCCGGCAACCCCGCCGCCAGCGCCGTGCTCGTCACCACCACCGCCGGCGCCGCGTCCGCCAGCATGAACGCCACCCGCCCCGCCGGATACTCAGGAGCCACCGGCAGGTAAGCCGCCCCCGCCCGCCATGCCCCAAGCAGCGCCGCCACCAGCAGCACAGAACGCTCAAGCACCACCGCCACTACCCGCTCAGGACCCGCCCCCAGACCAGCAAGCACCCCCGCGAGCCGCCCGGCCACCCCGTCAAGGCCCCCATACGTCAGCCAGCCATCCCCCGCCACCACCGCCACCGCATCCGGCCCGTCCGCCACCTGCTCCGCGAACCAGCCAGGCACCGACCCGGCCGGCACCGCCGCCGCCGTGTCGTTCCACCCATGCACCACCACTGACCGCTCCGCCGCAGACATGATCTGCGCCTGTCCCGCCGACCCGCCGGGCTCGGCTCGTTCCACCCAGTCAAGGACACGGCCGAAATGCCTTCCGATAGCCAGCATGGCGGTGCTGTCGTAAAGATCCGGATTGCCGTCGAGCGCTACCTGTGCGCCGCCGTACGCCGAGCCGGCATACACAGATATCCGAAGATCGCTGACCGGCGTGCTTATCAGGCTGTGCGGAACGACGGAGCAATTTCCGAATGTCATGCTGTAATCGAAGGCCATGACATTGACGATTACGCTGAATAGCGAATCTCTGTCTGGCAGCTTCAGGTCCCTGCGAATGTCTTCGAACCGGTACCTCTGATGCCTGAGCGCATCGCCTACTTTTCTGGATACCTGCCGCGCCAGGTCGTCGAGAGAGGTCCTGTGAGTGACGCTAAGACGGATAGGCAAGATATTAGCTGTCATGCCAGGAATCGCCCGCTGGCGTCCCGCCCGGCCGAGAGCGGCAAGGCCGAACACAATATCTTCCTCGCCAGTCAGCCGATGCAGGTATATCGCCGCGGTTGCCAGGACGAGCCCGCTCAGGCTGGTTCTGACCCGGCGCGCGGCCGCGCTCAGCCGAGCGGCGTCATCCGCGTCCAGGTCCAGCATGGTCCGCGTCGGCAGCTGCGGGGTCCGCCGGACTTGCCGGCCGCTTACGCTGATCGCCCGCGGTGCATCAGACAGGGCATCGAGCCAGAACTCCCGGTCGCTGTCGAACTCGGGCGAGTTTCGGTACTCTGCCTCGCTTTCCAGCAGCACAGAGAACGGCTCGAGTGCGCCTTCGGCCGGCGGGCGGCCGGCGCGGAGCGAGGTGTAGATCTGGGCCTGCCGGGCAGCGATGATCGCGCCGCTAAATCCATCGAGGGCAATGTGATGCGCGCGATAGTACCAGAGATAGCTTTCTTTCCCTACCTTGAACAATGCCGAATAGAAAAGCCATTCCCCGAAGTCGACCGGACGTCGCATATCGTCCTGCATGCGCTTAATTGCCGCGGCATGCGGGTCAGCGCAGGCACTGAGGTCAGCAAAATCTAGCTGCCAGCCGGCTGGCTCTTGAACGTACTGTTGCGGGAACTCGCCATCTTGGCAGATGCGAATTCGGGCACCCTGCGCCTCGCTCAAGGCAAGCAGCGTCGCCGCTCTGAACAGGCCGACGTCCAGGTCACCGGTGATCTCCAGGTATTCGCCGGTGTTATAAAGCGAGCTATCGAGGCCAAGTTCATGGGCATGCCAGATCTCAAGCTGCCCGGCCGTCAGGTCCCAGCGGTCACCAGCAGAAGCAGGCATCTTATCCATTCCTACCACGTGTTCAACTGCGGTCCAGGCATCACTTGAACGCTCCAGCTGACGTACTCGACTCCGCTCAGGCTGTCGTAAATACCAGTGTCACGTTATGGCCGCCAAAGCCAAAAGAGTTACAGAGTGCCGCCCTCTTAGCTGGCCGGCTGCGCAGCTCAAGCTGCCCTGGGGCGATGCGGATGCCGGCTGCGATGATTTCATCGTCAGGATCTTCCAGATTGATTGTCGGCGGCGCTACCGAGTCGCGCAGGGCGTACATCGCCGCTATTGAAGCAATGACACCGGCACTGCCAAGCAAGTGACCGGTCATGGACTTGGTAGCGGATACGACTATCCCGCGGGCGGCATCGCCGAGAGCTCGGGAGATGGCCAGTGCCTCCGCAGTGTCACCCGACGGCGTCGAAGTCGCGTGCGCGTTGATGTGCACAACGTCCGCCGGCGTGATCTCCGCGTCGGCGAGCGCCCGCCGTATTGCCATGGCCGCGCCGATACCGTCGGGAGCGGGCATGGCCACGTCGTAGGAATCGGCCGAGTATCCGACTCCGGCGGCGGCGGCACGTACATTCGCCGCCCGTTTCGCGGCGTGACCGGCGGATTCAAGTACGATCGCACCGGCACCCTCACCGAGCACGAATCCGTCTCTGGCTTTGTCGAAGGGCCTTGAGGCACGTTCAGGATTGTCGTTGCGGCAAGACAGGGCGCGCATCACCGCGAACCCCCCGATTGCCTCAGGCAGGATCACCGCCTCGGTGCCTCCGGCAACTACGACGTCAGCGCGGCCTGACCGGATCATTTCCATGCCGTAACCGATCGCCTCGGCACTTGAAGCGCAGGCGCTGACCGCCGTGTGGACGCCTGCCCGCGCGCCGAGCTCGATGCCGATCAATGCCGCGGCGCCGTTGGGCATGAGCATGGGCACGATAAACGGCGAGAGCCGCTGCCAGCCCTTCGCCGCCATCGTTTCCTGCGCATTGAGTACCGACGCCACGCCTCCTATGCCGGTGGCCATCGACACGCCGAGCCGCTCAGGATCCACGCGCGGGCTGCCCGCGTCCTGCCAGGCCTGCCTGGCGGCCAGGAGGGCGAACTGCCCGGAGCGATCCATGTGCCGAAGCTGGAAGGCGGGGAACATCGTCGCCGGGTCGGTCATGGCCCGCGCCGCGATCCGCACAGGAAGCTCGGCTGCCCAGCTCTCGGTGAGCTTGCGCACGCCGGACTTCCCAGCGAGCAGCGCGGCCCACGTGGCGGCGGCATCCTCGCCCACCGGAGTCACCGCGCCGAGGCCAGTCACGACGACGCGCTCGGCGTTGTTACGGTAACTGCTCACGTTGCCGCGACTTCGGCGGCGGAGTCATCCTGCCCGCTGCGACCGGCCGCCTGGCGCCTGGCCCTGTATATGTAGCTGACGACATCTTCGAATGTGCCGAGGTCCTTGAGGGCTGCGTCAGGGACGGTAATCTGAAATTCGTCCTCGGCTGCGACGATGATCTCGACCATCGAAAGCGAGCTGATTTGCAGGTCTTCCGCGATGTTCGCCTCGCCGGTCACCCTGCTCGCGGGTATCCCGGTGAACTCCTCGACGATCTTCGCGAGGCGGGAGAGTATTTCTTGCTCGGTCATCACCATAGTTCCAGCTTTCAAGAGATATAGCGACACTACCCTTTGAATGCCTCGGCCAACTATGGTCGATGGTGTCTGGGTTCGCTGCAACGTTAGCTCGCCAGGGCGCCGATCTTCGCTCGTCATTGCTGTCGTTCAACTGGCGCCCTGCCGCAGTTGCACGCACGACCTCACGAAGAATCTCCGGACCGAGGAGTCGGTATGAACGACGAGCCAAGATATCTCCGGCCTGACGTTATCATCGAGCCACTAGTCGACCGGTTTTATGCCTGGCTGCATGTGGTGTCACCAGTGCAGGCGGCGATGAACCTGGCATTCGTTCAGGTTCCGCTGCTCGAATCGTATGTCCAGTCTCCGCAGGTTCATATCGCCGCGAGCGCCAATCCAGAGTTGCGGGGCGGCCTCTTCGTCAACATCGAGGAAGCCAGAAGCGGAGAAGTACGCGACCTGCTTGCCGCCATCAAGCACGACCGGGCAGCCATGCTCGACTTTGCCTCGGCGATCGCCGAGGCCGAGGACCTCGTGCGGCAGAGCGCGACCGGGTTTGACCTCACCCCGCTGTACCAGAAACTGCCCCCGGTGCTTTCTGGCCTGGTGGAACTCGCCTACGACAGCAGCAACCAGGCAGCCGTGCGGTACATCGAGCCCCTGGCTTACGAGAGCACCGCGTATATCGAGGACCGGCAGTCGGTTCAGCTCTCGAGGGAGACAGGCACAGAAAGGCCGTTCATACTCAGCACGCCAAGGCTGAGCTCTCCTGACGTACTTGACCTGCGCATTCCGTTCCGGCATCCGTGGCTGCAGGAACTCTTCGCCTCGAGGGTCGCCGGCACGACGCTGAGTCGCCTCGGCGAGTTGCTAGAGCTCGGCGAGGACCAGACTGCCGCACTGCACCGCCTGCTCTCCGCCGAGCCTGACCTGGCCGCCGACCGGCACATCTTTGACGGCGGCCGGATCCGCTACTTCGGCCACGCTTGCCTGGTAATGCAGACGCCGCAGGCGGCGGTCATCACCGATCCCTTCGTCAGCGCGGACTCCGCCGCCACGGATCGGTTCACCTACCGGGACCTGCCCGATTACATCGACCTGGCCTTGATCACCCACGGCCACCAGGATCACGTCGTCCTGGAGACCCTGCTGGCGCTGCGCGGCCGCATCGGCACCGTCGTGGTGCCGCGGTCCTCGCGCGGCAACCTGGTCGATCCTTCGCTTGGCCTGTACCTGTCACATCTCGGCCTGCCGGTAACCGAGGTGGACGACTTCGCTCCGGTGGAGTTCCCCGGCGGGAAGGTGATCGCGACCCCGTTCCTCGGCGAGCACGCCGACCTGGACATCCGGGCCAAGTCGACTTACTGCGTCCAGTTCGCTGGCCGCACGGCCTTCGTAGGCGCCGACTCCTCAGGCATCGATCCGGCGCTCTACCGCTATATACGCAATCATGTCGGCCAGGTCGACCTGGCTTTCCTTGGCATGGAGTGCGCCGGCGCCCCGCTGACCTGGCTCTACGGAGGGTTGTTCACCCAGCCTGTTACCAAGAAGATGAGCAACTCGCGCACGCTGTCCGGATCGAACGCGGACCAGGCGGCCGCGATCATGACCGAACTTGGCGCAAGCGAAGCGTACGTCTATGCCATGGGCGAAGAGGCCTGGCTTGGCCATGTCATGGCCACGTCTTACAACGAGGACTCGTATCAGCTTAAGCAAGTCGAGCAGTTCATGACCTGGTGTGCCGACCACGGCATCAAGTCGGACCATCTATTCGGCCAGCATGAATGGCGCTGGTAGAGAAAGCGAAGACAGGTTGACGGACTATATCCGGCCGCTCAGGTCAGTGCCTCTCGGCCCGCTCCCCGGCGACATCGCCGGAGCCCGGTCTCCGATTCAATGGGCTGTTGCCCCTAACGGCAACGGCTGCTGGCTGATTTCCGACTACAAGCTGGCCAGGCAGGTTCTCGCCGACCGGCGTTTCCGCCGCAGCGATGCGGTAAGCGGGGACGTCCCTGCGCTCACCGCCTACAACTCGGCGCCAGACGCGATCATCAGCCTGGAGGGCGCCGAGCACGCGCGCATACGCCGGTTAGTTGCACCCGCGTTCACCGAGCACAGGATCGGCAAGCTCGCTCCGTTCGTGACGCAGTCGGTAGCGGACCTGCTTGACGGTCTTGAAGCCCAGTGCCCGCCCGCCGACTTCGTGGCCCGCGTATCCTCGCTGCTCCCCTTCGGGGTGCTCTGCCACCTGCTCGGAGTACCGCCGGAGGACAGGGAGATCTTCGGCTCCTGGGTGAACGTGCTCTTCCGGCTCGAGGACACAGATGCGGACAGCCGGCCGCAGAGCCTCGCGCTCGTGCGCTACATGGTGCAGCTGGTCGCGGAGAAAAGACGGAATCCCGCCGCCGACCTGATCAGCAGGTTGATCAAGTCGGCGGCGGGAGAGGACGGCCTCACAAATCATGAGCTAGTGACGCTGTGCCTTTCACTGCTGATGGCCGGCTTCGACTCCACGGTG
>DAHVDE010000009.1 GCA_027313705.1 Actinomycetota bacterium | reverse complement strand
GGCCACCACGGCCGGATGCCGCGCGGGCACCCGCGCCGCGTCACAGTACCGAGGTAGGCGTTTTGGCTGCCTGCTCCCACCTGGACACGGCGTCTGACCTCGAGACCGCCCCGAGCTTGCCGTAGATGCGGTTCACGTAATTCTTGACCGACTTCTCGGTCAGAAACAGGTGATTGGCGATCCCCGCGTTCGAGTGACCAGCGGCGATCAAAGCTATGATCTGGGCCTCGCGGCCGGTGAGGCATGGCTGCTCCGCCACGCTCGATGAGCTGCGATTCGTCATGAGACCCGAACCTATTTGCCGCCTGCTGTTCAGTGAATGCCCGAGTCGACCAACTCGCGAAATCACGCGAGGAGCGGTCCTGCGGTGCGACAAACGGCTGCCTGGAGGCCGGCCAGCGTCGATCCGCCGCTGGCAGCGCGGGCGGCGGCGGGTGGTGTCGGCGGCGCTCTCCTGGCCGGCGCATTGAGAATGTCTTACTGACGCAGAACCTTACCGGGGTAATTTCTACTAAATTGCCGGTCGCCTTTCATGAGATAACGTTCTGGGCAATCGTGCCGGCTGGGCAGGCAACCTCACCGGCTACGAAGCGATCGTGCCGCGCTGTTCGTGTTCTGTGCTGACGGCACCGAGATGAGATCAAGGTCGTCGGCGTCGGCGGCCTCCACGTCATCCCTTGAGATGCCGAGCAGGTACAAAATCACGTCGAGATGGGGCACGTTGACCGAGGCGTCAGCGGCGCTGCGGACGGCAGGCTTGGCGTTGAAGGCGATCCCGAGTCCGGCTGCGGCGATCATGTCGAGGTCGTTGGCGCCGTCACCTACCGCGACGGTCTGGCTGAGCGGTACGCCGGCTTGGGCAGCGAACATGCGGAGCATTCGTTCCTTGCCCGGCCGGTCGATCAGTTCGCCGGTGACCCGCCCGGTGAGCCGGCCATCGACGATCTCCAGGGTGTTTCCCGCCGTGTAGTCAAGTCCAAGTTCTCCGGCGAGCCAATCGGTGAACTGGGTGAATCCGCCGGTGACCGCACCGCACCTGTAGCCGAGCCTGCTGAGCGTGCGCACCAGGGTTCTGGCGCCCGGCGTGAGCCGCAGGTGCTTGAGCAGGTCGGTAAGCTCACTCTCGTCAAGGCCGGCGAGGAGCGCTACCCGCTGGCGCAGTGACTGCGCGAAATCGAGTTCACCGCGCATCGCCGCCGCGGTGAGAGCGGCGCATTCTTCCGCCCGCCTGGCCCGCTCGGCGAGCAGGTCGATCACTTCGTCTTGCAGCAGCGTGGAGTCGACATCCATCACGACGAGGCGCATGGCCCTGCGGTGCAGACCACCGCGCTGAACGGCCACGTCCACGCCGAGCGACGCCGACTCGCGGGCCAGCGCGGTCCTGAGTCCGTCAGGGTCCGCACCTGACACGTCAAACTCGATGCAGGTAACTGGCCGGCTAGCCAGCCGCTCGATCCGGTCGATGTTGGCGCCCGTGGCCGCGATCCTTCCTGCGATGGCCGCGATCGCCGCTGGGGTAAGCGGATTGCCTAGCACGGTGACATGCAGCCGACCGCGCGGACGTCCGGCCTGCTCGCCTGAGCCGAGCGTCAGCTCGGCCTCCATCCCGAGATCCGCCGCCAGGGTGCGCACTTTCCGGTGGATAGCGGTGAGGTCAGGCGAGTGCCCGCAGGCGAGCAGCACACCGAGTATCAGCCGACCGCGGATGACCACTTGCTCGACGTCAAGCACGGTCAGGTCGTGCGCCGATAGCTGGGCGAACAACCTGGATGTGACACCTGGCCGGTCCCGGCCAGTGAGGGTGACGAGCAGCGTGACTTCCGACTCCGACATGACAATGACCACGCTACCTGGCCGGGCTGCCTGGCCGTGTTAAGCACCCCTGGTGGAAGGCAGTCGGGCACTCGGCCCAGACGAGGCGGCTCCTGCGGTCGCCGCTGACACCGGTGCGGCTCGCGAGCGCGTGGACCAGGAGCAGGCCACGACCGTTCTCGCCGTTTGGATCGGTGATCAGCTTCGGACCTTGCGGCGCGCCGCCGTCCGTCACGGCGACTACGGTCCTGTCCTGGTAGGTGGTGATCCCGACGGCGAACTGACCGCCATGCCCGCTGCGGGTGTGCCTGATCGCGTTGCTTGCCAACTCCGTGGCGATGCTGACCAGGTCGTCCCGCGGCTCGCAATCGGGCAGGAACGAAGTCAGCCATCTACGCAAGGTCCTCAGCTGACTCGCCTCGCCAGGGAAGACCCGCCATTGCCTGAGCAAGGGCTGACGGATCATTTGATTTGCTTCTGCCAACACGTTCCTACCTTGCGGTCTGCGAATTGCAAAAGCAAGGGAACTGACCAGAACTATTCGCAGCAATGACCAACAAAGCCAAACTAACATGATGACTTAATGCCGTCGCCGTGCCAGCCTGAAGAGCGTAATCCGCGTCCTGCGCGCCTAGTTGACCGGGCTCATCGAAGCCGCCGGACAATCCAGGTACTGCCGAGTTCTTGACGCTCTGCTTGCAGAGCCTGCGAGAAATATGCAGATGGCCGGAAGGAAAAGGAACATGAACATCATCCGCAACGGCATGCCAGCCACTGAGCAAGGCCAGACCTGCTGGATCAAGCCGCGGAGCGGCGGCCACGGCGGCTCCTGCCTGGAAGCCAGGAAGCTGCCAGGCGGCCGGGTGGCTCTGCGCCAGTCCACTGACCCGTCGGGCCCGGCGCTGATCTTCGAGCCCGCCGAGATCCGCGCCTTCGTGGCGGGGGCCAGCAGCGGGCTGGCCGGCGAACTGCTCGGCTAGCCCGCACCCCGCGGGGACCCCGGCGGGGAGCCAGGGTCCCCGCGGTGCCGATGTCCGTTTCATGGAGCGCTCAGGAAGCAAACTCGTGACAGGTGCGGCCCCGCCAACTGACTCAGGCCAACCACGTCCGCGCCGCCAGGGCTCGCAAGGCCGGTCAGCGACCGGCCTTGCGAACTGCTCAGACGCAAGTGTCACGCGGAAGTCACCGCGCGGGTGCCAGCCTGGCCAGCGATCCGCGGCCGGTACCAGGTCGCGGCTGACTCGCCGATGGAGGTTGCTCTTGATCAAGCGAGGATCGCCAGGGCAGGACAGCGGGCGCGAAGCACGGCTGAGCCTGGCGTCGTTCGACGTGTTCTACCGGCGTTACCTGCCGGTATTGGTGCGATTCCTGGTCTCCCAGGCCCATGAAAGCGCCTGGGCGCCCGAGATTGCCGAGTACGCCATGGTCGCTGCCTGTGACAAGTGGGATGACCTGCTGACCTTCGACCGGCCTGACTGCTGGATCTTCATGATCGCGCTGAGGCGGCTGCGGCAGCTCGAGGCACGGGCGCGGGAGAGATGCTGGCTCACCGAAGCCGCTGCAGGCAGTGATGGCGGCGATCTGCGGATGGTGGCGCTGACCGACTCTTGGGTTCGCGAGCACCGCGCGGTGATCGCGGCGGTCCGCGCCCTGCGCAGGCGCCATGCTGAGGTAGTCGGGCTGCACTACCTGGCCGGATACACGGTGGACGATGTCTCGGCGATCCTGGGTATCAACGCGGCGAAGGTGCGCACGCATTTGCGCCGGGGCTTGGCGGCATTTCGTGACCGTGCGCCTGGCCCGCCGGCCGGCATCGAAACCGAATGCGGACTATCGCGGTGACCGGCGAAGCCGAATTGCTGGCGGCCGGAGCCACGATAGGCGACATGCCCGGCGCCGATGTGGACCGTCGGCTCAGGAAGCTCAAAGAACACCGGCGCTCCCGATCCGACCTGGCCGAACTTGGTCACCTAGCCGAGCTTGACCGCGTCGAACTTGAGTGCGCGACCTATCGGCTCGCCCGGAAGTGTCATGACGAAGGAGACCTGATCGAGGCGGCTCGATGGTATGGGGTCGCGGCCGCAGGCGACTATGCTGACGCATCCTTCGAACTGGCTAAGGTTCTGGACTCGCTGGCTGGCCTGCAGCGGGAGAATCCGGGCAGCCGGGGGTCTCGGCGCGAGGAATTCGACTTGGCCGAGAGGTCTGCGCGCTGGTACAGCGTCGCCTATGGCGCCGGGCATCAGGAAGCCGCTGACATGCTCGACGTTCTCGTCGCCGGCCATGACCCGCGCGAGCCGTGCGCAGGCAGGCAGCAGGTTCACCTGACTGGCGCTCGCACGGGCGAGGTCTGCCCGCTCGGTGGCCTGAGGCGGGTAATGGAATGCAGGCTGACAACCGCTACCGCGCATGTGGGCACGTGCCGGCCGTGCCAGCAGGAACTAGTCGACCACCGCGGCATCCTGCCGGTCTCCGGTAACAGGCACTCTTTGCCTGTGCGGTTGCGAGCGCGAGGACCAGGCGGGGTCTAAGCAAGCCCGCCGCGCCAGCGGCGGGCCGCTACTTGGGCGGCCGGCCGGCCGGTGGCCGGATCGGGCGGATCTGCTTTTGGGCGGGGCGTCGAGGACCCGACCAAAGGGCAGGGACCACGTCGAGCGCCTCGGCGATTGCATAGGCCGTCGCCTCGTAGTTGACGCGCCAGCCGACGAATTCCGGCCAGGCCTCCTCTGGTTCGCGCTCGATCGGGAAGTTGACCTTCTGCATGGTGGCAAGCCCGTCGAGGAAGTCCTTGTATCGCAGTGAGATGCCCGGCTGCTGGTCAAGTGCTTGCGGCACCTTGAGATTCATGGCGGCGGCGATCCGGCTGAGGCACTCGAACCCGCTGCGCAGGCAGAGCCTGGCCGGCACCGTCGGCGCCGCTTGCGGTGCGAAGGCCAGGTAGAGCGCCGCTGAGTCAAGCACCGAGAGCAGCGCGATCACCCAGGAAGAAAGCGGGTGCGGTGACCTGAACCGCACCAGCGGCAGGTAAGTAGCGTGGCTCTCGGCTACGTCGGCCGCGAACCGCTCCCAGGTCTGGTAGAGCTCGGGCAGCGTGTCGACCGTGGACGCACCTGAACCCAGTGCGTAGTGGGTTCTGGCCAGCAGTTCAGGACCCCACGATGGCACCCCCGACCGGGCATTAAGCAGCGATACCTCGGTTTCCCTCCGGTTGAAGGCCGAGTAGAGCGTAGGCAGGTAGGCGATCTGCAAGGTGATCGTGATAATTCCTGAGAGGGAAGCGATGTCGAGAGTCGTCCTCGCCGGGGCGCCGCTTACCTGCGCCGAGCCGATCTCCCACAGCGCCGGCCCAGCGGTCGCGAACGCGGTCGTGATGCCGTGGGGCAGCATCGGCCAGAGCAGCAGGCTGTACCCGACGAAGAAGATAGCCAGCCAGGCGATCAGCTGGGCGAGCAGGATCGCGGCCGCCTGGCTGGACAAGATCCTGTCCCGGTGCTTGTAGCTGGCTACCCGGACCATGGCGAGCGTGAAGGCGCCGTTCACTAGCTGGTCGACCAGCCTGGTGAGCCAGCCCCCCACCGGCCTTGGCACGATGATCGTGCCGATCACGCTGATCGCTGCGGTGATCACGAGCAGCGCACCGAAGACCGCCGCGACTACTCTGGCTGCCTCTGGCACTACCATCAAGGGCTCCTCGACGAACGCGATCAGCCGATGGTACCGAGGCGCGCGCCAGCCCTGCTGCTGGGATGTTATCGAGCGTTTTGCGCGGCCGAGGAGGCCGTGCGTGATCGCCGGCTAGTCCTAACGAACTCCTGATGAGCACGCAGCGGCCTGGCCCGGCGCCGCGGAGTTGGCCCGCTACCGTGAACGGATTGCCGAACTCTGGTGAACTGGCTACCTCAAAATGAAGTGACCGGATCTGGCCGGCCGCATCAGGCCATGGCAGGCTAGTTGGCAGGTAGACTAACCGCGCACCGGGACGCCATGTCCTGATCTGTCCTGATCTGCCATCATTTGAACTGATATGGAGAGATGACAGGTTGGCTGGCTCCCCGCCCCGCGGTGATGGACGCTGGGCTTCCTGGCACCAGCGCAAAGTAACGGGAGTTGGAATGCGCGTTCTGGTTCTCGGCGGCGACGGATTCTGTGGCTGGCCGACTTCGCTTTACCTGTCGGATCGTGGCCACGACGTCACCATCCTGGACAACCTCAGCCGTCGCAATATCGACAACGAGCTTGAGGTGCAGTCGCTCACGCCGATTCGGCCGGTCAGCGAACGGCTGCGGGTCTGGGAGGAGGTGTCAGGCCGCAAGATCGGCTTCGTGAACCTGGACCTGGCTACCGAGTACGACCGGCTGGTCAGGGTCATCGAGAGCATCAAGCCCGAGGCGATCGTGCACTTCGCCGAGCAGCGAGCGGCGCCTTACTCGATGCGGTCGGAGAAGACGAAGCGTTACACCGTCGACAACAACGTGCGCGCCACTCACAACCTGCTGGCCGCGCTCGTCTCCACTGGCAGCAACGCGGCGCTCGCACACCTGGGCACGATGGGCGTCTACGGTTACGGCTGGTCGGGCAGCGCCCCGATTCCCGAGGGCTATCTCACCGTCAAGGTGCCGACTCCAGACGGCGACCTCGAGCGCGAGATCCTGCACCCGGCCAACCCGGGGTCCGTCTATCACATGACCAAGACTCTCGACCAGCTCATGTTCGCGTTCTACGCCAAGAACGACGGCCTGCGGATTACTGACCTGCATCAGGGCATCGTCTGGGGGACTCAGACCGATCAGACGGGCAAGGACGAGCGCCTGATCAACCGCTTCGACTACGACGGTGACTACGGCACCGTGCTCAACCGCTTCCTGATGCAGGCCGCGATCAAGCACCCGCTGACCGTGCACGGCAGCGGCGGTCAGACCCGTGCCTTCATACACATCAGGGACACGGTCAGGTGCATCGAGATCGCGATCACGAACCCGCCGCAGGCGGGCTCGCAGGTAATGGTGCTCAACCAGATCACCGAGACCCACCGGGTCGCCGACCTGGCCAAGATGATCAGTGAGATCACCGGCGTAGAGATCGCCAACCTTCCTAACCCGCGGCGCGAGGCCGACGAGAACGACCTGGTGGTCCGCAACGACCAGTTCCTCGCGCTCGGCCTCAACCCGACCACGCTGTCGAATGGCCTGCTTGACGAGGTCACCCAGGTAGCGGAGAAGTACAAGGACAGAATTGACGTCACCAAGATCATCGCTCGTTCGGTCTGGCGCAAGGGCATGCAGACCTCTGAGGACTTGCTGACCAACATCAGCGGCGAGTAGCGAACGCGAACTGACCAGCGGCGACGGTGCCTGACGCTCGTGCCAGGCACCGTCCCTCAGGTTGAGACGCCGGCGGTACCTGGCGGGGGGCGTACCTGCTGCCCGCGCTGGGCACGGCTCTCGTACAGTATGAAGGTGAGCGAACCGGCGCAATCTGCCCTTGATACCGCAAGAGCCATCCTGGCCAAAACCCCGGTCATCGACGGACACAACGACCTGCCCTGGGCGCTGCGCGAGGCTGGCGAGTCGCCGTCGGGTCCCGTTGACATCGCGAGCCGCGTCGACTTCACGCACACCGACCTGCCCAGGCTGCGCGCGGGCGGAGTTGGCGCCCAGTTCTGGTCGGTCTACGTGCCCGCCGAGCTGCAGGGCGATAGCGCCGTGGCTGCCACCCTCGAGCAGATCGACCTGGTGCACAGGATGATCGCGAGCCAGCCCGCTGACCTGGAGCTCGCGGTTAGCGCCGCGGACGTCACCAGGATCATGGCCGCGGGCAAGATCGCATCCTTGCTCGGCGCGGAAGGCGGGCACAGCATCGCCGGCTCGCTTGGCGTGCTGCGGGCGATGCATGCACTCGGGGTGCGCTACCTGACGCTGACCCACAGCCGGAACGTGCCCTGGGCGGACTCGGCGACCGACGAACCTGTGCTCGGCGGGCTGAGCGACTTCGGGCGCGAGGTCGTGACTGAGATGCAGCGGATCGGCATGCTCGTCGACCTGTCCCACGTATCGCCAGGCACCATGAATGACGCGCTCGACGTCGCGACGCTGCCAGTGATCTTTTCGCATTCATCGGCCAGGGCGATCACCGATCACCCGAGAAACGTACCCGACCAGGTACTTGAGCGGATACCTGGCAATGGCGGCGTCGTCATGATCACCTTCGTGCCGCCGTTTGTTTCTTCCGCGTTTTACGAGTGGCACCTGGCGGCGAAAGCGGAGGCGAGCAGGCGTGGTCATGACTATCAGCCAGGGGCAGGCGCGGACCAGCTAGGTGACTGGGCCGAACGGCACGTCAGGCCTCAGGCGACGGTCCGCGATGTCGCCGACCACGCCGAGCATGTCAGGGAAGTCGCCGGGATCGACCATATCGGAATCGGCGGCGACTTCGACGGCACGAACTACCTGCCTGTCGGCCTCAGCGACGTATCTGCCTATCCGGTGCTGTTTGCCGAGTTGTCCGACCGGGGCTGGACAACCGCCGACCTTGGCAAGCTCGCCGGCGGCAACATCCTCCGGGTGCTCGCCGATTCGGTCGACAGCGTTCAGGCGAGCGGTGACTTAGGCCTGGCCTGTTTCTCGCCGTCCAGGTAGATATCGACCCGCTCGTTGTAGAAGCAGGCGAGCCCGGCGATCTTCTGGCTTTCCGGCAGTGGCGTGCGGTAGATCCAGACCACGTCTTTGTGCACCCGCGTGCCGGTATCTACCGACCAGTAGGCCGCACTCCCCTTGTACGGGCAGTGCGTGCTGGTATCTGATGGCCTGAGCAGGTCCATGCGGACCGCGCTAAGCGGCAGGTAGTACCTGGTCGGCAGCCCGGTCTCGAACAGCAGCCTCGGCTGGCCGGACTCGGCGACCTTGACTCCGTCGATCTCCACCCGCACCAGGCGTGAACTGGCCAGGATATCGACCCGTTTGTAAGGATCGCGCGGGTGGGTGTAGACGGGCTCGTCCTCTTCTAGCCACTCGCTCATCGCGCCCCAGTCGAGCCTGACGGCGTCGCGAAGTACGGGCTCCGGCGCGGCGGGATAGCGGCGGGCCGCCTTCTCAGCCGCGCCCGCCGTGGTCTTGACATGCAGGATTTCCGCCTCGCCGAGCCTGCCATGGTCGTCCGATTCCCCGGAAGGAACGAGCTCAGCCGTGATGTCCGCGACTGGAACATAATATGTCGGATAGTAGGGACTTTCCCAGACAAGCAGCGGCGCGTAAGTGTCGGCCACGAGTTGGCCGTTCAGGTAAGCCCTAACGCGTTTTTGTCCCTGCTCGACCCGAATCGGCTTTCCCTGCTGCCCGCTCATTCCGCCTCCGGCTCGCGTCTGTGCCTGCTCGAACTGGTGCCATGGTGGCTGTAGCGTCATGGTATGCGGCTTGGCGTGCTCGACGTGGGGTCAAATACCGTGCACCTGCTCGTAGTCGACGCGCACCAAGGTGCCCGTCCGCTGCCGGCGTTCTCGCACAAGGAAGAACTGCATCTAGCCGATCACCTCGACGCGCGGAACCGGCTGAGCGAGGAGTGCTCGGCCAGCCTGCTCGCCTTCGTCAAGGAAGCGATCGTGATCGCGGAAGACAAAGGGGTGCAAGAACTGCTCGCCTTCGCCACTTCCGCAGTCAGGGATGCGGTCAACGGCGACGAAATCCTGGCACTGATCGAGGCGGAAACCGGCGTCGCCATCAAGGTGCTGCCGGGAGCTGAGGAGTCGAGACTGACCTTCCTGGCCGCGCGGCGCTGGTTCGGCTGGTCCTCTGGCCGGCTGCTCCTGCTCGACATCGGCGGCGGGTCGCTTGAGATCGCCTCTGGCCAGGACGAAGATCCGTCGGTCGCGGTCTCCTTGCCGCTCGGCGCTAACCGGCTCACCAGGTTCTGGCTAGCCGGAGACCCACCGGAGCGCGACGATGTGCGCAGGCTGCGCAAGCACGTAAGAGCCGAGATCGCCGCCGCCGCGAGCGCAGTCAGGTCGGCCGGCCAGCCAGACCATTGCGTGGCCACGTCGAAAACCTTCCGCCAGCTAGCCAGGATCGCTGGGGCGGCACCGTCAAGTGAGGGTGTCTACGTCAAGCGCATACTCCGCCATGCCGACGTGGCGGAACTCGCCGACCGGCTGCCGAGAATGTCGGTCAAGGACAGGGCCGGGCTGCCAGGGGTGTCTAGGATCAGGGCTCCCCAGCTAGCGGCCGGGGCCATCGTGGCCGACGCGGCTATGGACCTGTTCCAGCTATCGGCTCTGGAGATCTGCCCGTGGGCGCTGCGGGAGGGCGTCATCTTGCGCCGCATGGACAACATCAACGGCTAGCGCACCGGGCCGGTCTCCTGGCTCGCGACCGCAGGTCGCCGCGAGCCAGGAAAGCCAGGGGAGTCCGTTACGTCAGCGGGGTCAAGGTGTCTGACCCGCGGCGCACGTCGTCGAAGTCGCTGTCGGGCAGGACGGTCGACTCACCAGGCTGGGCTTGGTGCCGCGTGCCGATGACGTGTGACTCAGGAAGCTCACGGTCGACGACCGTGGTCTGCCTGGCAGCGCTTGACGATCTTGGACTCGAAGTCTCGCCCAGGCCGTCAAGCTGGCTGGCCGCCACGGCCGCTCGCCTGCCCTCGACCGCGCTGGCCGGCCCGCTGCCCGGCGGCCGGTGGGTGGCCGCCCGGTGCGTGCCGCCGAGCGGTGCGTCGTGCGGCCCTGAGGACTGCCGATCGGTGCCAGAACCGGTCTGCGCCGCGAGTGCCCTGGTCACCTCGTCTTCCAGCGAGCCGCGGGCGGCCTCGCCCGCGACCAGGCTGGTGACCACGTCCCTGATCTCGGTCAGCCTCCTGACCGTCTCTGTATGCCGCGAGATCAGCAGGTTGAGCCGCCGCTCGGCGCCCTCGTGGATCGCGGTTGCCCGCGCGGTCGCGTCGTCGAGTTGCTGCTTGGCCTGAGCGATCGCGGTGGCGACGGTGTTATCGGCGTGCTTGGTCGCGTCAGCGACCAGTTGCTCGGCGGTCTGCTGTGCCGCGGTGACCAGGCTGTCGGCCTCGTCCCGCGCCGTCGAGATGGCACGCTCCGACTGCTCCTGCGCGGCGGTGAGCATCCGCTCGGCCCGGTCCTGGGCCTCGGCCCGCAGCCGGTCGGTCTCGTCCTTCACGTCGGCACGCAGCTTGTCGGTCTCGGCCTTGGCCTGGTCCCGCATCGCGGTGATCTCAGCCGAGCCCTTGTCCCGCTCGGCCTTGGCCTCGTCGGCGGCTAGCTTGAGTATCTGGCCGACGCGCTCGCTGACCTCCTCGTGGGCCGGCCGCCCGCCGGCGGCGCGCGCTTCGGCGAGTTCGTCACGCAGCCGCTCGATTTCGGTGAGGCCCTGCGAGAGCTTGCTCTCAAGTTCGCGGATCTGGCCATTGCGCCAGGCGATGTACTCATCGACCTGGCGGCGGGCATAGCCGCGGCGCTCGCTGTCGAACGGGTCGTCCCGGCCATCGGCCACGACCTCGTTGTACTCGGTCATGTCTCACCTATCAGGTGGTCGGGCAGGCACTGGCGCGGACGGCCCTGAGCCGGCCCGTCGGCCAGACCTGCGAGTGGTCTTCCAAAGCCAACTATCTGCGGCAACTCCGCGCGCAGACGTCGTAGGCAGATGTAATCAACGACTCTTGCCGCAGCCGTACCTAACCGCAACCGAAACAACAAATTATCCTAATTTGTGGTTCGGGTGGATCGGCGCTATTTGCCTGACCGGCGGATCTGAGATGATGGCCGGGTGGGAACTGGACGAGATGGCAGCGGTGCCGCAGGCCCCTTGATCGGGGCGCTCGGCACGCAAGGCCCGGTCGTGCACCCGGCTGCCTGGATCGCGCCTGGCGCGGTCGTGGTCGGCTCCGTGCGGATAGGTCAGGCATCGAGCGTCTGGTACGGCACCGTGCTGCGCGCCGATGACGACGAGATCGTCGTCGGCGACGAGTGCAACATCCAGGACCTGTGCTGCCTGCATGTTGACGCGGGCGAGCCTGCCGTACTCGCCGACCGGGTGAGCGTGGGGCATCATGCCACCGTGCACGGCGCCGCGGTCGGCACCGGCGCGCTGATCGGGATCGGCTCTGTGGTCCTCGGCGGCGCGGTGATCGGGGCAGGATCGCTGATCGCGGCCGGCGCCGTAGTGCTCCCTGGAACCAGCGTCCCCGCGGGCGTGCTCTTCGCCGGCGTTCCTGGCCGCGTCGTGCGCGAACTTAACGACGGTGACCACGAGCGCATCCGGCATACCTGGCAAAGTTATGTAGAACGTGCGAAACGTCACCAGGAAGCGCGATGGCGCCTTGATCGCCAGGACCATCAGCAGGGGTGAGAAGAAATGATCCTGATGGGTCATGCGGGGCATGCGTGCTGACCCATAGGGTTACCTGAATCGGGTCAGCAAGCGTTCGGATTCGCGGCGGAGGCGGGCTATGCGAGAAGACCTTGATGATCGCGTCCATGACGCCATCGCACTCGACGAGATCAACCTCTACGGTGACGTGCTTAGCGCGGTGGCCGCCGCCGACCGGCCGCTGACCGACGAGGAAATCGACATGGTGCTCGGTCTGTCAAGGCTTGACCCGTCCGCAAATTAGCACCCTCACGCTGCCGCGTACATGACGTCTGTGCCCCAGTGGCTGAACCCGAGCGCTTCGTAGAGCCCGATCGCCGCCGTGTTCGTCTCGTCCACGTAGAGCATGACCTGGAAGAGTCCCCGTGACCGCAGGTACCGCAGGCCCGTGATGGTTAGTGCCCGCCCTAGCCCGGTGCCGCGCTCTCGCGGATCCACGCCGACCACGTAGACCTCGCCGATTGGCTCATGGTGGTGGCCGTCGTCATGTCCTAGGTCTTCACCGTGGATCTTGGTCCAGTGGAATCCGGCCAGTTTTCCTTCGCGCTCGGCGAGGAAGAACCCGTCAGGATCGAACCACGGCTCTCGTTCTCGCAGGTCGAGGTCGGCCCTGGTCCAGGTGCCCTGTTCCGGGTGGCCGACGAACGCGCGCCGGTTGAGCGCGGTCCAGGCATCCTCGTCCTGGCCTGGCACGAACGTCCTGACCGTCACGCCCTCGGCGAACCTCGGCTGCCCGATCCTGGTCTGAAGCGACCTGCGCATCTGCCACAATGCCCTGACCCGCGCGTAGCCGGCGCGTCGCGCGAGTCTCGCCGCGCCTGGCAGGTCGCCATGGGCCCATAGCCGCAGCGGGCTGCCGTTCGCCTGCGCTGCTACCGCCGTCAGCAGTTCGAGGCCGAGGCCATGACGGCGAAGGCGCGGGTGCACGACGAGTTCGGCGCTCGGTCCCTGAACCGGGTCGGTCGGGTCGACGTGGGCGTAACCGGCCAGTTCGCCATCGAGGTAAAGCAGGAAACTCCTGGCCAGCGGGTCACCGCCATAGCGCAGGTGCAGCAGTACGTGCTCCGATAGCGGGCTGATCCCGTCCTCGTCGGTCGCCGCCGCCACCAGCATGAGTGCGCCGGCCACCTCCTCGTCGGACAAGTGTGCCTTGATCCGCAAGTCGCTCGCCTGGCTCATCGGGTCCCGCCTTCGCCTGCCTGCCTGCCTGCCTTCGCCGCTGGCTTCCTGCCGTCCGCCTGGCCTTGTTCCTGCTCGCCGGCGGTGTTTGCGTGCTGGCCGTCAGGCTGAGTCGCCGGTGCTTTCTGGCGGCTCTCCGATTTAGCGGGCACGAACTTGTAGCCGACGTTTCTTACCGTGCCGATCAGTGCCTCGTTCTCAGACCCGAGCTTGGCCCGCAGCCTGCGCACGTGCACGTCTACCGTTCTGGTTCCGCCGAAGTAGTCATAACCCCAGACTTCTTGCAGCAACTGGGATCTGGTGAAGACGCGCTTGGGGTGCTGGGCAAGGAACTTGAGTAGCTCGAATTCCTTGAAAGTGAGGTCGAGCGGCACGCCGCTGATCTTGGCGGAATAGGTAGTCTCGTCGATCACTAGCTCACCCGAGCGCACCTCGGCCGACTGGGCGATCACCGGGCCTGCGGCGGCGCGCCCGATGGCCAGCCTGATCCTGGCCTCGACCTCGCCGGGTCCCGCCGTGTGCAGTACCACGTCGTCCACGCCCCATTCCGGGGTTATCGCGGCCCAGGCGCCCTCGCTGATCACGGCGAGCACCGGGAGGTTCGCTCCGGTCAGCTGGCCGGCGAGTTCCTTGGCGCGCACCAGATGGTGCCTGGCATCGACCAAGAGGACGTCGGGGGCGGCCGAGCCGGCCTGCCGGCTCCGGATACTTGCCCTGGCCAGCATCGGATCGGCCGAAGCGGCGGCCACGGTCACGACATGGTCGAGCAAGCTGAGCGATGGCAGTATCTCGGCAGCGGACTCGCGCGTGCCGGTGAGCAACAGCACTTTGCTCACCAGCCGCCACCTCCGGTCCCGCGGCCCTTGCCGCCTGCTTCAGCGCCGGCCACTATGCGAGGATAGCTGACATGCCCATCGTGACCTTGCGGTACTGGGCGGCGGCGAAGGACGCGGCCGGCCTGGCCGAAGAGAAAGTCGAGGCGCTGACGCTCGCCGAGGCGCTGGCCGCCGCCGGCCATCAGCCGGCCGCTGGCGGAGCGGCCGAACGGCTGCGCCCCGTTCTGGCCAGGTCTTCCTTCTTGATCAACGGCGAGCCGGCCGGCCGGCGGGCGCACGACACGGTCCTGCTAGCCGACGATGCGGTGATCGAGGTCCTGCCGCCATTTGCCGGAGGATGAACCCGGTTCGCTCGGTTATCGTGTAGATGACGTGGACCGTCCAGCGCAGGTAACAGACGACGAACTCGTCCGCGCGCTCTACAGCGACCACGCCGGCCCGCTTTTGCGCTACGCGCTGCGGCTGACCAGCGGAGACCGGCAGCGGGCCGAGGACATAGTGCAGGAGACCTTGCTGCGGGCGTGGCTGCACCCCGACGCGATCGTCGACCGCCCGGCACGACCCTGGCTGTTCGCGGTGGCGCGGAACCTGGCCGTCGACGCGCACCGGGCACGCCAGGCCAGGCCGCACGAGGTCGGCGAGGCGGCGCTTTCGCTTACCGCCGTGCCTGACACGGCCGACCGGGCGCTTGAAACCTGGGCAGTGGCCGGCGCACTGCGTTCGCTGCGACTTGAGCACCGGACGGTGCTGCTGGAGACCTATTACCGCGGAAGATCGGTAGCGGAAGCGGCGGCGGTGCTTGGAGTGCCGGCAGGAACGGTGAAATCGCGTACATTCTACGCATTGCGTGCGCTGAAGCTGGCACTTGAAGAACGGGGGCTTGCGCCATGAGTGGGCCGCAGTGCCGTGACTTCCGCGCACTGCTTGGCGTGTACGTGGTCGGGGCCGTTGAGCCGCGCGAGCGCGCCGAGCTTGAGATTCACCTGAACCAGTGCCACGACTGCAAAGAGGAACTCGCCGGGCTCGCAGCGCTGCCCGCCTTGCTGCACCGGATACCGGTATCCGAGGCAGAGCAGATCGCGCACCCTGACTACCTCGACGTGGATGTTGCCGAAGACCCGGCGCCTGGCGTGCTCTCATTGCTGCTCGCCGAGGTCGGAGCGCGGCGGCGGTCAAAGCGGGTACGAGGCATGATCGCCGCTGCTGCCGCCATCCTGGTGGCACTTGGCGGGGGAGCCGCCGCTGCTGCCGCCGCCTGGCAGCCGGCCAGGCAGGCGGCGTCAACTCCGGTCGACGTCGTGCAGGCGCATCGAGGAAAGCTCGAAGTGACCGTGCGCTATGGCCGGTCCCGCTGGGGAACCGAGATGTGGGTTCGGGTCCGCGGCCTGCCCGAGTGGACGGACTGCAAGTTCTGGGTCACCACGAAGGGCGGGCGTGCGGTGCTGGCCGGCGGCTGGCTGGTCGGGCCGTACAGCGGCGGCCTGTGGTACCCGACGCGGTCGGACATAGCGACGGCGAGCCTCGCCGGCTTCACGCTAACCTCAGCCGGCCGGCTGCTAGCCCGGATCCCCGCCAGCTAGCCCTCAGCCCGATCCCCCACGATGTCACAAGCTAGGCGCCATAGTGCCCGCGTTGCGGCGGAGTAGGGGTTGCGCATGGGGGTGGGGGGTGGGGGTGTCGGCAAAGACCGGCAAGATCGCCGAGGTGGAGCTCGCGATAGCCGACTGATTCAGTTCATTTAAGCCGTTCAGTACTGGACGCTTGTCGCAAACCTCCTGTTCAGCTACTAGTCATCTTGGTCGACTACAAAAAGCATCAGCGTGCCACACGTGACCGCAACGCGGCGGACGCCAACAACGTGGAGAGTCGATGTCACTTGAGGCCGGGCAGGACAAGCAACCCGGGAGCAGGCCTGAGCCTTTGGCAACCGCGGTGGGCAAGACTCCGGCAACGGCGACCGTCAGCGACGACCTTCGCGCCGCGTCGTTCCGCACCACCGACCTGAGCCTCGGCTTCGGCCAGCGGACAATTCTGAACAACATCACCGTAGAGATCAAGCGCGGCGGCATCACCGCGCTGATTGGCGCTACTGGTTCGGGCAAGACAACGCTGCTGCGTACCTTCAACCGGATGAACGACAAGGTCTCCGGCTACCGGCACACCGGCGACGTGCTGCTCGACGACGTGAGCATCTGGGACTCCAGGGTCGACCTGATGTCCCTTCGCCGGCGGGTGGGAATGCTCTTCCAGCGGCCGAACCCGTTCCCCATGTCGATACTCGACAACGTAGTCTCCGGAGTCAAAGCACACCGAATGGCCAGCCGCTCAGGCATGCGCGCGATCGCCGAGCAGCGCCTGGCCGAGGTCGGCTTGTGGGATGCGGTATCGGAGCGCCTCAAGGACTCGCCCTTCCGGCTGTCAGGTGGCCAGCAGCAGTTGCTGTGCCTGGCCAGGGCGCTGGCGATCGATCCAGAGGTCCTGCTGCTCGACGAACCCACGTCCTCGCTGGATCCGGTCGCGACCGCGTCCATCGAAGCGCTGATCAAGAAGCTCGTGCCGAAGATCACCGTCGTGATCGTCACGCACAACCTGGCGCAGGCGGTGCGGGTCTCTGACCAGACCATGTTCTTGAACAAGGGCAGGCTGGTGGAGGCCGGCCCGACCAAGCAGATCTTCGAGGATCCGGCGCAGGACGAGACGGCCCAGTACGTCAGCGGGCACTTCGGTTAACCAAGACCACCCGCCGCGGCAGGCTCATCTGACCGCGGCGGGCGCAAGAACCGCGCGATAGCGCGGTGCCTGTCGCACTTACGTGCGAGCCGTGTAGCGCATGCGTAAGCATGCATGAGTAAAGGAGTATTCCCCGGTGACCAACCGATCCCGCTTGGCTGCAGCGGCTGCCATGGTTCCGCTGGCTGTACTCGCGGCCGCCTGCAGCAGTTCGTCAACGACATCGTCAGGATCGTCAGGGTCGTCATCATCGTCGAAAACCGCCGCGATGGTGGGCCCTGCCCTGCCAAGCTCTCCCGCTAAGGCGCCGGAATCAATTTCCGAAACCGGTAGCACGCTGCTGTTCCCGCTGATCAGCGCATGGGCGCAGAAGTACCAGTCGCTGTATACCCAGCCGCCGGCTGACAAGCTCCCGCTTGTCACGATCACCACAGGCCCGACCGGTTCCGGGGTCGGCATCGCCGACGCCACCACGGGCACGGTTGACATCGGCGCCTCCGACGCCTATCTGTCGTCCGCGGAGAAGGCGACGGTGCCGACGCTGGAAAACATCGCGCTGGCGATCTCGGCCCAGGAGATCAGCTACAACCTGCCTGGCATCAAGAACCTCAAGCTCGACGGCACCTTGCTCGCCGAGATGTACACCGGCAAGATCACGAGCTGGAATGACCCCGCGATCAAGGCTCTCAACCCCGGTGTCTCCCTGCCGAACATGAAGATCGTCACTTTGCACCGCGCGGACGGCTCGGGTGACACGTTCCTGTTTACCTCCTACATGGACGCTCAGGACCCGTCGGCCTGGCCGGTGACCAACGTCAGCACCGCGGCCACCTTCCCTGCGGTTCCCGGCGCCCTCGGCGAGCAGGGCAACGGCGGCATGGTGGCCGGCTGCGCGGCAACCAAGGGCTGCATTGCCTACATCGGCGTCAGCTACGAGACGCAGACCGAGAAGGCCGGACTCGGCCAGGCGGAAGTCAAGAACGGCGCGGGCAAGTTCGTTCTGCCGACGGCCGCGACGATCGCCGCCGGTGCCGCGGGCTTCATCGCCAAGACGCCGGCCAACGAGACGATCTCGATGATCAACGGACCCGCTGCGGCCGGTTACCCGATCATCAACTACGAGTACGCCATCGTGAACACCAAGCAGACCAACGGCACCGTTGCCGAGGACATCCGTGCCTTCCTGCACTGGGACGTGGCCACGGGCCAGACCGCGAGCTTCCTGGACGCGGTGAACTTCCAGCCGCTGCCAGCCAGCGTGGTGCAGTTGTCCGATGCGCTGATCGCCAAGATCGGTGCGTGAGCAGGTATGACCTCTTCGGCTAGCATGCTGAAGCCGGCCGGGGGGGCGGGCGCGAGCCCGCTCCCCCCGCGGGTCAGCGACTGGCTCAGAGCGTCACTCCGTGACGGTTCGGTGATCAGGTGGACCGGCGCGGCAGGCGCGCTGATTCCCGTCGCTGCGCTGGTCTTTATCCTGATCATTCTCGGTGTCAAGGCGTGGCCGGCCATTGGTTACAACGGCTGGGGATTTTTTACTGGCCGGGTCTGGTCCATAGGCAACCTGTACGGAAACCCGACAAGCAGCGGGGGTGTCGAGCACCTGCCTGGCGCTCAGTTCGGTGCCCTTCCTTCGATCATCGGCACGCTCGGATCCTCGGCGATCGCGCTCGTTGTCGCCGTGCCCGTGTCGCTCGGCACCGCCCTGGTGATCGTCGAGCGCTTGCCGAGGGGCCTGTCCTCGATCGTCGGCGCCTTCCTCGAATTGCTGGCCGGCCTTCCTAGCGTGGTCATCGGGCTGTGGGGCGGCGTCACTTTCGGTCCTTTCATCGCGCGAGACGTCACCCCGTTCATCGCGCGCAACATGCCGAACGTGCCGGTGCTCAACTATTTCCGCGGTGAAGTAGGTAATGGCCAGGGCATGCTGACCTCTGGCCTGGTGCTCGCCCTCATGGTCACCCCGATCATCGCCGCCACGACCCGTGACCTGATCCGCCAGGTACCGATCCTGCCGAGAGAGGGCGCCATCGCGCTCGGAATGTCGGAGTTCGAGACCGCCAGGAAAGTCACCTTGCCCTGGGTCGGCGGCGGCGTGATCGGTGCCGTCGTGCTTGGCCTTGGCCGTGCGCTCGGCGAGACCATGGCCGTCGCGATGACCTGCGGAGCGGCTCTCGGCTCGGTTCCCACCAACATCTACGGAACGATGACAACGATCGCCGCGACCGTGGTTCAGACGGTGGACGGCGCCTTCCAGGACGGCACCGGATTCGCGCTGCGCTCGCTGGCGGAATTGTGCCTGGTCCTGATGGTGATCACGCTGGCGACCAATATCCTCGCGCGGTTGCTTGTGCGGCGCGTTTCCGGCACCGCACTGCCTGTCGGCCGCGGCCTGTGACAAGGCTCATGCGGAGGTAAACGACCTATGAGCAGTACGTCATCTATCAGCGGCCGGCGCTCGCCAGAGGGCCAGCAATCCTGGACCTGGCCAGTCGTCCCCGCACGGCGCAAGATCGCCAACGCTGTCTTCTGGGCGCTATGTTTTTTGTGCCTGGCCCTGGTGATCGTGCCGCTCATCTCGATGGTGCTCGGCATCGTCGGCCGCGCGCTTCCGCATTTTCAATTCAACGTTCTCACGACGACTACCAACGAGCTTACCGGCGGCCTGGAAAACGCAATCCTCGGCACCTTGGCCATTACCTTCGGAGTGGTCATAGTGGGTGGCACGGTGAGCTTGCTCACCGGAATGTATCTTGCGGAATTCGCCCAGGGCAGGCGCCAGGCACTGCTGCGCGGCGGATACGAAGTTCTCGCTGGCATACCTTCGGTGGTGCTCGGCTACGTGGGCCTGGTAGCCCTGGTCGTCGGGCTTAACTGGAAATTCTCGCTGCTCGCCGCCGTCCTCGTGGTGTCGGTGCTGACCATCCCCTACATGACGAAGGCAACAGAGACGGCCATCGGGCAGGTGCCGACCGCCTACCGCGAAGGTGCGGAAGCGCTCGGAATCCCACCGACCTGGGCATTGCGCAGGATCGTTCTCAAGACCGCGACGCCAGGCATCGTCACAGGAGTGCTCGTAGCCATCGCCATCTCGGCCGGCGAGACCGCGCCGCTGCTTTATACCGCAGGCTGGTCAGATGCCAATCCATCGGCAGCCCTGATCCATTCACCCGTCGGTTACCTTACGTACCCGGTATGGGAGTTCTCGCCGAACAACCAGCCTATCGAGAGCGCGAACATCCTGTCCTACGATGCCGCTCTGCTGCTGCTCGCCTTCGTGCTGCTCCTGATAATCGCCGGGCGGATCATCATTGGGTTCTCACGTCGTAACGCGGAGTAAAAGAGCATGGAAGGCAACTAAGGCTGTGATGCTTCGGACTGACTAGTTGCCTGAGCCATTACCTGCCGTTCAGTTGCTAGTCATGCAGATTATCTAGAGTGGTTAAGGAGCCGTACCGGCTACTTTCGGAAGGCTGGTATGCGCGGAGAGCGAGCGGAGGGCGTCCAGTGGCATACTCCGGCGACGAGAGACAGGACGTCGCGGGAGTTCTTGCTGACCGCCTGGCAGCTACCCTGGTGCACCACGAGCCTGGCTGGCGGCTGCCAAGGCCGAGTGCGCTCGCCCGCCGGTACAACGTCAGGCCGAGCCAGGTCGAGCAGGCCGTGCGGGAACTGGCTGCCAGGCACCTGATCAGGCAGTTGCCCGACGGGCAGCTCTACCGCGCCAGCCCGGCGGAATACCTGGTCTCCATGGCAGGCGCGCCCAGGCTCGGTGCCGTGGTCGACCCGATGGGCAGCGACGTCACATGCCGGAGCCGCAAGGTGACCTGGCGCCGGGTACCTGAGGACATCGGCTGGGCACTCGGGATGGTGTCGGCCGACTCGGTGTGCGTGATCAAATGCCACTGGTCAGTCAACGGCGACCCGGCCGCCGTGTCGACCACCTACCTAACCTCGGATGCGGCCAAGGTGGCTGTGCCGCTCGAGCCGCCAGCCGCCAACGCCGCCGAGTTCCTGCTCGCGGCCGGCCACGAGCCAGGCGGTGCCCGCGACCGGGCGGCTCCGCTCGGCCAGCCCATCGCGCTGCACCTCGAGATGCAGCCGCCGCCCTCCTCAGTCGCCAGGGGCCTGCGGCTGCGAGCCGGCCAGCCGGCCGCGACAGTGACCGTGCGTTTCGACGACCCGGTCAGCGGCCGGCCGGCCGCGCTCACGGTCGCCGCCTTGCGCCCTGACCTGTTCCGCATCGTGATCGACTCGCCAGGCGCGGGCTCGCCGATCGGCGCGGTCGGCATCGACGACGCCTTCGACGAGATCGCCGGCCAGGCGCAAGCACAGCCATCGGGTGCCGGCAGCGACCGTTATCCGGCGTGGCCTGGTGGTCCTGGTTCGCCTGACCCCATTACTTAAGCGGCAGGCAGGTACTATCTTTTGCTATTATGCCGGACTATATAACGGAGCCGGAGAGTCGGATTTCCTCGCGATTCGGACGGTTCTCGCCTAGCGACATCTTTCCTGGCCGCGACTTAGCGGCCGGGCTTGCGGTGATCGCCATCGCCGGGCAACTGGTGTTTGCTCAGGCCACGCTGCTGATAGTGATTTGCTGCCTGGCCGTCGGCCGGATTAGCCGGTGGCGGCCGGCGTGGTTGTTCTTGCCCGCTGCGGCCGGGTCCTGCTGGCTGCTCGTGATCGGAAGCAGGGCCGCCTTCACCGGGTACTTCGCGGCAGGCAGTATCGTGCTGCGTCATTTAGCCTGGCAAGGACCGCTGCTGGCCAGACTCGGGCGACTGCCCGAGATAGCCGGGAACTGGCGGCACTGGCTGCCTGGCCAGGTTCCCCTGGCCCTGATCGGCGCGGCCGCGGAGACGGCGCTGATCGGGCTCTTCACCAGGGGTGCGCGGGGCGGTCGATACCGGCCCGGCGGGCTGGTGGTCGCACGCTGCTGGTATCTCGCCGCCACCTTGCGCCGCGGCGAGGTAGCGACCGGCGACGGCTGCTGCGTCGGCATCGATGCCGTAAGCGGCACTCGTGCCTCGATCACCTGGCGGGCGGCGGAGAGCGGGGTGCTGTGCACGAGTGGTGACCAGGCCGCTGCGGCAAAGACGGGGCGCGATCTTCTGCTCGCCGGGATTGCCCACCGTAAAGCGGTCATCTCCATCGATTTGACCGGGACAGGTGCCATGAGCGAAAGCATCGCAGCGGAATGCGCGAAGGCAGGCGCCCCGCTGCAGAACTTCGCAGCCGGATGCGCGCATTACGATCCGCTGGCGGCTGCCGGCACCGCTCGTGCGGCAACCCTGGTGATGGCCATGCTCCACTGGGGCGACGCCGGCCACGCCGAGCGATTGTCCTGCGCCAGTTACCTGACCGCGGCGCTTTCCCCGCCGCGCGGGAACGGCTTCGCGGCGGTGAGCGCGCTGGCCGGGCGGGCGGCCGGTCACGCCGGACAGCCGGGCGCCGACGACGCAGCTCTCAGGGTTGCGGCCGGTCAGATGGCGGAGTTGCGTGCGTCGCCGTTCTGGCGGCTGCTGGCCGCCGGCCAGGAAGAAATCAACCTCGAGCAGGTGCTTGCCGAGCGCCGGGTCGTGCATTTCTGCCTTGGCGAGGCTGCCAGGCGGCCCGCATCCATGATCGCCAGGCTGGTGGTTGCCGACCTCGTCGAGCGGCTAGCTGACCGGTCTGATCTCGGCGGCCGCCATGACTGCCTGGTGTGGGTCAACGGCTGCGAGGTGATCGAGGCCCGCCAGCTTGGCGTGCTAGTGAGCCTCGGTGAGCGAACGGGCACCTCGGTCGTGCTGAGCACGAGTGACTGGACTGCCGCCGCCGAACTGGCGGCGCAGGTGAACCTCGTTGCCGTGCGCGGAAACGGCCCGCGCTGCCCGGCCGCGGATCACAGGACGCAGGCGGGCGTGCGCGCCATGCTGCGCGGCACGATGCGGCCAGATGTGCTGTCACTCTGGGCGAGCCAGCCGCAGCCCGGCCACCTGACCGACTGCGTGGTAGTCAGGTGAAAGACCTGCGGGCGCCGGTCTGCCTCGGCTGGCAGTTCGCCCCGGCGGTTGCCGACCCTGGCCAGGCTCCGGCGCTGCGCACCGCAGTCAGGTACGCCACCAGGCTCGACGAAACCTGGATCGCCGCGCAGCGCACGATCACCGGCAGGCTGAGCAGGCCGGCCAGGGCGGGAGCGGCGGCCAGCGCGCTCGGCGTCGCCTTACTCGCCGTCGCCTGGCAGGCCGGGCTGGTGAGCGGGCGGCTGGCGGCCGGGGTCGCCGTGCTGGCGGCGGCGGGCGGTCTGCGCTGCTCCCGCGCGATATACCTGCATCGGCGTGGTCTGGACACGCTGATGCGGGCCGAGCGTGACCGGGTGGCCGCGATACAGGCTGCCACTGCCCGCCGCCTGTCAGCCAGCCACCGCGAGCACGCCAGCGCCTACCGTGCCTGGCAGCGTAGGAAGGCGATGTTCGAACGGCAGCCTTCCTGGTTCCCTGTGGCGCTGCCGGCCGGAATAGACCGCCTCGACGTGGCTGGCGGTACTCTCGCGGGCTGGTCGGCGCTGGTCACGACCATCGGGGCAACACAACTGAGCCTAGGTGGCGAGCTGACGATCGTAGACCTGACCGAGGGCGCCGTGGCCGGCGACCTGATTCATCTGGCCCGCAGGTCGGGGCTGCGGCCGCTGGTGTGGTCACTGCCTGCGGACCTGCGGAGGCTCGACCTGGGCGCGGAGTTCGGCCCCGCAGTGCTTTCCGACGTGCTCGCGCTCGCGGCCAGCGCAGGCGAAGATGCCGGCAGGCAGGCAGGCTCGCCCGCGGAGCACGCCGCCGACTGTGCCCTGCTCGAGCGGGTCATCGGCGCGATCGGGCCCGGCCAGGGCTTGGCTGCGCTGACGGCCGCCCTGCGCGTACTTGGCGAGATCGGCGATCCAAGGGCCGATCTGCGATCGGGCCTGCTCACCGCCGACCAGCTTGACCGGATCGGGCGGCTGTTCGGCCGGGATGGTGCCGAGCGCGTGGTCATCGAGCGAGCCTGGACGCTGGAAGCCAGGCTCAGGAGCCTTGACGGGCTAGGCACCGATCCCGAGCCGCTGGCTCCAAGCCGCCTGCGGGTCACCGCGGTGGGCAGGCGCGGCGGGGTGATCGCCAACCGCACGCTCGGCACCTATCTGGTAGCGGCGATGACCCAGGTGCTGCGCGAGGCGCAGCCCGGCCAGGCGTGGCGGCACGTCCTTTGCCTGGCTGGCGCCGAGCGGCTGAGCGGCGAGGTGATCGACAGGCTCGCTCAGGCGTGCGAGCAATCCAGGACGGGCCTCATCCTCGCCTACCGTTCCATCCCCTCACCCGTCCGCGCACGTCTCGGCTCAGGCAACGCCGCAATCGCATTCATGCGGCTCGGCAATGGCGACGAGGCGCGCGCCGCAAGCGAGCTGATCGGCACCGAGCACAGATTCGTGGTCGGGCAGATTACCGACACGATCGGTACCTCGGTCACCGACACCTGGGGCGACTCATATACGAGTTCGGTGGGCACCGCGGACTCGATCGCCGATTCGGTTTCCTTCGGCACCAGCCGCGGCCGCAGTCGCGGTCGCGGTCGCAGCTATTCGGCCGGCCTGGCACCGTTCGGCGACTTCAGCCGGTCGCTGACCGGCGACGCGAACTACTCGGCCAGCGAACAGGGCTCAGTGTCCCTCACCGAGGGCATCAACTCAGGTACGTCGTGGGGATTGTCGACCTCGCGGGCGATCGGAGAGAACACCTCCCTGGGCCGCACCGCCGCGCGGTCAAGAGAACTGCTGGTCGAGGCCGAGGAACTACAGCGGCTACCGGTCAGTGCCGCGATCATCAGTTACCCGGCACCGGCCGGCCGCACCGTGCTGCTCGCCGACGCCAACCCGGCGCTTGTCGCGTTAAGCTCGAACCGTGCAGCGACCTTTTTGCCAGGTTGACGTCTTCAGCCAGGATCCTTTCCTTGGTAACCCCGTCGCCGTCGTGCTCGACGCGACCGGGCTCACGACCGAGCAGATGCAGCTCATCGCCAGGTGGACCAACCTGTCAGAGACCACATTCGTGCTGCCCCCCGACCAGCCGGGCGCCGACTACCAGGTAAGGATCTTCACGACCGCCGCCGAGATGCCCTTCGCCGGGCACCCTACCCTCGGCACCTGCCACGCCTGGCTGGAAGCGGGCGGCCGGCCAGGCAGCCCTGACCACATCGTCCAGCAGTGCCAGGCCGGCCTGGTCACGATCAAGCGCGAGGGCGGCCTGCTCGGCTTCGCAGCCCCGCCGCTGGTCCGCTACGGCCAGGTGGCGGAGGAGCTGGTCGAGCGGATCGCCGCCCAGCTCAAGATCGACAGGCCGGACATCTTGGACGCGCACTGGGCCGACAACGGGCCAGGCTGGGTCGCGGTGCTGCTTGGCAGCGCCGAGCAGGTACTCGCCCTGCGTCCGGCAATCGACAACCTCGACCTCGGCGTGGTCGCGCCCTATCCGCCAGGTTCTGAGTGCGCCTTCGAGGTGCGAGCCTTCTTCAGCGCGTACGGCGAGACCGCGGAGGACCCGGTGACCGGCAGCCTGAATGCCTCGCTGGCCCACTGGCTGCTGTCGACGGGCCGGGCGGCCGCGCCCTACGTGGTGAGTCAGGGCACGGCGATCGGCAGGCGCGGCCGGGTGCACATCTCCGCCGACGGCGAGTCGATCTGGGTGGCCGGAGCCACCGCGACGAGGATAAGCGGCACCCTCGCGACGGACTTTTGATGAAGCCGTTCGTCCGGCCTTACCTGGAGGAAGATCAGGACGCCGTCTACGACGTCTGCGTCCGCACCGGTGCGGCCAGCTCGGACGCGCGCGGCCTGTACCGCACCGATGACCTGGTACCCGATATCTACGCAGGCGCCTACCTGCTGATCGAGCCTGAACTCGCGTTCGTGCTCGACAACGGGGAACGGGCGGTCGGCTACATTATCGGCACCGCAGACACCCGGCGGTTCGTGCGCGCCTACCGCGACCGCTGGATCCCGAGGATGCGCGAACGCTACGTCGAGCCTTCGCCTGAGGCGGACCCGGTGACCGAGGAAGACCGCAAGCTCGCGGTCATGTTCAGCCCGGAATCCATGCTCAGGCCCGAACTGGCGCCTTACCCGGCGCACCTGCACATCAACTTGCTGCCTGACTACCAGCGCCGCGGGTTCGGCCGGGTTCTCATGACCGAGTTCCTGGCCGCTGCCGCGAGGCACGGCGCTGCGGCGGCTTACCTGGCCGTGTACCCGTCCAACACAGGCGCGCGTGCCTTCTACGCCAGCCTTGACTGGCACGAGGTGCCCTCAAGTGAGCCCGATCGCTTCACCTACCTCGCCAAGGCGACGACCTGAGGTACCCAGGGCGGGGGCGATGACCAGGATGACGACAGTCGGCGGAACTGGCCATGCGCCAAGCGCGCCTTTGCTACCTTTTCGGCAGCGGGCGAGTTCCTGGCAGCGGACGGGAGGATGCCACCGGCCATGACCAGCGATTCTGGGATCGGCGCTGGCGGCTCGGCGCCCTGGTACCGCGTGATCGCGATTCCTGACGCGCCTTACGGCGGCACCGCGGAACGCGACTACGCCAGCGTCCTGCCCGCGGTGCTCGACGCGGCCAAGAACCATCGCCCTTTCGTCGTCGGCTGGTTCTCCAGAGGCGGCGGCGCGCCGCTTGAATTGTTCACCAACGCCGGCCCGCTGCCGCTGCCCCCTGCCCAGTCGCTGCGCGAAGCGCGCGAGCCTAAGGTCGCCCCGTCCGCCGTCGAGCATCCTTACGGCCCATCTGGCGACTTTCTGACCAGGCTGTCTGCCGAGGTCTCTGGGACGGGAAAGCAATCGGAGCTGCTGTTCCCCTGGGGCGCGCGGGGGGCGCCGTTCAGCGCCGGGCTGATGGCTGACCTCGGCAGGCTCATCTGGGCGCCTTGCCCGGGTCGTCAGGCGCCTGTGGCCGGCGGTGAAAGCTGGCCGCAGGACCGTGCACCCGGCGGCGGGCAGCCTGGCGGTTCCTGGTTGCCGGCCGGCGCTGGTCTTCGCGCCGGCCTGACAGGCGCGCTGCCGAGCTTGTTCGAGTCGGCGCTGACCACCTTGATGTCCAGGCCGTTCGGCTGGCTGGTGGTGGCCGAGCCGGCCGATCTCATCGACGCGGAGATCGCTGAGCTCCGCGGCCAGCTGAACGTGCTCAGGCGCTTCGACGAGGAAAGGTCCAGGTTCGACGCCGACCGGATGGCCAGAAGGCTCAGCGAGCTTGACGCGTTCCGTGAGGCCGGGCTGTGGAACGTGCGGGTGCTCGTCGGCGCCACCGACCTCGAGCAGCTCAACGTGATCGCGCCGATGCTGGTCGGCTCGGCCGACCTGACCTCGCATCCCTACCGGCTGCGCGGGCCTGAGCGTGCGATGGACCTGGCGGACGCGCTGACCGCCACCTACGCCGACCATGCTGATGGCGGCTCGGTGCCTTTCACCGCTACCGCGGGCGTGCTGGCGGCGCTTGCCGGGCTGCCAGCGCGCGAGGTGCCTGGCGTCCGCGTGCTCGACGTCGGCTACTTCGACGTGACAGCGGAACCGCTTGGCGAAGAAGGCATCAGCCTCGGCGCGATACTTGACGGCAAGGACCGGCAGGTTGGTGACTTCGGCGTGCCGTTGACCACTTTGAACCGGCACGCGCTGATCACCGGCGCCACCGGCTCGGGCAAGTCGCAAACCGTCAAGCACCTGCTTGACCAGCTCACCAGGGCGGGAATTCCCTGGCTCGTGATCGAGCCGGTGAAGTCGGAGTACGCGAGCATTGCCGGGCGGATCGCGGCCTGCGGCGCTGACCTGACCATTATCAATCCGGCCGACCCTGACTCGATACCGCTCGCCGTCAACCCGCTGGCCCCAGAGCCCGGTTACCCGGTCCAGGCACACATCGACATGGTGCGAGCGCTTTTCCTGGCCGCGTTCGACGCCCACGAGCCGTTCCCGCAGATCATGTCGCAGGCATTGCAGCGGGTTTACGAGTCGTGCGGCTGGGATCCGGTCAGCGGGGCAGGCCAGCCAGGGGCGGTGGTACCACCGGCGGTCCCGACCCTGGCACAGCTCCAGGCGGCCGCGGTGGATGTGATCGCCGACGTCGGGTACGGACCCGAGCTTCAGGCCGACGTCAGGGGTTTCGTGGACGTCAGGCTCAGGTCGCTGCGCACCGGCTCGGCCGGGCGGTTCTTCGAAGGCGGGCACCCGGCCGACATCGGCGAACTGCTCAGCAGGAACGCGTTGCTCGCGATCGAAGACGTCGCCAACGACGAAGACAAGGCCTTCCTGATCGGGACCTTGATCATCAGGATCGTGGAGCATCTGCGGATCAGGGCAAGGAAGGAGCCAGGTCCTGAGGGCACAGAGCGGCTCAGGCACGTCATGGTGATCGAGGAGGCGCACCGGCTGCTGCGGGCCGGCAGGGAAGGCGCCGGGGCTCACGCGGTCGAGTTGTTCGCCGGCCTGCTTGCCGAGATCCGCGCTTACGGCGAGGGCCTGGTAATCGCCGAGCAGATCCCGGCCAAGCTAGTGCCGGACGTCATGAAGAACACCGCGCTCAAGGTCGTGCACCGGCTGCCCGCCCACGACGACAGGGAACTGGTCGGCGCCACGATGAACCTGGACGCCGAGCAGTCGCGCCAGGTGGTCTCGTTCCCGCCTGGAGTCGCCGCCGTCTTCGCCGACGGCATGGACCGGCCGCTTCGGGTCAGGCTGCCATTCGGCGGCCACGCTGACCGCGCGCCGGTAGCGACGGAACTGACCGCGCCGCCGATGGCGGGAAGGCGTTCTCCGGCCTGCGGGCCGGCCTGCAAATACGATCGTGCCTGCACGCTGATCGAGCTGCGGTCGGCCGACCTGCTCGCCGCCGCGCCAGAGCACGCCTGGCTGCGGGTGTGGACCGAAGCGCTGGTGCTCGCCTTTCTCACCAACTCGCCGTTGCCCGTGGTTCCCGCCGTGCTCAGGCAGCGCTGGTCGCAGCTAGACGAGCGGCTGCGCGAGTGCCTGCTCGCGACCGTGGTGGAGCGCAGCGTCGCCGGACGGGCCGAGGCCGTCAGGGACTATTTCGACCCGGCGGACCTGACCGCCGCCGTGTCGGCGACCGCTGTCAAGGTGCTTAATGGCGGAAAGGGCGCGGGAACCCAAGTCGGCGCCGACTGGGTGATACCGCAGCTCCAGTGGCTGCGCGAACTAGAAAGGGCACTTCCCCTGATCGGACCTTCGCCTGACCCTTTCGAGCTGGCGCTGCCACTGGAATTCGAACTTGACGGACTGTCCGACGAACCCGATATCAAGGTGGGCCAGCGGATAAGCGCGCTGCGCAGGCACCCGCTTTCGATGGAACTTGACCGTAATCGCCTGCCTGCCTGGACGGCGCTGCTTGGCATCGACGACCAGCGTGCGTTCGCGGCCGACCTGGCCACCCTCACGGTCGGCTCGAGCCACCGGGGACAGTTGCTGCAGGCGGCGGGAGAAATGGGAGTGGCGAGCTGGCTTGAGCCGGTATTGTCCTGGCCGAGAAGGTTCATTGTCGGCAATGATGACGAGCTTATGAAGGTGGCTGGCGCGCAGCCGGCCGCCTCGGCCAGATAGCATCAACGCACATGAGCAAGCTTCCGATCAGGGCGCGGGTGGCGACGAGCATTGGCGGAGCCGCTACCCGGGTGTCGAGGCTGACCGGGCGGGGCGATGGCTCGGTCATCGGCGGCGTGGTCGGCCTGAAGGTGGCCCCTGACCTGCTCAGACAACTCGCCTCCGGCCGGCAGATCGTCATGGTCACCGGCACCAACGGCAAGACGACCACTACTCGCCTGGTCACGGCGGCGATCGGGTCGCTTGGTCAGGAAGTGGCTACCAACGCCTATGGCGCCAATATGGAAAGCGGTCTGGTCTCGGCCCTGTCGACTGCGCCAGAGGCGCCCTATGCGGTGCTCGAAGTTGACGAGCGCTACTTGCCCAGCCTGATCAAGGTCACCAATCCGCGCGCTGTCCTGCTGCTTAATCTCAGCCGGGACCAGATGGACAGAGCGGCAGAGATCTGGCTGATCGCGCGGCGCTGGCGGGAGGCGTTCGCGCAGGCGCCGCAGGTGCGAGTGATCGCGAACGCCGATGATCCCCTGATCGCCTGGTCGGCGGGTTCTGCCAGCGAGGTGATCTGGGTCGCGGCCGGCCAGCGCTGGCACGAAGACTCCTGGTGCTGCCCTGACTGCGGGTCGCACCTGCGGCGGGATGAGCTTGGCTGGCGGTGCGGCGAGTGCTCGCTTTCGCGTCCCTCCGCGCGCTGGGTGCTCGACGGGGAGAAGGTCATCGACGCGGCGGGAACCGTACGCGAACTCAATCTGGCGCTGCCTGGCCGCGCCAACCGGTCTAATGCGGTCATGGCGCTTGCGGTGGCCGACCTGTTCGGTGCCGACATGGATCAGGCACTGCCTGAGTTGCGCAAGGTAACCTCGATCGCTGGTCGTTACACGAGCGTAGAGCGGCGGGGCAGGACGCTGCACCTGCTGCTGGCCAAGAACCCGGCCGGATGGCTCGAGGCGTTCGATGTGCTCGGTGCCGACAATCCGCCGCTGCTGCTCGCGGTCAATGCGCAGGGACCAGACGGAAAGGACACTTCCTGGCTCTGGGATGTGGACTACCGTGTGCTCGCCGGACGGCGGGTGCTGGTGGCCGGCGAGCGCAGGATCGACCTCGCGGTCAGGCTCGAAGCCGACTCGATTCCTTTCGAGCTTGTCGACGGCATCGACGCGGCAGTAGACGCGGTGCCGCAGGGAAACCTCGACGTGATCGCCAACTACACCGCGTTCCAGCACATCAGGGCGGTAGTCGGGCGTTCGGTCTAGTGGGCATTGGAGTGTTCGGCTGTGACTAAGGATGCTTTGCGTATTGTTTGGATTTATCCGGATTTGCTGAGTACTTACGGCGACCGGGGCAATCTGATCATGCTGACCCGCAGGGCGGTACTTCGCGGCCTGCCCGTCGAGTCCACAGGGATCAACTCAGACCAGCGGGTGCCCGAGCAGGGCGACATCTACTTGCTCGGCGGTGGCGAGGACCTGCCGCAGGTGCTGGCGGCAAGACGGTTGCGCGCGGACGGCGGCCTGCAGGCGGCTGCTGCTCGCGGCGCGGTGATCTTCGCCGTCTGCGCGGGATACCAGCTGATCGGCGAGGTATTCGGCGGGGCACAGGGTGAGCCCGTTGACGGGCTTGGCCTCATCGACATCAGAAGCAGTCGCGGGGATGAGCGCGGGGTCGGGGAGATCGTAGCTGACGTGGACCAGTCTCTTCGGGTGGAGCGGCTGACCGGATTCGAGAACCACCAGGGCAAGACCAGCATCGGGGCGGGCGCCAAGCCGCTTGCGCGGGTCGCGCTCGGCGTCGGCAACGGTGACGGCAGCGGGACAGAAGGCGTGTACGCCGGACGGATTCTCGGCACGTACTTGCACGGCCCGGCCCTGGTCCGCAACCCGAGCCTGGCTGACTTGCTGCTGACGTGGGCGGCGGGACCGCTGCCGCCGCTGCCAGAATCCGAAGAGGTGTGGACGACGCGCCTGCGCGAGGAACGGCTCGCCGCGGTACCGGCCTGAGCGCGCCGCGCCTGGATCTGGGGTGGCTTAATACACCAGGGCCTTGGCGCCTTCCGCCATTACTTCCGCTACGAAGGTCGCGGCGCCGGCGATTCGCACGCCCTCGATGAGCGCGTCCGCGGTGATATCGCGCCTGGCGGCACACTGGCTGCAGACCGTGACCGTCCCGGCCGCCGCGACGGCGGCGAGCAGGTCGCTGAGCGGAGTGGCGTGGGCGAGGTCGACTTCCTCGGCCCGACCTGGCAGCCCGAGCCAGCTTGCCTCGCCGGTGAGCCAAAGCGACACAGGCACGCCGCTGGCGACCGCGGTCGCGGCGACGTTGAACGCCTGGCTACAGCGCTCCGCGTCATTCTTGCCCGCGGTTACCTTGATGACGAGCGAACCAGAAACCATTGCCACACCGTACACTGCCACGTGTGATGGCGGACCTGAGCGTAGTTGTGCTTACCGTAGCGGCTGCGGCCTGCGCTGGCTGCTGTGCGCTTGTCGTGCTGCGGTTGTGGCGCGTCGGTTCCAGGCCAGGGCGGAACGCCTGATGGAGCCGCTGGCAGAGCAGCCAGGCTTTGAGCCGCACCCGGCTATCGCCCCGCTGAGCTTTCTGCTCGGGCGCTGGGAAGGCGCGGGCGTCGTGGGGTATCCGACCATAGAAAGCGTCAACTTCGGCCAGGAGATCACGTTCAGCCATAACGGCAAGCCGTTCCTGATCTACTCAAGCCGTACCTGGCTGCTTGACGCCGACGGTACCGTCGGTCGCCCGCTCGCGATGGAGGTCGGCTTCTGGCGGCCCCAGGACAACGATCAGCTCGAAGTGCTGCTGACGCACCCGACCGGCATCACCGAGATCTACGTCGGGCATATTGAGGGAACCAAGATCGAGCTGATCACCGATGCCGTCGTGCGCACCGCCACGGCCAAAGAGGTCGCCGCTGGCAAACGGCTCTACGGGCTGATCGGTGCCGATCTGGGCTACGCTTACGACATGGCGGCGGTCGGCCAGCCGCTAACGCCGCACGTATCCGCGCAGCTCAAGCGAGTCAGCACCTAGGCGGCCATGGACCTTAGCTGGCCAGCCGGGCAAAGAGAAGCCCCCGGGCTTTTCTGCCGAAAGGCAGGACCGGCTGGACAAGGCCGGTCACCCGGGGGTCCGGTGTCTGCCGTGTATTAGCCAAACCGCCGCCACAGCGACGACAAGCGTTCCACACGGGACGGCGGCTAGCTGACAGCCACCTCACGAGTCCGAGAACTATGCATTAGTTTGGACCACCTCCTTTCCCGTGTTAGCCAGCACGTTACGTGACCAGCCGCCTGGGGGGCAAGTGGGTTTTAGACTCGGTGCATGTCGCAGACGTGGGATGACGCGCTGCGAGCCAGCGGCTACCGGGTTACCCCGCAACGGCAGCTTGTGCTCGAGGCCGTGACCAGGCTGGAGCATGCGACCCCTGAGGAGATCTACGCCGAGGTAAAGCAGACCGTTGTCGGGGTCAACGTCTCGACCGTCTACCGCACGCTCGAGCTGCTCGAGCAGGTCGGCCTCGTCACCCACACGCACCTTGGTCATGGCGCCCACCGTTACCATCTCGCCGCGCAGGGGCAGCACGTCCACCTGGTCTGCCGTGCCTGCGGCGGGATAACCGAGCTCGAGCAGGCGGCCGTCAGGCCCTTGGTCGAGTCGCTCGATGCCGACTACGGCTTCGACACCGACGTCGGCCACCTCACGGTGTTCGGTACGTGCGTTAGCTGCCGGCCCCCTAATCACGCCAAAATGAGGCGTTCCTAGTCTGGGCTGAAAGAACTACGGTCGGGTATGACACGCCAGGATCATGTCCGCGTCCGTGGCCCGCGATGCGAAGGAACTCAACCACGATGACGACACCGAACGAGCAGCCGGGCGGCGTGCTGCACGTTACCGACAGCAGAACCGGACGCAGCTACGAGATTCCGATCTCGGAGGGAGCCGTCAGGTCGCTCGACTTCCGCCAGATCAAGACGTCAGATGACGACTTCGGGTTGCTTTGCTATGACCCGGCCTTCCTGAACACGGCAAGCTGCCGCAGCGGCATCACCTTCATCGACGGTGATGCCGGTATTCTCCGCTACCGCGGCTACCCGATCGAGGAGCTGGCCCGCAAGTCATCCTTCCTCGACGTTTCCTTCCTGCTCCTGTCCGGCGAACTTCCGGCCAAGGACGAGTCGGCCGCGTGGTCAGCCGAGATCGGCAAGCACACGTACGTCCACGAGAACGTCAAGAAGTTCATCGACGGCTTCCACCACGACGCGCATCCGATGGGCATGCTGGTCAGCACCGTGGCCGGCCTGTCGACGTTCTATCCGGAAGCGAAGTTTGTCGCAGATCCGGCCAGACAGCGTGAGCAGGTAGTCAGGCTGATCGCGAAGATGCCCACGCTGGCCGCGTTCGCCTACCGGCACGCGATGGGCTTGCCTTACGCCTATCCGGACGCCGAGCTCAGCTACGCGGGCAACTTCCTCAACATGATGTGGAAGATGACCGAGCCGCGCTACCGCCCGGACCCCGTTCTCGAGCGAGCCCTCGACATACTCCTGATTCTGCACGCTGACCATGAGCAGAACTGCTCGACCAGCGCGATGCGGGTCGTCGGATCTTCGCACGTGGACCCATACTCGGCGGCGGCAGCAGCCGCGGCGGCGCTATGGGGACCGCTGCACGGCGGCGCGAACGAGCAGGTGCTGCGGATGCTGCAGGAGATAGGCTCGGTGGCCGGCGTCCCCGCCTATGTCGAGCGCGTAAAGCGCGGTGAGATCAGGCTGATGGGTTTCGGGCACCGGGTCTACAAGAATTTCGACCCGCGTGCCTCGATCATCAAGGAAGTAGCCGACCAGGTATTCAGCGTGACCGGGCGGAACCCGCTGCTCGACATCGCGCTCGAGCTCGAGCGGATCGCCCTGGCCGACGACTACTTCATCAGTCACAAGCTCTACCCGAACGTCGACTTCTACTCAGGCATCATCTACCAGGCCATGGGCTTTCCCGTGACCATGTTCCCCGTGCTCTTCGCCATCGGCCGGATGCCAGGCTGGCTGGCCCAGTGGCAGGAGAATGCCGCCGATCCCGAACAGAAGATCGCACGGCCCAGGCAGCTCTACGTCGGAGAGGACCTCAGGCACCTCGACGGCGAGCTTGGCGGGTAGGTGACGCGATAAATCACGCGCGCCACCCCTGGTTGCCGGCCTAGGGTGGCGTGCGTGTCGTTGCTGAATGCGAAGGGCGTCAGTGTCGCCTTCGGCGCCGCACTCGTGCTGCACAACGCTGACCTGTCGGTCGCGGCAGGCGATCGCATCGCGGTGGTCGGGCCGAACGGCGTCGGCAAGCCGAATCTCGGTAAAAGACAGATCTTTAGCGCCTAACTCCTTTGTTGTTCCCTGTTGCCAACCTCACCAGGTTCGGTACGCGCGTAGCCCCGCCGACCCCAACGTCGCACTGGCGCGGCCACGTACCGCGTTGCGCCACTATCCTGGATGTGCCCGTAACCTCAGGAGGCGCAGGGGACTATGGCCTGGGTAGATGACCTTGCCGGGCGAACTGCCGGCGAGCGGATCAGGTACTTCCGTGACCGTGCCGGCATGTCCCGGCCGGTCCTTGGCGGGCTAGTCGGGAAGTCGGCTGAGTGGGTCAAGGCCGTTGAGTCTGGCCGTCTTCAGCCGCCCCGGCTGGACATGCTGCTGCGGCTGGCGGAGTTGCTGGGGGTACCGGACCTGTCGGACCTTACCGGCGATCAGCGGCTGTCAGTGGCGCATTTCGGCAAGGCGCGGCATGAGTCCCTTGACGCGATCACGCGGTCGCTCACTGATTACGCCATCAGCGTGCCCGAAGATGGCGAGCCGGTCACGGCTGGTGATCTGGCCTCTCGTGTCGGTGCCGCGTGGGAGATGTGGCACGGGGCAAAGCGCCAGCGCACGGCGGTGTCGGTTGTGCTTCCGGGGTTGCTGCGCGACGGGCGCGCCGCTGCACGGCGCCTGGATGGCTCGGACCGGCGGCGTGCGCTGGTCTCGCTGGCCGAGAGCTACCATCTGACGCAGTTGTTCTTGTCCTTTCAGCCGTGCCCGGATCTGGTCATGCTGTGCGGGGACCGCGCGATGACCGCAGCTCAGGACGCCGACGATCCGCGGGCAATCGCCGGGGCTGCCTGGTATCTCAACCATGTATTCCGCGACGCGGGGGAACAGCCAGCGGCACGGATAGAGATCGCTTCTTCGGCGGCGCGGCTGCTGCGGCCAGATGAGTCGGCGGAGGATCTGGCACGGTGGGGGCTGCTCCAGCTTGCCTGCGCGCTTTCCTATGCCCGGATTGGGCGTTCGGGGGATGCATGGCGGTATTTGGATGAGGCGTCGCGGGCGGCTCACGCTCTTGGCCGGGGCTATTCGCATCCATACCTGATCTTCGGGCCTGGCATGGTGGACGCCTACGCGGTCACGATGCACGCGGACCTGATGCAATCCGGGCACGCTATCCAGCAGGCGAGCCGGCTTGACTTGGCGGCGATGCCAAGTTCTACGCGGCGCAGTTTCCACCTGATCGAGTCCGCGCGGGCGCGGTCACTTCGTACCCGTTCCAACCGGCCTGACCCGGTCGCAATCATGACCTTGCTGCAACGCGCATGGGACGAGTCACCCGATACCACCCGCTACAACTACTTCACGCGCGCCTTCGTGAGCGATGCGGCCGGAAGCGACGATCGCATGATCCGGGGCCAGGCGCAGGTGCTGGCGACCGCCATAGGAGTGGCTGCTTAGGGGCTATGGCGGGTACAGAACGTACCCATGATGGCCGGGTCATTGCGTGTACCCATCGTGACTTATTGATCACCGTACCTTTGCGAGTGACTAATTTCATCGGTGGAGCGCAGGCAATCATGACGTTCGGGCGGTTTGGTGCCCGCAGAAACGATGCGGCGTTGCTTGAGGAGCAACCTTTGACGGCCCGCACGGTTCGCGCCGGGGCGGCGCGGAGCACGGAGAGTACCTGCCTCTGCCTCCTGGCCAGATGAACAGCCACAGGAGACGACAGCATGGTGCACCAAGCCCACACGACGGGGCAGGCGGTCGAGCGCGCAGACGGATTCACCCCGCTGCCGCCGGCCGTAGCCAGGCGCGAAGGTTTCAGGGCCGAACTGAAGGACCTGCGGGAACGCATGCGGGGCCTGGGTCTGGGATTTGACGAGATCGCGGGTGAGATCGCGCGTCAGTACCGGCTGCGCCCGCGTGAGTCTTACCGGCTGGCCTGGGGCTGGTCGCTGGTTGACGCGGCGGCTCGGTTCAACGCGCTGGCGGCGCAGGAAGGCACCGACCCGCAGGGGCGCGCGCCCATGACCGGCGCGCATTTTAGTGAGTACGAACACTGGCCATCGAGCGGGCGAAAGCCGTCGGTCTATCTCTTGATAATGCTGGCCCGGTTGTACGAGACGGACGTGCTGAGCCTGCTCGACCTGGCCGACCATGAGAACCTGGCGCCGCAAGACCGGCTCACGCTGATCCGCCGGCCCGTGCCGCGCGCCGACACCATGTTCGGGCGCAAGCTCGTCGCGCTGGCGGGCGAGCGCGGGCTATCGCTGCGCGAGGTGGCCCGCCGCGTACCGTGCAGTCCCGCTCACCTGTCAAATATCGCGCACGGCCGCAAGGGAGCATCCGGGCAACTGGCGGGACTGCTTGACCGCGTCTTGGACGCCGGCGGGGAACTGGAGGCACTGGCCGGGCCAGCGGCGCGTGAGGATCAAGAGCGCGAGCCGCGGTCAAGCTCCGGGCCAGCCCGCAGAGCGGACCTTCCCGCGGGTAGCCGGTGCGGCGGGCTTGTCGTTGTCGCTGCCATTTGTTCCCGGCCGCCTGGTGATCGAGATAGCCGAACCGGCGGTCAGTTCCGGGCAGGCGGCCCCGGCGGCTTTTCCGGGCCGGGTGAACGGGCAGCTTGCCCTGATCCGGGATCTGGGCAATGAAGCCCAGCGGGACGGAACCGGAGCGCCCGGTGCCTGAGGCCCGGATCTGCGCCGCCTGCCAGGTGACTCGCCTGTCGGCCTATAACAAGACCGCGCTGTGCTCGTCATGCGAGCGGGAAGTGCTCAGCGCCGGGTACCTGACGGCCGACGATGACGGGCAGGCGGTTCCGGCCTGGGTGTGGGGCACCGCGCCGGTGCGGCGGATGCTGGCCGGGCTTGAGCTGGGGCGGGCGTTCGAGGTGTTCAGGGTGGCCGCTGGGCTCTCGCGGGCCGAGGCCGGGGAGATCGCCGGCTGGTCGGCCGCCACGATCGGGATGATCGAGAACGGGACGCGGGACACGATCTTCGATATCCGCAACCTGCTCCGCCTGGCGGACGCCTTCGGCGTGCCGCGGACGGCGCTGCTGCCAGCGGTTCTCGGTCAGGCCGGGGTGTTCCCGGACAGGCGGGCGGCCCTTTCGGAGGCAGGCCGGAGCCGCCGTCCCCGCGGCGAGTACAAGCCTGGCGAGATCATGCACATCATCGCGGGCAAGCTGCGGGCACGCGGCCTGGAGATAACCGAGCGCACCTGCGGTGACGAGATCACGGACCTGACAGTCACCCGCCCTGGCTATCCCGGCAAGGGCGCCGTCCATGTCAGCTACGACGGATACGTGACGTGGGAGTGCCTGACCGAGATCACGGGAGAGGTCGCGGAAATGGTGACGGGCCTGCTGAGCCGCGATACGCCGGCCTGGGAATCCGGCGGGGCGGTGCATCACCTGCTATCTGCGGGCGGCAACGCACGGGGCCGGGCTGGATGACTGTGCTATGGGAGAGATGATCATGTATGGCAGGGCGACTACAGCCGGGCCGGCCGCTGCGGGCGGGCTCGCTCATCGTGCCGGGAAAGCGAGCCGGGAAGGTCCCGGCTATTTCCCGGCTCGCCACGCCCGTGGCGCCGCGCGGATGCCTCCCCTAGCCGATGGCCAGGGGAGTAACCTCACTCGCCAGTTGCCGCTGCGGAGCTTCCTGGAGCTGGGCGCTCTTCCCGGTGCCACGCCCTGCGCCCGGCTGCACGCCCGGCATCTGCTCTGCGAATGGCAGCTTCCCGATCTCGCGGATGCCGCTGAGCTGGTGACCTCGGAGCTGGTCACCAACGCGGTCCGGGTATCTCGGGCGGAAGCGGGCGCCGTCCCGGTGCGGCTGCGGCTGCTGGCCGACGCGGCGAGCGCCCTGGTCCTGGTCTGGGACGCCAGCCCGCGGCCCCCGGTGCGCGCTAGCGGTGGCGAGGACGACGAGAGCGGCCGCGGCCTGCTGCTGGTGGAAGCTCTCAGCGCGGAATGGAACTGGTTTGTCCCGTCAGAGCCAGCAGGCGGGAAGGTAGTGTGGGCGCTTATCCGCCCGGATTGAGGCGGGCAGCCGGCGGCGTCGCTGGATCGGGTCAGATCACGGGCGGTCGCCTGAGCCGGGTCATCCGCCATACGGTGCTCCACCGCATGGGCTGGCGGGTTCCGCATGGCGTGCGGATGCCCTCCCAGAACCCGGCGGCCCATGCCCGCAAGGCGGCGGCCGAGTGCGTCCGGGCCAGGGTGATCGCGATCCATACCCCCAGGTAGACCGGTATCAGCGCGGCTGGCAGCCGCCGCCGGGCCAGCCACACCCGGTTCCGCGCTGTCAGCCGGTAGTGAATCGCGTGGCGATCCGGCGGCGTGCTCGGATGCCGCAGCACCAGGTCCGGCTCATACCAGATGTCCCACCCGGCATCCAGCGCCCTCCAGGCCAGGTCAGTCTCCTCATGCTCGAAGAAGAAGTGCCCCGGCCAGTCCCCGATCTGCCGCAGCATCGACGCCGACAGGGCGTGCCCTCCGCCCAGGAACGCGGTTACCGGCCCTGGCCGCAGCGGATCACCCGCGCCCAGCCGGGGAACATGCCGCCGCAGTGTCCGCCCCTGCTCATCGGCTACCCGGAACGACACGATCCCCAGCGCGGGGTCCGCCGCGTAAAGCCGTTGCACTCGCGCGAACACGTCGTCAGCGATCAGCAGCCCGTCATCATCCAGTTCGACGACCACATCCACGTCGCCTTGCTCCAGCAGCAGCCTCAGCCCGGCATTACGCCCGCCCGGGCAGCCCAGGTTCTCCTCCAGCGGCACCCCGGTCACCCACCTGGGCATGCCGGCCAGCGGTGTTCCGTTGCCGACGACAACTACACGGGCCGCCGGCGCGCTCTGCCGAGCCACCGACTCCAGCAGGGCATCCAGTTCCGCCGGGCGAGTCCCCATCGTCACGATGACGACCCCGATACGCGGCAACGACACGGCATCCCTCCACTATCCCGGCAAGGATGCTAGCTGGCTTCCGCTCTGCCTGGGCCTGAAGGGGGGCGGCGGGGCCGCGCCGCCAGCCTCGGCGAGCGTCTCGGTCGTGCTTGCCGCCCCAGGTACCACATGACCCTCCAGCGAGCCCGGCGGCCCGTTTGACAGGCGCAGCGGTCAGCGTGGCGGGCGGATTAGGTGCTCACCCAAAATGAGGAAGTCCAGGCTGAGAGCTTTCAGGGCATCGATCGCCTGCGCGGCCGAGTTGATGATGGGTTCGCCCCGCCCGTTGAGCGACGTATTTACCAGTACCGGCGGCAGGCCGACCTGCTGTAGTTGCCTGAGGATGCTTTCCACTACGGGGGCCGCGCCAGATGGCAGGACCTGCGGGCGGGTGGTGGCGTCCACGTGGGTTACCGCAGGCATCGCCTCTTGCCCGTGAGCTGAGACCGCTGCCGCGCCCACCATGTAGAGTGCCCGGCGTCCCTGGTCGGGCCACAGTCGCGGCGCGTACTCCGGGAAGGTGACTGGTGCCAGCGGACGCCAGGGCTCCCGGCCCTTGAGCACGTTGATCCGGTCGCGGACGTCCGCTGGGCGGGGAATCGCGATGATGGACCGGTGCCCGAGCGCTCTCGGGCCGACCTCTGCCCGCCCCTCGGCCACCGCCCCGATGGCGCCATCGAGCAGCAGTTCCGTGGCTACCTCGGGAGCGAACGGTTCCACGCGCAGGCCGTCAGCGCGTGCCTGGCCGGCCTGCGGGCCGGCCTCCAGCGGGCCGCCCAGGTACGGCGATTCGAGCGGCGCCGGGCGGGCAGGTGGAGCGATTGCCCAGGCGGCGCCCAGGGACACTCCCGAGTCATGGGGAAACGGGGGGATGTACAGGGGCTCGGGCAGCCGGCCGTTGCTGACGCAATTGAGCGCGACACCGCCGGCGAGGCAGACATTAGGCGAGCCGGACAAGGAGACTGTCTCCGCGTGCAGGGCCCGCATCGCCTCCTCGACCGTCCGCTGCGCGCTCGCCGCGACGCGCACCGCGACCGGGTCCCGGTCGAGTTCGTCCTGGCCTCTGGTGACAGCACCGAACCTGCCGCGGAGATAGCGCGTCCACGCCTGCCTCACTTGCGGATTGGACGGTCCGGGGGGCAGGTCAAGGAGCATCTTGTTGCCCCATGAGCCGCTGCTGATCTCATCCCCGAAGGGGAGGACCACGTGATCGCCGGCGGTCCCGTAGGGAGCCAGTCCCATCGTCTTGCCGGCTTCGAGTCCGCCGAACCCGAGCAGGCGGGTCGCCGCCTCGTACATCGTGCCCAGGGAATACTCGCGGGGCCAGGACCGTCGCCTTGTCAGCCCGGCGCCATGCCGGGCCGCGTAAATGGACGTCGAGTCGGACTCGCCAGTGCCGTCCACGACAAGCACCCCCGCGGCTGCGAAGCCCGAGGCGTAGAACGCCGAGCACGCGTGCGCGAGGTGATGCTCCACGAACTCAAGACGGGGCGTGTTACGGCCAGTAGCGCCCGGCCCGAAGACCTCCGCGTAGAGTTCGTCGGTGTCGGCATCCGACCAGGGCCGTAGCAGGCGCAGGTCCCAGCCGATCGCCACCACGTCGAGATCTCGCCAGGAGATGCCCCCTGTCCGCAGGCAGAACGCGACCGCCTCGCGGGGCAGGGTGTTCCACGCGTGCTTGACGCGGCTGTAGCGCTCCTCTTCGGCGGTGGCGAGCACCCTCCCGTCCCCATCGACAAGTGCCGCTGAGGCGTCATGGAATCGCCAGTTAATGCCTAGCACCCACATGGGCTAATTCCCCTAACGAAAGGAAAGCCGCCTAGCTTATAGTCCTTGTGAATGGGATCGGGCCCGAGCGAAGGCGAGGGATAATAGAGAGGCGAATTACTTTCGCCAGGCTCCCGAGCTGCGGAAAGCTATCCAGGCCCGCTGCCAGGCCATCAAAGGCACCGATGGCCTGATCGACATTATCCGGTGCGGGCACTAGCCTCGCAGGTATCAGGAAGTGCTCGGGAATCGATAGGCCGTAGACGCCATCGCGCACCCCGTAATCGGAGATTGGCGTCAGTGATTCTGGAGTATAGAGAAAGTCCCTGATCTCGACTCCTCCATCATGGGTCTGCAATCCATCGTGATGAAATGAGAAGAGGCGGCCGGGCATGCTCGCAAGTATGATATAGGGATGCGTCGGCACGACAGCGCACATTAGCAGCGAGAACTCGCATTCAATTTCGCTAAATGCTCGGGCGGTCAGGGCAGCCGCGTACAGGCAGTTGAAGTAGTCGACGTTGATCATGGCGTTCAGGGGCACGCGGTCCCAGTACTTCGTGCTACCTTCGCTATCACGCGGACACCACGAGTCATAGCCGGTATCTGTTTCCGGCGGGATTGCGGCAAGCGATGGGTCGGCAACTCGATAGGATTGGCCGATGTATCTAACGACTGCCTCCGGTCCGGCGCCGCCGCCCGCAACCTGGTCGATGATTTCCTTTACTCGGGGAAATCGCTCGGAAAATCTGAGGTAAAGTTCCTCCACGTCTGCGGAGGACGATATGCGTACAGGTAGTTCCGAGCACTTACCCGCAGAATTGGCAGCGTATACCTTAATCATATAAGGGTTCCCCTTTTAGAGACCAAAGACCTGGCGGCGAAGACACCCGGATTCCGCTCTGACATTTTCTGACGCTTCCCGCTAGCTCAGCCTGCGCAGTCCGACTATGCCCCATGAATATTATATTCCCGCATTAGGGCATCCGTCTCTTCTGACTTAAGCAGAGTAACGTGGGATGTCGTGCGGTTGAACGCCATGTCGATGCCGCTCGCATGGCCGACTAGCCGCCATTGTTCGGGGGATGTCGCTATCTGGCCCGCCAGGTTAGCCACATCGAGGTCGCCAAACGGGTTGGCGAGTATGTCAAGCTCATTCAATGGTTGAACCAGTTGTGTGGGAACCGGCAGGTCGAGTTCCTCGAACGGTGCGCTCCTGATGGACACGAGAGCATCGGCGGCCGTTTGCCCGGCGTAACTGCCTACCTGGAATTTACTGCCCGCCTCTACCTCTCTGGGGAGCTGGCGGATATTTCCGCGCCGGTAAGCGGCGTCAGTTCGCCTCAGCAGGGCAGAAGTGGGCTCCTCGCCCACGTTACCGACGACGGCGTTGCCTATCGTTTCGCGACCCCAGGCAGCCGCAGTCGTCCGCACGTCGCCATTGGAGCGCACGATCGCATAAAGGTCCTTCGTGCGCTCGCGGGCTTGGCTGAGCGTCAGCGTCCGCGGTCGTTCTGATACGCCATGCTCACCCGTGGCTGGCCAGAACGAGTTGAAGGTGAGATAGAGCCCGGCGTTTAGAAGGTCCTGGTATGAGCCGTCGACCAGTGCCTGCACTTCGTGATAGTCAGGCATCGTTAGTGCGTACTCCGCATGGCTACGACGTGCCGAGCCGGAATAGGAGGGAGCGCAGATGTGATGCTGGTCGGCAAGATCCTGATCGGCAAGCATGCGGCTGAGTTCGAGTATCCGCGGATAGGTACGCCTGTCCAGGACGGATATCACTGTTACGGGCTTCTCGGTTTCCTGAAGGGCATGAAGGCCATCCACGGCCTTCGCGAACTTTCCGCGCCCCCTTCTAGGGTCATGCATATCGCTATCAGGGCCGTCTAGGCTCACGCAGATCCTCGTGATCCCTGACTTGCGGATAGCCTTGACCTCATCTGGGCTGATCAGCGTCGCGTTGGTCACCATTGCCACTGCTACACGCTGAAGATACCGAGTCTGATCCATAATGCGGCCGAACTCTGGATGCATGGTGAGTTCCCCGCCTGTAAGGAGCACCTCGAGGGCTCCCGTCTCGTCGCTTGCCCGAAGAACGTCGCCTACCTGATCAGCGGAGAGCATCTCCCCTCCCCACTTCCCATCCTCCATAGGATGGCAGTAAATGCAGGCATGATTGCAATCATTAATCACATCGACCACGACGCTGATAATCTGGACCGAATATTCGTCACGCCTGAGCGGCGGTTTCTGAAATTCCATCTACTAAAAACCTCTCGCGTCATGACCGCGCCCGTGGGCTGCAATCTAGGCCCGGTTAACTCCGGGTGCAGCGGTGCCACCGCCTCAGACCTCCAGGTCAACGAGCCTGGTGCCGGCCACGTCCAGGACGGCGGCAGAACCCGATGGCTGGGCATGCCTGATCACAGTGCTCACGCCGATTTCCCTTCTCGGGTATGGCAACCGCAGTGGCTTTCTACGATCCCAGATGCGGCGGCCTGCTGGTCACTCCCAGTGCCGGGAGCGTGTCGTTCCCAGCGCCGGGAACTACCTACCTGCGGCGATTCCTGACCGAAGCCTGACATCGTCCCACCCGGAAGCCATATGCGTCCCGCCAGCGGAAAACAGCGCTTGCCAATCAGGCCAGCGCCGGATCAGGCACGGAAACCGGCCACCGGGCCTGTCAGCCGACGTCGCGCTCCGTCTGTTACCTGATGGCCATACGTTCCTTACCAGGCATACCGATGTCTTGACATCGCTTGCGTGATGCCGCTTCATGGTGTATGCGCGCTGGCGCCTGGGCGTGGCACCTATTCTTGCCGGCCCGGCGGCGCGCGGCTGCGGCTGGCGCTCCAGTTGCGGGACATGGGCGGGCCTCGGGCCGGCTTGGTGCCGGGGAGCGGACGCCGTCCCGCGGGCCAGCGTGGCCCCCTTGGTCCTTGTGACCCGTCATAGGCCGGGCGTGGTGGCGTTGTGAGCATCCGCCCGGCTGACATGCGCCCGGCGCGCGGCTGACAGCCAGCGGACACGCGGCTGACAGCCCGCCCCGGTGCGGTGTCGCTCCGGTACGGCGGCGTGAAATCCCGCCCTTCCCGTGGTTCCCCAGCCTGGCCCGCCGTGCGGGCCGGGCGCACTGGCCTGCAACGCGAGTGTCGCGGTTCACCGGCCGGCGGGCGCGTGATCGCCCCGCCTGGGGCTGGCGTGCCGGGACGGGAGAGGTGATTTGTCTTGATGATCTGGTGGCATCGGTTCCTGCTCGACCCGTCGCGGCTGGCGCCGGAGCTGGCCCGCTGGCTGCTGCTTCCAGTAGCCGCAGTGGCCGCCGCGGCGTGGCTGGCCGGGTGGTTGCGGCGGCGGCGGGCGCGGGGCTGGGCGGTCCGGCACGCCCGGTGGGTGGAGATCCATCCTCCGGCTAGCGCCGGGGCGGAGGATGGAGAGCGGTTCTGGCTGGGGGTGGCGCGGCTGCTGCGGCGGCGCCGCCGGGGCTGGGCGCCGCATGTGGTGTTCGAGCTGGCGTGGTCCGGGCCGGTGCTGCGGCTGGGGGTGTGGGTGCCGGGCGTGGTACCGGCCGCCCAGGTCGCGAGAGTCGCGGAGGCCGCCTGGCCGGGCGCGTCCGCGCGGGTCCGCGAGGCCCCGCCGCCCGCGCTGCCCGACGGCGCGG
>DAHVDE010000117.1 GCA_027313705.1 Actinomycetota bacterium | reverse complement strand
CGCTGCGGCCGTACCTCAGACGGCATCTGCATCAGGCTGTACAGCGAGGACGACTTCTGCTCGCGTCCGGAGTTCACCGAGCCAGAGATCCTGCGGACCAACCTGGCGTCGGTCATCTTGCAGATGTCGGCCCTTGATCTTGGCGAGGTTGCCGGATTCCCGTTCATCGACCCGCCTGACACCCGCAACGTGACCGACGGCGTACGTGTGCTCGAAGAACTCGGCGCGGTTTCCGCAACAGGCCGGCCCGCCGTCAGGCTGACCGCGACCGGCAGGAAACTGGCCAGGCTCCCGGTCGACCCCAGGCTCGGCCGGATGATCCTCGAGGCCGGGCGCCTGGGCTGCGTCCGCGAGGTCCTGGTGATCGCCGCAGCCTTGTCGATTCAGGACCCGAGGGAACGCCCGGCCGATGCCAGAGACGCCGCCGACACCAGCCACGCCCGTTTCGCCGAGCCAGGCTCTGACTTCCTTTCCCTGGTCAGCCTCTGGGACTACCTGCGCGAGCAGCAGCGCGAACTGTCTGGCTCGGCCTTCAGGCGCAGATGCCGCGCCGAATACCTGCACTACCTGCGGGTGCGCGAATGGCAGGACGTCCACGGCCAGCTTGCCCAGGCGGCTCGCGACTTGGGGCTCAGGGCGGAAAAAGAAAATGCTTCTTTTTCGGCAAGAAAGCAGCAGACGCCGGCCGCCCGGCAGGAGATGACCGCCCACGTGGCCCAGCTTGCGGCTAAGCCGGGCACCGAACCTGAACCCCGGTTTCCCGCCGAGCTAGCTGACCGAGTGCACCAGGCGCTGTTGTCCGGATTGCTTACCCACATCGGCATGCGAGAAGAGCCCAGGCAGCAGCAACAGCAACAACAGCCAGGCGGGCGCCGGCGCGGCCCGGCCGAGTTCGCGGGCACGCGCGGCACCAGGTTCGCGATCTTCCCCGACTCCGGGCTGGCCCGCAAGCCGCCGCGGTGGGTGGTGGCGGCCGAACTGATGGAAACGTCGCGGCTGTGGGCCAGGATAGTCGCCAGGATCGAACCTGAGTGGGTCGAGCCGTTGGCCGGGCACCTGGTGAACCGCGGTTACAGCGAGCCGCACTGGGACGCCGGGCGGGGCAGCGCGATGGCCCTTGAGCGGGTCACCTTGTACGGGCTGCCGCTGGTCGCCGCCCGCCCGGTGACGCTCGGCCGGGTCGACCCCAAGCTGGCTCGTGAGCTGTTCATCAGGCACGCGCTGGTCGAGGGCGACTGGCAGACCCACCACAAGTTCTTCGCCCGCAACCAGGCACTCATCGATGCGGCGGAGGAACTTGAGCGCCGGTCGAGGAGGCGCGGCATCGTCGCCGACGATGCCGCGCTTTTCGCCTTCTATGACCACCGCGTTCCCGCCGAGGTCACCTCCGCCAGGCACTTCGACACCTGGTGGAAGAAGACCAGGCAGGCCAGCCCTGACCTGCTCGACCTGACTGCGGCCGACCTCGCCGGGCCGGCCGCCGACGCGATCAGCGCCGACGACTTCCCCGACCGCTGGGGCGATTTGCCGTTGTCCTATGAGTTCGCGCCAGGCGAGCCAGATGACGGCGTGGTCGCCGGCATCCCGCTGGCCTCGCTCAACCAGGCTAGTGCCGACGAGTTCAGCTGGCACGTGCCTGGCCTGCGGGAAGAGCTGGTCACCGAGCTGATCAGGTCGTTGCCCAAGCGGCTGCGCACGATGTTCGTCCCCGCCCCGGACGTGGCCAGCGAGGTGCTGGCGCGGCTTGATCCCGGTCGGGGGGACCTGCCGGGAGCGGTCGCCGCCGAGCTGAGCCTGATGAGCGGTACGCACATCGGCAGGGACGCCTGGGACCTGGCCAGGCTACCGCCGCACCTGCGGCTGAGGTTCCGGGTCACCGACGACGACGACGAGGTGCTCGCCACCGGCACCGACCTTGACGTAATCAGAGCCCAGTTGCGGCCGCGGCTGCACGCGCGGCTTGCGCAGGCGGCCCGCGGCCTGACCAGGGAGGGCCTGACCAGCTGGGACTTCGGCGCGTTGCCGCGCGAGTTCGTTAACGGCCAGGTCAGGGCTTACCCGGCGCTCAAGGACGCAGGCGACGCGGTCGATATCGCGCTGTTCGAAACGGCGGCGCAGGCGCGTGCTGCGATGCGGGCCGGCAACCGCAAGCTGATCTTGCTTACGGTGCCGTCTGGCTCCCGTTCGGTCGCCAGCCGGCTCCCGGTCAACGCCAAGCTGGCGATGAGCCGCCACCCCTACGCCAGCGCGGCGGCCGAGCTTGACGACTGCGCCGCGGCCGCCGCGGACGAGATCATCGCGGAGAACGGAGGACCGGCCTGGGATGCCGAGTCGTTCGCCAGGCTGCTCGAGGCCGCCAGGACCGCGCTGCGGGTGAAGACCGCGGCGGTGGTGAGCGTGGCGGCGAGGGTGCTTGGCGAGGCGCACCCGGTCGAGGCCAGGCTTGACCTGCTGACCAGTCCGGCCATGGCGATGGCCGCGGCCGACATGCGGGCACAGCTAGCCGGGTTGGTCTATCAGGGATTCATCAGCGACGTCGGTGCCAGGAGGCTGCCCGACCTGGTCAGGTATCTGCGCGGCATCGCCCACCGGATCGAGAAGGCGCCGAAGGAACCGCGCCGCGACGCCGAGCGCATGGACACCGTGCACCGGGTCGCCGAGGAGTACGCCCTCGTGCGTGCCGAGCTTGGCCAGGATGCCCGTTACCGCGATGACGTCCTGGCGATCCGCTGGATGATCGAGGAACTGCGGATCAGCCTGTTCGCCCAGCCCCTGGGTGCCGCGATCCCGGTGTCCGAGCAGCGCATCCTGACCGCGATCGACCGCCTCTGACCGGGAACTTCGCGCTTGCGCCGGCATGACATTCTCGTCACGGTTGCGCGCTGACCTGGCCCTGGTCCGCCAACCTTTTCTACTCTGCGTAGGTGGGCGAGGCAGTGGACGGTGACCGGGCGAAGGCGCGCAGGGTTCGCCTGATAGTCGTGACCGAGTTGATCGTCGCCGCGCTGATCCTCAGCCTGGCGGTCAGCTACGTGGTCGTCAGGGTCCGTGAGCACCAGGACGGTGGTCTCGGCAGGCCAGCGGGGATCCCGGCGAGCGTGTCCACCCAGCTTGCCGAATTGATGCAGCTGTCTGCCCTGCCGATGTCCACCGCGCCCGGCTTCACCTTGACCGACCAGAACGGCAGGTCGGTGTCGCTGGCGAGCCTGCGCGGCAAGGTGGTGGTGCTCGAGTTCATGGACCCGCACTGCACCGATATCTGCCCGATCGTGGCCCAGGAGTTCGTCGACGCCTACCACGACCTGGGCAGCGACGCCTCGCGGGTCGTGTTCGCGGCGATCAACGTCAACAGGTACCACCTTCGGGTGGCCGACGTCGCGGCGTTTTCTCGCGAGCACGAGCTGACGACGATCCCGACCTGGCAGTTTCTCACCGGCTCTTATCCGGCCCTGCGCACGGTCTGGCACGCCTATGACATCGTGGTCTACGCACCGAGCCGCAATGCCGACGTGATCCACACTTCTGACATCTATTTCATCGATCCGGCAGGCAGGGAGCGGTTCGAGGCCAGCCCGATCGTCGATCACACCTCGAAGGACAGCGCCTACCTGCCTGCCGTGCAGCTTGCGTCCTGGGGTCAGGGGATCGCGCTGATGGCCCGCCATCTGCTGGGCGGGTAGCCGGGCTCGCGCCAGGTGCGCCGATCGTGATCTTGCGGCCCGGCGGAAGCCAGATGACGGCTCTGCCTGGGCAGGCCCGAGCATGTGCACCAGGTCGGATATGAGTCGATATGCTCGTCGGTAGTCTCCGGGTGGCTGGACGGTGCCGTGACTGTCACCAGACTGGCGAAAGCGGTGGGATGTGCTTGAGATCAAGCGGCTGCACCTGGCCCGGCTGACGGTTGTCGAGGGCAGCGAATGGCCGGTACATGGATTCGTGGTGACCCATCCAGGCGGGGCCGTGCTTGTCGATACTGGCGTGGGCGGGCCGCCCGACGTGCTGAATGACTGGCGGGCCGTGAACCGTACGGTCGCCGATGCGCTCGCCGATTACGACATGACGCCCGGCGACATCGACTTGGTCATCAACACGCACCTGCACTTCGACCATTGCGGGCAAAACTCCGTATTCAAGCACGCGGCCTGCTGGGTGCAGCGGGCCGAACTCGCCAGGTCCAAGCGGGAAGAACCTGAGCTTTATGACTGGTTCGACTTCATGAACGCCAGGTTCGAGCTGCTCGACGGCGACACCGAAGTAGTGCCGGGCTTGTCGGTTATCGCTACCCCAGGGCACACAAGCGGGCATCAGTCAGTACTGGTCAGCACGGGGAACGGCACGACCGAGGTACTGATCGGTGACGCCGCGTACACCAGCGAGCAGTACGCTGGCCGGCCCGATGACGAGCTTCCCCCTGGCCAGGCCGCAGATAAGGCATCCTGGTTTGAGTCGCTCGCGCGGGTCCGTGCCATGGCACCAGCGCAAGTGCATTTCTGTCACGACACCGCGATTATCCACGGCTAGGGGCACTGGCGACATGCGGAGCAGGCAGTACGGACCGGACGCGCTCGCCGGACCCAGGCGCGGTCAGCCCAGACAGCTTCCCGAGGTGCCGCTTGAACTCGGCCTGGTAGTCGAGGATGTCTCGGCCGAGTTCTGCGGCGCGGTCGTCGGCTGGGAGAAGGACGCGATCACGCTTGAGGACCGGCACGGCAGGCGAAGGCTCTTCCCTTACGGGCCGGCCCCGTTCTTGCTGGACGGCCAGCCGGTCAGGCTGGTCAGGCCGCCGGCAGGCCAGCCCGCCGCACCGAAGCGCACCGCCTCAGGCTCCGTGGCGGCAGCATCGAGCCGGGCCAAGGTGGCCAGGCAGAGCAGGATCTACGTTGAGGGGCGGCACGACGCCGAACTGGTCGAGCGGATCTGGGGCGATGACCTGCGCGACGTCGGCGTGGTGGTCGAATTTCTCGGTGGCATCGACGACCTGCCCGCGATCGTCGGCGAGTTCGGGCCTGGTCCTGGCCGGCGGCTCGGCGTCCTGGTCGATCATCTGGTCACGGGCTCGAAGGAATCCCTGATCGCGGCTGAAGTGACCGATCCGCATGTGCTTGTAGTCGGACATCCGTATGTTGACGTGTGGGCTGCGGTCAAGCCGGCCAGGCTGGGCATCGACCGCTGGCCAGATGTACCGCGCGGCGTGCCGTGGAAGGAAGGCGTGCTTGCGGCTCTCGGCTGGCCGACCGATACGGCGGCTGGGTGGCAGCGCATCTTGCGTTCCGTGCGCGGGTTCGCCGACCTTGAGCCCGCGTTCCTCGGCCGGGTCGAGGAACTCATCGACTTCGTAACTGACCCCCCCGCCTAACCCCCGCCCCCCGCCCCCCGCCCCCCGGGTCTTAGCCCCCACGTTGTGGTGTTGTGGGTGTCCTGGTGCGCACGTTGTGGCGTTGCGGGGGTGCCCGGGGTGGACCTGGGTCCGCACGTTGTGGCGTTGCGGGGGTGCTGGTCACCACGTTGTGGTGTCGTGGGGGTTGCGCGGCTGGCCGGAACCCCCACGTTGTGGCGTTGCGGGGGTTCCGGGGCGGGTGCGGGGAACGGTCGTGGAGTTTAGGAGGGCTGGCTGAAGCGTTCCATCAGGATCGAGTCGCCGCGGAAGGTTGGGTTTCTTCTGACGTTCCGCTCGATCGAGGATGCCGCGAGCGTGTAGCCGAGGAACAGCAGCAGCGACAGGGCCTGGATGAGGACGGCGACCCAGACCGAGCTGAAGATCGTCAGCGTGAAGTCGTTGAGCGCGTGCAAGATGGCCGGGATGCTGATGCCGAGCAGCAGGATCGGGGCGCGCAGCTTGCGGTAGTTCACCGCCACTCCGACGAAGAAGCCTGAGATGCCTGCCCAGACCGCGTGCTGGAAGCCGTCGACGAAGACGCGGAAGGCGAAGAGCAAGGCACCGCCGTCGGCCTGGCTGACGCCGTTGGCGCTGTGAATGGCCACGATCGCCGCCGGGGTGTAGAGCGACTGCTCGACCAGTCCGAATGTAAGGCCGGTAACCGTGCCCATGAGCATCCACAGTCTCGGGTCAAGCTTGGTCTTCCTGGCGTACAGCAGGATCAAGGCAGCCACGAGCACGGGCAGCGCCTTAGTGAATTCCTCGTTGTAGCCGACCACGAGAGCCTTGGGCAGGTTCAGTTTGCCGCCGAGCATGTCGTTTATCTGGATGGTCACCGCATACAGCCAGATATAGGTCCAGATGATGCAGCCGACCGCGACTCCGATCTCGAGCTTTCCGATCTTCGGCGGCCTGATCAGGTACCAGAAGGCCATCAGCCAGAGCGGAGCGACGTACAGGCTGTACGCCCAGCCTGGTGTGGTCAGGCTGTCGGAGTTCTCGAACAGCTGCAGGAAAATCAGCGGCAAAAGCGCGTAGGGAATGATGATCAGCCTGATGCCCTGTCGCCAGCCGCGGTCGTGCAGCCAGCTTTTGACCGGCACCAGTGTCTCGAAGAACGAGCCTGTCGTGAGCTGACTCGGGTCGATACCTGGTCGGACGCCAGGGAATCCGCCCTGGAACCCAGGCATGCCAGGCACCCCGAACTGCCCTGGCGGGCCGACCGGAGCGCCGCCGGGATAGCCAGGCGTGCCAGGCCCGCCGAAACCCGGCCCAGCCTGGCCAGGTCCGCCGGGTCCGCCAGGTGCGCCGAAACCAGGTCCGCCGGGTCCGCCGGGCGCGCCGAAACCAGGTCCGCCCTGACCGGCCGGGGCTCCAGGCACGCCGTAACCAGCTCCCGCCTGAGCGCCTGGGTAGGCCGGCCGCAGCGGGTCGGCGTGGCCGGCGTCGGCAGGGAAGGCCGGCGGGCGGTTCTGATTGGTGAGCGGCGATTCGCCGAGCGCCTGGCCGAAGCCCGCCGCCTCGGTCGCCTGCTGCCCGCCGGCTGGTGCCGAGGAAACCTGAAGGCGTACTGCCGGGCCTGCCGGGGATGCCAGGTACACATCGACAAGCGGACCGACGGCGAAGCTGGAAACCGGCTGTCCGGCGAGGAAGCTCGGAGCCTGGCCAGCGTTATGCCACACCCAGCCGGCCGACTCCCACGAAAGCTGGGCGTGATGCCGGGACACGGTCGGATCACTGATCACGACGTCGTTGTCCGAGCTTCGGCCGAGTCGGACTATGGCGCCAGGCGAGAAAGAATATTGCCTGCCATCGTAGGTAAGCTGCAGTTCGCTCATCGGGCTTTACTCTTTCCGTGCCTATTTAGCTGGTGATCTTTCCACGTGCGGAACCAAAGTCAATGGCCATCGGGCGGATGCCGAGCCTGCGCTGCGGATCGACGGTCTTGGGTTCCTCGCCGATCGGCGTCATCGTCCACGCCTTCTCGCTGACGTTGTGCAGCACGAGCTCGCCCGGCCTGGCCGGATGGGCCTCCACGGTGGCGACAACCGTGTCGTAGTCGCGGTTTCTGGTCAGGTGATGTGCGGTGACAACGGCGCCTTCTGACAGCACCACGGTCGAGCCAGGCAGTTCGAGCAATGGCGGCCTCGGCGGTATCTGGTTGCAGTTCCAGCAGCGCAGGCCAGGGTCGTCTGGGTCATAGAACACCGAGGCGTTGCACTGGCAGACGGCCACGCAATCGCCCAGCTTGACCAGGGCACGCCGCCAGACGCCTTCGGCGACCCGGCCGAGGCCGGAGGGGTCACGCAACCCGGAGCTGAAGGCGCGCTCGAAGACGGCGCGGAAGAACTTCGGATAGAGCCGCCACCAGACCGCCACCGGATCGCCTGGCCTGGGCGGGTTCGAATGGTCCTGCGGGTCGAAAATGAACACCGGCTCGGTGCCGAAGTGCCTCAGGGCCAGGTCGGTCTCCGAATGATGGTCAGAAGGCGACCACGAATAGGAGGAATCGGTGCGAACACCCTCAAGTGGATGGCCGTGCATAAAGAGGTAAAACACGAACACGGCCAGCGAGTGCAGGTCGGTGAGACTGGACGGAGCGGCCTCGCGCCGCACCACCTCGGGTGCCATGAAGCGCAACGTGCCCCAGACGAAGACCTCGCCGCCGTCAAGGCCGACGTTGTCGTTGTCGATAATGGCGACGTCGGCGTGGTCGGGGTCGACCCACAGGTTGCCGAAGCTGATGTCGCGGTAGCACAGGCCGGCCGAGTGCAGGGCCTCGAACGCGGTAACCAGGTGCCTGCCGATGCTGATGACCACCCGGAAGGGCGGCTGCTCCGGCTTGGAAACGAGCTGGGCGAAAGAGGAAAAACGCGGCTCGAGCCTTGGCATCACGTAGCCGAAGCCGCCAACCTCGTCGCTGACTACCAGGTCGATCGGCCAGATGAAGGCACGGTGCGGTCGGCCATGTTCGACCAGCCAGGCAATCGACCTGCGCAGCTCGTCTGAGGCGGCGTATCGGTACCACTTGGCCGCGTAGGGAGCGCCGCCGATGGTGACCGCATGGACTACGCCCTGGCCGCCCTCGCCGAGGCGCTCGCCGACCGATACCGCCGTGCCCGCCCGGACCATTCTGAGGGTCCTGCCCTGGAGCGATATCTGGCCGCTCACCTGGCCTCCGCTTCGGTGTCAGAATCGCCGGCCTCGGCAAGCTCCGCCGAGTCTGAGCCGGTGTGGCTCACTGCCGGAATCGTGATCTCGTCAGAGCCGAGAGCTGGCTCTGGTCCTTGCGATCCGGCGTCGGCGGGCGGCTGCATCGCCTGGCCTGCTGGCGAGATCATGAGGGCCACCGTAGTGTCGTCGGCGCTGCCGTCCGCCGAAGCACAGCGCTCCGCCCAGGACGGCAGCTGACTGGCCAGCCAGCCGGTGTCCTGCTGGCCGAGCAGCCAGGTCAGGTCCTTGCTGAACGAGTTCGGCCAGTCTTCGACGATCTGGGCGTTGCCGTAGCCGTCGGTCGCCATCAGCACCGCCAGCGGCTGCACCGCGGCGGTCTCGACAACCGCGACCCTGAAGTCGCTGGCGGCCTCGGGCCCGCACAGGCTGGTAGTTGCCTGTCCGTCCAGGTGCGGGTCGGCAGGTACGGGCAGCACGGCCGTTCCTGTGGCCCTGACGACCACCACGTCGCCGTCGCCGATCTGCGCCATAACCAGCCACTTGCCGAGAGCCAGGCAGAGCAGCAGCGTCGAGCCGTACGCGATCACCGGATCATCGCCAGGACGCCGCTTGCCTTCCTCGGCCTCGGTGAACGGGTCACCGGCCACGTCGGCGGCGACCGCCGCGCGCCAGCGCGCTATCACTTCTGGCACTAGGAATAGCCGCACGAGATCGGCGATTCGCTCAGCCGGGCTGTCGAGGGTGTCCGCGAGGTCCGCGGCTGCCCCGGCAGGCGGGTCGGCGAGCTCGCCAGCCTCTAGCTGGTCGGCCAGTTCCTGGCCGACCCTGCAGCCAACGCCGACCGCGAGCCGCGAGCCTCTGGCACTGCGCAGGTGACGTGAGTGCCCGTGGCCGTCGGCGACCGCCGCGATTACCCCGGCCGAGCCTGCCCGCTCGAAAGCGACGCAGTCCTGGTTCGGCGTCTCCATGGCGACGTGCGCGGCACCGCGCTGCGAGGCTGTCAGCACCACCCAGCCCGACGGGCGTTCCATTGGATCGGCCGGCTTGCCGGCCGCTGGCATGAGCATCACAGGATCGAGTCGTCGATGCTGAACTTGCCAGGCTCCCTCGGCTGCACGGGCCCGGAATTAAGCTGCGGTCCTGCATGCAGGAGCTGCTCGGCCAGTGCTTCCCTGTTCGCCCCGACCTCCGACATCCGCGAAACCGCGATCGAGGCAGTGACCAGCCGGTCGGCGATCTCGTCAGTGCCGTCGGCGACGAGCACGGGCACGTCGTGGCTCCTGAACCTGTCGAGCGGCTCTGAGCTCGCGTCCCTGCCGATGGCCACCGCCAGCCGCAGGGCAGAACGTCCGGCGGGAACATTGAGCAGGGCCTCAAGTCCCTGCTCAAACCCTCCTGGCGGGTCCGTCGGCAGGCCGTCGGTGATCAGCAGGATGGCCGGGCGGAGCGCGCGTCGCTCGAGCCGCGCCGGGCCGAGTGCCTCGGCGACCGCACGGAACGCCTGGCCCATGTTGGTGCGGCCCATGGGCACGTACTCCAGGTTCCGCCAGCGCGCGCTCAGTTCGGCAACGGGAACCGGATCGGCCACGTACCAGTTGGGCGCTGAAGCGAACGCCAGGATCCTGATCAGCAACTGCGCCTGAAGCTGATCACGTTCCCAGTCGAGCAGATGGGGCAGCATCGACCGCAGGGCGTAGTTCAGCGCCTGCATCTTCTCGCCCTTCATCGACCCTGAGCAGTCCGCCATCACGATGAAGTGCAGCGGTCGTCTCGCGACACCGCCCCCCGGCATCAGCGTCTCGGTCATCAGCGGTGACCAATCAGCGTTTCCCCGTCAACCAGGTCGCCGTCAGCCATAGACCAGAGTCTTCCACCAGTTGAGCACCGTGGTGATCGTGGTTTGCTTGACCCGGTCCTCGCCGATGAAGAACGTGTTCATCGTCGGCATCGTCCAGATCAGTACCGGCTGTTGCCCGTCGACGAAGCATTCCAGGATCTGGCCAGGGTGATTGACGTACTTCGGGTTGTGGTTGGCGTGCCAGGTCGCCGTGCCCGCCGTGCTGCTGCCCGTGGGCGGGCAGCTAGTAGAGGTCGACTTGAAGCCGGTGTAGGTGTTGATATGGGCGAGTCCGGCCTGGTAGCCGCTGGCCGTAAAGAACTGGTAGCCCCAGACCTGCACGTTCTTGGCCGTAGTGTCGGGGCAGAAGATGCGATTCGCGATGCTCGATGCGTTCAGGCCGAAAAACACCGCCTTCACGCATTTGGTGCCGACCGACGACTGGCCAGGCGGGTTCATGATCGTGGTCAGCGATTCGATCGACGTAACCGGAGTGGTCGGCGACGGCGTGACCGGCGGCGTAGTGGTAACCGACGCAACGGGCGACGCCGAAGTCGTCGGCGATGGCGGTGGGGTCGGCCCGCTGTTTGCCAGCGCGATCACGACGGCGATCACGACGACGACCGCGGCGCCGATGCCGCCGCCGATGAACAATCCGCGCTTTGACCCGCCCGACTTGACCGGCGTGCCGCCGTAGCCGGCCGGACCGCCGAAACGGCCGCTCGGAGACCAGGCAGGAGTGCCGCCGGCTTGGCCAGGCTGGGCCGGGCCCTGCTGTCCATGGAAGCCCTGCTGGCCCGGATACCCGACGGCGGGTGGCGGCGCGGTCTGGAAGCCTTGCTGGCCCTGGAACCCCTGGCCAGCGGCCGGGGCGGCGCCGCCGTAGCCCGCGCCTTGCTGCTGGCCGTAACCGGGAATCCAGCCGACCGCGGTCGGCTGGTCCTGCGGATTGGGCTGTGCGGGTGCCTGACCGGCGCCCTGGCCCTGGTAACCCTGCCCTGGCGTGCCCGGCGTACCTGGCGTGCCCGGCGTACCTGGCGTGCCCGGCGAGCCGGCCAGCCTGGTGGGCATGGCTTCGCCCGCGTTCGGCGCGAACCCCGGCCGGTGTGTGCCACCAGGCATCCCCGGCTGGCTGATGCCGAGCGCGATCGCGAGCTCACTGGTCACCCAGCCGCACGCCTCGGGCGTGAACGGCGTGCTCGCGGCGAAGGAAGACGCGGTCAGCCGGATCGCCGTGCTCGCGTCCATTCCCTGGGCGACGTGCTCGCGCAGCGTGTCGGCGAGGCCCGCTTCCGCGGCGGCAACCAGGATGCTCTTTTCCCTCGGTGCGTCGGGCAGGTAGTCCTTGAGCAGATTGGACATTGTCGTCGGGCTAGAAAGCGCGGCCACCCCGTGATCAGGATCAGAGACGATGGCGTTGAGCGCCGCCCGCGCCTCTGGCGCATGCTCCCACGACATTTCAGGCATCAGGCTTCCCCCTCCTGCGGGCCAGTTCCTGGCCCAGGTGTGACGTCAGGAAAACTGCCCTCGCCGCTGACGCACGGCAAGCTGACATGCCACTCCCGCATACCAGCAGTGACGATATGGTAACCGGACGAGTAGTCCTATGTCACGCGCTTGTGTAGCCAAACGGTCACACGCCAATGATGACGCGCCATCTCGACGGTGCCGACGATAGCTTGATAACGACTCGCTAACTTCCGCTTGGCCGCGGGAACTAAGTGCCTGCCGCGCCAGCCTGCAGGGCGGCGAGCCTGGTCAGAGCCTCGCCCAGCACTTCTTTCCGCTTGCAGAAGGCGAACCTGACCTGATGCCGCCCGGCTTCGGCGTCGTCGTAGAAGACCTGCATCGGGATCGCGACCACGCCGGTCGCTGCTGGCAGCCACCGGCAGAACTCAAGGCCGGTCATCTCGCGAGCAAGGGACCTGATGTTGGTGGTAATGAAATAGGTACCCCCTGGCCGGTAAACCTCGAATCCCGCCGTCGCGAGGCCGTCGCACATCAGGTCCCGCTTCGGAGCCAGGTCAGCAGCCACCGACCGGTAGTACTCGGCGGGCAGGGCGAGTGCCTTGGCGATGGCGTACTGGAAGGGTCCGCCATTGACGTAGGTCAAGAACTGCTTGACCGTGCGAATAGCGGAAACCATCGCCGGCATGCCTGTTACCCAGCCGATTTTCCAGCCGGTGAAAGAAAAGGTCTTGGCCGCCGAACTGATCGTGGCGGTCCGCCCGGCCATTCCTGGCAGCGTGCAGACGGGGACGTGCTCGCCGTCGAAGACCATGTGCTCGTAGACCTCGTCCGAGATGACCAGCAGGTCGCGCTCGCAGGCGAGCTCGGCGATCGCGGTTAGTTCGGCGCGGGTGAAAACAGAGCCGGTCGGGTTATGCGGCGAGTTCAGCAAGATGAGCCTGGTGCGGTCGGTGACGGCCGACCGGAGGGCGTCAAGGTCTGGACGGAAGCCAGGTGCCCTGAGCGTCACCGGCACCCGAACCCCTCCGGCCATGGCGATGCAGGCGGCGTACGAGTCGTAGTACGGCTCGAACGCGATCACCTCGTCGCCAGGTTCCACCAGTGCGAGCAGCGCCGCTGCGATCGCCTCGGTGGCTCCGGCGGTGACGAGGACGCAAGCGTCAGGATCGAGATCGAGCTGGTAAAACCGCCGCTGATGATCGGCCACGGCCAGGCGAAGCTCGGGTATCCCCGCTCCAGGCGGGTACTGGTTGCCTTGACCGGCCAAGATGGCGTCCGCGGCGGCCCGGGCGATCTGGGGTAGCCCGTCGGTGTCGGGAAACCCCTGACCCAGGTTGACAGAACCCGTGCGGACGGCAAGTTCCGACATCTCAGCGAAGATCGTCGTGCCGAGGCTGGCCAGGCCGCGATTGAGCAGCGGCCGCCTGGTCTGCGGGTGTCCCATCCGGATATCAGATCACGCTTCTTCATCTCGCATCCACATGATCCGCACGGTCACTGCATGCCGGGGGGGTTATCTCAAGCAAGTGGATGACGGTTGGCGCCCCGCTGACTGGCATATCACGAAGAGGTCTGCTGAACAGCAAATCGCCGAAGGGTTCGACAGAGCTCCGAGTTCTCAGCAGAAGGCTGGCCGCGGCGTCGGGGTGCGCTGCGGTTGGCGAACCGGGTTCATTACCGGCGTCCTCAGGGGGGTACATGAGATCGGGCCGGGCAGCGACTCGCTGGCTGACGACCGGATCGCTCGCGGCGGGGGCAGTGGGGGCTGCCCTCGCCATCGCGGGTTTCCACACCGCAGTGCGGCCGCCCTTGGTGCTCTTGTTCCTCGCCCTGGCTCCGGCGCTGGCCGTGCGAACCTGGCTGGCCGGCCTCGATGCAGCCGCGCGATTCGTGGTTACGGGCACGTCGGCGATCGTCGTCAACTTTGCCGTAGCGGAAATGCTGATTGTTTCCGGCGTCTGGTCGGAGCGAGCCGGCGTCGCCGCGGTAGCAGTGCTCAGCCTGCTAATCGCGATAAGTCACTTCACTTTCCGCCAGAAAGCACCGGCCACGGCCGTAGCGGCCGCCAAGAGTACCAGGCCAAGCTGACGCAGTCGCCCCGTGATCAGGCCGGCCAGGCCCTGGGCCTGCCACCGGGAGAGGAAGAAACATGCATCACTTCGACAACGGCTCTGAGCCAGGCTCCGCCCGTCAGGACCGCCGCCGTCGGCGGGCGAAGTTCGGCGGCCAGGAGGGCATCTCGGCCGGGCAGAACCGCCGCCCGCCGCAGGGCGCCCGTCTTGGTGCCCAGGAGCTGATCCAGCCGCTTGGCCGGGCGCAGCGCCGTCCGAGCGCGGAGGCCGCAGGCACTAGAGACCTGCCTGGCCTTATGCGGGGCAGGAGGGACGCTCCGCGCTCGCCTGAGCGCCGGCGTCCTGGTTCTGTGCGGGCGCTTTCCCCGGTGCGCATCCCTGCGCAACGATCGCCTTTCGAGTACGGCCAGGCCGTGCCGATGAACGGGCACGAGAAGACGTCTGCGGGCGCCGGCGACGACGTAGCCGTGCTTCACGTCAACGGCCGGCTGGCCGGCCGGGACTTCAGGAAGATCGCCGATGGCATCGCGATCACGCCGATGATCACCGTGGTGCTCCCTGTGATGAACGAGGCCGCCAACCTGCCCGGCGTCTTCGCCTCGCTGCCGCACTGGATAAGCGAGGTTGTCCTCGTCGACGGCCGGTCAAGCGACGGCAGCATCAACGTGGCCAGGCAGTTGCGGCCCGACGTCAAGGTCGTGCTCCAGGGCGGCGCGGGCAAGGGCGACGCGCTCGCCGCCGGGTTCGCCGCCGCGACCGGCGACATCATCGTCGCCATTGACGCCGACGGCTCGACCGACGGCCACGAGATAGTCAGGTTCGTGAGCGCCCTGCTCTCCGGGGCCGACTTCGCGAAGGGATCGAGGTTCAGCAGCGCGGGGAGCAGCGACGACATCACGACGCTGCGCCGGTACGGCAACAGGCTGCTTAACATCACCGTGAACTCGCTGTTCGGTACCAGCTTCACCGACCTGTGCTACGGCTACAACGCGTTCTGGGCCCGTCATCTCGGCAAGCTTGCCGTCGACACACCGGGCTTCGAGGTCGAGACGCTGCTCATGATCAGGGCCGCGACGGCCGGACTTTCCGTCTACGAGGTCCCCAGCCATGAGCGGCCAAGGCAGCACGGGGTGAGCAACCTGTCAGCCGTCAGGGACGGCTGGCGGATCCTGCGGCTGATCGCCGCGGAGAAGTGGCACGTCAGGCGCCAGCGGGCCGCCAGGCCAAAGCCCTTCATGGCGCCAGGCCGGCTCGCGAACACCGGCGAACGCCCCGTGATCGAGCCGAGCCAGGACTCGGGCCGCGGCCAGCTGCTCGATGGCGTGATCTACCGGTCATCGCGGCAGGCGGGCCGATGAGCGACGCCGGTGCCGCTCCGGCTGTCTCGGTGGTGATCTGCGTCTTCACGCTGGATCGCTGGGACGACACGCTGGCCGCCATCGCCTCGCTGCGCGGCCAGAGCCAGCCCGCGCACGAACTGATCATCGTGGTCGACCACAACGAGGAGCTCTTCGCCCGGCTGGAGGCAGAACTGGCCGGGCAAGGCGGCTCGCCGCCGATCAGCCTGGTGCCCAACCAGGGTCCGCGCGGCCTGTCTGGCGGCAAGAACACCGGCGTCGGAGTTGCCAAGGGCGACGTGATCGCGTTCCTCGACGACGATGCGGTCGCCGATCCCAAGTGGCTCAAGTACCTGGCCGATGGTTACGCCGGCGAGCGGGTGGCCGGCGTGGGCGGCCTGACCCTGCCCAGCTGGGACGAGATGAGGCCGTCCTGGTTCCCGCCTGAGTTCGACTGGGTAGTTGGCTGTAACTACCTAGGCATGCCGCAGCCTGGCCGGCCGGTGCGGAACCTGCTCGGCGGCAATGCCTCGTTCAGGCGCGAAGTGTTCGGCCTGGCCGGGGGTTTCCCTAGCGGGGTCGGGCGTTCTGGTCAGCGGTTGCCGCTCGGCTGCGAGGAAACCGAGTTCTGCATCAAGATCGGCCAGCGGCGGCCAGGCGCCCTGCTGCTTATCGACGATCGCGCGGTGATCTGGCACCGGGTCAGGCAGGACAGGGCAACTGCGCGCTACTTCCTCAAGCGGTGTTACGCGGAAGGGATGTCCAAGGCAGTGGTCAGCAGGCGGGTCGGCTCGGCCGACGGGCTGGCCGCCGAGCGCAGGCAGGCGTTCGTCACGTTGCCTGCTGGCATCGCCAGGGGCCTGGCTGGCGTGTTCGGCGGCGACCTGGCCGGAGCCGGCCGGGCGGTCGCGATCGTCGGCGGCCTTGCCGCTGCCGTTGCCGGCTACACGGCTGGCCTGCTCACCCGGAGGTGACATGACCGAACTTATCGAGCCATCGGGCCATCGCCGCGCCGCGCGGGGAGTGGCCGGGCAACCTGGAACGGTGCAGCGGGTGCCGATTCTCATGTACCACGAGGTCAGCTCTGAGCCGGTGTCGGCGAATCGGCTGGCCGCCGCGCCCGATCATTTCGCGCGGCAGCTTGAGTACCTGCGGGCCAGCGGGTTTCAGGCCCTGACCGCTGCCGGCCTGGTCGCGACCATAAAGTCAGGTACCCGCCTGCCCGCCAAGCCGGTCGTGCTGACCTTCGACGACGGCACGGCCGACTTCTACGAGGTGGCGCTGCCGCTGCTCACCGAGTACGGGTTCACCGGCACGCTGTTCGCGACCAGTGGCTGGATGAGTCGTGCGAGCGGCAGGCCAGGCTGTCGCAAGGTTCCGCCTGGCATGCTCAGTTTTGACCAGCTTCGCGCCGTCGCCGCGGCGGGTATCGAAGTAGCCGGGCACACCGTGTGCCACCCGCAACTCGATCAGCTGCCTGCTGACCTGCTGAGAAAGGAGCTCGCCGACAGCAAGAAGGAACTCGAAGACCAGCTTGGCCGGCAGGTCCACGGCGTCGCCTACCCGTTCGGCTACTCGAGCAGGCTGGTCAGGGCTCAGGCGGCCCGCACTGGCTATGAGTACGGCTGCGCCGTCAGCAACCGCCTGGCGTCCGCGGCGTCCGACCAGTTCGCGCTGCCCAGGCTGACGATCTCGCGGTCGACGAGACTGTCGGCCTTCGCCAGGACCGTTGCCGCACGGCGGCTGCCGCTCGGTTTCGCCGGCTACCGCATGCTGACCCTGGGCTGGTCGGCGGTCAGGCGGGCGCACTGGGCGCCGTGAGCGGCTACCGTAGTTCGCCGTTGCTGCGCAATGGTGATGCGCTGATGGCCAATGCGGTCGTCACCGGGGTGCTCGGGCTCGCCTTCTGGCTGCTCGCGGCGCGCCATTACCAGGCAGCCGACGTCGGACGGGCCTCCGCCGGGTACTCGGCGCTCAACCTGATCGCGGGCATCACGGCACTCAGCCTGATGGGCGCCATGGCCAGGTTTATTCCGCGGGCAGGGCCAAAGGCCGGCAGGCTGATCAGGCTGGGCTATGCCGCGAGCGTGGTATCAGCGATCGTGGGCTCGGCCGTCTTCGTGGTGATCGCCGGCCGGCCAGGCACCTCTTATTCCGAGCTGAGCAGCTTTGGGGGCGGCCTCGTCTTTACCGGGTGCGTCGTGGTGTGGGCGCTGTTCACCCTCCAGGATGGCGCGCTGATCGGACTGCGCAGCGCCAGCTGGGTGACGCTCGAGAACGCGGTCTTCGGCGTCGCCAAGATCGGCCTGCTGCTTCCGCTGGCCGGCCTGCTGCCGCACGGCGGCCTCTACGTGGCGTGGATGGCTCCGGCCGCGCTCGCGGTTCCGCTGGTCAATCTGCTGATCTTCCGCAGGCTACTGCGCGGGCGCGCAGGCGAGCCTGGTGCCGAGCCGCCTGACCGGGCGGAGGTCGGGCGGTTCCTGGCCGGTGACGTGCCAGGAGCGCTGATGCTGCTGGCCACCATCAGCCTCGTTCCCGTGCTCGTCGCGCTCTTCGTGCCGCCAAGCATGAACGCCTACTTCTACATAGCCTGGGCCATCGGCGCGACCATCGACCTGCTGGCCACCAACATGGCGCTGTCGCTGACCGCGGAAGGCACCCTGGATCCGGTGCGGCTGGCCGGGCACGCGCGGGCGGCATTGCGGCGGATCATGATCGTTCTGGTTCCGGTGGCGGCCGGATCCGCGCTGCTCGCGCCCTTCGTGCTCGGCCTCTTCGGCGCCGGCTACGGCAGGTACGGCGCGCCGATCCTGATCCTGCTTGCCGCGGCTACCTTGCCCAAGGCGGTAACCGAGATCTACCTCGGCGCGCTGCGGGCCGCGAACCGCACGTCATTCGTAGCGCTCGTCCAGGGGGTGCGGGCCGTTTTCGTCCTCGGCCTGACCACCGGGCTCGTCAGGTTCATCGGCATAACAGGAGCCGGGATTGCCGTCCTGATCAGCCAGAGCGTCATCGCGGCGGCGATACTGCCCGGCCTCGTCGGCATCTTGCGGGCCGGCCAGCGCCGGCCAGCGCAGGCGGCGCGAAGTGAAAGTGAACCATCGTCACGCCGGCGGCAAGCCGCCGGCCCGCTTATGGAGGCGCTGCGTGACCACGGCATCGGCTGGGACTTCGCTTCTCGGGCGGCCGGGCGCCGCGACGCAGGCGCGGGCGGAGCCGGCTAGCAACCGTCGTGAGCTGGTGCTGCTCGGGATGGCGGCAGCGGCCTTCGTCACCGGGCTGCTGTTGTTCTTGCTGCCGCTTTCCGGAGTGCGGATCGAGGCGCTTGGCGGGCTCGGGCTTATCTCGGTGCTCCCCGTGCTCAGCCTGGTCGGGCTGGCGCTCGTCGTGGGCTCGTTCGTGGTGATGCTTGGACGGCGGCGGCCAGCGGCCGCCGTTCTCGTCGTCATGCTGGCCGGCGTCGTGCTCTGCCTGGACGGCGTGACTGCGCTGGTCGAGCCGCTGCCGAGGTTCGCCACGACCTACCAGATCTCGGGTTTCGTTAACTATGTCAGCCAGACCGGCCACGCCGCGCCAAACCTCGAGGCGTACTTTAGCTGGCCGGGCTTTTTCGCGTTCATCGCGTTCGTGACCCGCGCGGCGGGAGCGCACAGCCTGCTGCCGCTGATGACGTGGTGGCCGGTCCTCATCGACCTGCTGATGCTCGCCCCTTTCCTGCTGCTGACTTCTGCGCTGCGGCTGGACTGGCGGGCGCGCTGGCTGGCGGCGCTGCTGTTCTGCCTGGGCAACTGGGTCGGGCAGGATTACTTCTCGCCGCAGAGCTTCGGCTTCCTGCTCTACCTGGTCCTGATCGCCATCGCGGTCAAGTGGTTCAGCGGGCGGCCGATGGCCGGACGGCGCACGCCAGGCGAGTTGCCGTCCGGCCCGATCGGAACGCGTCAGCGCGGTGTCCTCTTGCTGCTGATGATCTTGATCTTCTGGGTGGTAACCCTGAGCCATCAGCTGACCCCCTTCCTGCTGATCCTGGCGGTCGGCGGTCTCGTGCTTGCCGGGCGCTGCACCGCGCGCGGACTGCCCGTGCTGTTCGGCGTGCTCTTGGCGGGCTGGATCAGCTATGGCACCGTCGCGTACTGGTCCGGGCATGAGTCCGTTATTTTCGGTAATGTCGGTAACCTGTTCGGGACTTTCCAGCTGAGCGTGAATGGCCGGGTGACCGGGCCGCCCGTGCACCAACTGGCCGACCAGACCAGGATCGTGCTTGCCGGGCTGATGACGGGGATGGCGCTGCTCGGGCTGGCGCGTCGATGGCGCGGCGGCATGAGCGACCGGGCACTGATCGTGCTGCTGCTCGCGCCGCTTGTGATGGTTGCCCTGCAGAACTACGGCGGCGAGATCGTGCTGCGGGTATACCTGTTCGCGCTGCCCGCGATCGCCGTGCTCGCCGCCTGCCTGTTCTTTCCTGGCACGGCCAGCAAGCAGGCGCGAGTCGGCCAGGTCGGAAGGCGAAGGCTCGACGTCAGTGGCCTTGGCGTGGGCCAGATCGCGCTGACCGGCCAGGCTCGCGATAACCGGGGGCCTGAATCTGGCCCTGGCCGGCTCGGTACGGCGATTGCCCTGGTGATGGCCGGGGTACTCACGGTAAGCGTGGCCGTGCTCTTCGTGGTTGCCAGGTACGGGAACGAGGCCTTCGAGCGCACGCCGCGCAGCGAGTACGCGGCGATGAACTACATCTACCGGCATGATCGGCATGGCACCGCCGTGCTCTGGGTCAGTCAGCCCGCCGGGGTCAACGCGACGCCGCAGATGCCCTGGGCGTTCAGGGACATTGGCCGGGTACGGTACGTCTCCGCGCACGCGCCCGCCAACCCGGCGCGTACCAGCGGAGTGGTCGCCGCGCTGCGCGGCCTGGGCCGTGGCGCGTTCTTGATTACCGACCACACGGAAGCCGAGTTCACCGAGCAGACGGCCGGCTACCGGCCAGGCTGGGATGCCAGGTTCCGTGCGGCGCTGTCTGCGGACCCCGCGCTCCGGCTCGTGTACTCGGGCCAGGACGCGGCCGTCTACCAGGCCAGGCTGAGCACGAGCGCACCGCGGGCGAGCGGCAGTCAGGCGGTCAGCGCGACCCGGGCAGCGGGAAGCGCTAAGCAGACGGCGTGGAGCCCGATCGGAATGGGCGCGCTGCTGGTCGCCCTGTTGCTGCTCGGGTCGCGCGAGTTCATCAGGGAATGCGTGCCTGCCGGCCGGCGGCTGCTCACGCCGCTCGGTGTCGCTTCACTTCCCGTGCTCGCCTTGCTGCTTGCCGCCGTGGCGGAGAGGTTCGTGGTTCTCGGATGAGGGGGTGCACATGCGGGCCTTTGTAGTGCGTCCGGCTGAACTCGGTGCTGCCGAGGTCGGTGCCTGGCACGCGATGCAAGACCAGGACAAGCGACTGCGCAATCCGTTCCTCAGCCCGGAGTTCGCCATGGCGATCGAGCGGGCGCGGGCGGAAGCCGGGCATGACGACGCGCGAGTCGCGGTGCTGACTGACGGGTCCGGCCCGGTTGGGTTCTTCCCCTTCCAGGCCGGCCGGCTCGGGGTCGGCAAGCCGATCGGCGCCGGGCTCAGCGACTGCCAGGGGCTGGTGCACGCGCCTGGCGCGGAGTGGGATGCCAGCGAACTGCTGCGCGACTGCGGGCTTTCGGTATGGCAGTTCGATCACCTGGTCAGCGGGCAGGCGCCGTTTGACCGCTATCAGGTGGCGGCCGCGCCCTCGCCGGTGATCGACCTGAGCGACGGGTTCGCGGCCTACGAGGAGCAGGTGCTGGCCGGACGGTCCCATCTCCGCAAGGAGGTGGGCCGCAAGGTCCGCAAGCTGACTCGTGATGTCGGCCAGGTCAAGTGCGTGCTCGACTCGCCTGACCGCGGCGACCTGCGCACGCTCATCGACTGGAAGTCCGATCAGTACCAGCGGACCGGGCGGACGGATATTTTCGGCGAGCGCTGGGTGGTAGCCGCCATCGAGGACATGCTCACCTGCCGCCATGACGGGTTCTCCAGCATGCAGTCAATGCTGTATGCCGGTGACCGGCCGGTTGCGGCGATCTTCAATCTCCGTAACAAGGACGTGATCGCCGGGTGGCTTTGCGCCTACGACCCGGCGATGGCCAGGTACTCGCCGGGAATCGTCCACCTGCTGGCCATGACCAGGGGCATCGCTCAGCTCGGGCCTTGCCTGATCGACTTGGGCAAGGGGGAAAAGCATTACAAAGAGTCCGTGAAGAGCTACGACCTGAGCGTCGGGGAAGGCACGGTCACCACCAGGTCGGCGCTGGCTGCCGTGCACAAGGCCAGGCTGGCGCCGACGCAGTGGGCGGTGCGGCAGATCCGGGCGCATCCCCGCGCCTACACCGCGGCCGACAAGGTGCTCAGGCAGTACGGACGAGTCAAGGTGGCCGCTCGTGACCGCCGCTTATCCTGGTGCGATGCGGGCATGGGTGGTACACGAGCCTGGTCCTTTCCTTGACACCGGCGGACCGCTCGGGCTGACCGAGCGGGAGATTCCCGCACCAGGCCCAGGGCAGCTGCTGATCAGGGTCGCGCGGTGCGGAGTGTGCCGTACCGACCTGCACCTGGCCGAAGGTGACCTGCCGCCCAAACGCCCAGACGTCACGCCTGGGCACGAGGTCGTCGGCGAGGTCGTGGCGGCAGGGCCTGGCACCACGCGGTTCGCGCCAGGCGACAGGGTCGGGGTGGCGTGGCTCGCGGGGACGGACGGTGCCTGCCGGTTCTGTCGGCGCGGCGAGGAGAATCTGTGCCCGAATTCGCTCTACACCGGCTGGGACACCGAAGGCGGTTACGCCGAGTACCTGGTCGCGGCCGACAGTTATGTGCATCCGCTGCCGCGCGGGTTCAGCGACGCCGAACTGGCGCCGCTGCTTTGCGCGGGAATCATTGGTTACCGCGCACTGCTGCGGGCCGAGCTTCCGCCTGGCGGCACGCTCGGGGTCTGGGGGTTCGGCGGGTCGGCGCACCTCGCCTCGCAGGTGGCGATGGCGCAAGGGGCGACCGTGCACGTGTTCACCAGGGCGCAGGCGGCGCGGGACCTGGCCATTGAGCTCGGCGCCGCGTCGGCTCAGGATTCCTTCGATCCAGCCCCTGAGCCCTTGGACTCGGCAATCATCTTCGCTCCGGTCGGCGATGTGGTGCCGACCGCGCTGCGGGCACTTGACCGGGGCGGTACCTGCGCGATCGCGGGTATCTACCTGACCGACCTTCCCTCGCTCAACTATGAGCGTGAGTTGTTTCAGGAACGGAACTTGCGCAGCGTCACCTCGAACACCAGGGGAGACGCCGAGGAGTTCCTGCGGCTTGCCGCCCGGTTGCGGCTGAGGGTTGCCGTGCGGACCTATCCGTTTGAGTCCGCTGACCAGGCGCTTGCTGACCTGGCCGCGGACCGGGTGACCGGGGCGGCGGTGCTCGAGGTCAGCTAGCCGGGCCGGCTGCTAACGTCGGTCGAAGGCACCAGCTAATCCGGCGAGCTTCACGCCGCGACGCGGAGGGATCATGACTGTGAACTGGCGTTCGCTGCTCGGGCCGTACGGGATCTGGCGGTCGGTCACCATGGTGACGCCGGAACTGGCGACGAAGATCGAACGGCTAGGTTACGGCGCGCTCTGGCTAGGCGGCTCCCCTGGCGCCGACCTCAAGATCGTCGATCAGTTGCTTGCCGCCACGAACGAACTTGTCGTGGCCACGGGGATAGTGAACATGTGGCAGAGCGGCGCCCGCGAGGTAGCCGCCTCGTTCAAGCGCATCGAGACCGTTCACCCGGGAAGGTTCCTGCTCGGCGTCGGCGTCGGCCACCGGGAGGCGACGGCGGAGTACGCCAGCCCGTACCAGAGGACCGTGAAGTACCTGAACGACCTGATCGCCGGCGGAGTGCCCGCGCAGAGCCTGGTCCTGGCCGCCCTCGGGCCAAGGATGCTGCGGCTCGCGGCCGAGCGCACCGCGGGCGCGCACCCCTATCTGGTGACTCCGCGGTACGTCGCCCAGGCCAGGGAAACGCTGGGTGCCGGGCCGCTGCTCGCCGTCGAGCACAAGGTCGTGATCGAATCCGACCCGGCGGCGGCGCGGGCGATCGGGCGGCCACGGGTGCAGCGCCCGTACCTGGGCCTCGAGAACTACCTGAACAACTTGCGGCGCCTCGGCTGGACCGACGACGACCTGGCCGGCGGCGGCAGCGACGCGCTGATCGACGCGCTGGTAGCGCACGGTGATGCCGGGCAGGTCGCCAGCCAACTTGCCGAGTTCATCGCGGCAGGCGCCGACCATGTATGCGTCCAGCTTGTGACCGACTCTGCTGACGCCGATCCGGTGCCTGGTTATCGCGCGCTCGCTGACGCGGCGGACCTCGGCTAGCGGCGGCCTGCTGCATTGCGTTGATGCCGCCGGTCCGCAAGGGCTAACGTAGCCGGGGTGAAGCCGCCTACCTTCGGCTACTCGCGCCCCGAGTCGGTGGCGCAGGCTGTCTCGCTGCTGGCCGCCCGCGGACCAGACGCGAAGGTGCTCGCGGGCGGTCAGTCGCTGATGCCGCTGCTCAACCTGAGGCTCGCGGCCCCAGGGCACCTGGTGGACATCAACAGACTCGCCGAACTCGCCTACGTCAGCGTTAGCGGCGGTCAGGTCACTATCGGCGCGCTGGCCAGGCATAACGACGTGCTGCGTGATCCGCTCGCCGTGGCCGCCCAGCCGCTGCTCGGCCAGGCGCTTGCCCTGGTCGCTCATCCCGTGATCAGAAACCGGGGCACCACCGTCGGCAGTATCGTCCATGCCGACCCGGCCGGGGAAATGACGGCGGTGCTCGCCCTGCTCGAAGGCTCGGTGCGGCTGGTGAGCGTCGCCGGCGAGCGGCTCGCCAGCGCGGAAGACTTCTTCCTCGGTCCGCTTGAATCGGATGTCAGGGCGGGTGAACTGGCGACAGAAGTGCTGCTCCCCGAACTGCCGTCCGGGGCGGGCTGCGCGTTCACCGAGGTGAGCAGGCGACACGGCGACTATGCGGTCTGCGGGGTCGCCGCGCTCGTCGAGCTAGGACCGCAAGGGGAGGTCAGCGGGGCGCGAGCCGCGTATCTCTCGGTCGGGCCCGTGCCGGTCGTGCTCGACCTGACCGAGGCGTGCGGGGGGGTGAGCCTGGTGTCCCTGGCCACGGCAGGGACACCAGACTTCGCGCAGGCTGGCAGGCTGGCGATGGCGCGGCTTCAGCCCGGCGACGACATCCACGCGACCGCCGCCTACCGCAGGCACCTGGCCGGCGTCCTGACCGAGCGAGCACTGGCCGGGGCATTCGCTCACGCAAGGGAGCGCGCATGGCTGAGCCTGCCCTGAAGGACACCGATATGAAGGATTCCGGGCTGTTCGACATCGTGCTGGTCGTGAACGGCACCTCTTACGCTCTCGCGGTGCCCGCCAGGCGGCTCCTTTCCGACTGCCTGCGACATGACCTGCGGCTGACCGGTACGCACGTCGGATGCGAGCACGGCGTCTGCGGCGCGTGCACGGTGCTAATCGACGGCGTGGCGGTCAGGTCCTGCCTGATGCTGGCGGTCAGCGCCGACAATTCCTCGATCACGACGGTGGAGGGACTGGCCGGCCGGGACGGGAAGCTCTCCCCGGTACAACAGGCGTTCGCCGACTGCCATGGCTTGCAGTGCGGCTTCTGCACGCCGGGCTTTCTGACCACGATCACCGCCGCGCTGGCGGAAGACCCTGACCCGACGCCAGAACAGGCCCGCGAGATCATCGGCGGCAACCTCTGCCGCTGCACCGGCTACCAGAACATCGTGCAGGCGGTACTGCGGGCGGCCGAGCTCATCACGCAGACCAGGTGACCGCGGTGTTCGGCGAGCCGGTCAAGCGGGTCGAGGACGACAGGCTGCTCCGCGGCCAGGGCGCCTACCTCGACGATCTCGGGCATGATGCCCTCGCTGCCGCGTTCGTGCGCAGCCCGCACGCGCACGCGCGGATCACAGGTATCGATGTTTCCGCCGCAGTGGACGTGCCAGGGCTCATCGCCATCTACACCTATGAGGACCTGACCGGCCGGGTGGCCGAGCCGCTGCCGATGCTCATACCGCACCCGGCCCTTACCGCACCGAGAACCGGCTTCCCGCTGGCGGCTGATGAGGTCAACTACGCCGGCGAACCCGTCGTGATGGTGGTGGCGGAGGACAGGTACCTGGCGGAAGACGCGGCGCAGGCGATCGTGGTGGACTACGAGCAGTTGCCCGCCGTGGTCGGCATCGACGCGGCCAGGGCCGCCAGGCACCTGGTGCACCCCGATGTGCCGGGAAACATCGCCGCCGAACTGGTGCAAAGTCATGGCGACGCGCACGCGGCGATCTCGGCCGCGCCGCACACGCTGGAACTCGACCTGAGCATAGAAAGGTCGGCGTCGACGCCGCTCGAAGGCCGCGGCGTGCTTGCCAGGTGGGACACCGAGTCTGGCAGGCTGCGGATCTGGACTTCGACCCAGACCTCGACCGGGGTGCGGGCGGCGGTCGCGGCCAAGCTTGAGCTTGACCTGGCCGGGGTTGACGTGATCACCCCAGATGTGGGCGGCGGGTTCGGCGTCAAGATCGTGCATCCGTGGCCAGAGGAAGTACTGGTGCCATGGGCGGCCAGGCTGCTCGGCCGGCCGGTCAAGTACACCGAGGACCGGGCCGAGCATTTCGTCGCCAGCGCCCATGAACGCGGCCAGCGGCACCTGGTGCGGGTCGGGTTCGACGACGAGGGACGAGTGCTCGGGCTCGACGTCAGATTCTGGCATGACAATGGCGCCTACATTCCCTACGGCCTGATCGTGCCGATCATCACGTCGACTCAGCTGCTCGGGCCTTACAAGCCAGGGGCGTACCGGGTCGAGTTCACCTCGCTGTACACGAACACCGTGATCGTCACGCCTTACCGCGGTGCAGGCAGGCCGCAGGGCGCGTTCGTGATGGAGCGAACCATGGACGCGATCGCCGCGTCACTGCGGCTCGACCGTACGGTAGTGCGCGAGCGCAACTTCATCACGCCGGAAGAAATGCCCTATGACCACGGCCTGATCTTCCAGGACGGCCGTCCGCTGGTCTACGACTCAGGTGACTACCCGGCGGCACTGGCCATGCTGAAGGCGCTGATCGAATGGGACAGTTTTCCCGCCAGGCAGGCGGAGGCTCGCGCCCAGGGGCGCAGGCTAGGGATCGGGCTGGCCTGTTACGTGGAAGGCACCGGAGTCGGGCCCTATGAGGGCGCCCATGTCGTGGTGGAAACCTCGGGAAAGGTCAAGGTGGCGACCGGGCTGACCAGCCAGGGCCAAGGGCACCAGACGGTATTCGCCCAGATCGTGGCCGATGAGCTAGGCGTGCCACTCGGCGACGTCGCCGTGACGACCGGCGACACCCGCGCTTTCGGCTACGCCGTGGGGACGTTCGCGTCGAGAGCCGCGGTGATGAGCGGATCCGCCGTGGCACTCGCGGCGCGCGCGACGCGGGAGAAGGCGCTGAGGATCGCCGCCGCCGCGCTCGAGGCAGCGCCTGCCGACCTGGAGATCGTCGACGGAGCCGTGCGAGTCAAGGGCGATCCGGCGTCGGCGATCGGGCTGGGCACGGTCGCCGTGCTCGCCAATCCGCTGCGCTACGCCTTCGACGAGGCCGCCAGGGCCGCGACCCAGTTCGCTGCAGGTTCCTCCGATCCGCAGGCACCGCCGGTTCCCGCGGGGGAGTCTCCCGGCCTTGAGGGCCGCGAGTTCTTCTCGCCCGTGCGATCCACCTTTGCCAGCGGCATGCACGCCGCGATCGTGGAGACCGACCCGGATACGGCCGAGATCAAGATCCTCAGGTATTGCGTCGTGCACGACTGCGGCACCCTGATTAACCCGCGCATCGTGGCAGGGCAGATCCACGGCGGGGTAGCGCAAGGGATCGGCGGCGCGCTGTACGAGCGGCTGGCCTATGACGAGGCCGGCCAACTGCGGAACGCCTCTTTCATGGACTTCCTGATGCCCTACGTGTCCGAGATGCCGCAAGAGATAGAAATCGACCACCTCCAGACGCCTTCGCCGCTTAATCCGCTCGGCATCAAGGGCGCGGGCGAGGCCGGGGTGATCCCTGGCGCGGCGCTATTCGCCTCGGCGATCTCCGACGCCGAGGGATTTGCGATCACTGCGATGCCTATCTCGCCCTCTGACCTCTTCGAACTGAGGCAGCGGGATCAGCCGGCTCAGGACACGGACTCTCGGTAGCGGGCGCAGGCTGGCTCCGACAACGAATCCGTCGGCATGTGGGTCGGCCAGGAACGCATCGTCGACCCGGTCGGCCGTGCAGGCGATCAGCGCGTCCGCGCCGGCCGCCAGGCACCGTCACCGGGCCACAATGGAGGGATGCCCCAGCCTCCGGCAGATACCACCGTCACCATCACCTTCGCCGGCAGCGGCGACGCCTTCGGCAGCGGGGGCCGCTACCAGGCCTGCATCGAGCTCACCACGGGAACCACCCTCACGGCGTGCGGCGCGACAGTCCAGGCGTGGGAAGGCGATCACCCCAACGTGCGCACGACGGACTCACCATCCGGCTGTGAGCAGCATCAATCATCACACATGATGGCGTGGCTAGATACCGTGTCAGTTCCTGCCTCAGGGGTTCAGGGCCGAGTGGGCGCTGAGGTAGCTGGCGTAGGCGGCGTTGGTGTCCAGTCTGGACACGGCGTCGAGTTCGGGGCGCTGACCCGCGGGCAGCCGGCGGGACATGAGTTCTGCTTGCACCTTCTGCAGGTGTGAGGGCCGGGCGGCGGACGGGCCAGCCGAGCCTGAGGCCGGGACGGTCACGCCGGCTAGCACGTCGTCGGTTCTGGGCTCGGCCAGCGTGAGCACGTCGGCGACGCTCGGCGCGGCGGCGTCGCGCGCGGTGAGGGCCGGCAGGTTCCAGCGCTGCTCGATCGTCTTCAGAACCGAGGTGTGATCGAAGGGCATGCTGCCTTCCGGCACCCGGAACACTGTCCCCGCCTCGATGAGCGGCGAGATCAGCACGGTCGGGACCCGCGGGCCGAAGCGGTCGAAGCCGAAGCCGTATTCGCCGATCGTGTTGTCTGGCGGTACCGCGCCCCACGGCGGCGGCACATGGTCGTAGCAGCCGCCGTGCTCGTCGTAGGTCAGCACGAAGAGCGTGCTTTGCCAGCCTGGTCCTGACCGCAACGTCTCGTAGACGTCGTGTATGAGTTGCTCGCCGAGTGCGACGTCGTAGTTGGGGTGCTGGCTGTTACCCGTGGACGACCAGGAAGGCTCAAGGAAGGTGAACGAGGGCAGGGTGCCGGCGGCGGTGGCGGCCTGGAAGCCGGCGAACTCGCCGATCGTGCCGTTCGGTGCCGCCGCGATGTCGGTGAAGGTCGACTTGGTGAGCGGCTCGGCGTCGTAGCCATAGATGCCCCAGGAGATGCCGTGCTGGCCGAGCAGGCCGAAGATGCTCGGGGCCGTGAAGATCTTCGTATGGTCGTCCAGGTGGCCCTGGCTGGTGGCGGCGCAGGCGAACGCTCGGTTCGGCATGGTTTCGGTGGGCACCGAGCAGAACCAGTGGTCGCAGACCGCATAGCCGCTGGCGAGCGCGGACAGCACGGGCAGGGCTTGCGGCGTGAAGCAGCCCATGATGTCGGCCGGCGTCGTGCCGTTGACGATCGCCCAGTTCTCCCGGCTTTCCCAGCCGAGCGTGTAAGCGAAGTCGGTGACAAAGCCCGTCATCTGCGGTATTTGCTGACCCGCTGGCGCCCCGGTGCTGCCGTAGAGCTGGCTGTTGGTCGCCAAGTACCCTTCGCCGGGGTCCGCGCCAGGCATGAAGTAGGCGTTGGGGGTGGCGGGCGTGATCGGGAACACACTGGTCGCCGTGCCTGAGCCGTTCGGGTTGGACTCCGTGCCGGTCAGGCCAGCGAACGGCTGGCCTGACGGCGAGACGTTGCCATGGCTGGCGTAAAGAAAGCCGAGCATGTGATCGAAAGAGCGATTCTCGAGCATCAGGACGACTACGTGCTCAATGGCGGAAAGCTGGTTGTTACCGGCCACGGTATTGCCTTTCATTGTCAGCATGTCAGCACCGTCAATGGTGGGCAGCTTACCGGCTGAATGGGGCAATCATGGCGGCGTTGGGGGCACGGGGGTGCCGGCGTGCGATCCTTGGGACGTGGCGGAAGCGGGGAGCGTGATGAGGTTCAGCGCAGGCGCGGTGCTCGACGTGCCCGTCACGCGAGCGTGGAAGCTGCTGACCGACCCGGCGGTGCTTGCCGATGCGATTCCTGGCTGTGACCGGCTTGAGGTCACTGGTCCTGATACCGGCAGGTTCACGATCAGCACGGCGCTGGCCGCCGTCAGCGGTACCTACGCCGGCGAGTTCGAGATCACCAGCCGGCCTCGTTTCGGCTCAGCCACCTTGACCGCGCGGGCGACGGGCGACCGCGGCGAGTTCAGCCTTGACTTCACCCTGCGGCTTACCGCCAGGGGCGATGAGACGACGGAAGTCAGCTACGACGTCGACGTCAGGTTCAGCGGCCGGATCGCCGGGGCGGGCCAGCGGTTGCTGGCCGGCATCACCCGCCGCCTGGCGGCCGACTTCTTCTCGGCCATAGCAGCCCAGCTACGCGCCGAGCCAGGCAGGGAGTTCTTGCCGCCCGCGCACCTGCTGGCGGCCGAGCCTGGCGCGGACGACGGCACCGGCCTGGCCGGCCTGACCAGCGTCAGGGCGGCCTTCGCGTTCGGCGTGCTGATCGGGCTGGCCGGCGTTGTCGTCGCGGTGATGCTGCGCCGCAGAAACAGCCAGCGCACCGGGAGCCGGTGGTGACGGCCGGGTGGCTGCGGATCGGCATCGACACCGGAGGAACCTTCACCGACGTCGTCGCCTACGACGAGCGGACGGGCCACCTCGCGGTCACCAAGACGCCGACCACGCCGGCGGACCCTTCGCTCGGCTTCACCGACGGGCTCGTCAAGGTGCTCGCGCAGTTCGGGCCTGACTACGGTCCCGGCCAGGTCGCCGCGATCAGCCACGGCACTACGATCGCCACCAACCAGCTACTCGAGGGCAAGACCGGCAGGCTCGGCTTCGTCACCACGGCGGGTTTTGAGTTCATCCTGGAAATCGCACGGCAGTCCGTGCCAGACGGCTATGGCAACTCCTATTTCTGGGTAAAGCCACCCAGAATTGTCCCGCCTGACCTAGTGAAGACCGTCGCGGGACGCCTGGACCACACCGGCGCGGAGATCGTGCCATTCGACGCGGCCGGCGCGGCAGCCGCGGCGCGCTGGTTCCGCGAGAACGACGTCAACGCGATCGGCGTCTGCTTCCTGCATTCTTACGCCAACACCGAACACGAGCGCCGGATGGCGGACATCTTGGCCGCTGAGCATCCAGGCGCGGTGGTGTCAGTCTCTTCGCAGGTGCTGCGCGAGTACCGGGAGTACGAGCGGTCGATGACCACGTTGCTCGACGCCGCGGTCAAGCCGACGGTGGCCAGGTACCTGCGTGCCATCGGGGACCGCCTCGGCACGCTTGACGCGAGTACGCCGTTCTACGTGATGAAGTCCAACGGCGGCGTGGTTTCCGCTGCCGAGGCCGCCAGGCAGCCGATCACCACCGTGCTCAGCGGGCCGGCCGCCGGGGCGCTCGGGGCGGCCTTCGTGGCCAGGGCGGCCGGGATCGACCGGGTACTCACCTGTGACGGCGGCGGCACCTCTACCGACGTGGCGGTGGTGCACGACGGGGAGCCAGCGCTCACCACAGAAGGCTCGGTCGGCGGCTACCCGGCGATGATCCCGATGGTCGACGTCGTGACGGTTGGGGCGGGCGGCGGCTCGATCGCCTGGATATCGCCGGAGGGCGCGCTCAAGGTCGGGCCGCGTTCCGCGGGCGCCGATCCAGGGCCGCTGTGTTACGGGCGGGGCGGTACCGAGGTGACCGTGACCGACGCGCATCTGGCACTCGGGCGCACCCCAGCGCAACTGCTCGGCGGCGAGTTGCGCCTTGACCCGGACGCGGCGCGTGCCGGGCTGGCCGGGCTGGCCGGGCGGCTCGGCCTTTCCGAGCGGGAGTGCGCGAGTGGGATTCTGGAGATCACGGCCTGGAACCAGGCCAACGCCGTCAGGCAGGTCACGGTGAAGCGCGGACTTGACATCAGGGATTTCACGCTGGTGACGTTCGGCGGGTCGGGGTCGCTGCTGCTGTGCCCGCTGATGGACGTTCTCGGCGTCCGCGAGGTCCTCGTGCCGATTAATCCAGGCAACCTGTCCGCGTTCGGCCTGCTGACGGTGGACGTGCGGCTGGACTTCGTGCGTACCTGGGTGCGCAGGCACGATTTGCTCGACTGCCAGGCCGGCGAGTCGGTTTTCCGGCAGCTAGCAGCGCAGGCGCAGGCCGGGCTCGCCGGGCAAGGGTTCGACGCCGACCGCTGGCGGCTGGTACGCAGTGCCGACCTGCGTTACTTCGGGCAAGCCTGCGAAGTACGGGTGCCGGTGCCAGGCGGGGTGTTCGACGCCGGGCTCGCCGGGCAGGTGGCGGACGGGTTTCACGACGCGCACCTGGCGTTGTACGGGTATGACTTTCGCGGTGACGCGCGGCAGCCAGTGGAGTGGGTGAACCTGCGGGTGACAGGGATCGGGCCGATCAGGCGGCCGGTGCTGGCAGAACTCAAGCCCGGAGACGGGAATCAGGAACGGGCGCGGACCGGGAGCCGTGCGGTGTGCTTCTCCCGGTCTGACGACTTCATACCGGCGGGCGTGTACTGGCGGCCCGAGCTAGCCTGCGGAGACACGGTGGCCGGGCCGGCGGTGATCGAGGAGTTCGGGGCGACCGTACCGCTTCATCCTGGCTTCGCGGCGCGGGTGGACCGGCTAGGGAACCTGCGGGTGACGCGGCAATGACCAAGCAGACCCTGACCGGCGGGCAGGCCAGCGATCCGGTACTGACCGAGATAATCGCGGGCAGCCTCGCATCGATCGAGAAGGAAGTCGAGACCGCCATCGGCAGGACCGCCAGGTCGCCCATGGTGCGCGACGCTCACGATTTCAGGGTCGGCATTCACGACCGCCTGCTGCGCAAGCTCACCGGCCGTTCTTACAGCGCGCTCGTTCACCCGGTCGTTCGCGACTTCCCGATCGAGGGCATGCGGCCTGGCGATGTGTACTTCCACAACGATGTCTACTTGTCTGAAGGGGGCATCGGCCACCTCCCTGACCTGTGCGTCACCGTCCCGGTCTTTCACGAAGGCGACGTCGTCGCGTTCGTTCAGGCGTTCGGCCACCACGACGACATCGGCGGCGCCGTGCCAGGCTCGATGCCCAGCCACGCCACCAGCGTCTTCGAAGAAGGCCTGATGGTGCCGCCGATCAAGCTGCGCGACGCCAGCGGGCCTAACGAAGCCGTGCTGACGATCATGACCCGCAACTCCAGGATGCCTGAATCGCTCGCCGCCGACCTGGACTCAGAATGCGCCGCCTGCCTGATGGGCGCCAGGCGCCTGGCCGACCTTTTCAGCCGCTACGGCAGGCCAGCCGTAGAAGGCTGCTTCGATGCCATCATCGCCGCCACGACCGCCGCATTCCGCCGCGAGATCATCGCCAGGATCGGCGAGGGCACCTGGACCTGGGAGGACTACGCCGAGCACGACGGCGTCGACCCGCCCAGGCTGCACACCCAGCGCATCACCCTCACCAGGACCGCTGACAGCGAGCCCGGCGGGCCGCGGCTGATCTTGGATTTCACCGGCACCGGACCGCAGGCCAAGGGGCCGATCAACCACTGCGCGGACTACGCGGACGGCAATTTCCTGGCCAAGTGGCTGGCCCCGGTCCTGCGCAACCTGGCCGCCACTCCTGACCGGATGGCCGAACTCGACGTCAACGAAGGAGTCGTGGAACTGCTCGAGCTCCGCTTCCCGCCGCCTGGCACCCTGCTGACGCCGGTCTTCCCCGCGCCGACCAACGCCCGCACCTTCGTGATCTTGCGCCTGCTCGGCGTGCTCGCCGGGGTGCTGGCCAAGGCCACCGACGGCATGATGCCCGCCGACCAGGAGACGATCAGGTACACGGGCGTGTACGGCACTGACGCCGCAGGCGAGCCTTACCTGATGCGCGAGGTGCTCGGCGGCGGCTCAGGCGGCCGCTATTACGCCGACGGCGAGGACACGATCCACGTGGTGCCAGATTCCCGCAACCTGCCTGCTGAGTTCTCCGAGGCCAGGTTCCCCTTCGTGGTCGAGCGGCTTGGCCTCGCGGTCGACTCGGGCGGGCCCGGCCGGTTCCGCGGCGGCCTCGGCTACGAGAAAGTGATCCGCATGCTCACAGACGGATACTTCATGTCGATCGCCGACCGTTCGATCCTCGCCTGCTGGGGGGTCAAGGGCGGCAAAGCCGGCCGTCCGTTCGAGGTAGTGATCGAAGATCGAAATTCCGGGCAGCAAAGAAGCGCCGAACCGCTCGCCGACGCCGAGTTCGTGCCCGCGGGCACACTGATCAGGATCCGAACCACGGGCGGAGGCGGCTGGGGGGATCCGCTCGACCGCCCGGCGGACTCGGTCGTGCGTGACGTCGCGCACGGCAAGGTCTCCGTTGCCGGGGCGGCCCGCGACTACGGGGTCCTGATCACCTGGTCAGGTGACCGGCCAGCCGCCGACATTCAGGGAACTGATCACTTGCGGAATCAAATGCGGGCGCAGCGCCCTGCGCGTGAGCCGTTCTTCGATCGCGGGCCAGGTTACTGTCAGCTCGCTGGCGTAGCGGCCGCGGCAGTGGACTGGCTGTGAGTACCTTGGCTGCCGCTAACTCCGGCCCGCTTGCCGGGGTGCTTGTCGTCGACTTGTCGCGAGCGCTGGCCGGGCCGCACGCCGGGATGATGCTCGGCGACATGGGCGCGCGAGTGATCAAGGTCGAGCCGCCAGGCGGTGACGAGAGCCGCGGCTGGGGACCGCCGTTCCTGCCAGGAAGCGACGGGCGGGAGCACGCAACCTACTTCCTCGGCTGCAACAGGAACAAGGAGTCCATCGCGGTCGACCTCAAGACCGACGAAGGAAAGGAACTGCTCGCCAGGCTGGCGGCGCGCGCCGACGTGCTGGTCGAGAACTTCAGGCCGGGGGTGCTCGACCGGCTCGGCTTCGGCATGGAGCGCCTGCACGACCTCAATCCCGGGCTGATCATCTTGTCGATCACCGGGTTCGGCCACGACGGACCCGAGGGCGACCGGCCAGGTTACGACCAGATAGCCCAGGGTGAGGCCGGCCTGATGTCAGTCACCGGTCCGTCGCCAGACGAGCCGACCCGGTGCGGGCTGCCGGTAGGTGACGTGCTGGCCGGAATGTACGGAGCCTTCGGCGTGGTCGCGGCGCTGGTCGAGCGGGGCAGGACCGGGCGCGGGCAGGTGGTGCGGACCAGCCTGCTCGCCGCCGTGGTGGGTGCGCACGCGTTTTACGGGCCCAGGTACACGGTCGCCGGCGAGGTGCCGAGAACGACAGGGAACTATCACCCGTCGATCTGTCCGTACGGGCTTTACCGTTCGGCGGACGGCTTCGTGCAGATCGGCGTGGCCAACGACGCGCTGTGGCAGCGTTTCGCGCCCGTCTTCGGCCTTGACAGGGCCGATTGGGCGACGAACAGGCAGCGGGTGGCTGACCACGACGAGGTTAATGCCGCCGTGAATGCCGTCTTCGGCGGCTTGCCTGCCGCTGACCTGCTGGCCACGCTCGGCAGGCTCGGAATCCCGGCCGGCAAGGTGCGAGACCTTGCGGAGGTCTACACCTGGGAGCAGACCAGGTCGCAGGGGCTGCTAGTCGAGGTGGACCACGCCGCGCTCGGCCCGGTGACGCTGCCAGGGCCGCCGGTGCGGTTCGACGCGGGCGGACGAACCTGGCATCTGCCGCCTCCCACGCTCGACCAGCACGGCGACGCGATCCGTGCCTGGCTCGCCGAACCTGTGAAGGAGTGACACCGTGCCAGAACCGATTGAGGTGCGCAAGATACCGCTGCGCAACGTGTCGGACGCCAGCGAACTGGCCAGGCTGATCGACGACGGCGTGATCGACGCCGACCGGGTCGTAGCCGTGATCGGCAAGACGGAAGGCAACGGCGGGGTCAACGACTACACCAGGATTCTCGCCGACCGTGCGTTCCGCGAAGTGCTCGCGGCCAAGGGAGGCAGGGACGCCGATGAGGTCAGGCAGATCCCGATCGTGTGGTCGGGCGGCACCGATGGCGTGATAAGCCCGCACGCGACGGTATTTGCCACGGTTCCGGCCGGCCGGGCGCCCGCCAGCGACGAGCCAAGGCTGACGGTCGGATTCGCGATGAGCGAGCGGCTGCTGCCAGAGGACATCGGCAGGACCGCGATGATCACGAAGGTCGCGGACGCGGTGCGGGTGGCCATGGCCAAGGCCGGGATCACCGACCCTGGCGACGTGCATTACGTGCAGACGAAGACACCGCTGCTGACTATCCGCGCCATCTCCGACGCCATGAGCCGGGGGCGGACCGTATGGACCCAGAACACGCACGAGTCGATGGACCTGTCCAACGGCTGCACGGCGCTTGGCGTCGCGGTCGCACTCGGCGAGATCTTGATGCCATCGGACGCCGACGTGCTGCACGACAGGTCCCTTTACTCGTCGGTGGCGTCGTGCTCGTCGGGAGTCGAGCTTGACCGGGCGCAAGTGATCGTGGCGGGCAACGCGCGCGGCATCGGCGGCAGGTACCGCATCGGGCACTCGGTGATGCGGGACGCACTCGACTCGGACGGGATCTGGGCGGCGATCAAGGACGCCGGGCTGGACTTGCCCGAGCGGCCGCATCCGTCGGATCTGGATGGCCGGCTGGTCAACGTGTTCCTCAAGTGCGAAGCCAGTCAGGATGGCCACGTCCGCGGTCGCAGAAATGCCATGCTCGACGACTCGGACGTGCACTGGCACCGGCAGATCAAGGCCTGCGTCGGCGGGGTGGCGGCGGCGGTGACCGGTGATCCTGCCGTGTTCGTGTCCGTGTCAGCCGCCCATCAGGGCCCGGACGGCGGCGGTCCGGTGGCGGCCATCGTGGACCTAGGCGACTGAGCGAGGTTCGATCCAGGCTGCACGTGGCAACCCGGGTGTGACGCACGCAGACTGGGATGCGACACTTCGGGAGCAGTTAGGGCACAGGCAAGCAGCGGAGCTGGCGATGGCGCAGATCATACTTGACCAGGTCGACAGCCCGCAGACGAGCTCCAGATGACGAGGCGGGTGCGGTCGCCGCGGAACAGGTCACGTGCGTACTCCAGCGGCGTGCCCGACTTGGTGTACGCGGTCCGCTCGACCAGCATCAGCGGAGCGCCTTCCGCGACGCCCAGTGCCTCGGCCTCGCGCACCCCGGCGGTCACCGGCTCCAGGCTTTCCCTGGCCCGGTGCGGCCGCCTGCCGTACTTCTGCTCCAGCAACTCATACAGCGATCCGTCCAGCCGCGACTCGAGCAGCCCAGGACAGTGCCTGGCGGGGAAAAGCGAGTGCTCGATCAGGATCGGCTCGCTGCCGGCCAGCCGAAGCCTGCGCACCTCGTAGACGGCCTCGCCGGCCTCGATCTCGAGCGCGGCCGAGGCGACCTGACTGGCCGGAATCTCGGACGCGGCAAGCACCCTGGCTCCGGCCACGAGTCCGTGCCCGCGCAGTTGCTCGGAAAACCCGGCCAGCACGGTGAGGTCTTGCACGAGCTTGGGCTCGGCGACGAAGGTACCGCCGGCCCGGCCGACCGCTCTGGTTACCAGGCCTCGCTTAGCCAGTTCGGCCAGCGCCTGCCGCAGGGTCATCCGGCTCACCCCGAGCCAGGCGGCCAGATCCTGCTCGGTCGGCAGCCGGTCACCCGGCCTGAGCTGGCCAGAGGCGATCGCGTCGGCCAGCCAGTCCTCGATCTGCCCGTGCACCGTACGGCCGGGGCCACGGATGATCTTGGGTGGCCGGCGCCCTGGCAGCCGGGGCGGCCAGAGCGAGGTCCTGACGGCGAGCGGCTCGGCGTGGTCAACGTGCGCCGTGCCCTGTCCGGCTTTCAGCCGGGGAGCGGGCTTAGCGGGGGCAGCTATCGCTGGATCTGATGTCATGAGATGCCTCCCCTGCGCTGCCGCCGCTCCCGGTACCGCGGTCACGCTACCGCCTTGGGGCCAGTCCGGGCGGGACCGGCCCCAAGGCGGCGGTCAGACCGAGAGCGGCGCGTCGTCTCCGGCTGGCGTGCGCACTGCAGCGAACTGCTTCTTCCTGCCCGCCACCGCGTAATAGATGATCCCGATCACCAAGATCACCCCGAAGACGGTCCACAGGATCGGCACGCTGTTCAGGAAGCCGAGATGGAGCACGCCGCTCTGCGTCGGGGTCGGGTTGCTCTGCGGTCTTGGCCAGAAGAAGTTGACCAGCATCGCAGCGCCGTACAGCAGGCCGACGATGTTGACGAGCGGACCCCACTTGCCTAGCTTGAACGGCGCGTCGGTCTTCGGCCAGCCCTTGAGCCTGGCCCGCAGGATCGCGATGTTGCCGAGGAAGTAGCTGAGGTAGATCATCGCGGTCGCTGCGATCGCGATGATTCCCGCGCCACCGTACTGGCCGTCGACAAGCGGGATGGCCGCGACTACCGCGACCGCTATGCAGGCCCAGATCGGGGTATGCAGGCTGGGCGCGACCCTGGACAGCAGCCCGGAGAACGGCAGCTGGTTGTCGCGCGACATGCCGAAGGTCAGCCTGATCGTGGCCGCCATGATGGACAGGCAGCACACGAAGATCGCGGCCGAGACGACGAGCAGGTAGATCGTGGCGAACGGCGCGGAGAAGTTCGCCTCGATGATCTGCGCGGGCCCGAAGCCGAGACCGCCGTTGCCCGTAATGGCCTTGTGCAGGTTCGGGATCGCCATCAGCGTGCCGAGCAGGAAGATTCCGCCGATGATGAACGCGCCGATGATGAACGCGCCGATGATCGAGTAGAGCACGGCCTTGGGCGCGTTGCGGCGCGGTGTCCTGGTCTCCTCGGCCAGGGTCGACGCGGTGTCGAAGCCGTAAATCACGAACAGCGACATGAACATGGCGATGAGGAAGGTGCCGGCGTTGACGTGCAACCCGGCGCTCTCCGTGATCACCTTGAAGCCCTGGTGGTTGTGGAACGCCATCATGATCAGTGCGAACACGACCATGCCGAGGATCTCGAACAGCACGCCAGTGTTGTTGATGACGGCCACGAGCCTGACGCCGTAGATGTTCAGCACCGTGATCACCACCAGCGTGATCAGCGCCACCCAGAGCTGGGCGTGCAGCGAGTCAGATGCGCTGCCGGCTCCCAGGCTGTGCCAGCCGATGCCGTTCAGCGCCGGGATCAGGGCCAGCGGAATGGTCGCGACCACCGCCGTGACTGTGAGGATGCCGGCGAACAGGTAGATCCAGCCGGAGAACCAGGCGTATCTTCGCCCGGCCAGGTACTTGGTCCACTGGAAGACAGAACCGGCTATCGGGTAGTGGCTGCTCACCTCGGCGAAGTTGAGCGCGATGATGAACTGCCCGGCGGCGACGATCGGCCAGCTCCAGATGAACACGCCGCCGATCGTGACCAGGCCGAGCGCGAACAGCGTGAAGATGCCGGTGGACGGTGAGATGTAGCTGAAGGCGACCGCGAAGGAACTGAAGACACCGAGTGAGCGCTTCAGTTCTTGCCGGTACCCGAACTGGGCAAGGTCGGCGCTATCGCGATCTTCAGCGGTGGAATCCGTGCTTGCGCTCATGGCGATCCTCCACGGAGAACGGCGCAGGTTGAGGCGTTAGCGTAGGCTCATCGCGCGGAACTGTCCAGACCCTAAGGCTGTCAATCCGTATAACCGGACAGCAGAGTCTTAAAACTTCACGATAGATCTAGACCTTTTGCCGGTTGGCTGCCTACTCTTTCGCAATGGAACCTGACGCCGACGCCGCGCTGGCCGAGCTGCTTGACCGGGTTCCGAGCCTGGCGGGACGACCAAGGCAGGTGACCGAGCTCCCTGGCGGGCTGACCAACAAGAACTTCAGGATCGAGCTGCCGGCCGGTACCTATGTGGCCAGAGTCGCCTCTGGCGGGAGCGAACTGCTCGCCATCAACAGGGAGCACGAGTACCTGAACTCGGTCAGGGCGGCAAACGCGGGTGTCGGCGCCCCCGTGGTCGAGTACGCGCCCCGCGCCGGCGTGCTCGTGCTCGGTTACATCGAGGGGCACACCTACGGCAACCCCGACGTGGCGCGGCCCGCCAACCTGCCTCGGGTGGCGCGGGCCTGCAAGGCACTGCACCGCGCCGAGCGGTTCGAGGGCGACTTCGACATGTTCCAGATTCAGCGCCGGTACCTGGACGTGGTGACGGCGCGCGGCATCAAGGTCCCTGACGGGTACGACGAACTTGGCGAGCGGTTCTCGGCCATGGAGCAGGCGCTCGCGGTGCGCAGGGAAGGCACCGTCCCTTGCAACAACGACCTCCTTGCCGCCAACTTCATCGACGACGGCAGCAAGCTCTGGCTGATCGACTACGAGTACTCGGGCAACAACGACCCCTGCTTCGAGCTGGGCAACATCTGGGCCGAATGTCACCTGAGCGACGACGCCCTGGTCACCTTGATCGGCGAGTACTACGGCAGCCCGCTCCGCAACAAGATCGCCCGCGCGAAGCTGCTCGGCCTGGCCGGCAAGTACGGGTGGACGCTCTGGGGCTCGATCCAGGCGGCGGTCAGCCCGATCGATTTCGATTTCTGGTCCTGGGCGATGGAGCGTTTTGAAGGAGCCGCGGCCGGCTTGCTCGGTCACGGGTTTGACCGCTTGCTCGACGAGGTGCAGCGAGATGACTGAGGTTCGGGGGGACGGCAAGCCCGGCGAGGCGATACTTGCGCAGCCTGAATTGCCTCGCCGGGCGCGGGTCGTGATCATCGGGGGCGGGGTGATCGGCACCAGCGTGGCCTATCACCTCACCAGGCGCGGTCTGACCGACGTGCTCCTGCTCGAGCAGGGGCAACTGTCTTGCGGCACGACCTGGCACGCCGCCGGCCTGGTCGGGCAGTTGCGGGCATCGGAGAGCGGCACCAGGCTGGTGCGGTACTCGACCAGGCTCTATGACCAGCTTGAAGCCGAGACCGGGCTGGGGACAGGGTTCCGCAGGTGCGGCGGCGTCACGGTGGCCAGGACCAGGGACCGGATGATGGCGCTGCGCAGGACCGCGGCGACGGCCGAGGCCTTCGGCCTCGAATGCGAGCTGATCAGCCCGCAGCGTGCCGGTGAGCTGTACCCGGTCATGGAGACCAGCGACCTGGTCGGTGCGCTCTGGCTGCCAGGCGACGGCCGGGCCAACCCGACCGACCTCACCATGGCGCTGGCCAAGGGCGCCAGGATGCGCGGTGCCACGATCAGGGAACGGACCAGGGTCACCGGGATCGACCAGGCGGAAGGCGCCGTGACCGGCGTCAGGACCGACGCAGGCGATGTCGAAGCCGAGATCGTGATCAACTGCGCCGGGCAGTGGGCCAAGCAGGTCGGCGCGATGTGCGGCGTGACCGTCCCGCTGCATTCTGCCGAGCACTTCTACGTGGTCACCGACCAGATCGAAGGCGTGCACCAGAACCTGCCAGTGCTGCGAGATCCCGATGGCTACACCTACCTCAAGGAAGAAGTAGGCGGCCTGCTCGTCGGCGGTTTCGAGCCGGAAGCCAAGCCCTGGGTCGCGCCCGACCAGATCCCTTACCCGTTCGAGTTCCGGCTGCTCGGCGAGGACTGGGAGCATTTTTCCTTCCTGATGGACAGCGCGATCACCAGGGTCCCTGTGCTGGAAAAGACCGGCATGAAGAAGCTATACAACGGGCCGGAGAGCTTCACCCCTGACAATCAGTTCATACTCGGCCCGGCGCCGCAGGTGCGTAACTTCTACGTGGCCGCCGGGTTCAACTCGGTCGGCATCGCCTCGGCGGGCGGCGCGGGCAAGGCACTGGCCGACTGGATCGTCGACGGCGACCCTGGTTCTGACCTTTCCGTCGTCGACATCAGGCGGTTCGCCGCCTTCAACGGCAACAACCGCTGGCTGCGCGACCGCGTTGGCGAGGTGCTCGGCCTGCACTATGCGACGCCATGGCCGAACCGCGAACTGACCACCGCCAGGCCGTTCCGCCGATCGCCTGCCTATCACCTCCTCAAGGCCGCCGGGGCTTGCTTCGGTTCCAAGATGGGCTGGGAACGGGCCAACGTCTTCGCACCTGCGGGGCACGAGCCGGTGATCGAATACTCGTGGGACAAGCCGAACTGGCTGCCCTGGTCGGTGGCCGAGCAGCGGGCGGCCCGAGCGGCGGTGGCCGTCTTCGACCAGACCTCGTTCTCCAAGTACCTGGTCAGCGGGCCTGAAGCGCTGTCCTGCCTGCAATGGCTGTGCACCGCGGACGTGGACGTGGCACCGGGCAGGACCGTCTACACGGGAATGCTGAACGCGGGCGGCAGATACGAAGCCGACATCACCGTGACCAGGCTCTCCGCCGAGGCGTTCCTGCTGCTCAGCAGCGCCGCCTCGACCGAGCGCGACCTGGACCACATCGGGCGCTGGCTGCCGGCCAGCGGGGTGAGCCTCGCCGACGTGACGTCCGCCTACGCCGTGTACGGGGTGATGGGACCGCGCTCACGCGAACTGCTTTCCAGGCTGACCAGCGCCGATCTTCGCAACGAGGCATTCAGCTTTGGATCGAGCAAGCTCATCGACCTCGGTTACTCGACTGCCCGTGCTACCCGGCTTACTTACGTGGGGGAGCTGGGGTGGGAAATTTTGGTGAATACCGAATTTGCCGTTGGGGTGTACGAGGACCTGATGGCGGCCGGAGGCGATCTCGGCGTCGTGAACGCCGGGTACTACACGATCGAGTCGATGCGCCTGGAAAAGGCCTACCGTGCCTTCGGCAGGGAACTGACGCCGGACTACAACCCGGTGCAGGCCGGCCTCCTGTTCGCGTGCAAGCTGAAGACCGGTACCGGGTTTCTCGGCCGCGACGCGGTGGAGGCGGCCAGGGCCGCAGGTCCTTCCCAGCGACTCGTCTCGTTCGTGCTCGACGATCCTGGCGTGATGACGTGGGGAGGTGAACTGCTGCTGCGGGACGGGACGGCGGCCGGCCTGGTGACGTCGGCCGCGTGGGGAGCTACGATCGGCGCGTCGGTCGGAATGGCTTACGTGCGACGGCCGGACGGGGGCCAGGTGACTGCCGACTACCTCAGGTCAGGCCGGTACCAGGTCAACGTCGGCGGTCAGGTATGCGGCGCGACAGTGTCGTTGCGGCCGCCATTCGACCCCGATGGGGAGAAGGTGCGCCGATGACTTCGCTGCCAGGCACCATGTCGTTGAGTGTGTTCGACCTTTTCAAGATCGGGATCGGGCCGTCAAGCTCGCACACGGTAGGGCCAATGCGGGCGGCGGCGATGTTCGCGAACTCGCTGGTCACCGACGGGGTACTCGACCGCGTCGCGCGGGTGCGCGCCGAACTGTTCGGCTCGCTCGGCGCAACCGGGCACGGCCACGGCAGCGTGCCTGCGATAGTGCTCGGGCTGATGGGCGAGCAACCGGACACCGTGGACCCGGCGGCCGCCCGCCCGGCCGCGGACCTGGCCCGCGAGTCGGGAAGGCTGGTCCTACTCGGCGGGCATGAAATTCAGTTCGACATCGAAGGCGACATCGTGCTGCACCGCCGCAAGCGGCTGCCGTTCCACTCCAACGCGATGGTATTTTCCGCCTCGGACGCCGCCGGGGCCGAACTGAGCACCCGCACCTACTACTCGGTGGGCGGCGGGTTCGTGCTCAGCCAGGATGAAGCGGGCAGCCCCTCGCTGGTACCCAATGCCGTCGAGGTGCCTTATCCGTTCCGCAGCGGGGCCGAGCTTGTCAGCCAGGCGCAGGCCGCCGGCCTGCCGATCAGCGGCATCATGGCGGCCAACGAGCTGGTGCGCCGCAGTGAGGAGCAGGTCAGGGATGGCTTGCTCGGTATCTGGTCGGTCATGCGGGAGTGCGTGGCGGCCGGTACCCGCGCCGACGGCGTCTTGCCAGGAGGACTCAAGGTCAGGCGCCGGGCACGCAAACTTCGCGAGACGCTCGAGCAGACCTCCGACGCCGGCGACCCGCTCTACGCGCTGGAGTGGGTGACGCTTTACGCCCTGGCCGTGAACGAGGAGAATGCCGCAGGCGGCCGCGTGGTCACCGCGCCGACGAACGGCGCGGCCGGCATCATCCCCGCCGTGCTGCACTACTACATCAGGTTCGTGCCTGGCGCCGACGAAGCAGGCGTGATCAGGTTCCTGCTGACGGCGGCCGCCATCGGCGTGCTTTTCAAGGAGAACGCCAGCATTTCCGGTGCCGAGGTCGGCTGCCAGGGCGAGGTCGGCTCGGCGTGCTCGATGGCGGCTGCGGGACTGGCCGAGGTGCTCGGCGGCACGCCAGAGCAGGTGGAAAACGCGGCCGAGATCGGAGTCGAGCACAACCTGGGCCTGACCTGTGATCCGGTCGGCGGCCTGGTCCAGATCCCGTGCATAGAACGTAACGCGATCGCCTCGGTCAAGGCGATCACCGCTGCCAGGATGGCGGTAAGAGGCGACGGCATGCATCACGTCTCCCTGGACAAGGCGATCAAGACCATGCGGGAGACCGGCGCGGACATGAAAGACAAGTACAAGGAGACGGCGCGAGGCGGACTGGCGCTGAACGTGGTGGAGTGCTAGCCGCGCTGCGAGCCGTCCGGGTCCTGGTCCTTCCCCTCCGCAAGACCAGGACCCTTCCCGGCCGGCCGCATGTGATGCGTCCCATGACACCTATTCGGCCGGCCGGGCAGTTCGGATTGGGTCTTTTCCGCGACTATTGCGCCGCGCCAGGCCTCGATATGCGCTAGGGCGAGAAAAACCGGTAAGCTATGCTGGCCCAGGCAACGTTCCGGGTGAGGCGGGTCCATGGCGACCTCGTTGACCTCGTCGATGGCCCAAGCGGCGGAGTAGCTCAGTCAGGCAGAGCAAGCGGCTCATAATCGCTGTGTCGCCGGTTCAAGTCCGGCCTCCGCTACGAACTCGCCCGTCTTCTGGCCGGCGAGCACGGGAACAGGCCGGTGTCAAGGGCTGTTCCGATAGCGGACTGTTCCAACAATGAGAGGAAGGCACTCCACGTGGCCGCGACCGATATCAGGCCCAAGATCACCCTTGCCTGTCAGGAGTGCAAGCACCGCAACTACATCACGCGCAAGAACCGGCGCAACGACCCTGACCGCGTCGAGCTGAGCAAGTACTGCCCGAACTGCCGCAAGCACCAGCCGCACCGCGAAACGCGCTAGCCTGGATGGCGCTCAACCGCGATTACCTCGGCAAGACCTTCCCGCCTACCGAACCTTACGAGGTCAGCAGGGAGAAGCTGAGGGAGTTCGCCGATGCGATCGGCGATCCTAATCCGGTGTATCGCAGCCGGGCGGCCGCCGGCGAGGCTGGTTTCCCCGACGTAATAGCGCCACCTACCTTTCCGATCGTGGTGAGCATGGCAGGCAGTGCCCCGGTGCTAGCCGATCCTGGCCTCAACCTGAACTACGCGATGGTCGTGCACTCCGATCAGCGGTTCGTGTACACCAGGCCGCTGCACGCCGGTGACGTGGTCACCGCTCAGGTCACCATCTCCGATATCAAGAGTGTCGGGCGCAACTCGGTGCTGACGACCGCCACCGCGATCCGCACCGTCGAAGGCGAACTCGTGGTGACCGCTTACTCCTCCATCGTCGAGCGCAGTGGTGAGGCATGAGCGGCCAGGTCAGCTATGCGGACGTGGCCGTCGGCGCGGAACTGCCGCCCGCGAGCTACCACTTCACCAGGCTGAGCCTGGTGAAGTACTGCGGTGCCTCAGGTGATTTCAACCCGATCCACTGGAACGAGCGGTTCGCGAAGGCGGTCGGGCTGCCAGACCTGATCGCGCACGGCATGTTCACCATGGCGCAGGCCGGCCGGTATGTCACCGACTGGGCCGGGCCAGGTGCGGTCGTGGTGGAGTTCGGGGTGCGGTTCTCCGCGCCCGTCGTGGTGCCCGACGACGACCGCGGCGCGACGATCAGCGTGACCGGGAAGGTCGGGGAGAAACTCGAAGGCAACCTGGTGGCGCTCGCGCTGACCGCGAGGTCGGGCGAAGGCAAGGTCCTCACCAGGGCCCGCGCCGTCGTCAGGCTCCCTTAAGCCCGCGTGGTGCGAGCCATGATCCGCCAGCTTTCCTCGTATACGACCTTCAGGCTCGGCGGCCAGGCAGCGAACTTCACGGCCGCGGCCTCGGCCGGGGAACTGGCTGCGGTCGTCTCCGCTGCCGACGCCGCTGGCGAGCCCGTGCTTGTGCTCGGCGGGGGCAGCAACTTGCTTGTCGCCGACGCGGGCTTTCCTGGCCTGGTCGTCCAGGTGGCCAGCGCGGGAATTTCTGTCGCCGAGACTGGCGAGCAGGTGAGCGTCACGCTGGCCGCGGGGGAGAACTGGGCGGCGTTCGTCGACCTGGCCGTCGCGGAGAAGCTCGCGGGCATCGAATGCCTGGCCGGGATTCCTGGACTTGCCGGGGCGACGCCGATCCAGAACGTGGGTGCCTACGGCCAGGAGGTCGCGGCGACGATCGCCGCGGTCAGGGTTTTCGACCGGATCGCCCGCGCGGAGCGGCTCATGAGCCGGGCTGAATGTGAGTTCGGCTACCGTACCAGCGTGTTCAAGTCGACGACGGGTGGCGCGCCTACGGGCAGGTACCTGGTGCTCGACGTGACGTTCGCTCTTGAGCGTGACTCGCTGTCCAGGCCGGTCAGGTACGCCGAGCTGGCCGGGACGCTTGGCGTCGAGGTGGGGGACCGGGCGCCACTCGACGAAGTCAGGGACGCCGTTCTCGCCCTGCGGCGCGGCAAGGGCATGGTGCTCGACCCCGCCGACCCTGACACGGCAAGCGCGGGGTCATTCTTCACCAACGCGTTGGTTTCGCCGCGGCAGTTCGCCGAACTCGAACGCCGGGCGGCCGTGCGGGTGCCGGGAGTCAGGGTACCGGGCTTCGCCGCTGACGACGGGCAGGTGAAGGTACCCGCGGCCTGGCTGATCGAGCACGCGGGCTTCGGCAAGGGTTTTCGCGGGCCAGGAGGCGCTCGCATTTCAACCAAGCACACTCTCGCGCTCACCAACGCCGGTGGTGCCACGACGGCCGATGTGCTTACCCTGGCCAGGCAGATAGCGGCCGGAGTGCGTGACGCGTTCGGCGTGGAACTGACCAACGAGCCCACCTTCGTGGGGGTCAGTCTCTGAGCAGCCCGCCTGGATCGGGTGCCTTGGCCTGGCCGGAGGCGGGGGCGGCTAGCCAGGCATCGATGCCTGCCAGCAGGCTGGCCTTGACCCCGGCGGGGGCGGCCGAGCCGCGGACCGACATCGCGGCCAGCGCGGCCAGCCATTCGTCCGACAGCCCGTGCACGGCCCTGGCCGCCTCATACTGCGCCGTCAGCCTCGCGCCGAAGAGCAGCGGGTCGTCGGCACCGAGTGCCAGGGGAATGCCGGCTTCCAGCAGCCTGATCAGGGGCACATCGGCCGGTGCGGCGGCCACGCCGAGCGCCACGTTGGACGCGGGGCAGACCTCGAGCGTGATCTGCCGTTCGGCGAGGCGGGCGAGCAGGCCGGGGTCGGCGGCGGCGGCGACGCCGTGGCCGATGCGGTCGGCGCGTAGCTGGTCGACGCAGGCGCGCACGCTCGCCGGGCCCTCAAGCTCGCCCCCGTGCGGCACGGACATGAGGCCAGACCTGGCGGCGATCTTGAAGGCCGGGGCGAATTCGGCGGTGACCCCGCGCCTTTCGTCGCTCGACAGGCCGAATCCGGTCACGCCCCGGCCGGCGTAAGCAGCCGCCAGCCTGGCCGAGGTCCGCGCGTCGAGCGGATGCCTGGTGCGGTTGGCCGCGATAATGATGCCCATCCCGATGCCTGCCGCCTCCGCCGCGCGGCCGGCCGCATCGAGCACTAGCTCGGTAAACGCCGTCAGGCCGCCGAACCTGGCCGCATAGCCAGAAGGATCCACCTGGAGCTCTAGCCAGCCAGAGCCCTCAGCTGCCTCGTCCTGCGCCGTCTCGGTGATGAGCCGCCGCACGTCGGCTTCGGTGCGCAGCACCGTCCTGGCGCTGTCGTAAAGCCGCTGGAACCTGAACCAGCCGCGTTCGTCTGTGCCGCGCAGGCGGGGCGGCCATTCGGTGCTGAACGCCTCAGGCAGCCTGATCTGATGCTGGCTGGCCAGTTCGATCAGGGTGCCGCGCCGCATCGAACCGGTGAAATGCAGATGCAGGTGTGCCTTGGGTAGCTGGTCGAGCCTCCTTGCCATTCAGCGCGCGGTGGAAAGCAGTCGCCGCATCCTGGTCAGGCCCTCTTCCAGATCCGCGTAGGCGAGGGCCGCGGAGAGCCGGAAGTACCCTGGGGTGCCGAACGCCTCGCCAGGCACCACGGCTACCTCGGCCTCGTCGAGCAGCAGGTCAGCGAGTGCGGCGGAAGTCTCCACGCGGCGGCCGGCGATCTCACGGCCGAGCAGCGCCCTGACGCTCGGGTAGCAGTAGAACGCGCCCTCAGGCAGCGGGCACACGACGCCAGGGATCTCGTTCAGCATGGTAGTCATCCGCTGCCTGCGCCGGTCGAACGCCTCGCGCATGGTGGCGACGGCCGACAGGTCGCCAGACACCGCTGCGAGCGCGGCGGCCTGGGCCACGTTGCAGACATTTGACGTGACATGTGACTGGAAGTTCGAGGCGGCGGAAATCACGTCGAGCGGCCCGATCATCCAGCCGACCCGCCAGCCGGTCATCGCATAAGTCTTTGCGCAGCCATTAAGCACCACGCAGCGCTCGGCGGTCTCTGGGACCACGACGGGGATCGAGCTGAACTTGGCCGTGCCGTAGACCAGGTGCTCATAGATCTCATCGGTGACTACCCAGATTCCCTTGCTTGCCGCCCACTTGCCGATTTCGGCGACCAGCTCAGGCGGGTAGACAGCGCCCGTGGGATTTGATGGCGAGACGAAAAGCAGGACCTTGGTGCGGTCGGTCAGCTTTTCTTCCAACTGGTCGGTGGTCACCAGGTAGCCGGTGGTCTCGTCGGCAAGCACCGGCACCATCACGCCTCCGGCCAGGGCAATTGCCTCAGGGTATGTGGTCCAGTAAGGCGCGGGCACGAGAACTTCGTCCCCAGGGTCGAGCAACGCGGCGAAGGACTGGAAGACGGCCTGCTTGCCGCCGTTGGTGATCAGTACCTGACCGGGCGAGACGTCGTAGCCCGAGTCACGCATGGTCTTCGCCGCTACTGCGGCACGGAGCTCAGGCAGGCCGGCGGTTTGGGTGTATTTGTGAAACTTCGGGTCAGCGGCGGCCCGCTGCGCGGCGGCGACGATGTAATCGGGAGTCGGGAAGTCAGGCTCTCCGGCGCCGAACACGATTACCGGGCGGCCTTCGGCCTTCAGCGCCTTGGCCCTGGCGTCAACGGCTAGCGTGGGCGATGCTGGTATCGCGGAGATCCGCGCGGAGAGGCGATGGCTTTGAGATCCCATGCTGCAATCTTCGCACCAGGCCAGGGCTGGTGCGACTGATGGCTTGGGGTTCGCCTGTGCGAAGCCGGCCAGAATCTTTGGCCGCTGGTTCGACGTAGGGGCGGCCGGGCACGTACACTTGCAGATCTGGCGGCACTCCGTCAGGCTGCGTGAGCGTGCCTGTGGGACCTCAAGCAGTTACAACAGTAGTTACAACAGGACAGCATGCAGCAGAGGGCAGTAGCTCAATTGGCTAGAGTTCCGGTCTCCAAAACCGGCGGTTGGGGGTTCGAGTCCCTCCTGCCCTGCGAGTCGGCCCGTGACCCGCGGGCTGCACCGGCGTCAGCCGGCCGATAGCGCTACAGGTGAGGACATGGCGACTCAGGTACGTGGCCCCCAGGCTAGGAAGGCGGCAGATAAGAAGCCGGCTAAGTCTGGCGGGACTCCGGCGAAGTCGGAGCGGATGAACCCCGCCCTCTTCGTGCGCGAGGTCAGGTCCGAACTGCGAAAGGTCATCTGGCCGACCCGCAAGGAACTGATTACTTACACCACCGTTTCTGTCATCTTCATCTTGGTCATGGTGGTCATCGTGACCAGCATCGACACCGGGTTGTCCGACTTGGTGTTCAAGATCTTCGGCTGACCGCGAACGGCAAACTGAGCGATAATTAGCCGGGCGTGGCAGCATGATCACCGATAGTGGCCCGATCCGGGTACGGGTTCCTGGGGTGGTACCGGGCCGCTGATGTGGTCGGCGTGGCTTTACGCCTGGCGTGCGGCCACGGTGCTGCGGTGAGTGGCAACCTGTGCGGACCGCCCGCGAGGATGAGTGAGAAAGAAAGAGCAATCGTGTCCGAGTCCGAATACGAAGGCGACGGCCAGCCGGTCGATGACGACCAGGCGGGTTCGCTCGACGAGCCAGAACCGGCGTCGGACGGTGTCGCCGCCGGGTCAGCTGACGCGGACGCCGAGGAAGACGATCCGGTAGCGGCGTTCAAGGCGGAACTGCGGAGACTGCCAGGCGACTGGTACGTCGTGCACTCATACGCGGGTTACGAGAACCGGGTCAGAGCCAACCTGGAGAGCCGCACGCAGTCACTGAACATGGAAGACTTCATCTTCCAGATCGAGGTGCCCACACACGACGTCATCGAGGTCAAGGGTGGCAAGCGCCAGCAGGTGAAGGAGAAGGTGCTCCCCGGCTACATCCTGGTCAGAATGGACCTGACCGACGAGTCGTGGGCTGCGGTTCGCAACACGCCAGGTGTCACCGGGTTCGTCGGGTTGTCGAGCCGTCCGTCGCCGCTCAGCCTTGACGAGGTAACCGCGCTGCTCGCGCCGGTGCCGGAGGAGAAGGTCGCGAAGAAGGCCGAGGCGGTCAGGGCGGCGGCGGTCGACTTCGAGGTCAACCAGTCGGTTACCGTTATGGACGGGCCGTTCGCCACGCTCCCGGCTACGGTGAGCGAGATCAACCCTGACACCCAGAAGCTCAAGGTTCTCGTGTCCATCTTCGGCCGGGAGACTCCGGTAGAGCTTTCGTTCGATCAGGTCAGCAAGATCTGACGATCGCCAAGCAAGAGCGGTCGTTAAGCAAGACAAGAGAAAGAAAAGGAAATGGCTCCGAGAAAGAAGAGGGTCGCCGCGATCGTCAAGGTCCAGCTCAACGCTGGTGCCGCGACGCCCGCACCGCCTGTCGGTACCGCGCTCGGCCCGCATGGCGTCAACATCATGGACTTCGTCAAGCAGTACAACGCGGCTACCGAGAGCCAGCGCGGCAACATCATCCCGGTCGAGATCACGATTTACGAAGACCGCAGCTTCACCTTCGTGACGAAGACCCCGCCCGCCGCTGAGATGATCAAGAAGGCGGCGGGAGTGCAGAAGGGCAGCGCCGAGCCGCACAAGACGAAGGCCGGGCGGATGACGATGGCACAGGTCAGGGAGATTGCCCTGACCAAGATGCCCGACCTGAACGCGACGAGCATCGAGGCGGCTGAGAAGATCATCGCGGGGACCGCGCGGTCGATGGGCATTACCGTCGACGGCTAGCCGGTCCGCCGGATGTCCTTTCCTGCCGGATGTCCTTCTCGCCCACTGTGGCAGGGCCAGGCGCTGGCCCGCTGACCACGAACTCCATTACCAGCGTTCACGGAGACGATCATGAAGCGCAGTAAGGCCTATCGCAAGGCCGACGAACTAGTTGACCAGAGCACGCTCTACACCCCGTCGCAGGCCGCCGATCTGGCCAAGAAGACCTCGACCACTAAGTTCGACTCGACCGTCGAGGTCGCCATCAGGCTCGGCGTTGACCCGCGCAAGGCGGACCAGATGGTGCGCGGCACGGTGAACCTGCCGCACGGCACGGGCAAGACCGCCAAGGTGCTCGTGTTCGCGGTCGGTGAGCGCGCCGAGGAGGCGCGGGCGGCCGGTGCCGACATCGTCGGCTCCGACGAACTCATCGAGCGAGTGCAGGGCGGGTTCCTCGATTTCGACGCGGTGGTGGCCACCCCAGACATGATGGGCAAGGTCGGCAGGCTCGGCCGGGTGCTCGGGCCGCGCGGCCTGATGCCGAACCCGAAGACCGGCACAGTGACGGCCGATGTGGCCAAGGCGGTTTCCGACATTAAGGGCGGAAAGATCGAGTTTCGGGTGGACAGGCACGGGAGCCTGCATTTCATCATCGGCAAGTCGTCCTTCGACAACCGAGCCCTGGTCGAGAACTATGCCGCAGCGATCGACGAAGTCGTGCGCCTGAAGCCAGCCGCCGCAAAGGGCCGCTACCTCAAGAAGATCACGTTCTCCACGACCATGGGCCCTGGCGTGCCGGTTGACCCGGCGATCACGCGCGGGATGACCGGTGACCTAGAGGACGCCGTCGCCTAGTACCGCCTCCCGGCAGTGCGCCGCAAAGGGCCGGTCGCGGTCGCTCGGCCGCTCGATTTGGCGCATTGCCGGAGTGTGCGTATGCTTACAGGCGCCAAAGACCGTCGGCTGTCATCTCGTGCGTACGTGAGATGGCTGAAGGCCCGGAGTTGTCTGGGCGGCCCACGCAGGTGAACTGAGCTGTCCCGCAGGTGCGCGATTTCCCGCGTCCTCGCGGCTCGCCCCGGTGCCTGTGCTCGGGGCGTTCGTCATTTCTGGCCAGATCGCTCGCGATGATGCCGCCGGTCGACATACGACTTTCGGTATACGCAGGAGGGAGGCCCATGGCGAGGGCAGTAAAGGAGTCGACGGTCGCCGAGTTGACCGAGCGGTTCCAGAATTCCTCGGGAGCTGTGCTCACCGAGTACCGCGGGCTCACCGTCGCCCAGGTCAAGGAGTTGCGTCAGGCCCTTGGCCAGGATGCTTCTTTCTCGGTGGTGAAGAACACGCTTACCAAGATCGCCGCCAAGGACGCGGGGATCATGGCTGATTTCGGCGACTTGCTTGCCGGTCCATCGGCTATCGCGTTCGTCGGCGGCGATGTGGTCCAGGCGGCGAAGGGGCTTCGCGACTTCTCGAAGGCCAACCCGCTGCTGGTGATCAAGGGCGGGGTACTCGACGGCAAGATGCTGACGCCGGACGAGATCACCAAGCTGGCCGACCTCGAGTCGCGCGACGTGCTGCTCGCCAAGCTGGCCGGTGCGATGAAGGCGACAATGTCCGGCGCGGCGGCCACGTTCGCTGCGCTGCCGAGCCAGATGGCTCGCCTGATGGCGGCGCTGGAGGAGAAGAAGTCCGCCGAGGGCGGCACGGGCCCGGCTGCGGCCGGCGACGAGCCCGCCGAGGCGGCACCAGCGGAAGACGCGGGCTGAGCCCGATTTATCTGATAGTGAGTGACAGGGAAAGGGAAAGTTCACCATGGCAAAGCTCAGCTCGGCAGACTTGCTCGAGGCGTTCAAGGAGATGACGCTGATCGAGCTGTCCGACTTCGTGAAGCAGTTCGAGGACACCTTTGACGTCAAGGCCGCGGCGCCGGTAGCCGTCGCAGGCCCGGTCGCCGGCGGTGGCGCCGCCGCTGCGGAAGAGGTCGAGGAGCAAGATGAATTCGACGTCATCCTCGAGGCGGCCGGCGACAAGAAGATCCAGGTGATCAAGGAAGTCCGACCGCTCACCGGCCTTGGGCTGAAGGAAGCGAAGGACATCGTGGATGCGGCGCCTTCACGGATACTCGAGAAGGTCAACAAGGAGACCGCGGAGAAGGCCAAGGCCGTGCTCGAGGGCGTTGGGGCTACCGTCACGGTCAAGTAGCCCTAACAAGCACGTCGCTCCCTGGCGTCAGCTGGCAGGTGGCCGGCTGACGCCAGGGGCGTCTCCGGCGAAGGAAGCCGACGGGGGAACACCGGCCTGGGGAACACCGGCCTGGGGAACACCGGGGAATAGAGTACAGTGCCCATATGTTGTAACAACTAAACACCGCGCTTGCTGTGAGCTTCGTCACATTGATTGGGATGGCAACACAGTGCCGCCTGCTCTTGACGTTTCGACGTTCAAGAGCGATGCTGCCTTCAACCGTGAGAATTAGGGTGCGTTACAGTTGACCGGTGGTGTGTCCTTCGACTACACTGCCAATTTGCGCTGCACCCACATGTCCTCGGCAACATCGTAACCCACTGTGTTGGCAAGTGTCCGCAAAGACACTATGCCGTCTCGCTCTGGAGGGCGAGGCCGCAGGGCGTTCTGCGTGCGCGCGGTGACCGTTTAGCCACGAGCTCGGAAGGACCCCTGTTGGCAGCCTCGCGCAGCGCCTCAGCTATCGCTCCTGGTCCACATCGCATCTCATTCGCCCGTATCAAGGAGCCTCTTGAGGTTCCGAGCCTGCTCGCCCTGCAGACCGAGTCGTTCGACTGGCTGCTTGGCAACGAGAAGTGGCGCGAAAGGGTCGAAACCGAGCGTCAGCTCGGCCACAAGGACCTGCCAGAGCAGTCAGGCCTCGAAGAGATCTTCGAGGAAATCAGTCCGATCGAGGACTTCACAGCGACGATGTCGCTGTCGTTCCGTGATCATCGTTTCGAGCCGGCCAAGTACTCGGCGGACGAGTGCAAAGAGAAGGATATGACCTACTCTGCGCCGATGTTCGTCACGGCTGAGTTCATCAACAACTCGACCGGTGAGATCAAGAGCCAGACCGTGTTCATGGGCGACTTCCCGCTCATGTCCCCCAAGGGCACGTTCATCATCAACGGCACCGAGCGTGTCGTCGTCAGCCAGCTGGTCCGTTCCCCTGGCGTCTACTTCGACCGCCAGGTGGACAAGGCGTCCGACAAGGACATTTACAGCTGCAAGGTGATCCCGTCCCGCGGTGCCTGGCTTGAGTTCGAGATCGACAAGCGGGATAGCGTCGGTGTCAGGATCGACCGCAAGCGCAAGCAGAGCGTGACCGTGCTGCTCAAAGCGCTCGGCTGGGACGAGGCTAAGATCCTCGAGCGGTTCGGTGCGTACGAGTCGATGCGGGCCACCCTGGAAAAGGACCACACCACGGGCCAGGATGACGCCCTGCTCGACATTTACCGCAAGCTCCGCCCTGGCGAGCCGCCGACGCGGGAGTCCGCTCAGGCGCTGCTGGAAAACCTCTACTTCAACGCCAAGCGCTATGACCTGGCCAAGGTCGGCAGGTACAAGGTCAACAAGAAGCTCGGCCTTGGCCTGCCCATCACCCAGGGCACGCTGACCGAGGAAGACATCGTCGCCACCATCGAGTACCTGGTCAAGCTGCACGTCGGCGAAGACGAGATGCAGGTGGGAGATTCGGCCATCCCGGTCGAGACCGACGACATCGACCACTTCGGCAACCGCCGGCTTCGCACCGTAGGCGAACTGATCCAGAACCAGGTCAGGCTTGGCCTGGCCAGGATGGAGCGGGTGGTCAGGGAGCGGATGACGACTCAGGACGTCGAGGCGATCACGCCGCAGACCCTGATCAACATCCGGCCGGTCGTGGCCTCCATCAAGGAGTTCTTCGGCACCAGCCAGCTATCGCAGTTCATGGACCAGACGAACCCGCTGGCTGGCCTGACGCATAAGCGGCGCCTTTCCGCGCTTGGCCCAGGTGGCCTGTCACGCGAGCGGGCCGGCTTTGAGGTCCGTGACGTGCACCCGAGCCACTACGGCCGGATGTGCCCGATCGAGACGCCTGAAGGCCCGAACATCGGCCTGATCGGCTCGCTGTCTTCTTACGGGCGGGTCAACGCGTTCGGGTTCGTCGAGACCCCTTACCGCAAGGTCACGGCGGGCAAGGTCACCGACCAGGTGGACTACCTGACGGCCGACGAGGAAGACCGTCACGTGATCGCCCAGGCTAACGAGCCGATCGAGGCCGACGGCAGCTTCAGCGGCGAGCGCGTGCTCGTCAGGCGCAAGGGCGGCGAGGTCGACTTCATCAAGCCAGATGAGGTGGACTACATCGACGTGTCAGCGCGACAGATGGTGTCCGTGGCCACCGCGATGATCCCGTTCCTTGAGCACGACGACGCTAACCGCGCGCTCATGGGTTCTAACATGCAGCGCCAGTCGGTGCCGCTACTGCGGAGCGAGGCGCCGCTGGTCGGCACCGGCATGGAGTATCGTGCCGCGACCGACGCCGGCGACGTGATCGTGGCGGAGAAGGCCGGAGTGGTCGAAGAGGTCAGCGCCGACGAGATCACGATCATGCAAGATGACGGCGTGCACCGCACCTACCTGATTGCCAAGTTCCAGCGGTCAAACCAGGGGACCTGCTTCAACCAGAAGCCCATCGTGACCGGCGGGCAGCGGGTCGAGGCTGGCCAGGTCATCGCCGACGGTCCCTGCACCGACAACGGCGAGATGGCACTAGGCAAGAACCTGCTTGTCGCCTTCATGTCTTGGGAAGGGCACAACTACGAGGACGCGATCATCCTTTCCCAGCGTCTCGTGCAGGACGACGTGCTTTCCTCGATCCACATCGAGGAGCACGAAGTCGACGCGCGTGACACCAAGCTGGGTCCAGAGGAGATCACCAGGGACATACCCAACGTCTCTGAGGAAGTACTTGCCGACCTGGACGACCGGGGCATCATCAGGATCGGTGCCGAGGTAGTCACTGGCGACATCCTGGTCGGCAAGGTCACGCCCAAGGGCGAGACGGAGCTGACGCCGGAAGAGCGCCTGCTGCGCGCCATTTTCGGTGAGAAGGCACGCGAAGTGCGTGACACCTCGCTTAAGGTGCCGCACGGCGAGTCCGGCCGGATCATCGGCGTCCGCGTGTTCTCCCGCGAGGAGGGCGACGAGCTGCCGCCAGGCGTGAACGAGCTTGTCCGCGTCTACGTGGCGGCCAAGCGGAAGATCACCGATGGTGACAAGCTGGCCGGTCGTCACGGCAACAAGGGCGTCATCGCGAAGATCCTTCCGGTCGAGGACATGCCGTTCCTTGAGGACGGTACGCCCGTCGACATCGTGCTGAACCCGCTCGGTGTGCCAAGCCGGATGAATATCGGCCAGGTACTCGAGACCCACCTCGGCTGGGTCGCGGCTACTGGCTGGCAGGTGGACGGCGACGGGGACGCATGGAAGGAGCGGCTCCGCGGCATCGGCGCGGGCTCGTCGGTGCCTGGCACCAGGTTGGCCACGCCGGTCTTCGACGGTGCGCACGAGGAGGAGATCACCGGCCTGCTCGCCAGCACTCTCCCGAACCGGGACGGCCAGCAGATGGTCGGGGCAAGCGGCAAGGCGCGGCTGTTCGACGGTCGCACCGGAGAGCCGTTCAAAGATCCGGTCGCGGTCGGTTACATCTACATACTCAAGCTGCTCCACCTGGTGGACGACAAGATCCACGCCAGGTCAACAGGCCCGTACTCGATGATCACCCAGCAACCGCTCGGTGGTAAGGCGCAGTTCGGCGGGCAGCGCTTCGGTGAGATGGAGGTATGGGCGCTCGAGGCCTACGGTGCCGCGTACGCGCTGCAGGAACTTCTCACGATCAAGTCGGACGACATTCTCGGCCGGGTGAAGGTCTACGAGGCCATCGTCAAGGGCGAGAACATCCCCGAGCCAGGCATTCCTGAATCATTCAAGGTGCTGATCAAGGAGATGCAGTCGCTCTGCCTGAACGTCGAGGTGCTGTCAAGCGATGGCGCCGCGATCGAGATGCGCGACACCGATGAGGACGTCTTCCGGGCGGCGGAGGAACTAGGAATCGACCTGTCCAGGCGCGAGCCGAGCAGCGTCGAAGAGGTCTGATCGGCACACTGTGCTGGCTAACCACGGGCCAAGGGGATTAGGGGACAATAAGGTGCTAGACGTCAACTTCTTCGACGATCTACGAATCGGACTGGCTACCGCCGACGACATCAGGCTCTGGTCACACGGTGAGGTCAAGAAGCCAGAGACGATCAACTACCGCACGCTCAAGCCTGAGAAGGACGGACTCTTCTGCGAGAAGATCTTCGGCCCGACCAGGGACTGGGAGTGCTACTGCGGCAAGTACAAGCGGGTCAGGTTCAAGGGCATCATCTGCGAGCGCTGCGGCGTCGAGGTCACCAGGGCCAAGGTGCGGCGCGAGCGGATGGGGCACATCGAACTGGCCGCTCCGGTCACGCACATCTGGTATTTCAAGGGCGTGCCGAGCCGGCTCGGCTACCTGCTTGACCTGGCGCCGAAGGACCTCGAGAAGGTCATCTACTTCGCCGCTTACATGATCACCCAGGTGGACACCGAGGCTCGCGACCGTGATCTGCCCTCGCTCGAGGCGAAGATCACGAACGAGAAGAACCAGATTGAGCAGCGCCGTGACGTGGACGTCGAGTCCAGGCAGGCCAAGTGCGAGAAGGACCTGGCCGAGCTTGAGGCGGCCGGCGCCAAGGGCGACGCTCGCCGCAAGGTGCGTGAAGGCTCTGACCGGGAGTGCAAGCAGATCAGGGACCGCGCGCAGCGAGAGATCGACAGGATCGAAGAGGTCTGGAGCCGGTTCAAGAGCCTTAAGGTCCAAGACCTCGAAGGCGACGAACTGCTTTACCGCGAGATGCGTGACCGGTTCGGCCGCTATTTCCGGGGCGGCATGGGCGCCCAGGCGATACAGGAGCGGGTTGGTAACTTCGACCTCGCCGCCGAGGCCGCCAGCCTGCGCGAGACGATCAGGAGCGGCAAGGGCCAGCGCAAGGCGCGGGCGCTCAAGCGGCTCAAGGTCGTGTCCGCCTTCTTGAACACCACCAACAGCCCGCTCGGCATGGTGCTCGACTGCATTCCGGTGATCCCGCCTGACCTGCGGCCGATGGTCCAGCTTGACGGTGGCCGGTTTGCCACCTCCGATCTGAACGATCTGTACCGGCGCGTTATCAACCGGAACAACCGGCTGAAGAGGCTGCTTGACCTCGGTGCGCCGGAGATCATCGTGAACAACGAGAAGCGGATGCTCCAGGAGGCCGTGGACTCGCTGTTCGACAACGGCCGCCGCGGTCGTCCGGTCACCGGTCCGGGTAACCGCCCGTTGAAGTCGCTCTCCGACATGCTGAAGGGCAAGCAGGGCCGGTTCCGCCAGAACCTGCTCGGTAAGCGAGTCGACTACTCCGGCCGGTCAGTGATCGTGGTCGGTCCGCAGCTCAAGCTGCACCAGTGCGGGCTGCCGAAGGAGATGGCCGTCGAGTTGTTCAAGCCTTTCGTGATGAAGCGGCTTGTCGACCTGAACCACGCGCAGAACATCAAGTCGGCTAAGCGCATGGTGGAGCGGGCCAGGCCAGTAGTCTGGGACGTGCTCGAGGAGGTCATCCGCGAGCACCCGGTGCTGCTCAACCGCGCGCCGACCCTGCACAGGCTGGGCATCCAGGCGTTCGAGCCGCAACTGGTCGAAGGCAAGGCGATCCAGATCCACCCGCTCGTCTGCACGGCGTTCAACGCTGACTTCGACGGTGACCAGATGGCGGTGCACGTGCCGCTTTCTGCCGAGGCGCAGGCCGAGGCCCGGATCTTGATGCTGTCCACCAACAACATCCTCAAGCCGGCCGACGGCAAGCCGGTGACCATGCCGACCCAGGACATGATCATCGGCATCTACTGCCTGACCAGGCAAACCCCTGAGGCTACGGGTACCGGCCGGGTGTTCGGTGGCCTGTCAGAGGCACTGATGGCCTTCGACAAGGGCGAGGTAGACCTGCAAGCCGTGATCACCGTGCGGCTGCGCGACACCGCGCCACCTGCGGGCATGATCCCGCACGAGGGCTGGGAGCCTGGCCAGCAGTTCCGGCTGACCACCACGCTCGGGCGCTGCCTGTTCAACGAGACCCTGCCGGACGACTACCCGTTCGTTAACTACGAAGTGGGCAAGAAGCAACTCTCGGGCATCGTCAACGAACTGGCGGAGAAGTACCCGAAGGTTGAGGTCGCCTCGGCGCTCGACAAGCTCAAGGACGCTGGATTCCACTGGGCGACCAGGGCGGGCGTGACTGTCGCGATCGAGGACGTGGTCGCTCCGCCTAACAAGGCCACGATCCTCGACACCTACGAGCGTCGTGCCGACAAGGTGCAGCGCGAGTACGAGCGCGGCCTCATCACCGACGACGAGCGACGCCAGGAACTGATCGAGATCTGGACGCACGCAACGGCCGATGTGGCCCAGGACATGGAGAAGGCCTTCCCGGAGACCAACTCGGTCTGGATGATGGTCAACTCCGGCGCCCGAGGCAACCTGATGCAGGTCAGGCAGCTGGCCGGAATGCGCGGCCTGGTCTCCAACCCGAAGGGCGAGACGATACCTCGGCCGATCAAGTCCAGTTTCCGCGAGGGACTGTCCGTGCTCGAGTACTTCATCTCGACTCACGGTGCCAGGAAGGGCCTCGCCGACACCGCGCTCCGTACCGCGGACTCCGGGTACCTGACCAGGCGGCTGGTGGACGTCGCGCAGGACGTGATCGTGCGCGAGGAGGACTGCGGAACCGACCGCTCGCTGTCGATGCGGCTCGGCGACAAGGACTCCGCTGGCCAGGTTCGCAGGCTGCCCAACATCGAGAACACGGGCACCGGCCGTACCTTGTCCGAGGACGTGCTCGGTCCAGACGGTACCCTGCTCGCGACCGCGGAGTCTGACATCACCGAGTCGATGATCGATCTGCTGGTCGACTCGGGCGTCGATGCGGTGCGTACCTACAGCGTCCTCGTCTGCCAGGCAAAGGTCGGGGTCTGTGCCAAGTGCTACGGCCGTTCGCTGGCAACGGGCAAGCGGGTCGACGTGGGCGAGGCGGTCGGCATCATCGCCGCCCAGTCCATCGGTGAGCCAGGCACCCAGCTGACGATGCGTACCTTCCACACCGGTGGTGTCGCGGGTCTGGACATCACCCACGGCCTGCCGCGAATCCAGGAGCTTTTCGAGGCCAGGATTCCCAAGGGCATGGCGCCGATCAGCGAGGTCGATGGCCGGGTCAGGATCGAGGAGCCAGAGAAGGCCAGGAAGATCGTCATCACGCCCGACGACGGCTCGGAGGAAGTCACCTACCAGGTGTCGATCCGCTCGCAGCTGCTCGTCGCCGACGGTGATCACGTCAAGGTTGGCCAGCAGCTCATCGCCGGCGCGGTCAACCCGCACGAGGTGCTGAGGATCCTCGGCTCCCGCGAGGTGCAGTTGCACTTGGTCCACGAGGTGCAAGAGGTCTACAGGTCTCAGGGCGTGTCGATCCACGACAAGCACATCGAGATCATCATCAGGCAGATGCTCAAGCGAGTGAACGTGCTTGAGTCTGGCGACACCGACCTGCTGCCAGGCGAGCTCGTCGAGCGGCCGAGGTTCGAGGAAATCAACCGCGCGGTCGTCGAGACCGGCGGTACCTCAGCAGCCGGTCGGCCGGTCCTGATGGGGATCACCAAGGCCTCGCTCGCGACCGAGTCCTGGCTGTCGGCGGCGTCGTTCCAGGAGACCACGAGGGTGCTGACCGACGCGGCGATCCACGCCAGGTCGGACTCGCTCGTTGGCCTCAAGGAGAACGTCATCATCGGCAAGCTAATCCCGGCAGGCACCGGCATGCAGCGCTACCGCGCGCTGCGCGTCGAGCCCAAGGAAGACGCCAGGGTCGCGGCCTATCCGACCGCGACCTA
>DAHVDE010000115.1 GCA_027313705.1 Actinomycetota bacterium | reverse complement strand
GTGGAGGTGGCGGGAATCGAACCCGCGTCCTTCAGTACCTCTCCAGGGCTTCTCCGGGCGCAGTCTGCTGTGTTTTTCTCAGCCCCGGCGGTCACGCAGACAAGCCGCCGAACAGGCTCAGTCGCTGTTTGATGTCCCAGTTAGTTCCGCGACCGATCTAACCGGTTGATCCTCCTAGCTGACGTCAGTTACCGGGCCGGAGGAACTCCCGGACTGACGGTCTCGAAGGCTCGCTTAGGCAGCGAGGGCGAGACTAGTGCGCTGTGTATTGGCACTTATTTTTTGCGGCAACAGGATTTACGAGGTCACCACCGCAACCCTCGGCCCGCTTCCCCTGGATCAACTACCGAAGTCGAAGCCAGTCACCCCCTATGCAGTTTTCCCTGATCTTACCCGGCAACCTCGGTAACGCCAACCGATAACTGCCGCCGGGCTACCTGCACATGAACAGCGGACCCGCGAGCATGCTTCCCGCCTTCGCGTCCCTGCTGGCAGCAAAAAGGCCCCTGCGGGCGCTGGCGGTGGCCGAAAATGCGCCCGCAGGAGCCTGACCGGCAGGGTCGGGGCCGGTCACTATGGCCCGGGCCTCCCCCGAGATGAGGCCCGGTTCTCATCACGACTACTGGGCCGCAACCCCCCAAGCGGCAGACCAGCGTCACTAGATAAGACGCCACGGAGTCGCCATCTGGTTGCTCCGCGTAGCAGATATTCTCAGGACCAGGTCGGGGCATCTCGAGGTTACGACGACGGCGGCCGGCCGGTCACTTGCCGAGGCTGGCGGCGAACCGGCTCGCGATCTGCACGGCTGGGGTGAAATCGGCCGATTTGGCGAAGACCAGCACCGTGAAGGCCACCTGGCCGCGGTAACCAACAAACCAGATCGCCCGCAATTTATGCTGGCCAGGCAAGGGCGCCGAGCCGACCTGACCATATAGCGGTGTTCCATGCTGGTTGGCGGCTTTCGCCGCACCTGAAGTGACAGCCAGCCGCATGAGGTTGCGCAGCTGCTCGAGAACCCGGGCACTCAGCTTGGGCGCAGTGGGCTGCTCGGCCGGGGTGGCGACAATCTGAGGTGCCCGCCAGACGCCTGACTGAACAGCACCCGCCACGAGTGCCATGTCGAGCGGGCTCACGATCACGCTGCCCGCTCCAGTCAGGTCAGCGGCCAGCCCGGCCTGGCTGCTGCCAGGACTGCTGATCTGGCCAGCGACGGCCGGAATGGGCAACCGCCATGGAGTTCCGCCGATGCCGAACCGCTGGGCCGTGCCTGTCAGTTCGCCTGGGTTGAGGCGGAACGAGAGCACGGCGAACTCAGTGGTGCACGCGTCAGCGAAGACCTGGGCGAACGTCGGCGAGGAACCCAGCTTCGGCCCGCGGGGAACGTTGCTGAACGGCTGACCCCCCACCGGATTTTGCGGCAGGCACTGCAAACGGGTTCGTGCCGTCACCGGGCTCCCGGCGAGCAACGCGGCGGCGGAGACGATCGTGAACGCCTGGCCAGGCTGGTAACGCCCGTCCAGCGGGCTGACCTCAGGCATGCCGTGCTTGGTATACCTGGATACCGCCAGGATCTGCCCGGTGCCAGCCCTGACCGCGACTATCGCCGCAGACAGGTTCGCGCCTGCCAGGGCGTTCTTGGCGGCCTGCTGCACCGAGCCGCTGATCGTCGTGCGGACCGCGGATGCCGCAGAACCTGGCCACTTGTACAGCACTTTGATCGGCTTGCCCGCCGGGTTCTGGACCACAACCTCGGTAGTCGGCTTACCTGCGAGCTTCGCCTGGAAAGCCTGTTCTAGGCCAGACAGCCCTATGGTGGTGCCCGGTCGGTACGGCTCACCGTCGTTCACCAGGGTCTGCGCGGTCTCCGTCGCCACGGTGCCGGTAATCACCGGAGCGGTGCTGTCGAAGAGCTGCTCCTTGCGCGGAAAGATCACTAGGCCGCGGACCTCATGCAGCCGGCCACTCAGCCGCCGGTAGGTGGCCGGAGTGAGCTGGACGAGCTCAAAGAACTTGCCCGGTGTCGCGCCCGCGATCTGGCTGTTCATCTCGACCGCGTCAGATGGGGTCATGCCCGTCAGCCCGGCCAGTTTCTGAGCGGTCAGCAGCGGGTTCTTGGCCTTCCCCGGAATCACGCCTACTTCGTAGACCGGTGACCGTGGAATCAGCGAGCGGCCTTGCTGATCGAGCAAGACAGCGCGCCGCGGCGATCTGGTGAGCACGGCCAGTCGATCGCCGACTCCGAGCCCAGGCACGATCACAGCAGGCGACCACACGATCAGCCAGCCCGACGTGCTATGACGCAAACTGAAATTGCCTTCGTAACTCCAGGACAATCCGCCGCGACCAAGGTCAAAAGTAGCGAAGAAGTGAGCACTGGCACGGTAGGGGCCAACAGCGACCGAGCCCATCCCAAGCTCAAGATCCTGAGCGCCTAGCCATCGATTGACCGCCTGCAAGGTCCTCTCGACCTGCACAGCGTTGCCAGTGGTCATGGCGGCCGCGGCAGTGTAATCCTGATTCTGCCAGTCAAGCAGGAAAGCCTTGACGCTCGCAGTGACTGTCGGCCCAGGCGGGCCGACGCCGGTGACTCCGATCACCACCACAATCACCGCGGCGACCAAGAGTGAGATCAGCCTGACCGGCGACCGCTTGGAACGACCACCTGGCTTGGGACTCCTGCCAGGCCCTGGCTTGTGCGCAGCAGAGTCAGCCTGGCCAGCTAGCGGCTGCTGATGAACGGGCGGCTGAGGCGGGAATGGCTGCGGAGGCTGCGGGGCTGGCTGGAAAGCAGTCCGCTGGTTGGGCGCCGGCTGAGGGACTGCCTGAGACTGCGGCAGATGAGGCTGCGACAGATGGGACGGCGGCACCTGAGACGGCGCCAGGAGCGGCAGAGGCACCGGCGGAGCCGATGATGGCGGCCGGGACAGCGGGTTAGCGGGCGCTGGATTCATTACCGTCGGCCGCGACGCGGCCGGCCGATGCTCGCCCGGGTCGTAGCGCTCAGGCTCAAGCCTGGCCGACTGCGGTATCGCCGAGGCCGGCAGATCGCCAGGAGATACCAGGCCAGGAGGCGCCAGGCCAGGAGGCGCCAGGCCAGGAGGTACAGGACCGGGATCCGCTGGCGCTTGAGGCACCTGGCGCTGCGGCAAGAATGCCTGAGGCGGGTGGGCTTGAGCGTGCGGTCCAGGCAGTGCCATCTGAGGGCGCAGGCCAAGTGGCGGCGGCGGCTCGAGCGGCGGCGGCTCTACCGGCGACGGAGGCGTGGCAGGCACCGAAGGAAACGACCGTTGCGGTAGGTCGAAATGCTCCTGCGGAAGCCCGGCCATCCGCTGGCCGTCGTACCCGTTGCCGTTGCTACTGCCGTTGCCGTGGTGCGGGCGCGCGACAAAGCGAGGACCAGCGGGAGCGACGCCGTTGGCTGGCAGGCCAGCAGCGCCGATGCCGCCGTACCCGCCGGCTGGCGGCCCGCCGTCCCCGCCAGGACCAGCAGGCGGGACGGCCTGGAACCCGGCCTCGGCCGGGTCGGGCCTTACCTGACCGTGCCCGTTCGCGCCAGGCTCGGTAATATCAGGCCGCGCCCCGTCTGCCTGGGACAGGTCAGGCCTGATCGCATCGGGCCTGACCTTCCCAGCCCGATGCCTTGCTGAATGGGTGCCGCGCTTAGCCATGCCGGCCATCACAAGCCATTGTGCTACCTACGGCGCCGCAAGGCACGCTCGACCTCCCGTTGCGCGTCGCGGCGCGCCAGTTCATGCCGCTTATCGTAGGTCCTGCGGCCACGGGCCAGCGCCACCTCGACTTTCGCCTTGCCGTCCCTGAAGTACAGGGATAGCGGCACGATCGTCAGGCCGCCCTCTGCCGTCGCTCGTTCAAGTTTGGCGATCTCTTTGCGGTGCAATAGCAGCTTCCTGACCCGCCTTGGCTCGTGGTTAGTCCACGTGCCAAGTACGTACTCGGGAATGTGCACCCCGTACAGCCAGACCTCCCCGGAGTTGATCATGGCGTATCCCTCGGTCAGCGTCGCCCGGCCCGCGCGCAGCGACTTGACCTCCGTGCCGGTAAGCATCAAGCCAGCCTCGTACACGTCCAGGATTTCGTAGTCATGCCTGGCCCGCCGATTGCTCGCGATGATCTTCTTGCTCTGCTCTGGCGCCACCGTAAACCTGATTCCCGCTAGACGCGCAGGTAACGCCTGAGCGTCAGGAACGACGTCGCACCGCACAAGACGAGCCCGACCAGCATGGTCACGACGATTACCTCGACCAGGTCCCCGATAGACAACTGGACGGGAAAGGGGAAGTACTGCTGCAGGCCATCAAGTCCTGCCCGTGCCCCGGCCAGCAGCGCGGTGGCGATCAGCCAGCCGACCAGGCCGGCGATCATGCCTTCGACCAGGAACGGCAACTGCACGTAGAAGTTGGACGCGCCAACCAGTCGCATGATCGCGGTTTCCCTGCGGCGGTTGAACGCCGACAGCCTGATTGTGTTGGCGACCAGCAAGATGGCCGCCACGAGCAAGATGATGGCCACCACGATCACCGCGTTCCTCGCGCCGCCGAGCAATGCGTAGAACTTCGTCAGGATCGCCGCGTCGTCACCGACAGAATCGACGCCAGGCTGGCCGAGTACGGCGGCGGTCACCGGTCCCGCATCGGCCTCGGCGTTCTTCATTTTCACTTCGAAGGAGGCAGGCAGGTCACCGGGCTGCACGAAGCTGAGCATCACCGGCTCGTTCTGGAACAGCTTCTTGGCCTGCTGGTAGGCCTGCTCCTGGCTCTGGAACGTGACGCTCGTTACCTGGGGCAAGCTATGGAGCGTCTTGCTGATCTGCGCTTTTTCCGAAGCCGTCACCGGGCCGTTCTTGGCGCAGGTCTGATCCGGGTTGACTGCGGAACACAGGTACACAGACAGCTGGAGCCTGCTCTGCCAGTCTGACCTGGTGTGATCGACCTGCTTGACGAACAGCAGGCCGGTGCCGAGCAACGACAGGCTGATCGCGACGACCACGATCAGCGCGGCAGTCATGGTGAGGTTGCGCCGGAGGCCAATCCACACCTCGCCGAAAACGAACTGCGCACGCATCTAACTGATCCTTTGGTTATCTTCGCCCGACCTGGTCTGCGAACCCGGTCAGCGAGCCGGTAAGCCCGCGATTACTTAACGCCTGCTCAGTAAGCCTGACCGTAGACGCCCCGAGACTGATCACGCACGACCTTGCCGTACTCAAGCTCGATGACGCGCTTGCGCATGGAGTCCACGATCGCGGCGTCATGCGTCGCCATCACGACCGTGGTGCCTGTCCGGTTGATTCTGTCTAGCACCTTCATGATGCCGATCGAGGTCGCCGGGTCGATGTTTCCCGTCGGCTCGTCCGCGAGGAGGATCATCGGCCGGTTGACGAACGCCCGCGCCATGGCCACTCGCTGCTGCTCGCCACCGGACAGCTCGTCCGGCATCCGCTCGCTCTTGCCCTCGAGCCCAACCAGGTCGATGACCTCTGGCACCACCTTGCGGATGAAGCGCCGAGGCTTGCCGATCACCTCGAGCGCGAACGCTATGTTCTGGTACACGCTCTTGGCCGGAAGCAGCCTGAAGTCCTGAAACACGCAGCCGATCCGGCGCCTGAGCTGCGGGACCTTCCAGTTAGTCAGCCTCGCGAGGTCACGGCCGGCGACGTAGATCCGGCCGTCAGTCGGCCTCTCCTCACGCAAGATCAACCGGAGGAACGTCGACTTGCCCGACCCTGAAGGTCCGACAAGAAAGACGAACTCCCCCTTTTCGACGTCCAGGTTGACGGAATCCAAGGCTGGACGGCTCTGATTCGGGTACGTCTTGCTGACGCTTTCGAAGTGGATCACAGGCCCGCCGTAGCGCTCGATAATGTGAAGTACCAGGGAGATTCTCGCCCCGGTTTGATCACGGGACAGTCTAGGGGGGAAACTGGGCTGGAACGTCCAACATTGTCGAAGAGGGCGGACCGCACGTCCAGGGGAGGCAGTCACATGAGCTGCGAACACCTGATCTGCGCACATTGCGCCGGGCCGGTCGCGGAAGGCCGGTGCCCGGTCTGCCGGGCCGCCAAGTCGGACCTGCACAGGCACAACCACGGCGTGAGCGTCCCCTACATGATCACGCTGCTGCTGCTGGCCGTCGCCGTCATCGTGGCGGTACACCACCTGGCCCGCTGAAGCGCGAGCGCTGAACCGGGGCGAGCGGCTATTGCCCCTGGGTGCGCAGCCAGCGAATCTCGGCTTCGATGAACTCGTCTATCTCGCCGTCCATGACGGCCGCGGTGTTGCCAGTCTCGTAACCAGTGCGCAGATCCTTGATGTTCTGGTAGGGGTGCAGTACGTAGTTGCGGATCTGGGTACCCCAGCTTCGCCGCGACTCGCCTCTTAGCTCGCTCAGCTTGGCCGCCTGCTCTTCCCGCTTGCGCTCGAGCAGCTTGGCCTGCAAGACGGCCATCGCGCTGGCGCGGTTCTGGATCTGACTGCGCTCGTTCTGGCAGGTGACCACGATGCCAGTAGGCAGATGAGTGATTCGCACCGCCGAGTCCGTGGTGTTCACGCCCTGGCCGCCGGGACCGCTCGACCTGTAGACGTCGATGCGCAGTTCGTCATCGGGTATGTCGATGTGATCGGCCTGCTGGACCACGGGGATCACATCGACCCCGGCGAACGAGGTCTGCCTGCGTCCCTGATTGTCGTACTTGGAAATCCGCACCATGCGATGCGTGCCGTGCTCGCCCTTCAAGGTGCCGTAGGCATAGGGCGCCTTGACCGCGAAGGTCGTGGACTTGATCCCGGCTTCTTCCGCGTAAGAGGTGTCGTAGACCTCGGTCGAGTACCCGTGCCGCTCGGCCCAGCGCAGATAGATGCGCTGCAGCCCTTCGGCCCAGTCGGCCGCGTCGGCTCCGCCCGCCTGAGCGGTGATCGAGATCAGCGCGTCACGCGAGTCATATTCGCCTGACAGCAGAGTCCTGATCTCAAGCTGGTCGATCTGCGCCCGGATAGCGGCCAGTTCAGCGAGCGCTTCTGTTCTGCTGGCCTCGTCGTCCTCGGTCTCAAGCAATTCGAACATCACGCTCAGGTCTTCTAGCCTGCTGCGCAGGCTAGACAAGCGGGTCAGTTCGGCATCGAGGTATGACAGCCGTCTGGTGACGGCCTGCGCGTTTTCCTGGTCCTCCCACAACGCCGGATCGGCCGAGCGCTCGCGCAGTTCATCCGCCTCCTTGCGCATCGTGTCAGGATCGAGTACCGCCTCGATGCTGCCAAGTTTTGACGTTAGATCCGAAATCTCGCCGGCAGGGTCGATTGCCATGCCGGAAGCCTACGCGAAACTGGTATCAGATCAGGCAGCTAGCCTCCCCGGAACATGGCCAGATCACTAATGAACTAACCGCAAAGACAGGTATTACCTGGCCGGCAGCGTGCTCGTGGAGACCAGGGTTCTTATCGCCCGCAGCGCGACAGACAACGTCGCCACGGTGAACGCGTCGCTTTCCCAGATCTCGCCGAGCGTCCGCTCGGCCCGGCCGACCGACGACTCGTTCACCGCCACCCAGCCAGCCAGCCGGTCCTCCGGCGTTCCCTGCGAGGTGACCGTGAGCACGTCCTTAGCCAGGGCCGCGTGCGCGGTGTAGAGGTCGTCACGCAGCGCACCGCGCGCCATCGTGGTCCACCTGTCTTCCCTGGGCAGCGCCGTGATCCGGTCGCGCAGGCGGCTGATCTGGAGCCGGTCGGCGAGGTCGAAGTAGACCTCGGCGACCTCGTGGACGCTCCGCCCGACCTGGGACGAGATCTCCACGATGTCGAACGCCGAGTAAGCGGGCACCATCGCCGCAATCCGGTCAGCCAGGTCGCCGGGGAATCCTAGCCCGACGAACTGATCCCGCCGCTCGCCGAACCCGGCCAGGTCAGGCCCGACCAGGAGCTTTGGCAAGCTGGCGGCCACCTCGAGCACTCCGTCGGCGAAATAGTCGATCGTCGCCTGAATATCGAAGGGCGGCCGCCTGAAATGCAGCAGCCACCTGGTCGCGCGCTCGGTCAGCTTGCGGCCCTCAAGCAGCGCGAGGGTCTGCGCGGATGCCGCTACCTGCCCGTCGAGCAATTTGAGCTGATACCAGAATCCGGCCATGTCGAAGACCTCGCGGGCGACCAGCCAGGCCTGGGTGATGTCGGGCGTCGACGCGCCGGTCTCCTCGGAAAGCCGGAACGCGTAGGTGATTCCGGCCTGGTCGACCATGTCGTTGATCACCGCGGTCGTGATGATCTCCCTGCGCAGCCGGTGCGCGCTCATCCGGTCGGCGAAGCGTTCCCGCAGCGGCACGGGGAAGTACGCGGTAAGCACCCGCCGCAGGTAAGGGTCGTCGGGCAGCTCAGAATGGAGCATTTCCTGTTCGCAAGCGATCTTGGTGTGCGCGAGCAGCACGGAGAACTCGGGCAGCGTGAGCCCGCCGGACAGCGAGCGCCGCTCCGAGATGTCCTTGTCGGCCGGGAGCACGTCCAGCCGCCGCCTGATCCGGCCCTCGCGTTCCAGCTTGCGGATATACCTGGCGTGCACATGCAGCATCTGCTGCGCCTGAGCACGGGAGGCAGCAAGCGCCCGGTTCTGATGGTAATTGTGCGCCAGCACCAGCCTGCCGACCTCGACCGTCATGGTCGCGAGCAGCGCGTCCCTGTCCGCCGTGCTCATCACGCCGTCGCGGACCACCTCGTCGAGCAGGATCTTGATGTTGACCTCATGATCTGAGGTGTCAACGCCGGCCGAGTTGTCGATGAAGTCGGTATTGACCAGGCCGCCGGCCAGCGCGTACTCGATCCTCGCTTCCTGGGTCAGGCCAAGGTTCCCGCCTTCGCCGATGACGCGGCAGCGAAGCTGCGAGGCATCCACCCTTACCGCGTCATTGGCACGGTCGCCCGCGTCGGCGTGGGCCTGACCCGTCGCTTTCACGTACGTGCCGATGCCGCCGTTCCACAGCAGGTCGACCCTGGCCTGCAAGATGGCATTGATCAACTGGTCGGGCGACAGGGAGGTGACCCCGCCTGCCAGCCCTAGCGCCTGCCTCGCCTGCGGCGACACCGGCACCGACTTAGCCGATCTTGGCCACACTCCCCCGCCGGCCGAGATCAGCGCCTTGTCGTAGTCGTCCCACGACGATCGCGGCAAGTCGAAGAGCCTCCGCCGCTCGGGCAGGCTGGCCGCCGGGTCGGGATCTGGATCGAGGAACACGTGCCTGTGGTCGAAGGCCGCTATCAGCTTGATGTGCTCGGAGAGCAGCATTCCGTTGCCGAACACGTCACCCGACATGTCACCGACACCGACCACGGTGAAGTCGTCCTTGCTGACATCGACGTCAAGCGTGGTGAAGTGGAACCTGACCGACTCCCAGGCACCCCTGGCCGTGATGCCCATCTTCTTGTGGTCGTATCCGGCCGAGCCGCCTGAGGCGAACGCGTCACCGAGCCAGAAGCCGCGCTCGAGCGCGATCTCGTTGGCCGTGTCTGAGAAGGTTGCCGTGCCCTTGTCGGCGGCGACCACCAGGTAGGGGTCGTCGCCGTCCAGCCTGACGACGCGAGAGGGCGGAATCACGGCACCGGCCCGCAGATTGTCGGTGACATCGAGCATGGCCCTGATGAACTGCTGGTAGCAGGACCTGACCTCGGCGGCGTGCGCCTCCCTGTCGGCCGGGTCAGGCAACTGCTTGCAGACGAAACCGCCCTTGGCACCAGAAGGCACGATGACCGAGTTCTTGACCTCCTGGGCCTTGGCCAGGCCGAGGATCTCGGTGCGGAAGTCCTCGCGCCGGTCAGACCAGCGAAGCCCGCCCCGCGCGACGCTCGCGAACCGCAGGTGCACGCCCTCGAACCTGGGCGAGTAGACGAACATCTCGAACTTTGGCCGCGGCGCCGGCAGGTCGGGCACCTGCGCCGCGTCGAACTTGAAAACCAGGTAGGACAGCGGTTCCGCCGAGTCAGGCAGGACAGTGAAGTAGTTCGTCCGCCGCGTCGCCTGAACCAGCCCGAGGTAGGCGCGCAGGATCCGGTCCTCGTCCAGGCTCGCCACCTCGTCGAGGCCGCCGACGATTTCCTCGGCGATCGCCTCGCTGCGCTCGGCCTCCCCGCTGAGCTTGTCCGGGTCGAACCTGGACTCGAACAGCCTGATCAACTGGCGCGTGATGACCGGGTTATGGCGCAGCACCTGCGCGATGTAATTCTGGCTGAACATGGTGCCGACTTGCCGCAGGTACTTGGCATAGGCGCGCAGCACGATCACCTGGCGCCAGGAAAGCCCTGCGTCGAGCACGAGCGCGTTGAAGCTGTCGTCCTCGATCTCCCCGCTCCACAGCGCCGCCAGCGCGCCTTCCAGTTGCCCGGCCACCGCGGACATCTCAGGCATGACCTCGGGCCTGCGGCCGGTCGACCAGTCAGCACCTGCCGGGGTGGGGCGCAGGCCGAAGTCGTAGATCCAGAACGGCTCTGCGGTGGCGAACTGGTAAGGGTGCTCGTCGACGACTTCGAGGCCCATGTGGCCCAGCCTGGGCAGCACGTCGGTCAGCGTGATGGGCGGGCCGTTGCGGTGGATCGTCAGGCGCCAGACCCGGCGGCCTGAGGCATGCGGGTCGAACTCGACGGGCACGCCGCCGACATACCCGGCCGACTCCCACATCTCGAACGAGATCTCCTGCCCGGATTCCCGCATTGCCTTGATCTTGGCGAGGTCGGAGACTGCCGCCGCAGCGGGCACGTCACTCTTGTAGCCCTCCCCGGCCAGCCCGCCGAACTGGGCGACAAGCGCACGGCCCGCCTGTTCACCGAGTTGCCCGGCCGCCTCGGCCATCAGGTCGTCGTCCCACGACCTGACCGCGGCCGCCACCGCACGCTCGAGCGCGGGCACGTCAGGGCTGGCCAGCTTCTGTCCAGGCTCGGCCCGCACCACGATGTGCAGCCTGGCGATCGGGGTCTCGTCCACGATCGCGCTGTAGTCGAGCGCCGAGCCGTTAAGCTCACGCTTCAAGATGTCCTGCACGGCCAGCCTGACCTTGGTGTTGTACCTGTCCCTCGACAGGTAGACCAGGCAGGATACGTACCTGCCGAACACGTCATTGCGCAGGAACAGCCTGGTCCGCATCCGCTCGCGCAGCCGAAGCACCTCGCCGGCCACCTCGGCGAGCAGGCCGACCTTGGTCTGGAAGAGCTCCTCTCGCGGGTAGCCCTCCATGAACTCGGCCACGTCCCTGCCGTCGTGACTTTCCGCGGCGATGCCGCTCTCGGCGAACACGTCGGCGAGCTTGCGCCGCAGCACGGGGATCCTGGTGATGCTGTCGGTGTAGGCCATGTGCGTGTAGAGCCCGAGGAACCGGTACTCGCCGACCACGCGACCATCTGGCGAGATCTTCTTGATGCCGACGTAGTCCAGGTAGCTCGGCCGGTGCACGGTGGCACGGCTGTTGGTCTTAGTCATGACAAGCCGGTGCGCCGGGTCGGTGGCCAGCTTCCTCGCCTGGGAAGGCAGCACCTCGATCGAGCTTGTGCCCGCCTTGTCGTGCCGCAAGATGCCGAGCCCGGTGCCTGGCACGCCGCGCAGCACCAGCCCGGCCGAGTCTTCGACGAGGTCGTACTCACGGTAGCCGAGGAACGTGAAGTGCGCGTCGACCAGCCAGCGCAGCAACTGCGCGATCTCGGCCGTGGACTCAGGCGCGTCGACCTCGAGCTGCCCGTATGTGGTGTCCGCTTGCGCCTGCGCCGCGAACTGACTGGCCAGCCGGTCGGCCATGGCCCGCATCTTCGGGTAGTCCTCGACCGCCAGCCGCACGTCGCCAAGCCCGCGCTCCAAGGCGGCCGCGATCGCCTCGCCCTCGCCTGCCGCCAGCGCGGGTACCTCGATGTGCGACCAGGACTCGGCTAGCTGGTACGGGTCCTGCGCGCTGAGCGGGCTGAGCCGGTCACCGCCGCGCCGGCCCTCGATCGGGCCGAGCACCTCGCGCAGTACCCCGGTTACGTCCCTGCTCACCATGAGCTGAGGGTGCACGACCAGCTCAGGTGTCACTTCGTGGGCCGCCAGGGTCATCGTGATCGTGTCGACAAGGAACGGCATGTCGTCGGTGACGACGTCGATCACGTCCCTGCTGCCGAGCAAGGTCCGTTCGGCTCCCGGCCGCACCTGCACGAGGGCACGGCCATGCGGCCTGCGAGCGGCAAGCTCGGCGTGCGCGGCGGCGACCTGGCCCGCCCGCCAGTGCCCGGCGGCAGCCAGGTCGCTTACGTCAACGTGCCGGTAGTAGCTGTGCAAATAGTTGAGCTGGTCACCGACGTCACCGACCGCACCAAGCTCAGCCGCCGCCTCAGCGAGCAGCTCCTTCTTGGCCGCGCCCTGATGCTCCGACATTGTCCACTCCTTCGTGGTTAAAGCCTGTCCCGAAGTTCCCAAAGAAACGGGTAGTACCGCAAGGGCACACGTCCGTACAAATACGGAGCGCCGGTCGAACCGCCGGTGCCTGACTTTGTTCCTATCTGGCGTTCGACCATCTGCACATGCCGCGCCCGCCACAGGCAGGAAAGCTCGTCGTGGGTCAGCAACCCCTCGGCAAGCTGCCAGAGGTCATCGTGCGCCGCGCGGTCCCTGGCCACGGCGAGCAGCGACTCAGTCACTTCCGCTTCGTTGCCGACCGGGAGGCCGCGGCTGGCAAGCAGGGCAAGGTAGGCATCCCAGAGCGAGGGCTCAGCGAGCCGCAGCGCAAGCCGCGAGCGCTCGTCGTCGGTCAGGCTGCGGAACCTGGCCACGAACCGCTCGTCCTTGGCCCCTGACAAGAACTCAAGCTCTCTGAACTGGACCGACTGCAGCCCGCTGGCCGGCGCGAGCGCCGCCCTGAACTGGAGGAAATCCTGCGGCGTCATCGTCTCGAGCACGTCGACCTGACTGATGAGCAATCGCTCGATCACCTGCGAGCGGCGCAGCAGGTGCCCGGCCAGCCAGGTACTCCCCGCCGTCATCGCGTCACGCACGGCGACTAGTTCATGCAGCAGTTGCTTGAACCACAGTTCATACACCTGGTGCACGGTGATGAAGAGCAACTCGTCGTGCGCGGGCGGTTCGACCAGCGGTACCTGCTGCTCAAGCAGTTCAGGCAAGCGCAGGTACGTGCCGTAGGTGAGCCTGCCGCCCTCTTCGCCGAAACTGCGCTCGCTCATGAGGCGGCGCCAGGAGCGAAGTAGCCGAGCGCGTCCGGGTTGGCGAGCGAACTCGGGTCGGCGGCCTCATCGACCGGCGTCCCCGTCAGGATCCTCCGCACCGGGACCTCGAGTTTCTTGCCCGACAGCGTGCGCGGCACCGCGGGAACCTGGTGGATCTCGTCAGGCACGTGGCGGGGCGAGAGCCCGGAGCGGAGCGCCGACTTGATCTTCGAGGTCAGCGATTCGTCCAGCGGCACGCCAGGGGCGAGTACCAGGTACAAGATCAGCCGCCCCTGCGTGCCAAGTACGCCGGTGTCGATGACCAGGCTGTCGGTGATCTCAGCGAAGCCCTCGACCACGCGGTAGAACTCGCTGGTCCCCATCCGGACGCCGCCGCGGTTGAGCGTGGCGTCAGAACGCCCGTAGATCACGCAGCCGCCGTCAGGCAGGAACATGATCCAGTCACCGTGCCGCCATGCACCGGGAAAGTCGGCATAGTAGCTGGCCAGGTAGCGTTCGCCAGATTCGTCGCCCCAGAAGCCCACCGGCATCGAGGGCAAGGGCACGGTCAGCACCAGTTCGCCGACCTCGCCGGTCACCGGCTCGCCCGCCGCGTTAAACGCCTCGACCTTGGCGCCAAGGCAAGCACCGGCGATGATGCCGCTCCTGACCGGCAGCAGCGGATTAGGGCCGACGAACCCCGTGCACACGTCCGTGCCGCCGGAAAAAGACCCGAGCGAGAACGAGGCGCCGGCGCCGGGGGCCACCTCCTGGTACACCCATTCGAATCCCTCAGGAGGCAGCGGCGAGCCGGTGGAACCTACCCCGCGCAGCGCGGACAGGTCGTACTCGGCGGCGGGCGCCAGCTCCGCCTTCATGCTCGCGACGAGGTAGGGCGCACCTGTGCCGAAGTACGTGACACCGCTCCGTGCCGCCAGCCGCCACAGTTGGTCCGCGGCCGGATACGTGGCGCTCCCGTCGTAGGCGACCGCCGTCGCTCCGACCAGCAAGGCGCCTGCCAGGTAGTTCCACATCATCCAGCCGGTGGTCGTGTACCAGAAGAACACGTCTCCAGGCCCGATGTCCTGGTGCAGCGCGAGGGCCTTGCAGTGCTCGAGCACGATGCCGCCGTGGCCGTGCGTAATCGGCTTGGGCAGCCCCGTCGTGCCCGACGAGTAAAGAACCCACAGCGGATGGCCAAAGGGCACCTCATCGAACTCGGCCACGGCGGCGGGGTCCGCGCCGTGGCCGAGCGCCGCCCAGGGAACGGCGTTCACCGGCAGGCCGTGCCATTCCCCGGCTGCCCCGATGTAGTCCACCGTGATCATCGCCTCGAGACCGGGCAGGTCAGCGGCGATCGCGGCGACTTCAGGGCGGCGGTCGTAGGTCTTGCCGTTGTAGACATAGCCGTCAACGGCGATCAGGACCTTGGGAGTGACCTGAGCGAACCTGTCGACCACGGCGGGAACGCCGAAGTCGGGCGAGCACGACGTCCAGATCGCGCCCAGGCTGGCCGTGGCGAGCAGCCCGATGAGCGCCTGCGGCGAGTTGGGCAGGTAAGCGGCGACCCGGTCACCCCTGGTCACGCCGAGCCCGGCCAGGGCGGCACGCACGATCGCGACCTGATGGTCGAGTTCGCCGTAGCTCAGTTCCCCCGCGTGGCCGGCTTCCGACCGGTAGGCAAGTGCCGTACGGAGCGGGTCAACGCGCGCCGTACGAAGCGCGTTCCTCGCGTAGTTCAGGCTCGCGCCGTCGAACCAGGTGATGCCGGGCATAGTGTCACCGGTGATGACCGGCCCGGTACCGCGCTCGCCGAGCACATCGAAGTAGGTCCAGATCGAGTCCCAGAACATCGCGGGGTTGTCCACCGACCACTGCCACAGATCGTGGTACCGCTCACCGGTGTCCACTCCGTGCGTGCTGGCCAGCCAGCGCGCGTAAGCCGTGATCTCGGCCCGCTCGATGGCCTGCGCGGTTGGCTCCGACAGGATCGCCCCGTATCCGCGTCCGGCCGCTGACTTCGGCATCGACTAACCCTTCTGGAAATCGCTCACGGGGCGTCTCGCGGCACCGCCAGTTCATGTGGTGACCGCGGCTATTACCCGGGTAGTGGCTGACAGGTCTTCGAGTACCGGGTAGGCACCTGCCGTCCTGAGCTCGGCCGCCATCGACCGGCCGGTAGCCACCCCCACGCACCGCACGGCGGCCACCTTAGCGGCGGCCACATCTCGCGTCGAATCGGCCACGTACACAACGTCCGCCTGGGTTAGCGGAGTTCCGTACTTCTCCTGTGCCATCGCCAGCGAACGCAGGATCTGGGTGCCTTTCGGGTACACGTCAGACCCGAATCCGCCGATGTCGGTGTCGACGTATCGGTCGAGCCCGAACGCTCTCAGCTTGTGCAGGGCGTTCTGCTTGATCGTTCCCGTCAGGACCGTCTGGATAGCACCGGGCACCTTGGAGATCGCGGCCAGTGCCTCAAGCGCGCCTGGCAGCAGCCGGCCGCGTTCGGCGAGCAGCCTGGACCGCGAGCCGAACGCGGCCGCGAGCTCGCCGTTGTACCTGGCAAGCAACTCGCCTGGCTCGGGTACCCCGGTGCCAGGCATCGGCTCGTTCAGCGCCAGCGACTCGAAGAAGATCTCAGAGTCGGTCGCCCCGGCGAGCTGCGGCAGTGCCACCAGCCTGCGCCCGGTGGCCCGGGCAAATGCCTCGGCGTAGGCCTCGCGAGACACCCTGGCTACATCCACGAGGGTCAGGTCGATATTCCACAAGATCAGGCGTTGGATGGATGGCCTCCGATGCCGGCGGCTAGCGCGCCGCTAGCCCATGTGCGGGTAACGGTAGTCCGTTGGCGGGGCGAACAACTCCTTGACTGTCCTCGCGTTCACCCAGCGGAGCAAGTTGAAGATCGACCCCGCCTTGTCGTTGGTTCCGCTCGCCCTCGCGCCGCCGAACGGCTGCTGTCCGACCACCGCGCCGGTTGGCTTGTCGTTGATGTAGAAGTTACCCGCGCTGAACCGCAGGCGCTCGGTGGCCGCCGCGATCGCGGTCCGGTCGGTCGCGACGATCGAGCCGGTCAGCGCGTAGGGTGCGATGTCCGCGGCCTGGTCGAGCACCGCATCGTAAGCGCTGTCTTCGAAGACATGGACCGCGAGGATCGGGCCGAAGTACTCGGTGGTGAACACCTCGTCGGCCGGGTCGGAACATTCGAGCACGGTCGGCGTCACGAAGTATCCCTGGCTGTCGTCGGTCGTGCCGCCGGTCAGCACCTGGACGGAGGGCCGGCTAGCGGCCCTGGCCAGCGCGTCCGCATGCTTGCGGAATGCGCGCTCGTCGATAACAGCTCCCATGAACACCGAAAGATCGGCGGCGACGTCTCCCATGGTCAAGGACTCGACGGTACCGATGAAGTCGTCCTTCATCCGGTCCCACACGCTGCGGGGCAGGTAGGCCCTGGAGGCGGCAGAGCACTTCTGGCCCTGGTACTCGAAGGCGCCGCGGACCAGCGCGGTGCTCAGCACGTCAGGCTCGGCCGAGGGATGAGCGATGATGAAGTCCTTGCCGCCGGTCTCGCCGACGATCCTCGGGTAACCGCGGTAACTCGAGATGTTCTCCCCGACCATCCGCCAAAGGCGCTGGAAGGTCCCTGTGGAGCCGGTGAAGTGGATTCCGGCGAGGTCTGGGTGCGGCACGGCCAGCCGGGAAACCGCCTGGCCGTTACCGGTGACCAGGTTGATGACCCCTGGCGGCAGGCCGGCCGCCTCGAGCAGCCGCATCAGGAAATGGGCGGAGAACTGCTGGGTAGGCGAGGGCTTCCACAAGACGACGTTGCCGAGCAGGGCGGGCGCGGTCGGCAGGTTAGCGGCGATCGAGGTGAAGTTGAACGGCGTGATGGCCAGCACGAAACCTTCGAGCGGCCGGTATTCGAGCCGGTTCCATGAGCCGGGCGCCGAACTCGGCTGCTCGGCAAGCAGCCGCCTGGCGAAGTGGACGTTGTAGCGCCAGAAGTCGATCAGCTCGCAGGCGGCGTCGATCTCGGCCTGGTAGGCAGACTTGGACTGCCCGAGCACGGTGGCCGCATTGATCGTGGCCCGCCAGGGTCCGGCAAGCAACTCGGCCGCCCGCAGGAAGATCGCGGCCCTGTCGTCGAAGGAAAGCGCCCGCCAGCCTGGGGCCGCCAGCCTGGCCGCCTCGATCGCGGCGGCCACGTCCTCGTCGCTCGCCTCGCCAAGCCGTCCGAGGCGGTGGGCCTTGTTGTGCGGCTGCACCACGTCGATCCAGTCGCCGCCGCCCATCCGCTGGACGCCGCCTACGGTCATCGTGAGGTCGGCAGGCTCCCTGGCCAGGTCCTTGATCTTGGCCTCGAGAGCCGTTCTTTCCGCGCTGCCAGGGGCGTAGGACCTTACTGGCTCGTTAGCGGGGACGGGGACGCTGGTGACGGCATCAAACACTTCGCTCGCTCCTCTTGCCGCGCCTTGACTGACCTCCGTTGGACAGTTATGCGCACCTCCTGGCCAGGCTAACCGATCAGGTACATCAGTTCCTGGGTGGCGTACCAGAGCAGTTCGTGCCCTTCGGCGCCGTCCACGACAAACCTCGCGTCTTCGTCACCGCCGTCCGAGGCAGGGATCGCGGCCGCTGCGGCATCGATGTCAGGCATCGCCTCGACATCGTCGACGTGACCTGACACCACGTCGGCAAGCCGGACGGGCAGCATGACCTCGACCTTGCCAGGCTTGTCGAACCCGTTCCTGATCAGCACGTCTGAGTTGGCAAGTTCCGCCGCGAGCACCACCCGCCGCCTGCGCGCCTTCGTCTGGGCGTGCAGCATCCGCAGCGAGGCACGCGCCGCCTGCATCATCGCGACATACTCAAGCTCCTCGAGGTCGCCGCTCGCATACCATTCGCGCAAGGCAGGTGTCACGGCGTAACCAAGCACAGGCGCCGGGCCCACCTCGCCGGCCACCAGCGCGGAAGCGAGGTCGGCCAGCGTACTCGGCAGGTACACGCGCATGAGGTCCCCAAAGACACACTTGCAGAAGCGGATCAAGATCCTCGCGGGCGAGCCGGCCGTAGCGGGGAGCGATTAGAGTCTGCCAGCACACAGGGACCAGCAACCACAGAACTAACCGATCAGCCGGCGCGTAGGGTGCGGCGGCTGACGGCGTCGGTGACTTTGGCGATCGCGGCGTCAAGCGACTCGTGCTCCCAGAGCCTGACCACGGTCCAGCCCGCCTCGTCAAGCGCGGCATCGGCGGTACGGTCACGTTCGACATTGCGGCGCAGCTTGGGTTCCCAGTACCAGGTGTTCGAGGCCGGCTGGCTGCCATGCTCAGGACAGCAGTGCCAGAAGCAGCCGTCGACGAAGACGGCGACGTGGCGGGCGGTGAAGACGATGTCAGGGCGAACCCTGATGCCGCCCGCCAGGTCAAGCCTCAGGTCCTTGCGGTACCGGTATCCCCGCGCGTGCAAGGCGCGGCGAAGAGCAAGCTCCGGCTTGGTGTCGGTACGGCGGTTGGCCTTCATGTTCGCCGAGCGGCCGGCGCTTGACGGGTGCGGATAAGGCTTGACAAGGGCCGGCTCTGGCGACATAAAGCAAGGCTAGTGCGCTAGCAACGCACGCAACTCGGCTTTGGTGGCGGCAGGTTCCTTGTGCAGCACGACGCAGAAGCCGAGCGCACGCGCGGCCTCGATGTTGCCCTCCACGTCATCGACGAAGACGCATTCGGCGGGATCTAGCCCCATTCGCGCAGCCGCCAGGCGGAAGATCCGCTCTTCTGGCTTGCGCATGCCGACCAGGCCAGAGATGACCACGGCATCGAACAGCTCGTCGAGTATGCGCTGCGGATAGGCGTCCTGCATGCCGCCCCAGGAATTGGAGAGCAGGCCGATCTTGAGCCCGCCCGCCCGCAGTTCCCTGATCAGGTCGAGCATCTGCGCCGAGATGACCGAGGCGGCGAACATCCGCTTGAGCAGCCCGGTCGCGGGCACCTCGGTGCCCGCAGTCGTGACGAGCAAGCTGGCGAGCGCCTGCTCGAACTCGGCATCGGTCACCTCACCGCGCTCAAGTGCGTGGATCGGGGTGTCTTGCTGCTGCGGGCCGTAGGCATGCTGCACCCAGGGGTGCATCACCGCGAGGTAGCTTTCCCTGTCGATGCCGTCGGCCGTCAGCCAGGCCTGCACCGTGTCGATGATCGGGCCGGTGATCACGCCGCCCCAGTCGAAGATCACGCCGCGGACCGCCGTTGCCACCTCAGGGTCCCGCACCAGTTCAGCCACGAATCCGATGGTAAGCGACGAGCTTTCCGCTCTGGCGAACCCCAAGTGACAAAATGCCAGCCATGAAACGGACAGCAGTTGTCACCGGGGCAAGCAGCGGTATCGGTGCCGCGACGGCACGCGGCCTCGCGGCGTGCGGGTACCACGTGGTGCTCGCGGCCAGGCGCCGGGACCGGCTGGCGGCAGTCGCGGCCCAGATCGCCGCCGACGGCGGTGCAGCCGAGTTCCGTCAGCTTGACGTGACGAGCCGGCCGATGGTCGACGCCTTCGCCGCCACGCTTGCCCGCTGCGACGTGCTCGTCTGCAATGCCGGAGGCGCGATAGGGGCGGAGCCTGTGGCACAGTCGTCGCCGGAGGACTGGCTGGACATGTACCAGGCGAACGTGCTCGGCACCTTGCACACGGTTCAGGCGCTGCTGCCGAAGGTGGTCGAAAGCGGCGACGGCACGATCGTGCTCATGTCGTCGACCGCTGGCCTGACCGCCTACGAGGGTGGCGGCGGCTACATCGCCGCCAAGCACGGAACCCATGCGATCGCGGGCACGCTGCGCCTTGAGTTGTGCGGCGAGCCGGTGCGAGTGATCGAGATCGCGCCCGGCATGGTCAGGACCGAGGAGTTTGCGCTCAACAGGTACCGCGGTGATGCCGAGAAGGCGGCTGCCGTCTATGCCGGAGTGGCGCAGCCGCTGACCGCAGCCGACGTAGCCGACGCCGTCGTCTGGGCCGTCACCCGTCCTTCGCACTTCAACGTCGACCTCATGGTCTTGCGGCCGCGAGCCCAGGCGGCCCAGCACAAGGTGCACAGGGAACCTTGAGCGCCCCTGGCGCTATCACGCTGTCTGCGTGACCTTGCTGAGGCCGCGCGGATTGTCAGGGTCGATGCCGAGCCGCCGCGACAAGGACTCGGTGAGCAACTGACCTGGCACGATCAGGCCGATGGGAGCCAGCCATTCCGGCAGGTCGGGTCCGGCCAGCGCTCGCGTGCTCACCGCGGCGAGCGCGGGACCGCCGCCGATCGCGTAAGCGCTGGCGCCCGCGTCTGTTACCCGGCGAGCCAGGCCGACGGCGGCGTCGAGCGCAGGCCCGCGGTCTGCGGCGATCACGATCGCCGGCGTGCCCGCGTCGACCACGGCGATAGGCCCGTGCTGCAGGTCGGCGTAAGAGATCCCCATGGCGTGCAGGTAACAGGCTTCCTTGATCTTGAGCGCGAGTTCAAGCGCCGACGAATAGGCCAGGCCGCGCGCCGAAACCACCAAGCCGTCGACGCCTGACAACTCCGCCACGACGGCATCGATGCCGTACCCTGGCGCGGTCGCGACCGCGAGCAGGTCATCGATGGCCGCGGGCAAGCGGCGCAGCGCGGCAACGTCGAGCGCGGCACCGAGCCCGATCGACAGGACGGCAAGCGCGGCAAGCTGGCAGGTGAAGGTCTTTGTCGCCGGCACGGCGAGTTCGGCTCCCGCCTGCGTCACCAGCGCGACGTCGGCCAGCTCGGTCAGCGGCGAGTCGGCCGCATTGGTGATCGCGACGACCTGGGCGCCGCAGTCACGCGCCCAGCCGAGCGTCTCGATGATCTCCGCGGTGCGCCCTGACTGCGACAGCCCGACCGCGAGCACACCGGACAGGTCGACCAGGCTGCGGTAGGTGGTCGCCACGGACGGAGACCCCAGGCTCGCGAGGCGGCCGCCTGCGGTCTGGATCAGGTAGCTGCCATAGACGGCGGCGTTGTCCGAAGTGCCGCGGGCGAAGAACAGCACCTGACGGCTCTTTTTCGCGAGCGCCCTGATCTCTCCAGTTCGCGGCAGCAGGGCATCGACCGTGGCCTGGAGCGCGGCGGGCTGCGCCAGGATCTCTGACCGCATGTGCGTCATCGTCCGCTGATCTTCGCTCAGCACGTCCACCTGTGAACCCGTCCCGTTAGCACTGCCCGAGTACCCGATGTTCCTTCTGCGGCACTGACAGGGTAACGCGGGCGCGTCCGGGTGCCGCGGACCGCCTGCTAGCTGACACCATGGCCGTAGACCTGACGCCCGCCGACCCAGGTAGCGATGGTCCGCAGGTCGTCGCTCAGCCAGGTAAGGTCGGCCGCCGCACCGGGCGCGATCCGGCCGAGATCGTGGCGTCCGACGAGATCAGCGGGAATCCTCGTCGCCGCCCGCACCGCATCGCTAAGGCCGACTCCGATGGCGACCAGGTTCGCGACGGCGGAGTCCAGCCGCAGCGCCGACCCGGCTATTGTGCCGTCGGCCCTGACCGGCGGCGTCCCGTCACCTTCGGCGAGCTCGATCGGCTCACCGCCGAGCAGGTATTTCCCTGGCGGCATGCCGGCGCAGGCGGCCGCGTCGGTGATCAGGCAGAGCCTGCCTGGAGCGGCACCGAACGCGATCGCCGCGACCTGACCGGCTACATGGTGCAGGTCGAGGATCAGGCTGGCGGTAAGCCTGTGGTCGGCCAGCGCCTGCCCGACCACGCCTGGCTCGCGGTGATGCATCGGCCGCTGAGCGTTGAAAAGATGGGTGACCATGGTGGCGCCGCACATCGCCGCCGCCGCGACCTGCTGTGCGGTGGCATCAGAATGACCCACGCTCACGACCACGCCAGCGGCGGCCAGCCGCTTGATCGCGGCCATCGCCCCGTCGAGTTCAGGTGCCATCGTGACCAGCCTGAGCAGGCCAGAACCGGCCGAAAGCAAGGTCGCGACCCTCTCTTCGCCCGGACTGACTATCCAGTCCTTGTTGTGGGCGCCGCGCATTTCTGCCGATATGAACGGTCCCTCAAGATGAACGCCGAGCACGCGTGCCCGCTGGTGGACTGGCGCCAGCACTGGCAAGATCCCGGCCGCGCGGCGCAGGGCGTCCGCGAGCTCGTCGACGGGCCTGGTGATGAAGGTAGGCAGGAAAGCTGTCGTGCCGGTAGCGGGCAGCCTGCTGGTGACCGTTGACCAGCCTGCGGCGTCCGCGCTGGCGAGTTCGACGCCGAAGTACCCGTTGACCTGAAGGTCGACGAAACCTGGCAGCAGGAAGCCGTCACGGAGCACCACGTCGGGGCGGCTGGACGGCACCCCGCCGCTGACTTCGAGGATCCGTCCTTCCGCACAGGTCACGTAGCCTGGCGCGAGCACCGCGCCGGCCGAGGTAGCAGAACCGCTGGCCGTTATTACTCGTGCCGCCGCGATCAGCATGTGGCTAGCATCGCACTCGGTTCATGACATGTCGCCCGTTTACGGAGTCGAGTCTTTCTCTGCTCGCGCGTACCGAGGCGAGGACAAGCACAGGGGCAGTCACTACCGCCATGCCCGCCGCAGGCTGGCGAACCGGCGCAGCGTCCCTGGACATCGCCTAGCCATGATCAACTCCACAGGGAGCGGCCCTGATTTCGTTAGCGCTTGTCCGGTCTGGATTGCCTGGGACTCGCCTTGGCCCGGCTGGACTTCGCTGGTGTTACCTCGCCGTCCGAAGACGCATCCGCGTCCGGCTTAGCCTGAGCCTTCCGAGCCGACCCAGCCTTAGCCGACCCAGCCTTAGCCGACCCCGGCCTAGCCAGGTCGCCACCGCTGCCGCCCCGGCCATCACCGTCGTCCCCGCCGTCAGGGCCGCCGGTCCCGGATTCGATCGCCTTCTTCTCGCCCCGGCCGGCCACCCCAGCCACCCCCGCACCCGGTGCCGACGCCCGGTGAGCCTCGAGGCTGGCCTTGAGCGCATCGGTCAGGCTGGCCGCCGGGCCGGCGGCGATCTCTAGCGTGCCCGGCTGCAGCAGTTCTCTGCCCTCGACCTTGGCCTCGACCAGCTCGATCAGGGCTTCGCGGTAGTTGTCGTGATACGCCTCGGGGTCGAAGTCCGACGTCATCGACTCGATCAGCGAGTTCGCCATCGCCAGTTCATGCGGACGGACTTCGACATCTTGCTCAAGGAAGGGAAAGTCGGCCGCCCTGATCTCGTCCGGCCAGAGCAGCGTCTCAAGCACAAGCACGCCCTCCCTGACCCGCAACGTGGCCAGCGACTCGCGCTGTCTAAGCGCCACCTGGGCAAGCGCGACTCGTCCCGATTGCTCAAGCGCGTCTCTGAGCAGCACGTACGCCCGCGCTCCGATCGCCTCAGGCTCTACGTAGTAGCTGCGGTTGAACAAGATCGGGTCGAGTTGCTCGGCCGGGCTGAATTGCAGTACCTCAATGGCTTTGGTAGTCGGCAATGGCAGGTCAGCCATGTCCTCGTCAGTGAGCACCACCATCTCACCGGTCGGGAGTTCGTAGCCCTTCGCGATGTCCTCGTAAGGAATCTCCTGATCGTCAAGGGAGCAGAACCTGCGGAACCTGATCCTGCCCCCGTCTTCCCTGTGCACCTGCCGGAACGAGATGTCCTTTTGCTCGGTCGCGGCGTAGAGTCGCACGGGGATCATGACCAGGCCGAAGGAGATCGCGCCCTTCCACATGCTGCGCATGACGTGTCCTTACCCTAAGCGCTGATACAACAAGCGTTGCCTTACTGTAGCTATTCGGCAATATGTTCGAGCGCCTGAATATTTCGGAGGTCGGCAATGACTGCCAGCGACCGCGAAGAGCCCATCATCGACGTAGCAGAGCAGAGCCAGCCAGCATCGCCGGTCGAACCGGTCGAAGACGGCGAATCATTCGCCCCACGCTCCCGACAATCCAGCGAATCGGAACTACCGGGCATAATTCCCCTTGAGGCTAACGAAGCCGACGCGGCCGAGCAGGCAAGGGAAGTGCACCTCGACGAGGACGACTACCGATAGCAAGCAGCGAGAACGGGCGGTTGCCGGTTACCCGGCCGTAGGATGGCAGCCGGGATTGTGAAAGCCCTCGCCCGCTTAGCATTCGGAGATTTGAGTGATCGCGACGTCGCAGGCCAGACAGGCCAGCAACCGGCTGCCGCGCCCGGCGCGGCGCAAGCAACTGCTCGGTGCCGCCCGCGAGGTCTTCGTCGCGCAGGGTTACCACTCCGCCGCGATGGACGAGATCGCTGAGCGGGCCGGGGTCAGCAAGCCCGTCCTCTATCAGCACTTTCCCGGCAAGCTCGAGCTCTACCTGGCTCTGCTCGACGAGAGCGTGGCCGAACTTATCGGCGCGGTCTCTGCCGCCCTTGCCTCGACAACAGATAACCGCCAGCGGGTGCCAGCGACCTTCCGCGCCTTCTTCGAGTACGTCAGCGGTGCCGGGGAAGCGTTCCGGCTTGTCTTCGAGTCCGACCTGAGTAACGAACCCGCGGTAAGGGCGCGCCTGGAGCGCGCCATCGCCGAGTGCGGCGCCATGGTCAGTGAGTTCATCCGCGAAGACGCCGGCGTCTCCGACGCAGAAGCCGACCTGCTTGGCATGGCCCTGGTCGGGATGGCTCAGGTCAGCGCCAGGTACTGGCTGAGCACCAACCGCAGGATCGATCAGGAGACCGCAGAGGACTTGCTGGCCAGACTGGCCTGGCGCGGCATAAGCGACTGGCCGCTAGCCGAACCCGCGCACGACTAAGACCCAAGCCGCGCCTGCCCGGCCGGCCGGGCGGCTCAGTTGGCGAGGCCGAGCGCGGACATGCGCTCGGCATGAGCGTCGGTCAGCTTCGCGAACATCCTTCCGACCTCGCCAAGTTGCGCAGGCGATCCTCCGGCCAGCAGCCTGGCCAGTGGTTCACGTTCCGCAGCCACCCGCTGCGCCTGGCTGAGCGCTTCTCCGACCAGTCGCCGTGCCCAGAGCGCAAGCCGCCCGGCGACTGCGGGGTCGGCCCTGATGGCCTCGCGCACCCGGCTGATCACGAACTGCGCGTGCCCGGAATCCGCTAGTACCTCGAGCACGAGCGAGCGAGTCGACGAGTCAAGAAACTGCGCGATCAGACCGTAGAAGTCGGCCGCGATGCCATCACCCACATATGCCTTGACGAGTCCTTCGAGCCAGTCGGAAGGTGCGGTCCTGGCGTGGAACTCATCGAGCGGCTTGGCGAACGGTCGCATCGCCTCCTGCGGGTCGGTGCCGAGTTCGCCGATGCGCTGCCGCAGCAACTGGAAGTGACCGAATTCGGCGACCGCCATCTCGGCCAGGTCGGCCTTGTCGCTAAGCGCCACGGCGAGCGCGGCGTCATCGGCCAGCCTGAAGAAGGCCACGAGCGAGGCGTAAGCCAGCAGGCCGAGCAGGTCAACGACGCCATCCGCCGGAGCTGGCGCTGCTTCGATCCGATCTGGCGCGGGCGTTTGCTCGGTCACACCGGAAGCGTACTCTCGCCCTGAGCCTAGCGGCATAGGCTGGCGCGGCGGCTGTTGCTACACTCAGTTGCGGCCTGGCCTTGGAATGCGACGGCCATGGCGCCGCGTTGCACCCTACAGTGCGGCCAGGACAAGAGCTCGGCCGTGACAGCAGCGGGCGAAAGCCCTTACTACGCAAGACTTGACGACAGAGAACTTGACAACACAGCAACTCGAAGTAGAAACCTCAAATCCATCTGCAAATTTGCACCCCGCGACCGAGCGTCAGGAGCCTGACGTGACCGCGACCGAACGCCAGGAGCCTGACGTGGCGGAGATGACTGCGGTCGCGCTGCCCGAGACAAAGACCTTCGACGAATTCGGTATCACCGAGTCGATCTGCGACGCCTTGCGCGCGGCCGGTATCACCAGGCCGTTCCCGATCCAGGCACTTACAATGCCGATCGCACTCGGCGGCCACGACGTTATCGGCCAGGCAAGGACAGGCACGGGCAAGACCTTTGCCTTCGGAATTCCCGTGCTCGAGCGCATGGTCGCAGGCAAGCGCGGCAAGCCGTCGGCGCCGCGCGCCCTGGTGGTTGTGCCAACCAGGGAACTCGCGATACAGGTGGCCGAAGACCTGCGCAGCGCCGCCACGCGCAGCGAGGTCAACGTCGTGACGCTCTACGGGGGACGTGCCTACGAACCGCAGATCGAGGCGCTGGCAACGGTCGACGTAGTCGTCGGCACTCCAGGGCGGCTGCTCGACCTGTCCAGGCAGCGCATGCTCGACCTGGGCGACGTGCAGGTACTCGTGCTCGACGAAGCCGACCGGATGCTTGACCTGGGTTTCCTTCCCGATGTCGAGTCGATCCTGCGGCTGACCCCGGACTCAAGGCAGACCATGCTCTTCTCGGCGACCATGCCGCCTGAGGTCGTGACGCTAGCCAAGCGTCACCTGTACCGGCCGACCCATATCAGGGCAGAACAACACGACGAGCCCGCTCACGTGCCCGGCACCGACCAGCATGTCTTCCGCGCTCATCACCTGGACAAGATCGAGGTGCTCGCCCGGGTGCTCCAGGCGAGCGGCCGCGGCCTGACGATAGTGTTCTGCCGCACCAGGCGCGCGTGCGACCAGGTGACCGCAGACCTGACCGACCGCGGTTTCGCCGCCGCCGCCGTGCACGGCGATCTCGGGCAGAGCCAGCGTGAGCGCGCACTCCGCGCTTTCCGCAGCGGCAAGATCGACGTGCTGGTCGCCACCGACGTGGCCGCTCGCGGCCTCGACGTGGACGACGTGACCCACGTGATCAACTACGAGTGCCCGGAAGACGACAAAGCCTACCTGCACCGCATCGGCCGTACCGGCCGTGCTGGCCGTACCGGGGTGGCGGTCACTTTCGTCGACTGGCAGGACATGACGCGCTGGAAGAGCATCAACGACACGCTCAACCTTGGCCACGCGGAGCCGCTCGAGACCTACTCGACGTCCGATCACCTGTTCAGTTCGCTCGGAATCCCGGCAGGCACTACAGGATTCCTGCCGAAGGCGGAGCGGGCGAGCCGTGCCGGACTTGAGGCAGAGGAGCTAGAGGATATCGGCGAAACCGGGCAGACCCGGTCCCGCCAGCGCAAGTCACGCTCGGGCGGGAACGGGTCAAGGCCAAAGACCGCGCGCCCGGCTGACGGCGAGGTCGCCAAGCCGGCTGCCTCGGGCGCCAAGCAGGCAACGGCCGCCAAGCGACCTAGGCGCCGTACCAGAAGCGGCGTACCGGTCAGCGCCACGACCGCAGAAGGCCAGCCGGTGGCCAAGCTCGCCGCCGACGCAGGCGACGACCCGCAGCCCGCCGCTCGCCAGGCACGCGCAGGCGAAGGCACACCGCGCAGGCGCAGGCGCAGAACCCATGCGGGCGCTGCCGACTCCGGCTCCACCCGCCCAGCTAACCAAGCCGAACTCCGCGAGATAGTCGCCGACTAGGTAGTCATGGGTGGAGGGCCTTTAGACGAGGTCCTTAGACGAGGTCCTTAGACACTGAGCACTCCACCATGACGACCGCGACACCGTAGGCTGCCGAGCCGTGAGTACTCCCCGATCGCTTCAGCTGTCACCGCGAGTCCGCGCCACGACGGTCCGCACATCGCGCGGATCATTCGCGGCGCTATGTGCTGATCCTTCCGGAGGCGGCGAGCGGCAGCCCGCCTTGCTCGTGCCAGGGTACACAGGCAGCAAGGAAGACTTCATTTCCGTGCTCGAGTCCCTGGCCTCGGCAGGACGCGCCGTGACCGCGATCGACCAGCGCGGCCAGCACGAGTCTCCGGCAGCACCTGACCGGGCCGGATACGCGCTTGACCAGCTGGCGAGCGACGTAATCTGGGTGGCGTCCGCGATCGCGCGTGACACCGGGCGAGTGCATTTGCTCGGTCATTCGTTTGGCGGTCTTGTCGCCAGGCATGCGGTGCTTGCGGCGCCGAACGCGTTCCTCTCCCTGACCTTGCTCGGCTCGGGACCGGGCACGATCGGGGGCGAACGTGCCCGGGTACTCACCGAGGTGCTCGCCTTCCTCGAGCCCGCCGGTGACGACATCGACATGCTCGGCACGCTGATCGCCTCGATCTGGGAAACCCAGCTCAAGCCGCAGGCACAGGCGGAAGGCACTCCGCAGGACATCATCGAGTTTCTGGCCAGGCGAAACCTGGGCAGTTGCCCGCTCGGCCTGGCCGAGATGGCCAGGCACCTGCTGAACTGCCCTGACCGCACCGCGGAGCTAGCTGACCTGGCGAGCCTGCCTGTGCTCGTGGGCTACGGCGAGAACGACGACGCCTGGCCGACTGACGTGCAGGACATGATGGCCAAGCGCCTGCGAGCCGAGCGGGTCTGCATCCCAGGCGCGGCCCACTCACCGGCGGTTGAAGCACCTGAGACAACCGCCGCGATGCTCACCGCCTTCTGGAACCAGTCAGAATCAGTCAGGTAGCCGGCCGGCCGCCCTCCTCCCTCGCCGCGCGGCGAGGTTGCGGGCGTTAGCCGGAGACTAGTCCTGCTCGGGGCGGAGCTGCCTGGCCCAGGGCAGCCTAGCTGGCCAGGCCATCCCATGGCCGGCGGGCAGGCCCCGCCGCCTGACCCTCCGCGCAGTGCGCGCGGAAGTCACACCAGCCGCACCAGGCACCCGCTCGGGCGGGAAAGGCGACGTCGGCGCGGTCTGGCTCATCCGTCGAGGCGAACCGCTCGTCGGCATCAGCGCATTCGGCGGCTATGTCCTCGGCGCGGCGCAGGTGCCGGCCGAGCGACTCCGGCGTGTGCTCCCAGCGGGCTATCTGCCCGCTCGGGAGGTGGTGCAGTTCCACGGTCACGCAGGGTCGCCGCAGCACCCGGCCGGCGGCGAGCGCGTAAAGGGCCAGCGCCAGTGAACTGCGGGTGTCCTGTTCATCGGGCGCGGTCCTGCCGGTCTTGTAGTCGACGACGACTAGTTCGCGCCCGGCGGGGAGCCTTCGGTCATCTAGCCGGTCGATACGGCCAGAGACCGCGATCGACTCTGTCTTGGTCGCCACCGTGCGCTCAACCCCGGCAGGCTCGTCCGCCGGGTCAAGCGCGGAGACGTAGCGCTCGACCATGTCCTTGGCCCGGTTGAGGTGCCTGAGCGACTGGACGCCGTCGGCATAGCCTTCCGGGATCCAGCCGCGCTCGAGCAGTCGCACCGCGGCGGGCGGATCCCTTTCCGCCAGCGGCAGCCGCCACCAGCCCGCGAGCGCGTTGTGCACGCTGGCACCGAGACTGTTGTGCGCCCAGGGCGGCCCCTTGAGCGGTGCTGGCCGGTTCAGATAGCTCATGCGATACCGGCGCGGGCAATCGAGCCAGGCGCGCAGGCGGCTCGGAGTACACGGATAGAGCCGGCGCGGCATCCCGTCGAAGCCGAGTTGCGGCACTGCTTGACCCCGCCTCTAGTCGGTGTCGCCGCCCGACCGGCCGAGCAGCCCTTCCGGGCCGGCGGTCACCCAGGAGTCGAACCGCCGCTCTAGCGTGGCCACCGTGGTCTCCTCGCCGTGGCCAGGCAGGACCCTGGTCTGACCGTCCAGCGTCAGCACGCCTGAGCCGATCGAGCTGAGCTGGCGGGCGAAGTCGTTGAAGTAACCGTCGTGCGGCACCGGGCCTGCCGCGCTAACCACGTCACCGGTGAACACGACGCCAAGTTCCTCGCAGTACAGGCAGACGGAGCCCGAGCTGTGCCCCGGCGTAGCGATGACCTCGAGCGAGATGTCGGCGACCTCGAAAATACCGCCCTCCTCCATGTCAATGTCTGGCTGAGCGGAGTGATGCGCATCCCGCCACGGCAGCCGGTCAGCCGGGTGGAGCGCGACGGGCGCCTCGTCACGCTTGGCGATTTCGAACGCCGCGGCCACATGCCTGGCGTGACCGTGCGTGCAGATCACCGCAGCGACCTCGCGGTCACCGATCGCGAGAAGCACCTCCTGCGCCGACTCTCCCGGATCCACGACGATCACTTCTTCGTCGTCACCGACGATCCAGGTGTTGACCGCGCCAGTGACTCGGTCAATCCGTGCCTCCATGCCAGCCTGCCCTTCCTTCTCCGCTTGTCCCTATCGTAGAGCCGTCACAGATGCCCGGTCGCGACCACTTACTTCAGCCACGCCGCGTACCAGCTGGCTTCCAGCGCCCGCTGCGCCTGCCTGAGGGTGATGAAACGCCGGACGACCTGCTGTTTGAGTATGTGGTCGAGCTGAATCAACTCGAAAAATTAGCGCTCCTCGTGCAGACCGCACCGGGCAAAGCGATTTCCTAGGCACCGGCACGCCGCCATTGATCAGCGGCATGATGAAGCCGGGCAACAGGGCACACTAGCATCCGGCTAGCGCAAGCCCTCGCTGACCAGCGACCTGACCGCGTCCACGATCAGTTGCACGGCGATCGCGGAGAGCAGCAAGCCGGCGATCCTGGTGAGCAACTCGACACCCGAGCCCCTGAGCACGGCGAGCACCACGCCAGAAAACCGCATCGCCAGCCAGAGCAGCACGATGACGGCCGCGATCGCGGCGGCGAATGCGATGCCCGAGCCGATCGAGTCGATCCGCTGCACGAACAGCATGGTCGCGACGATCGCGCCAGGGCCGGCCAGGAGCGGCGTCCCGAGCGGCACGAACGCGACATTGGCGGTGGCCTGCTCGTGTTCGGCGGGCTCGCTTGCCCTGCCGGTGAGCAGCTCGAGCGCGACAAGCAGCAGCAGCAAGCCCCCGGCGGCCTGGAGTGAAGGCAACTGCACGCCCAGGTAGGCCAGGATCGACTGGCCGAAGACGGCGAAGGCCACGATGACTCCGAGTGCCACCACGGCCGCTTGCCAGGCCAGCCGGATCCGCTCAGGTTTCTGCTTGCTTGCCGTCATCCCGAGGAACACGGGCACCACGCCTGGCGGGTCGGTGATGACAAGCAGGGTGACGAAGGTCTCCCAGAAGAACTTGAAGTCCGAGATGAGGCCGGTCACTTTCCGATCACCGATGCACCGCTGGCGCCGGCGATCAACTGCTCGAAATCATCGCCGTTGGTGAATTCGGTGCCAATCCGGTCACCGGTGAATTCTCCGTGATCGTCGCTGCCGCCAGTCCCCACCAGGCCACGTGCGCGTACCAGGTCGGCCAGCTCCGCTCTTCTCGCCGCATCATGACCTGGATGGGCCACTTCGACGCCGGCCAGACCCGCCCTCGCCAGCTCCGTGATCAGGTCTTCAGGCACCCGCCAGCCGCGTTCCTCCATGAAAGGGTGCGCCAGCACGCTCACGCCGCCGGCCGCGCTGACCAGGGACACGGCCTGCACCGGATCCAGTGCGTAGCGGTCGGCATAGGCCCGGCCTCCCGGGCCGATCCACTCAGGCGTGAACGCCTGCGCCACCGAGCCGATGACCCCATTGTCGACAAGCGCGCGGGCCAGGTGCGGCCTGCCGATAACGCCTCCGCCCGCGATCGCGCTTACCTGCTCCCAGGTGACGCCGGTGCCGAGCGCGGCCAGCTTCGCCGCCATCGCTTTCGCCCGCTCGACGCGACTGTCCCTGATTGCACGGGTCTGGGCGGCAAGTTCGGGATGGCCGGAGTCGAAAAGATAAGCGAGCAAGTGCACGCTGCGCCCGTCGTAACGGCAGGAAAGCTCCATCCCCGGCACCAGGCGCAGACCGCGCGGCAAGGCCGCGGCTGCGGCCGCGATTCCTGCCGTGGTGTCGTGGTCGGTCAGGGCGACCACGTCCAGCCCGGCGGCGCCGGCCAGGAGCATCATCTCCTCAGGTGACCTCGTGCCGTCAGAGACCGAACTGTGACAATGCAGGTCGGCCCTGAACATCGCGTCTTCGCGCACGGGGTGACTTTATCCGCGGCGCACGCCCTGGATCTAGCCGGGTAGCCGAGGGGATCTCGCGCCGAAGGGCAGGTCAAGCTCCTGACCTGGATCCCGCAGGTCACGCAGCGGCAAAATCTCGATCATCAAAGTGCCGGCGGTGTCGGGCCATAGCACGATCCACAGCCACCCGCCGAGCAGCTCCCCGGCGAAAGCGGCGCGGCCAGGAGCATCGACGCTCCAGAGCGGGAACTCGTGGTTGCCGAACCCGACCTGGGCATGCGGCGAGCCGTCAGGGAAGCCGTTGCCTGGATCGGGACCGGCAAGCCCGGCGCAATGCGCACCGAGGCCGACCCCGAGTTCCTCGCTGATCAGCAGCATCTCGGCGGGCCCGCCAACGGGGTTGGGCCCGGAAAGCGCCACCGCGCAGGCCCTCGTGCCGCTCCGTTCGTCGCCCACCGCAGCGAAACCGCTGACCAGCCAGCCATCAGGCAGCGGCCAGGGCAGCATGACAGGAACCACGGAACTGCGCAGCAGCCCGGCGACGCCCTCAGGCGAGAGGCTGCGCACCTGACGCAGCGGATAGACGTCACCGTGGGTGGCGCACCGCCACTTGCTCGACCAGGCGCTCGGCGCGATCGCCGCAGCACCGCATCTAGGGCAGCGCAAGTCCATCTTGGCCACGCCCGTCATCGCGTTCTGTCGCTGCCAGGTACCGCATCACTCCTTCTACGATGCTCGCAGCGGTGCCAGCGTAAACTTAGCCTGGGCTCTGCGTCGCGTCTGGCCGACGGCCGCTCATCCTGGTCAGCCCGGCCGCCCGGCCTCTGGCGGCCGCCACCATGGCCATTTTTCTCGATGCCTCGTCGATCATCTCGCCGTCGAGCGTTACCGCACCAAGCCGCCGAGCCGACGTAGCGTGCTCATAGGCTTCGATGATCAGTTCAGCGCGGTCGTAGCTCGCCTGATCGGGAGCGAACGCCGTGTTCACCTGTTCGATCTGGCCGGGATGCACGACCCACTTTCCGTCGAAGCCGAGTGCCGCGACGCTGGCTGACGCCCTGGCGAGTCCTTCCAGATCGCCGATGGCGGCATAGGGACCGTCGATGGCCTGGAGCCCGGCCGCCCGTGCCGCGACCAGGATGCGCAGGTGCGCATAGTGAAAGGCATCTCCGCCCGTGTATCCCGCCGGCTGCGCGCCGATGCGCAGTGATCGCATCCCGAGGCTGGCCATGAAGTCGGCAGGGCCGAATACCAGAGCCGCCAGCCTGGGTGAAGCCGCCGCAATGGCCTCCACGGTCGCGAGGCCGCTGGCATCCTCGATCTGCGCTTCGATCGCGATCTTGCCCGGCGGCAGGCCAGCGGCCCGCTCGATCTGGTGAAGCAGGAGGTCAAGCCAGACAACGTGAGCCGGGTCGCTCACCTTGGGCAGCACGATCGAGTCCAGGTACGTGCCCGCGCCCTCGACGATCTCGATGACGTCACGGTAGGCCCACTGGGTCGCGACGCCGTTGATCCTGACGGCCCGCACCTTCGCCGCCCAGCCCGTCGCCGCGATCGCCGCCGTGACCTGCGGCCTGGCCTCCTCTTTCGCCGCCGGGGCGACGGCGTCCTCGAGGTCGAGTATCACCTCGTCGGCGGCGAGCCCTCTGGCCTTGGCCAGGAACCTGGCACTGCTGCCAGGCACCGTCAGGCACGACCGTCTCGGCTGGTCGGTATTAGTCATGCACCGAATAATTCCGCAGGGCGCGGCGGGACCTGCGGTCAGGGCGAACTAACATGGGCGCATGTCGACGAGTGCGTTGCCGAGCGTTGCCCAGGTAATGGCGGAACTGGCCAAGGTTCATGACCCCGAGATCAGGCGCCCGATCACCGAGCTTGGCATGGTGAAAAACGTGGCGGTCGGCCAGGACGGCGCTGTTCAGGTCGCGGTCTGGCTGACGGTCGCCGGATGCCCGCTCAGGGACACTATTACCAAGGACGTGAAAGCTGCCGTCGGCAAGCTGGCGGGCGTGACCGGCGTGACCGTCGAACTCGACGTCATGAGCGAGGAACAGCGCCGTGAGCTGCAGAACACGCTCCGCGGCGGGAAGCCAGAGCGCGAGATACCTTTCGCTCAGCCGGAGTCGCTTACCAAGGTGTACGCGATCGCCAGCGGCAAGGGCGGGGTCGGCAAGTCCTCGGTCACCGTGAACCTCGCCGCCGCGCTCGCGGCGGCAGGGCACAAGGTCGGACTGCTCGACGCCGACATCTACGGGCACTCGGTGCCCAGGATGCTCGGGGTTACCGGTCGGCCGACCCAGATCGAGCAGATGATCATGCCGCCGGTAGCGCACGGCGTGAAGGCCATCTCAAGCGGGATGCTCAAGAAGGGCAACGAGCCCCTGCCGCTCCGCGGGCCTATCCTGCACCGCCTGCTGCAGCAGTTCCTGGCCGACGTGTACTGGGGCGACCTGGATATCTTGTTGCTCGACCTGCCGCCAGGCACCGGTGACGTGGCAATCTCAGCCGGCCACCTCGTGCCGGGTGCTGAGCTGATCGTGGTTACGACCCCGCAGCTTGCCGCCGCGGAAGTGGCCGAGCGTGCAGGTTCGCTGGCCAGTCAGCTACATCAGCGAGTGGTCGGCGTGATCGAGAACATGGCGTTCTTGGCCTGCCCGCACTGCGACGAGCGGATCGAGGTATTCGGCAAGGGCGGCGGCCAGGCTGTAGCTGGCGCACTCAGCCGCCTGACCGGAGCCGACGTGCCGCTGCTCGGCGAGATCCCCATCGATCTGCGCCTGCGCGAGGCCGGCGACGAGGGAGTTCCGCTCGTGCTCGGCCAGCCGGCCACGCCAGCCGCCCAAGCGCTAGCCGCGATCGCCAGCCAGCTAGCAACCAGGTCACGCAGCCTGGCAGGCAGGCAGCTAGGCCTTACTCCCGTGTGAGGCCCGGCCGGGTACCACGGTGCTCGGCCGGGTACCACGGTGCTCAGGTCGCGTCGATGTCGAAAGGCGGCGCGTCGTAGGCGGAGTGGGTCGCAGCCAGATCTGCGTCGGCGCCGAGAGAATCCAGTTCCATCAGGCCGGCACCGCTTGGCCCGGCCCAGCTCAAGTCCTCGTCGTCAATGTCGTCAAGCAGGTGCTTACGGACGAAGCTGCGCGGGTTGAGGTCGGCGAAGTCGAAATCACGGAACTCGGGTCCGAGGCTTTCTGTCAGGTCTGCCCGGGCGCTGTCAGCCATCCGGCGCAGGTCGCGCAGTGCCCGGCCGGCCTGAGCCGCCATCTTAGGCAACTGCTCGGGCCCGAAGATCATCAGGCCGAGCACCCCGAGGATGAGGAGCTTGGTGAACGACAAGTCAAACAAAGCTTGGGCCTCGCGCTTCTTGGCTGCCTATCCCGTCGCCGTAGGCTGCCTCCAGAGTAACCCAAGGTCGGCGAGCGTGAGATCCACCCGAGGATCCGGCGGCCATCGTCACCGGTTACCTGAACGGGTCGAACCAGGAACCCATCCGCTTCAGGCCGCGCCCGACTCGCTGCCAGAGCCCGGCGCTGCGGTCGTGCGGCAATTGCGCCACCACTCGGTCCACGGTCGCCTGCGGGGCGTCGGAAATCACCGTGTACACGAAACCGTCGGCCGACCAGGCCAGGCTGCGCTGGTCAGGCTCGCTTGAGTAGACCTGCTGTCCGCGCACCTCAGTGCGGGTCCAGCCGGACAGCGCGCCAGCCAGTTCGCCACGCTGCATGAACACGGAGACGACGGAAAGGCCATCGGAGTATGAGGCATCGAGTACGGCGCCAGATGACGGTGTGGCCATGCTGACCCCGACCAGTGCCATGTTGCCTGCCAGTTTCTCCGGCACCGGCCAGCCTTGCCTGCGCAGCGAAGGAAGATCTCTCTTAGTCGGCTGCGAACTCCAGGCCTGCGCGATCCTGGGAGCAGCCGGCTGGGGCTTCACGCTGCCGAAGGTCACATCAATGAACGCGCCTTCGTTGACCAGGTGACCGCTCGTGTCGAACATCTCGCGGCGAAGCGGCAGCCCGGTCTTGCTGTCGAGCCAGTAGCGTGCGGCTATGCTGCCGTCCTGCCTGAGAACCACCACGATCTGAGCCGAACGGCTGTCGGCACTGCCGGTTCCCGCGTACTCGATCAGGTAGTTGGCGCGCATCAGGTTGATCATCCAGCCAGACACGCTCAGCACGCCTGCCGTGGCATGATCAGCCGCGACCGTACCCGGTTCGACGACCGCACCAGGCTGCCCGCCAGAACCGCCCGCGCCGTCAGCCACCTCGGGCTCACCGGACGCGTGCCATACCTGGATCAGGTAGGTAGATGCATCGTCTGAACCCCACCAGGCCACCATTTGCACGCCGCTGTAAGAGACCGACCGGCAGGCGTTAACGGCCGATCGCATCAGCGTGATGCCGTGGCTGACTGCGGCGGCATTGACCTGGTTAGTCGCGGGCTGACGCAGCTGCGCGCCGGTGTGGCTGGCCATCGTCTTGCCCGCGGCAGCGTGCTGGCTGACCGACCCGAGCGAGCCAGCCACGACGATCAAGGTCGCGATCAATCCGAGTCCGATGCCGGTGATCAGGACACCGACTCGCGCGCGCCGCCAGTAGAACCACAACATCGCTGGCTACGGCGCGTCTGGGCGGATCAGGGCTCTGGGGCGAACCGCGCCTGCCGGCGGCTGGCTAGTTGCCTGACTGGCGAAAGGGGCCAAGCCAGGCGAGTTCATCTGGCCGGACGGCCAGAATCCGGCAGGTGCGAGCACGCCCTGGCTACCTCCCGCCTGCTGGGATGATTGGCTGAGTCCTACCGGGGTACCCGGCAGCTCGCCGGTATCGAAAATGTGCTCGGTCCAGTAGGCGTCAACGGCCGGAGTGACACGGGGTACCGGCCGGCTCTGCGGGACTCCGCTGCCGCCGAGGATGAAGGCGATCACTCCGATGGCGAGCAGCGCGGATCCAGCCGAGCAAGTCGCGATCCGCCAGGTCAGCCATGGCTGCCTGAGAGCGGGCCTAGCCGGTGCGCGGGCCCCGGTCCATGATGCCTTGCCAGCAGGAATGGCCAGGGCCTCGTCGGATCTGGCCAGTTCGATGAGTTTTCCTGCGATAGCGGTGTTCGACGCGGTGTCCCCCAGAGCCGTCATCCGGCGCTTGAGCGCCCTCAGCGCATTGGCTTCGCTACGGCAGGCATCACAGCCGGCGATGTGGTTGAGTACCCGGTCACGCTCGACGCCATCGAGTTCGCCGTCTATCTGGGCCGATAGCCACCTGCCTAGGTGGCTCATGGCGAGTCCACGTCCTTGAGCAGCACCTCAGCAGGCCCAGCAGGTGCAGCAGGTGCCGCGGCGCCCGCTGCGATACCCAGGCTGCGCCTTGGCCTGCGGTGCTCTAGAGCCGCCCTGAGCTGAGCACGGCCGCGATGGATACGCGACCTGACCGTACCCAGCTTGACTCCGAGCACGTCCGCGATCTCCTCGTAGGTAAGCCCTTCGATGTCACAGAGCACGACCGCGGCACGGTATTCAGGCGGCAGGTCAGCCAGCGCGGCCGAGATGTCGAAATCAAGATGCCGGTCATCGAAAGCCTGCGAGGGCGTCGGCTCGGCTCCTCTGAGCCTGGCGGCCGCCTCCTCCCCGAGTCCTTCGAACCTGATTCGCTGGCGCCGCCTCGTCATGTCGAGGAACAAGTTCGTCGTGATCCTGTGCAGCCAGCCCTCGAAGGTCCCTGGCGTGTAGGTCGGAAGCGACCTGAACACCCTGACGAAGACTTCCTGGGTCAGGTCTTCGGCATCGTGGCTATTGCCGGTCAGCCGGAAAGCAAGCCGGTAAACCCGCGCCGAATGGTCCCTGACGACTTCCTCCCAGGTGGGAGGCGTCCAGGTGGCGGCTGCCTCACTCGCCGGACCGGCCGTCTCCACCGATTCGGTCTGCATCAGCCTCCCCTTGCCCGTCTGCCATTCCCCAGTATTCCCTAGCTCGCACACCGTCAACGTACGAGCGACCCGGCCTTGTTCCCGCTTCCCTGCGCTGACGCGCCGTGCTCGTCGGGTACTGGCGCTAGGCTGCGGCGCGTAGCTATTGAGTTCTAGGTCACGGAGGTCGCCATCTTCCGCTCAGACGTTACCGAAATCCTCGACGAATTTGTCGTGGAGGACGAACCGCTGCTGACCGCGCGCGGCAACGCCGAGCGGATGGGCGGCAGTGCCCCGGTGTCGGCGCTCACCGGCGCGACCCTGCGTTTTCTCGCGGCCGCGATCGGCGCGCGGGCAGCCGTCGAGATCGGCACAGGATATGGCACCTCAGGCCTTTGGCTGCTGCGCGGCATGCGGCCTGGTGCGGTCCTCACCAGCGTGGATCTCGAGCCCGAGCACCACAGGTACGCCAGAGAGGTCTTCACGGCGGCCGGCTTTCCGGCCGGCCGTTACCGGCTGATCATCGGCCGGGCGCTCGAAGTGCTGCCCAGGCTGGCTGACGGCGCGTACGACCTCGTATTCTGCGATGCCGACAGGCGCGAGTATCCGGAATACCTGACCGCCGCGCTCAGGCTGCTTCGGCCGGGCGGGATCATCGCGTTCGACAACGCGCTCTGGGCCGATCAGGGCCGAAGCGCCGCACACGCCGACCCGGACACCGCCGCCATGGCCGAACTCCGCGAATTGACGGCGGCACGCACAGACCTGGTCCCGCTCCTGCTGCCGATCGGCTGCGGACTGCTCGCCGCGCTCAAGCGACCTGATTAGTAGTGCCTGCGAGCCAGTAAAGCAGCAGGCGAGCGCCGAACCCGGTCGCCCCTGCTGTCTTGTCGCCATCGTCGGATCTGGCCCGAGCCGTCCCTGCGATGTCCAGATGTGCCCACGGGCGGCTCCCGGTGAACTCACGCAGGAAAAGCGCGGCCGCGATCGAACCGGCACCCGCATCCCCGTCGCCAGCCACATTCGCCAGGTCAGCGATCGGGGATGCGAGCAGGCTCAGGTACTCGCCTGGCAGCGGCATGCGCCACAGCCGGTCACCGCTCTCCTCGCCGGCCGTGATGAGCGAGTCAGCCAGGTCATCCCGGCTGGCGTAGAGCGCCGCGTGCGTGGTGCCGAGCGCGGTCCTGGCCGCGCCAGTCAGGGTCGCCAGGTCGACGATCAGGTCAGGGTCTAGCTCGGCGTCGGCGTAGGCGATCGCGTCGGCGAGCACCAGACGGCCCTCCGCGTCGGTATTGCGCACTTCGACCGTTCGCCCGCCATAGTGCCGCAGGACGTCGCCCGGCCGGTAGGCCGATCCTGACGGCATGTTCTCCGCGACGGCGATGAGCCCGGTGACTCGGTCCTTGACGTTCATCCTGGCCAGCGAGGACATCGCCGCGATCACGGCAGCCCCGCCGGCCATGTCGGTTTTCATCAGCTTCATGCCGTCGGTTGTCTTGAGTGACAAGCCGCCGCTGTCGAACGTAATGCCCTTGCCGACAAGTACCACGTGCCGCTGCCCGTCGGCCTGCGCTTCCGGGCGGTAGCCAAGCTCGATAAGCAGGGGCGGTCTCGCCGAGCCTGATCCCACCGCGACGATGCCGAGGAAACCTTCCCTGACGAGCTCGCTGACGGCCCTGATCCTTACAGAAAGCCCGGCTGCCTCGGCAACCTCGATCGCGGCCTCGGCCAGCCACTGCGGGCTCTTCACCGACGAAGGCGTGTTGGCGAGGTCCCTGGCGAGCGCCACAGCTGACGCGACCGTTACCGCGGTGCGCACCGCCTCGGCGATGCTGGCGTCCATGGCACCTGTGATCAGGCGCACACCCGAGCCCTTGGCCTGCGTGGCCGCACCTGCCGGCTTCTCGCTGAAGCGGTAGGAGCCGAGCAAGACACCTTCAGAGAAAGCCTGAACGGACCTGGCGGAAAGGCAGGCGACCGCGTCGGTCACGGCCTCCTCGCCCGGTCTGATCAGCCGGCCAAGCTCACCGCCCGCCGTTCGCAGTGCCGCTGGCGAGGCGTCACCTACGCCGAGAAAGACAACCTGAACCAGCGCCTCGCCCACTAGCGCTACTGCCCTGGCAACCCGCCCGGCCAGTCCATCGGCCAGGCCATCGCACTGAACAGCGGCGAGAACGTCAGCCGCCTTAGCGCCCAGGCATTCCTCAAGCGCCGCACCGGCGGCGATCGACCCGCCCGTCCCGACAGGGACGACCAAGAGATCGGCCAGTTCGCGGTCACCAGACTTCACGGCGCGGAGGAAGTCGCCGAGCGAGTTAAGCCCAGGGCCACCAAGGGCAGTAACGGCGCTAGTGACAGGCATGTACGCGGCGCTACCCTACGGCCGACTCAAGCGCGTTGCTCAGCGCCCTGGCCTCATCTGGCGTTAGCTCGACAACCAGCCTGCCGCCGCCTTCAAGCGGGACACGCATCACGATTCCGCGGCCTTCCTTGGTGACCTCAAGCGGACCATCACCCGTCCGCGGCTTCATCGCCGCCATCCTGCCTCCCCATCTGCGTCACGAGCGACATCACGAGCGCTTCATGCCGACCGCACCGCCGCGCGGTCGCATTCAGTCGTTACCTGCCGCCCAGTACCTTCAAGCCACATCGACAACAATCAGTACCTCTATTATCGGTCAGTTCCCTGGCCTTGGTGGCATCGACCGCCGTTCCGCCAACCGCGGTCGGGCCGTGCAGTGCCCGCACGGCCCGACCGCACGGCCCGACCGCACGGCATGGCTAGCGGTGCTGACCGCCTAGGAGGACGTACCGCCCGGATCTTGGTCCAGGCTCTCGTAGCCGACGGCGCCATAGTCAGCAGCGCCATAGTCAGCAGCGTCGGCGGGCGGGCCATAATCGGCCATGCCGAAGTCGAAGTCCTCGCCGCTGGCCAGGCCAGGCTCCGCTTGGTGCTGGCTGGCTGGCCTGGCCACGCGAGCGGCGATGAGATCTTCGTGCGCCGCCACGATACGCTCGGTGGCTTCAACCAGATCCGTCACCGTTAGCCTGTCGTAGCCGCCGTCAGGTTCCCGCCACCACATAATCTGGTTCTGGCACCAGACCGTTAGCTGGTGACTGACCGAAAGCACAGCGAGATCGCCGCCTGACTCCGTCACCGGCACGAGTCCGCTGCCGAGCCCTCGCTCAGCGAGCGCCGTCGCGAGTTCCTCGATTGCCTCGCACCCACGAGGCGCCAGCCGTTCACTGCGGGCAAGCTCGCTCGTGGCCGGGATCCGGAGAGCGAACCAGACCGCCTTGCCAGGAACCTTCCACACGCCAAGCCGGCCGCGGGTCAGGTGGTGACCCCACATGCCTGCCGACAAGCCGGCCACCATCTGCAGTCCTCGCCCGCGGACCGAATCCGGACCTGCGGGTACGGCCGCACCGATCGGAACTGGCTCGCCGGCATCCCAGCCAGGGTCTGAGTCGAAGATCTTGCAGACAAGCTCCCGGCCGGGGCTGCCAGGACCGCAGCTCCTCACGTAGAGCCAGAACTCAGGTATGCCGCTCACCGGCCGGTGCCCGTGCCCGCCAAACTCGATGTTGCCATGCGCGTTGAGCGTGTTGGCCGCCAGCTCGCTGGCCATCGTGATTCCGTCGTGCACGAGGTCGCCGGGCAAGCCCATGCCCGCGACGGACTCCTTGAAAAATCTCCTTGCCGCGCTCGCGCAGGTGCTGTCGAGCGGAAGCGGCCTGACGAAACAACCGCCGGCCCTGACGCTGGCATGCGCCACGGCTGCCTTGGGCGCCAGGTCATCAAGTGCGTTCCCGGCCAGCGCCCCGGCCCCCGCCAGCCGGCCGGCCGAGGACTGGAATGAGGGTGTCTCCGCATAAGGGGCTGCTAGCCAGCCGCCGTTCGGCACCTCTCCATTGGCTGCGCCCCGGCCGGGAACCACCCGATGAGGCAGCGGGCCAACCGCGAGTGACCCGCCGCGAGCCCCTGGCACACGGTTTGGAGCGGCACCGCCCGGAGAACCAGCACCGCCCGGAGAACCAGCACCGCTGGAACCAGCACCGCCCGGAGAACAAGCACCGTTGGAACCAGCACCGTTGGAACCAGCACCGTTTGGGGTGGCACCGTTTTGATCGCTACCCGCGTCCGGGGCACGATCAGCGGGTGACAGAAACATTCTGACCCCCCGCCTTCCCGCGTCGCAGCTGGTATGGACAGATTACGAGGCAATTAGCATTGCGTGCAACGACTCTGGGAGAAATAGCACCCCGCCTTTTGCGGCGGGTCCTGGCGAGCCGGGAACGCGGCAAGCGCACAGTCAGGCCACCGGTCGGTTCAGCCCTTTACGCCCGGTTATGTACCTTTTAGCGGTTCTTGTTGAAACAGACGATTATCGTGATTCTCCGAGACCGGAGGCAGACCAGGAGGCAGCCGAGGATGCGGCCGCCTCCGGCTACCCTCCGTGTACAGTGGCGTCTGGCGATGGGGACCTCCGTGCCACAGCGCCAGACGCCTCGAGACAGGCGCAGCCAAAAAGGAATCCCCGCGAGGCTCCCTCCCCGCGGGGATTCCGCTTGCCGGTCCGCAGTCCGAGCGGACCTGGCTTCGCTTCACTCCGGGTAGCGCCGACGATCAGCTAGATGTCGAACCGGCCGCTCTTCACGTCGGCAAGCAGGCCATCGAACGCCGTTCGCGACACTACGTGAGCGCCATCGCCAGGACGCGAACTGTCCCTGACCGCGATCACGTCACCCAGATTGACCGCTACCTCAACGCAACCGCCATTCGCATAACTCGCCAGGGCCTTACGCCAGATAGCTTGAGACAGGTCAGTCATTCATTACTCCAGTCGTTCTGCGAGCTGTTTAAGATACTGGCCGGTATCATGCGGCTCAAGGGCCGCATCCATCGCTCTGTCGAATGCCTCGACATAGCTACTTACATATTCCTTGTCACTCACCTCCTGAATTCCGTGGTCGGTTTCCGTAAAGACCAGGCTCAGCTTGGCGCATTTTTCGCCACTGTGGCCGGGACTGATGCCGCTGTAATCGAAGATCTGGACGGCAGAGAACATGCCTGGCGGCGGTCCGTCGCTGAACCGCTGCAGGTGCAGATGCACATTGCGCCGGGCGCCGATGGCAGCCAACTGCATCAGCTGATCCCATCGCTCGGCCCTGCTGCCCCATCGGTATAGCAATGACGCCTCGGCGATGACCGCCTCGAGCACGGGCGGCGGATTGTCTTCCCTCGCCAGAATCAACTGCCTGCGAAGTCTCGCCTCGGCCGCCCGGCGCCGCCAGGCCGGCGGCTTGCCGCTCGAGCGCATCAGCGCGTCTATGTAGTCAGCGGTCTGAAGCAAGCCGGGAATCACCAGGGGAGTGAAGACCCTGATCCTGGTCGCATCGGCCTCGAAGCCGGGGAATTCGTTATCAAAGATGTCCTGATAGTCACGCCACCACGGACGTACCCGCGCCTGTATAGCCAATTCCTCGGTCTCACGGGCCTCGGTCTCGTCAACACCGTAAAAGCGCAGAAGATCCCTGATATCGCTCATCTCTGGACGTTTCCACTGATTTGCCTCGAAACGTCCGACTTTGCCGCGTCCCCAGTTCAGCATGTCGCAGACATGGTTAGCCGTGTAGCCAGCGGCGAGCCGCAAGTCTGTGAGCTTGCGGGAAAGCAGCAGCTTGGCGATGGTGGCACCGTAAGCGTCATCGCTCACTGCAGGCCTCCTCGAAAGGCACCGTGCTAACAATAACCGCACTTAAGTTGTGATTCACAAGTCCCGTCCTCAATCGTTATGCAGTCCGTAGGCACTCGGCGTGATCGTCATATGAGGTGAGCGGGTTCGCCAGCGGGCAACACCGCAGGACCCGCATCCGGGCTAAGTCAACCAAACTCGCCGCGGCCGACGCCGTCGACGAAGCACAGCCATTCCGTCCGGTCGTAGACAAGCACTCGCTCGTCAGGATCATCGGCCACCCGCAGCAGTACCAAGTCTGCCCCGGTTCCAATCGCCGCATCGGAACGGTCGCTAGCCGCACCGATGAAGGCCACCTCAAGGGATCCTGCTCCAGACCCCGAGCGCTGCCAATCAAGCTCCGCCAAGTCAACGCCGAGTTGCGCGAGCGTTGGCTTGCTCCTGCGGGCCGCCTGGTCTGGTGTTGGCATCATCTTCCGATCGCAGTCCGCTGGCGTTTGGTCAAGCGCCCAGCAGCGCACACGAAGCAAGTAAACCGATGATTGGCAGCATAACGGGCGCAGTTACACTGCGTAAGCCTGACGGCGGAAGCAATCTGCAAGATGGTCGTCGACGACTCCGCATGCCTGCATCGTCGCGTAGGCGGTAACCGGGCCGGTGAAGCGGAATCCGCTCTTGCGCAGACGTACTGAGAGCGCCTTGGACGCCGGTGTCCAGGCCGGAACCTCCCCTGTGTTTCGCGGTGCGGGCGCCGCCGTGCCGGCGAAACTCCACACGAGCGAAGCCAGCCCGTCAGGCAAGTCGAGCACGGCCCTGGCGTTGCTGATCGTGGCCTCGATCTTGGCCCGGTTGCGCACGATGCCCTTGTCGGCTAGCAACCGCTCCACGTCGTCGCCGCCGAACCGTGCCACAAGCACAGGATCGAAGCCGGAAAAGGCGGCCCTGAAGTTCTGGCGCTTGCGCAAGATCGTCAGCCAGGACAGCCCGGACTGAAAGCCCTCAAGGCAAAGCCGCTCGAACATGCCGATGTCGTCCCGCACCGGCCGGCCCCACTCGTCGTCGTGGTAACTCAGGTAGTCAGGCACTCCAAGGCACCAGGGGCAGCGCGGCGCACCGTCAGGCCCGATCCCGACCGCCGAGCCCTCGCTCACTGCCGCCACCATGGCCCGGTCACGAACCCGGCATCAGAACCGGTATCGGATGCCGTCTCGATGCCGGCGGGTGATTCGGCATCGGCGTCCGCCACGCCAGTACCGACCACGCCAGTGCGGGTCGTTTCGCCGGCATCACCGCTCAGCCCGGCAAGCTCCCTGCGCAGTTCGGCGATCTGGGCCTCCCGCGCATCTACCAGTGCCGCTGCCGCCACCAGAGCGTCCTCGGTCGCCCGTACCTGGTAACCGAACGGTGCGAGTGGCAACTTGACCAGCGCGACGTCGTCCGCCGTCCTGAACCGCATCGCCGGAATGGGAATATCGCTACGGAAGTTCGCGATCTGGCCACCACGACCCATCGCCACCACGACTACGCCGCCAAGTATGCCGACCGCGGCGAGCAACAGTACCAAGTACACAATCATGAATCTTAGTTCGCTTCCGCGAGCGTCCACTCCTAACGGGCACACCCGCAGCCAAGGAGCCTGGCGACCTCCGCACCCGATTCAGGCATCCGCACCGTGGTCACGGAGGACGTCGTTGAGTTGCGACTTGTCGTGCCGCTCACCTTCGGCCAGCCGCTTGAGCACGAGCACGCATTGCATGCCGTAGCTGCCACCTGGAAATTCGCGGTTACGTGTCCCGTTGACGCACACCGACCAGGCGGGAACCTCACCTGGCGGCAGCTCTTCGCCGGTCTGCACGTCGATCACGTGCGTGGTCGGGGTGAGAATCACTCCGGCGCCGAGCACTGCACCCTTGCGTACCCGCGCGCCCATCACGACCATGCTCCGCGACCCGACAGTGACCTCGTCCTCGACGACCACGGGTCTCGCGTTCGGCGGCTCAAGGACCCCGCCGATCCCAACACCCCCGGATAGATGGACATTTTTGCCGATCTGAGCGCCTGACCCGACAGTAGCCCACGTATCCACCATCGTCCCGGTGTCCACATACGCTCCGATATTGACGAAAGAAGGCATCAGCACGGCTCCAGGCGCCACGTAAGCACCCCACCGCACGATGGCACCCGCGACCACCCTGACACCATCAAGGTGCGAGGTAAGCGGTACCCGATCGTGGTAACGGAAGCTCCCGAGGGTCGACTCTTCCATCGGCATCAGCCGGAAGGCAAGCAGAATCGCCCGCTTGGCCCGCTCATCGACAAGCACCTGGTCGGTTCCCTCGTCAATCCAGGCAACTCTGACCTCACCCGCGTCGATCTGGTCCACGGCCGACCTGACCAGTTTCCTTGCTTCGGCGTCAGCAGGGCTGAGCCCGGCCCGGTTCTCCCAGAGTTCGTCGATCGAAGCAGGGATCTTGCTAGCAAAGGAAGAGGCGTCCATGCCCACGGAGCCTAGTCCTGGCCGCGAGAGGCAATCCGAGGCGGACGCCGGATCTGTGCCAACCCGGCGGACAGATGCAGGTACCTTCTGACGGTGGCAGCACCTCGCCCGAAAGGGGCGCGTTCGAAGGGTATCGGGGCCGGATCGGTAATGGCGGTCCTTGTAGTGCTTGGCGCCCTGTCGCTGATTGCCAAGTCAAACGGCCGAGTGCCGTCCCCCCCAGAGATCGGCGTCGGCTGCCTGGTCAAGGGCAAAGCGTTCGACGTGCCGCTCTCCGCAGATCAGGCCGGCATAGCGGCCACCATCGCAGCCGTGGCCGACCAGCGCGCCATGCCGGTCAGGGCGGTCACCATTGCCTATGCCACGGCGTTGCAAGAGTCAGACCTGGAGAACCTGCCCTACGGCGACAGGGACTCGGTTGGCGTTTTCCAGCAAAGGCCCTCGCAAGGCTGGGGCACCAGGCAGGAACTGCTTGACCCGGTCTATGCGACAACTAAGTTCTTCGCCGCCCTCGCGCAGGTCCCCGGTTACCGCAAGCTGCCTGTCTATGAGGCCGCCCAGGATGTGCAGCGCAGCGCTGACGGTTATGCCTACAGTCAGTACTCCACGCAGGGCGCGATTATGGCGGCGGGCTTCGCTGGCTGGCAGGCCCGCGCAATTTACTGCTGGTATGGCTCGGGTGTCGGCCGCCATGGCAACCTGACCGCGGCCGGCAAGGACCTGACCGCCGCGTTCGGCCCGCTCCGCATCGCGCACCTCGGCGACCCTTTGATGGCCGTCCACGTGGCTAGCCACGCCGTAGGCTGGGCCGTTGCTTCCTGGCTGGTTACCCATGCGAGCAGCTACGGGATCAAGACCGTGCGGTTCTCCGGCTATGAGTGGACCGCCGCGGCTGGGCAGGATGGCTGGCGGAAAGCGGCTCGGAACCGGCACTCGCCAGCGGGCAAACTCACCGTGGCGTTCGGCTGATACCCTGCGGTCTGACCCTGCGGACTGGCGACCAGGGCGCCGGTAGGCAAGCGCCGGGTCGAGAGCGGCCGTGAAGAGGAGTTTGCAGTGACCTACATCATCGCCCTGCCTTGCGTTGACGTGCTCGACCGGGCATGCATAGAAGAGTGCCCCGTCGATTGCATCTACGAGGGCGAGCGCATGCTCTACATCCACCCGGATGAATGTGTCGACTGCGGCGCTTGCGAACCGGTTTGCCCGGTTGAGGCCATCTACTACGAAGATGACGTTCCTTCGCAGTGGAAGGACTACTACAAGGTGAACGTGGACTTCTTCGAAGACCTTGGCTCACCGGGCGGTGCCTCCAAGACCGGCAAGATCGGCAAGGATCACCCGACGGTTGCCGCGCTTCCGCCGCAGGAGACCGAGCACTGACCGGCGTTACCAGCCTTCGTGCCGGGCGAGCGCCAGGGAAAGCGCTCGCCTCGTGGCTGCCGGACTTCCCATGGGACCTGCTTGAACCAGCCAAGGCGATAGCGGCCAGGCACCCAGACGGCATCGTCGACTTGTCGATAGGTACCCCGGTCGACGCGGTACCTGACGTGGTACGCGAGGCGCTCGCTGCCGCCTCGGACTGGCCAGGCTACCCCCAGACCAGGGGCACGCCCGCGCTCAGGGCCGCTGCCGCCGGCTGGCTGGCCAGGAAGCACGGCGTCCTGGTCGAGGCCGACGATGTGCTGCCGGTGATCGGGACCAAGGAGTTCATCGCCTGGCTGGCCACGTTCCTTCGCCTTGGGCACCAGGACGCGGTGAGTTTCCCCGAGCTTGCCTATCCCACTTATGACGTCGGCGCCCGCCTGGCCGGGGCGCGGCCGATCGCTACGGACGCGCCGAACGACCCGGCCATCAAGCTCGCCTGGGTCAACTCACCTTCCAACCCCACCGGCCGCGTCCTGTCGCCTGAGGACCTGCGCGGGCACGTCACCTGGGCCAGGGCCGCAGGGGCGGTGCTTGCCAGCGACGAGTGCTACCTCGACCTCGGCTGGGAAGCGACGCCCAGATCCGTGCTTCATCCCGATGTCTGCGGGCCTTCCCACGATGGTCTGCTCGGCGTGTTCTCCATGTCCAAGCGATCGAATCTGGCCGGGTACCGGGCCGGCTTCGTCACCGGCGATTCCGCACTGGTCGCCGAACTGCTCGAGATTCGCAAGCACGCCGGCCTTATCGTGCCTGGCCCGGTCCAGGCCGCGCTCACCGCGGCACTGTCCGATGACACGCACGCCGAGCAGCAATACGCCCGCTACGCTCGCCGTCGCGCTATCTTGAGACCCGCCCTAGTGAACGCCGGCTGGACGGTCAGTCACTCGCAAGCCGGGCTTTACCTCTGGGCCGCCTACTGCGGCCGTGATTGCTGGGAGTCGGTAAACGAACTGGCCCAAGCGGGCATCCTGGTGTCACCAGGCGCGTTCTACGGTGCGGCAGGCGCCCAGCATGTCAGGGTCGCCTTGACGGCGACCGACGAACGGATCAGCGCGGCCGCCGGCCGGCTAGCTAAGCTCTCCTGAGTCGGCCAAGCGCGCAACAGTTCGCTGCCGAGGCGCCAAAATGCGCAACAGATCGCCGCGCAGACGCATGAGCGAGGTCGGGACTATACCACTGATCCGATCTTAGGCTGAGGGCATTCCGCCACCTGGAGGCTCAATGACGCCAACCGGCCTGGTCGCGGGCACCGTGCCTGCCGCCGCCGTACCCCATCGGGTATCCACCCACCCGCGTACCTACCTGATGTGCTCCCCTGAGTACTTCACCGTGGAATACGCGATCAATCCGTGGATGAACCCAGAAGACCCGGTAGACGTAGATCTCGCCAGAAGGCAATGGGAGTCGCTGCGCGCGGCCTACACGGCTCTCGGCCATACGGTGCACACCATAGATCCCGAGCCTGGCCTGCCTGACATGGTCTTCGCCGCGAACGGCGCGACGGTCATCAGCGGCAAGGTACTTGCCGCCAGGTTCAAGTACCAGGAGCGGCACGCGGAAGGAGAGGCATATGCCGCGTGGTTCCGGCGCCAGGGCTATGCCGTGGCCGACCCGGTGACGGTCAACGAGGGCGAAGGCGACATCGTGTTCGCCGGCCGCGCGATCATTGCCGGGCACGGCTTCCGCACGGAGGCGGAGACCAGGCATGAGGTCGAGGAGCTTTTCCGCCTGCCAGTGATCAGCGTCCGGCTGGTCGACCCCAGGTTCTACCACCTCGATACCGCCCTGATCGTGCTGGACGAGCACACGGCGGCCTACTACCCCGCAGCCTTCGACGAGGCCGGTCAGGCGGCACTGGCCGCGCACTTCCCTGAACTGATCGAGGCAAAGGACGAAGACGCGGAGGCGCTTGGCCTGAACGGGCTGAGCGACGGCCGCAACGTGGTCCTTCCTGTCCAGGCGACGCAATTGGCCGAGCGGATCAGGGCGGCCGGTTTCGACGTCGTGCCCGTCGACTTGTCCGAGTTCAGGAAAGCCGGCGGCGGGCCGAAGTGCTGCACGCTGGAACTGCGGTAAGGAGCGACCCAATGGCTAAGCACCTCACCGCCGAGCAGCTCAGCGCCCAGGCCGCCGCGCACGGCGCCCACAACTATCACCCGCTGCCCGTCGTGATCTCACAGGCGGAAGGCTCCTGGGTGACCGACGTCGAAGGCAGGCGTTACCTGGACCTGCTTGCCGCCTACTCGGCCGTCAACTTCGGCCACCGGCATCCGAGGCTGGTCGCCGCCGCCCAACGCCAGCTTGAGCGGGTGACCTTGGTAAGCCGTGCGTTCGACCACGACCAGTTCGGCCCGTTCTGCGCCGAACTCGCCGCCCTCGCGGGCCTTGACATGGTGCTCCCGATGAACACGGGCGCCGAAGGCGTGGAAACCGCGATCAAGACCGCACGTAAGTGGGGCTACGAGGTCAAGGGCGTTCCCGAGGACGAGGCCGTGATCATCGTCTTCGACGGCAACTTCCACGGCCGCACGATCACGATCGTCAGTTTCTCTACCGACCCCGACGCCCGCGGCTCCTACGGCCCGTACACGCCTGGATTCCGCATCTTGCCCTACGGTGACGCCGATGCGCTGGCGGCAGCGATGGACGACCGGGTAGTCGGCGTGCTCGTCGAGCCGATCCAGGGCGAAGCCGGGGTGGTCGTACCGCCGCCAGGCTTCCTGCGCCGGCTGCGCGAGCTGTGCACCGAGTACGGCGCGCTGATGATCGCCGACGAGATCCAGTCTGGCCTCGGCCGCACCGGAACCACTTTCGCGTGCGAGCACGAAGAGGTCGTGCCCGACATGTACATACTCGGCAAGGCCCTGGGCGGCGGCATTGTGCCGATCTCGGCGGTAGTGTCCTCGTCGGAGGTACTTGGCGTGTTCAAGCCTGGCCAGCACGGCTCCACGTTCGGAGGCAACCCGCTGGCCTGCGCCGTTGCCCGCGAGGTCATCGCCATGCTGAACACAGGCGAGTTCCAGGAACGCTCGGCCAAGCTAGGCGCGCACCTGCATGACCGCCTCAACGCCATGCCCGCAAGCGTCGTGAGAGAAGTGCGCGGCCGCGGCCTCTGGGCCGGGGTCGAGTTCACTGAGCTAGGCGGGCGCGAGGTGTCAGAGCGGCTGATGGCGGCGGGAGTTCTGGCCAAGGACACGCACGGCACCACGATCCGGCTGGCCCCGCCCCTTGTTATCAGCCAAGACGACCTGGACTGGGCTCTGGACCAGTTCGAGTCAGTCACCCGCTGACCAGCCACGCTCAACACGGCCGGCCGGAGCACCTCCGGCCGGCCGTCAGGCTTTCCGCGAGTCATGGCCAGCACCGACGCCGGCTCGCGCCCCTGACCGCCTGCGCCCCTTGGCGGGAGCCGCTATTCCCGGTGGGCCAGCAAGTGAGAAAGCTCATAATCCGCCTGTTAATGGATGCGCCTGTCTCCTGACTGAGGTTCTAGGTGGTGACCCTGACAACGACGTCAACCCCCTACCGAGGGCCGACGAGGCAGGTAACCCCCCACATGAAGATCAACAAGAAACTCGCCCTGACCGCAATCATGCCGGTGGCAGTAGTCGGCACCAGTCTGTCCAGCTGGGTAGCCGTCAGCGCGGCGACCAGCCATCCATCGCACCTGCGAACAGCCAGCGCGGCAAGCCACCAGGCCGGCAGCGCCACGCACCGCAGTGCGCGCAAGCGGCCGAGGCCAGGTCACCCCGCATCGACTCACCGGATCGGCGCCCATCAGCACTCGCAGGTCAAAGCCCGCCGCCATGCTGGCTCCGCAGGCGCTCACCAGGCAGGCGGCCAGCAGCCAGTCGCGGTGCCGGCCGCACCAGCGGCTGGCTCTTCTTCAGGCTCGCTACTTAGCGGCATGTCGGCATTCGAGCGCTGCGTGGCGTGGCACGAGAGCGGCGACAATCCGACCGCTTCCTCGTCAGGCTTGTTCGGGATCCTGCCGTCGACCTGGGCGTCACTCGGGCTGCCCGGAACCGCAGGCGGAGCTTCCGTAGCCACCCAGAAGGCGGCCTTCGATCGCCTGTACGCGCAGTATGGCACCCAGCCGTGGGCGCCTTACGACGGCTGCTGACCGCCTAGTAGGCATATGGTTCCTGCTGTGACAGTTCTCGGCAGCAGGCTCGACACGGGCAGTCCTCAATACCTGGCCAGGCGTAAGGCGATGCTGAGCAAGCTAGCCGAACTCGAGTCCGAGCATGCCAAGGCCATTGGCGGTGGCGGGCCCAAGTACATGCAGCGGCACCGCGATCGCGGCAAACTGACCGTGCGCGAGCGAGTCGAGTTGCTGATCGACCCCGACTCGCCGTTCCTTGAGCTGTCGCCGCTGGCGGGGTACGGCACCGGATTCCCCGTCGGCGGCAGCGGCGTGAACGGCATCGGGGTGGTCGCAGGGACACTGGCCATGATCAGCGGCAGCGATCCGACCGTGCGCGGGGGATCGACCAATCCCTGGTCGCTGCGCAAGTCGATCAGGGGCATGCAGATCGCGATCGAGAACCGGCTGCCGCTGGTCAACTTGGTCGAGTCAGGCGGCGCCGACCTGCCGACCCAAAAGGAGATCTTCATACCCGGAGGGCAGGTCTTCCGTGACCTGACCCGCATGTCGGCGGCCGGCATCCCCACGATCGCGCTCGTCTTCGGCAACTCGACCGCAGGCGGCGCCTACGTGCCAGGCATGAGCGACTATGTCGTGATGATCGAGGGGAGGTCCAAGGTGTTCCTGGCCGGACCGCCACTGGTGAAGATGGCGACCGGCGAGGAGTCTGATGACGAGTCGCTCGGCGGTGCCAGCATGCACGCAAAGCAGTCTGGCCTGGCCGACTTCCTTGCCGAGGACGAACATGAAGCGCTGCGCATCGGCCGGTCCATCGTCGCCAGGCTGAACTGGGGAGATCGGCGTGCCGCGCGAGTCGGCGACGCCCCGGCCGAGCCTCGCTATGACAATGAGGAACTGCTCGGCATCGTGCCTGAAGACCTGAAAGTGCCGTTCGACCCGCGGGAGGTGATCGCCAGGATCGCGGATGGCTCGGAGTTCGACGAGTTCAAGCCGCTGTACGGCGCCAGCCTGGTAACCGGCTGGGCAGTCGTGCACGGTTATCCGGTCGGCATCCTCGCTAACGCCGCAGGGGTGCTGTTCAGCGAGGATTCGCAGAAGGCCGCCCAGTTCATTCAGCTAGCCAACCAGATCGACGTGCCGTTGCTCTTCCTCCAGAACACCACCGGCTACATGGTTGGCGCCAGCTATGAGCAGTCAGGGATCATCAAGCACGGCGCCATGATGATCAATGCCGTGGCCAACAGCCGGGTTCCGCACCTGACAATCGTCATGGGCGCCTCCTACGGCGCGGGCAACTACGGCATGTGCGGCCGCGCCTACGACCCGAGATTCTTGTTCTCCTGGCCGAGTGCGAAGTCCGCCGTGATGGGGCCGGCCCAACTGGCCGGCGTGCTTTCCATCGTCGGGCGGCAGTCGGCGGCGGCACGCGGCGAGCCGTTCGACGAAGAAGCCGACGCGGCCATGCGGACGATGGTGGCGGACCAGATCGAGTCCGAGTCACAGCCATTCGTGCTCTCCGGGCGACTCTACGACGACGGCGTGATCGACCCGCGCGACACCAGGTCGGTGCTTGGCCTCTGCCTGGCCGTCATTCACAGTGCCTGGCCAGGCGTCAGGCAAGGCGCTGGTATCGGCTCAGCCGGCCCAGGCTCGCCTTCCGGTGCGGGGCAATTTGGCATATTCAGAATGTGAGGCCCTTTTTGATCAGCCGTCTGCTCGTCGCTAACCGGGGTGAGATCGCGCGCCGCGTCATGCGCACCTGCCGTCAGGCAGGGATCAGTACCGTGGCCGTGTTCGCCGATCCTGACGAGTGCTCGCCTTACGTCGGCGAGGCCGATCTCGCGGTGCGGTTGCCAGGCACGACTTCGGCTCGGACCTACCTGGACGGCGCCGCCATCGTGACTGCCGCGCTGGCTAGCGGCGCCGACGCCATCCACCCTGGCTACGGGTTCCTTTCCGAAGACCACAGATTCGCCAGGCAGGTTCAGTCAGCCGGCCTGACCTGGGTCGGGCCGCCGCCGGCCGCCATGGCCGCGATGGCGCTCAAGATCGAGGCACGCAAGACCGCCATCGCGGCCGGAGTCCCGGTGCTGCCCGAACTCGACCCAGCATCGGTGACCAGGTTCCCTGTGCTGGTCAAGGCGTCGGCAGGCGGAGGCGGCCGCGGCATGCGGGCGGTCGCTTCCGCAGGCGAGCTTGCCGAGGCAATCGACTCGGCTCAGCGCGAGGCGCGGTCAGCCTTCGGCGACGGCACGGTGTTCTGCGAACCATTGCTGACCGGGGCCAGGCACGTAGAGGTGCAGGTGGTCGCCGACCAGCACGGCACGATCTGGACGCTGACCGAACGTGACTGCTCGGTGCAGCGACGGTACGCCAAGGTGATCGAGGAGTCCCCGTCTCCCGTCGTGCAGGAGCCGCTGAGGCGGCAGCTGCTTGCCGCCGCGGAAGCACTGGCCAGGGCGGTCGGCTACGTGAACGCTGGCACCGTCGAGTTCCTGCTGAGCGGCTCAGGCGAGTTCTACTTCCTCGAGTTCAACACCAGGCTGCAGGTTGAGCACCCGGTCACAGAATGCCTGCACGATCTCGATCTGGTGGCATTGCAGCTAGGGATCGCCGAAGGGCAGCCGCTGCCCGCGCTGCCGCCCGCGCCTGCCGGGCATGCCATCGAAGCCCGGCTGTACGCGGAAGACCCGGTCGCCGGATTCCGGCCGAGCGCCGGGCGAGTGCATGCCTTCGCGGTGCCCGCCGTCGACACCGAGTTCGGCCTGGCCAGCGGCACGGGCGCGACTCTGCGACTTGATGCGGGCGTGGCGGCAGGAAGCGTCATAAGCACGCACTACGATGCCATGCTCGGCAAGCTCATCGTCTGGGCACCGACCAGGGACGAGGCCACCAGGCGGCTCGTTACCGCGCTCGCCGGCGCCAGCATCGCCGGTCCTGCCACCAATCGCGACCTGCTGGTCAGCGTGCTTGGCAGCGAAGCCTTCGCCGCCGGAGGCGCGGACACCTCGCTGCTCGAAGGCTACGACTACGGCGGACTCGTTCCCGGCCAGCGAACTTGCGAACTGTCGGCCGCCGCGGCCGCCGCCGTAATCGCGCTGGCGAACCGGCGGGACGCAACGGCAGCGAAGTCGATTCCCGGTGGCTGGCGCAATGTGCGGAGCCAGCCGCAGCGCAGGTCATTTTCCGGGCCGGGCGGCCGGCTTGATGTCGCCTACCGGTGGGACGGTGCAATGATCGCCTTCGAGCAGCCGGCCGCCAGGCTGGTCGAAGGCGCCAGAACCGGGGAAGTACGCCTTGACGTCGAAGGCGTGAGCTACCGATTCCGTGTCATCCGCGCCGGCGAGCAGGTCTGGGTCAGTTCGGTGTTCGGCTCGGTCATGCTCGAACTGATCGAGCGCCTGCCTGCGCCGCAAGAGGCGGCGAAGAGCGGGTCGCTGATCGCACCGATGCCTGGCAGCGTCATCACGGTCGCCGTGGATGCCGGTGACCAGGTCACGGCGGGTCAGGTTGTGCTCGTGCTCGAGGCCATGAAGATGGAACATCAGGTTCTTGCGCCTGCCGACGGTGTGCTCACCGAGGTGAGAGTGAGCCGCGGCACCCAGGTGCATGCGGGCGACGTCCTGGCGGTCGTCTCTAGCGATCAGGAGTGACGGTGACAAAGACGGGCGAGCGGCTTGTCCTGGTCCGGACCGGCGGCGGGGTCTCCACGATCACGCTTGACTCACCGCGCAACGCCAACGCGCTTTCCGCCAGGCTGCTTGCCCAGTTGCGCGAGGCGCTCGGCCAGGCGCTCGACGATCCGCTCGTCCGGGTCATCGTGCTGACCGGCGCGGGCAAGGTCTTCTGCGCCGGAGCCGACCTGAAAGAGACCGCTGCTAACCCTAAGGCAGCCGCACCGCTGATGGCCGATGTGATACAGACGCTCTGGGATGCCAGCAAGCCGGTGGTCTGCCGCGTGAACGGCGCAGCGCGGGCCGGCGGCATCGGGCTGGTGGCGGCCTGCGACATCGCGCTCGGCGCGGACAAGGCAACCTTCGCCTTCTCCGAGGTCCGGATCGGCGTGGTGCCAGCGGTGATCTCGGTCCCTTGTCTTCGCCGGATGCCGTCGCGCGCGGCCGCCGAGTACTTTCTCACCGGCGAGGTATTCGACGCGAGGCGAGCGGTCGACATCGGACTGCTCAGCAGGGCCGTCGCCGCCGAGGAGCTAGATGAGGAGACAGGCAAGTACACGACATCCTTGCTACGGGGGGCGCCGACCGCGCTGGCGGCCACCAAGGAGTTGCTCAGGGCCGGAGTTTCTGACACCTTCGCTTGCGGACTCGCCGCGATGTCTCGCTTGTCGGCCGACTTCTTTGCCTCGGCGGACGCGGTCGAGGGGCGCGCCGCTTTCGCGGCCAAACGGGATCCTTCCTGGGTTCCCGCAGCAGGGGAATGGACCTGATGCCTGAGCCCGTGCTGAGGATCGCGAACTGCAGCGGGTTCTACGGCGACCGGCTGTCAGCGGCGCGCGAGATGGTGGACGGCGGGCCAATCGACGTGCTGACCGGCGACTGGCTGGCTGAACTCACCATGCTCCTGCTCGGCAAGGCGATGCTCGCCGGGCGGCCGGGCTACCCGCGCACGTTCATCTCCCAGCTAGAACAGGTACTGCCTGCCTGCGTCGAGCGCGGTATCAAGGTGGTTACCAATGCCGGCGGACTCGACCCGGCAGGCTGCGCGGCCGCTGCCGCCGAGATTGCCAGGCGAGCCGGGGTCTCGCCGGTGATCGCCTACGTCACGGGCGACGACCTGATGCCCAGGATGGCGAGCCTGCTGTCGGAAGGGCACCAGCTCGCAAACACCGACACTGGCCAGCCGCTCACGCAAGCCAAAGTCACGCCGCTGACCGCTCACGCCTATCTCGGCGGGCTGCCGATCGCGGCTGCGCTGTCGGCGGGGGCGGATATCGTCATCACCGGCCGGGTGACCGACGCTGCCCTGGTCGTCGGGCCGGGAATGTGGCGGTTTGGCTGGACTGGTGATGACCTGGACGCGCTTGCCGGGGCCGTCGTGACCGGTCACGTGCTTGAATGCGGCTGCCAGGCGACTGGCGGCAACTACTCGTTTTACGACGAGGTTCCCGACCTGGCGCACGCCGGATTCCCGCTGGCCGAACTGGCCGCCGACGGCTCGGCCGTGATCACCAAGCACCCGGGCACTGGCGGCCTGGTCAGCACCGGCACGGTGACGGCCCAGCTGTTGTACGAGATCGGCTCTCCGAGGTATCTGAACCCCGACGTTGTCGCCAGGTTCGACACGATCCGCCTCGAGCAGGCAGGACCCGACCGGGTTCTGATCAGCGGCGTACGCGGCGAACCGCCGCCGCCCGACCTCAAGGTCTCGCTGAACTACGCAGGCGGCTTCAGGAATTCCATGGTCCTCGTTCTGGAAGGGCTTGACCCAGCGGCCAAGGCAGCACTCGCCGAGCAGATAATCTGGGCCAGAATCGAGGGCGGCAAGCGCAGCTTCGAGACCGTGGATGTCGACCTGATCGGCAGCGACCCGGTCCTGCTCAGGATCTCCGTGCTCGATCAGGACAAGACCAAGGTCGGCCGGGCCTTCTCTGCCGCTGTCGTGGAGACCGCGCTGGCCAGTTATCCCGGCTTCTACGCGCTATCTCCGCCTGGCGAAGGCTCAGCGTACGGAGTCTTCTGGCCCACGAGCATCCCCGCCGACTTGGTGACCAGTACTGTCATCATCGGCTCAGAATCAGTCTGGACCGGGCCGCCGCGGGCAACGCCGGCCCGCACTGGCAGCGCAGCGCAGCCACTGGCGTCGCAACCCGAATCCGCGCAAGCACGGGGCGCGCAAATGCGGGCCGTCCGGCTGCCGGAGGTCGCGGCGCCGGAGGAGCACATGCAGGCGATTGGACCGGATACGATCCGGGCGCCACTCGGGCTTGTCGCCGGAGCCCGTTCCGGCGACAAGGGCGGCAACGCCAACCTGGGTGTCTGGGTGCGCACCCAAGCCGAATTCGACTGGCTAGACAGCTATCTCACCCAAGATCGGCTATCTGAGCTCTTGCCGTGCGTGGCAGGGCTGCGGGTCGAGCGCTTCGCCCTGCCCAACCTGCTCGCGCTGAACTTCGTGGTCGTCGGCTTGCTTGGCCGCGGAGTTGCCGCCAGCACCAGGCTCGACCCACAGGCCAAGGCCCTAGGCGAGGAGTTGCGGGCCACCCAAGCCGACATTCCGGTGAAGTTCCTGCGACCACGAGCCGGTTCTCATGACTGATGTCCGTATCACCGAACGTTCAGAAAAGTTGATCTTGTTAGTAAAATGCGCTCGCGCTGCTGCTCGACCTCGTACGGCCCGGCAGCGGTCTGGCGCGACCGATCTTCGGCCAGTGTTGTTACCGCAGGGTGGTGCAGCGCACCGCAGTGCCGTCGAGTAGTCCCTGGGCCGCGGCCGCGTTGGCGGCGGCGGTCTGGTTGGCCAGCGTCTGCTGCATGTTGGCCATGCGCTCCTGCGCGGTGGACATTCGGTCGGCGGGCGAGCCCATCTGGGCCTCCATGTCGCGGCCGATCTTCTGCAGGTCGCGCATGTTCTTGAACATTTCCATGTCAGGCCGCCCGGTACAGGAGGTTGAAGCGCTGCGCGACGGCAGGATTGGCCTTGATGCGGTCGTTCCAGGCGCGGGACGCGGCTTCCCAGTCATCGGCGCAGACACCGTGCTCGGCCGCGACCTCGACTAGCTTGGTCCTGTCGTAGTTGTAGGCGGCGACGCCCTTGCTGATCGCGGCGAACTGCTCGAGCGAGACGCCGGCGACCGGCTCGAAGTCGGGGCCATCAGGCGCGGCGCCCGGCTGGCCGTAGCCGACGGCTGACTGCGCCTGCTGCAACTGAGCCATCGCGGCGGCCTGCTGCGCTGCGGCCATCTGCTGCGCTTGCGCGGCCAGGGCCTGGCCCTGCGCCATCATGCCGGGAGCGGCGTTGACCATGCCCCGCATGTCCTGCATTTTTTTAAACATGCCCATTTCCGCTATCTCCTGATTGCTGCTACGTCATGGGGGCTGCCTTCGCTGGCGTGCCGTGCTTCACCATGCGGTGGGCCATGAATGAGCGCAATATCAGACGAGTCTCATTTTGGTACGCTCATGCTGCTGAGACTTCGGGCCGGTCAGGCCCGGCACCTGCGAAGACGGGAGTCGCAGTCAACACGGAACAAGCGGGCGTGCCCGGGGCAGGAATAAGCGAAATGGCGTACGAGCTACCACGCAGGACGCTCGCCGCCAGGCTGGAAGACCGCGACCGCAGCCGGTTCGTGGGCCGGGAAAATGAACTCGCATTCCTCGACCGCTGCATGGAAGCCGACCCGCCCGCGAGCGTCGTCCACGTCGTAGGTCAGGGCGGCATAGGAAAAAGCGCGCTGCTGCGGGCGGCGGCTAGGCGAGCACGAGCACTGGGCTGGGAAGTCGTGTCCCTGGACGGCCGCGAGCTAGGTCCGGCCTCTGCGGTGCTCGAGGACGTGGTACGCCGGGCGGCGCGGATGTGCAGGGGCACCAGGGGCGCCGGGCCGCTGATCTTGCTTGACTCCTACGAGCAGATGACCGCGCTCGACGGTTACCTGCGCCGTAACCTGCTGCCGACACTGCCCGACCGGGCGCTTGTCGTGATCGCTGGCCGGAGCGAGCCGGACCAGGCGTGGTTTTCCGGCGGCTGGGAAGCGGTCACGACCAGGATCGAGTTGCGCGAACTAGGCGAGCAGGACTCGTTCCGCCTGCTCGCGGCGCACGGATTGGCAGACGAGCGCGTGCCCGCGATCGTCGACTGGGCGGGCGGCTCACCGCTAGCCCTTTCGCTCGCCGCCGACACCGCGAGCGCGGACGCTGCCTGGAACGCAGAAACCGACCTGCGGCGGCCAGAAGTGCTCAGGTCGCTGATCCGCCGGCTGGCTCACTCCGAGCTTCGCGACGTGCGGATGTCGGCCCTGTGCGTGGCCGCGATCGCGAGAACCACCACACCGCAACTGCTCGGCGCCGTGCTGCCGCGCGGCGAGGGCGACACCGCCTACGCCCAGCTTTGCGAGCTGACGGTGACCGAACCACTCGGCGACGGGGTGACCTTGCACGAGCTAGTGCGCAAGGCACTGCTCGCCGATCTCCGCCTGCGCAACCAGGACCTCGAGCGCTACCTGCGCCGCCGGATCATCGACTACCTTTACCAGCGCGCCGCCTTCGACGAGCCGTTGCTCATTATCGAAATGGCGCACCTGGTGGAGAACCCGCTCATGAAATGGGGCTTCGGCTGGGAGGGCGATGTCGGCTACCGGGTCGATACCGCAAAGGAGTACGACGCGGACCTGATAGAACGCAACCTGCCGCCGGATCAGAGTCTGGACTGGTGGCTGCTGAGCAGGCGGTTTTTCGAGAAGTCGCCTGACCGGGTCGCGGTCATCAGGGACACGAGCGACAACATCTGCGGTTACATGGCCTGCGTGAGCCTGGCCACTGCGCCCGGCTTCGCCAGGGGCGACCCCATTATCGGTCCATGGCTGGCCCATGCCCGCGAGCACGCGGACGACGGCGACTCGGTGATCTGGCACGCTGCGGTGGACTTCACCAAGCAGGGCAAGGTTCAGGCCATGCTCGGCGTCGCCGGGGCATTGCGCTCGGGCACGGCCTCACCAAGATTCGCTTACCTGCCGATCGACACGCGGGTGCCAGCCGCGCTCGCCTTCGCGCAGGCACTCGGCGCCGAGCACCACTATGACCTCGACGTGGAGATCGGCGGCCTCACGGTCGAGTGTCACCGGCTCGACTATGGCCCTGGCGGCATCACCGCGTTCATCCGCGCTCAGGTCTACAGCGAGATAGGCCTGCCAGCCCCCGACCCGACCCAGGCCGGACCGCCCGGCCCGGCCACAGCACCGCCGCTCACCGGACCACGGGTCACCGGACCACGGGTCACCGGGCACGCGGGCAGGTCAGTCGGCGAGGACGCCACCACCATCCCCGCTCAGGCCTGCGGCGTCCGCGACGCCTCCGGCGCGTCGCAGCTCCCGCCACCGGCCGTCGAGCTGAGTACCGTGCGGGATGCGCTGAAGAATTTCCGCGTTCCCCGCGAGCTGGCCAAGAGCCCGCTGGCGAGCGGCGACACGGTAGCCGAACGTGCCGAGTCGGTGCGGAAGCTCATCCGCGCCGCCGCCGAGCAGGCGTTCGGTGACAACGAGACGGAGAAGCTGCTCTACGGCGTCCTCGTGGCAGGTTATCTCGAGCCGATGCGCAGCCACGAGGAGGCCGCGTCCAAGCTGCTCTTGTCCCGCGCCGCCTATTTCCGGCGGCTGCGGACAGCGGTCGAGCGGGTTACCGAACAGCTCACCGAGCAGTTGCCTGCCTCCCCTCGCGGCTAATAGCGGCGCGACCTCCTGGTCCAGACCGCGAAGCCCGCCACCACTCCCGCGACCGCGCTCGCGGCGCCGCCGAACAAGAACCATTCGCCCGCGGTCGTCGCGGCAATCAGCACACTTCCGCCCGCTGTTCCGCTAGCCAGGATCAATACGGCAATAAGCCACCCGGCCGCTGGCGCAAGCCCGCCTGAAGGTCGTTCGAGCCCCCATCCGCCGAGCAGGCACGTCGCCAGGATAGCCAGGTCGAACAGGATCGAGGCGGCCGGCGCCGGGCCTGAGCCGTAGAAGAAGGTGCCCACTAGCCCTTGCGCGGCTCCGAAGGTGATCAGCGCAAGGTAGACCAGTGCGGTCAGCCAGGTTCCCTGCTGCCTTGCCTGCTGGCCTGGAGTGTTTCGCACGGCGGGCGTCACTTAGCCGATCCCGGCGAACAAGTCGGCTTCCCAGCCTTGCGGTCCTTCGCCTGGCCCGCGCGGTCCGGCGAGCAGCGTGTAGTACTCGACACCGAACGCTCGCTGGGCAACATTGTTCGACAAGGCGAAGAACGGGCTGTCGACCGAGATCTGACTGGCATGTGCCCGGAGGGCAGCCACTTTGGCGTCCAGGTAAGCAGAAGCGTCGATCCGCGTGGTCACCTGTTCGTCAGGCACCCCGAATGGCAGGTCCGCCACCGACTCGACCGCAAGGAACCCGCCGGCCGCATCGCCTTGCTTGCCCGGTCCCTCGGTGCTTTCTTGCTGCTGAACGGCTCTTATGCCCTCGGCGAGCACCGACTTGGGTACGGCCGTGGCGTAAAACTTGGCGACCAGCCCGCCAGCCAGTTCAAAGGCCCTCCAGGCGACCCGGTGCGCCTGAATGTGGTCGGGATGCCCGTAAAAGCCGTTGGCATCGTAGGTGACGAGGACATCGGGGCGTACCTCCTCGATGACGGAGAGCAGGACGCGGGCTGCCTCGTCGACGTCCGCACGCCAGAAGGCGCCTTCCCGTTCGTTCGAGGGAGCGCCCATCATGCCCGAGTCGCGCCAGCGGCCCGGCCCGCCGAGGAAACGATGATCGCTGACACCGAGCGCGGCGCAGGCCGCGTCAAGTTCGCCGATACGGTACTGGCCGAGCTTGTCCTGCTTGTCCCAGGCGAGGTCGGCCAGCTCGGCAGGGATGATCTCGCCGAGTTCGCCGAGCGTGCAGGTTACCAGCGTGACGCCGGTCCCCTCGGCCGCGTACTTGGCCATCGTGGCACCAGTGCCGATCGACTCGTCGTCTGGGTGGGCGTGCACGAGCATCAGCCGCTTGTCCATGCGGTGAGGATAGCTAACAGCGGCCCGCTCGCCTGCTGGCAGGATCTTCCGTTATGACTGACACCTTTCCCAGGCAGCATGCCAGGACCGTAATGTTCACGCTCGGCGTACCCCGTTCCTTCCACGTCAGCGAAGATGGCCACCGGATCGTCTTCCTGCGCGGCCAGTCAGGCACCGACCCGGCCACCTGCCTTTGGGTACTCGACCTGACCGACGACGGCGGCGCCGAGCGGCTGATAGTCGACCCGGCCGCGCTAGGCGGGCAGGAAGGCGAGCCAGCGGAAGAGCGGGCACGCCGTGAGCGGTCGAGGGAGATCGCGGGCGGCGTGGTGGCCTACGCGTCGGACGAGGCCACGAAGCTGGCCGCTTTCGCACTTGCCGGGCAGGTGTACGTGGCTTCGCTCGAAGCGGGCGGCGTCCGTGCCGTTACCGCGCGGACGCCGGCGATAGACCCGAGGCCAGATCCGGCGGGCAAGCGCGTGGCCTATGTGTCGGGGGGCGCGCTGCGCGTGGCCGATCTCGAGTCGGGTTCCGACGCCGAGCTGATCGGCCCTGGCGCCGACGCCGACGTGAGCTACGGGCTTGCCGAGTTCGTGGCCGCCGAGGAGATGCGCAGGTTCAGGGGGTACTGGTGGTCACCGGACGGGACCGCCCTGCTGGTCGCCAGGGTGGACAACTCACCTGTGCAGCGCTGGTACATCGCCGATCCCGCCAACCCCGGCCAGCGGCCCGCCGAGATCAGGTATCCGGCCGCAGGCACGCCTAACGCTGCCGTCTCGCTGCTGCTGGTTGGCCTGGACGGGTCCGCGGTCCCTGTGCGCTTGGACACGCAGGCGTATCCCTACCTCGCTTGCGCAAGCTGGGACCCTGGAGGGCTGCTGCTCGTCGTACAGCCGAGGGATCAGAAAAAGATGCTGTTGCTCGCGGTCGACCAGGAGAGCGGGGAGACAACGTGCCTGCGCGAGGACTCAGATCCTTACTGGATCGACATCTTGCCTGGCGTGCCAGCCTGGACGGCTGACGGGCGGATCGTATGGACCGCCGAGGCTGACGATGCGCGGCGCCTGTTCCTGGCTAGCGCGAAGGAGCTGAGCGGAGGGTCGGCTGAGCCGGCCACGCCTGCGGGCATGCAGGTCAGGGAGGTCCTGTCGGTAGACGGTGACACCGTGCTTTTCGCCGCTTCGCGCGCCGAACCGGCCGAAATCGAGGTCTGGTCGTACCGGGACGGCGAGCTGGTCAGGGTTTCCGCGGCGGGCGGCGTCAACAGCGCGGTCAGGCGCGGCGGTACGACGGTGCTGTCCAGGAAGTCGATGGACGATCCTGGCGTGTCGGTGAGCGTGCTGCGGGCTGGCCGCGACGAGCCGGTCGCGGCGATCGAGTCGCTGGCCGAGCGGCCGCTTGTCACCCCTTCAGTGACATTCCTGCGGACCGGGGAACGTGAGCTGCGCACGGCACTGCTGCTGCCCGCTGGGTATTCGCCAGGCGGTGCCGCCCTGCCTGTGCTGATGGACCCTTATGGCGGGCCGCACTCACAGCGGGTGCTCGCGGCGGCCGGCTCTTACCTGACTCCGCAGTGGTTCGCCGACCAGGGTTTCGCGGTGATCGTGGCCGACGGGCGCGGCATGCCGGGGCGGGGGTCAGCGTGGGACAGGGCCATCGCGGGCGACCTCGCCGGGCCGACGGTGCAAGACCAGGTCGATGCGCTGCTCTCGGTCGCTGAGCAGTGCGAGCGTTCCGGCCTGGCCTCGCTCGATCTGGGCAAGGTAGGGATCAGGGGCTGGTCGTTCGGCGGGTACCTGTCCGCGCTCGCGCTGCTGCGCCGGCCAGACGTTTTCCACGCCGGGATCGCGGGGGCGCCGGTGACGCAGTGGCGGCTCTATGACACTCATTACACCGAGCGGTATCTCGGCGACCCCAACGCGGACAGCGCGGCGTATGACAACTCCTCGCTCATTGACCAGGCGGCGAGGCTGTCACGGCCGTTGATGATCATTCATGGACTCGCCGACGACAACGTGGTGATGGCTCACTCGCTGCGGCTGTCGTCGGCGCTGCTCGCCGCCGGGCGCCCCCACACCGTGCTGCCGCTGTCCGGGGTGACGCACATGACCACGCAGGAGGAAGTGGCGGAGAACTTGCTGCTGCTCCAGGTCGGCTTCCTCAAAGACGCACTCGGCATGCCCGGCTCGCGGCAGCGCGATGCGACGACGTGAAGGCCGTTCCTGGCCCGAGGACGGCCGGGCGCGCTCGCGGCCGGCCGGGTGTTGCGAGCGTCACATAGACCGATGCTCTACCCAAGCGGGCGCGGAGATTACCGTTGGAATAGGGTTCAGAGGCAGCGCGGGCGCTGGCCGCTGCGCCGCCGGATATCCCTGGCGGGCGCGCGGCGCCCAAGCGCGAGTCAATCAGCCATTCGTTCAGTGCCCGTAAGTTCATAGCGGAGACGGTAATGACGCAGGTAACCGACGCGCCGGCCAGGTCGAGGGCGCAAATCGCGGCGAAGACGCTGCGTAAGGATCAGTGGTGGCGGCAGCCCGCCGTCAATGCCACCTTCCTTGGCATCGCGGTGATCTATCTCACCTGGGCATCACTGGTGAACAACCATTACTACGCGGCACCGCTGATCTCGCCGCTGTACTCACCCTGCCTGGCCACGACGTGCACCGCGCACGCGGGCTTCTCCTGGATTCCGTGGGTGGCAGGGCTGACGCCTGCGATCCTGATCATCTGGGGTCCGATGGGCTTCAGGTTCACCTGCTACTACTACCGCAAGGCCTACTACCGCGCGTTCTGGCAGTCGCCGGGCGCCTGCGCAGTGCGTGAACCGCACGCCAAGTACACCGGCGAGACCAGGTTCCCCCTGATCTTGCAGAACGCGCATCGCTACTTCTTCTACGTCGCGATTATCTTCAACCTGATCCTGACCGCCGACGCGGTGTTCGCGTTCCGCAACGCGGGCGGCGGCTGGGGGCACATGAGCCTGGGCACGATCGTGCTGATAGTCAACGCCGGCCTGCTCTGGCTCTACTCGCTGTCCTGCCATGCATGCCGGCACGTGACCGGAGGCCGGCTGAAGCACTTCTCCAAGCACCCGCTCAGGTACAAGGCGTGGACGTTCGTGTCCCGCCTGAACGCGCAGCACATGCAGCTGGCCTGGATCTCGCTCGGGTTCGTGTGCTTCACCGACCTGTACATCCGGCTGGTTTCTGCTGGCGTCTTCCACAACCCGCAGTTCTTTTAGGGCGAACTCACAATGACTGAACCTTCAGTGACTGATACCGAGATCGAACGACTTCCCTTCGACGTCGTAGTGATAGGTGCCGGCGGCTCTGGCCTGCGGGCGGCGATCGAAGCCAGGCAGGCAGGCAAGCGGACCGCGATCATCTCCAAGTCGCTGTTCGGCAAGGCCCACACCGTGATGGCGGAGGGCGGCTGCGCCGCCGCGATGGGCAACGTGAACCCGAACGACAACTGGATGGTGCACTTCCGTGACACCATGCGGGGCGGCAAGTTCCTGAATAACTGGCGGATGGCGGAACTGCATGCCAAGGAGGCCCCTGACCGGGTCTACGAGCTCGAGGCCTGGGGTGCGGTTTTCGACCGCACTAAGGAAGGCAAGATCAGCCAGCGCAACTTCGGCGGCCACGAGTACCCGAGGCTGGCCCACGTTGGCGACCGTACCGGCCTGGAGATGATCCGCACTCTCCAGCAGAAGGTCGTCGCGATGCAGCAGCAGGACGCGATCGACCTTGGTGACCCTGAAGCGATGATCAAGGTCTACGCCGAGACCACGATCACCCGCCTGATCAAGGACGGCGAGCGGGTCGCCGGGGCCTTCGGCTACGTCAGGCAGACCGGCAGGTTCGTCGTCTTCGACGCCCCGGCCGTCGTGCTCGCCACCGGCGGCATCGGGAAGACCTTCAAGGTCACCTCGAACTCCTGGGAGTACACGGGCGACGGTCACGCTCTCGCGCTGCTGGCTGGCGCGAAGCTGCTGAACATGGAGTTCGTGCAGTTCCACCCGACCCACATGGTGTGGCCGCTTTCGGTGCGCGGGCTCTTGGTCACCGAGTCGGTGCGCGGTGACGGCGGCGTGCTGCGGAACTCCCAAGGCGAGCGGTTCATGTTCAACTACGTGCCCGACGTGTTCCGCGACAAGTACGCAGAGACGGAGGAAGAGGCCGACCGCTGGTACTCCGACCCCGACCACAACCGGCGCCCGCCCGAGCTCCTGCCGCGCGACGAAGTCGCGCGGGCCAATAACGCCGAGGTCAAGGCGGGCCGCGGGTCACCGCACGGCGGTGTCTTCCTCGACATTGCCTCCCGGTTGCCCGCCGAGGAGATCCTGCGGCGGCTGCCTTCGATGTACCACCAGTTCAAGGAACTCGCGGACGTCGACATCACCAAGGAGCCGATGGAGGTCGGCCCGGCCCAGCACTACGTCATGGGCGGCGTGGAGGTCGACCCGGACACCGGTGAGTCCTGCGTGCCTGGCCTGTTCGCGGCAGGCGAGGTCTCCGGCGGGATGCACGGTTCCAACCGGCTCGGCGGCAATTCGCTATCTGACCTGCTTGTCTTCGGCCGCCGGGCTGGCCTGGGCGCCGCCGAGTACGTGGCACGCATCGGCGCGAAGCGGCCGACCCCGAGCGAGGGCGAGATCGCGGCCGCGCGAGCCGAGGCGCTGGCGCCGTTCGAGCGCACGGTCGGCGAGAACCCGTATACGGTCCACTCCCAAGTCCAGGAGACGATGTTCAGCCTGGTCGGCATCATCAGGACCGAGGCGGAGATCAAGCAGGCTCTCGCCGAGCTAGCCAAGCTGCGCGAGCGCGCCGCCGTCGTCAGGGCCGAAGGCGGTCCCGCTTACAACCCCGGCTGGCACCTCGCGCTTGACCTGCGCAACATCATGCTGATCGCCGAGTGCGTGGCCCAGGCCGCGCTCGAGCGCCGGGAGAGCCGCGGCGGGCATACCCGTGAGGACTGCCCAGGGATGAATCCGCAGTGGCGGAAGGTAAACCTGATGCTGAGCCTGGACGGCGACAAGGTGGCGCTGACCAGGCAGCCGATGCTCCCGATGCGGCCAGACCTGCTCGGGCTGTTCGAACGCAGCGAGCTCAAGAAGTACTACACCGAGGAAGAACTGCCCCCCGCCGGGGAGGAGAAGGTCTGATGGGCAACAAGGTGAAGCTGAGGGTCTGGCGAGGCGACGCCGGCAAGGGCGACCTGGTCGACTACGAGGTCGAGTCCAACGAGGGCGAGGTCGTGCTCGACGTCCTGCACCGGCTGCAAGCCACCCAGGCGGGCGACCTGGCGGTCAGGTGGAATTGCAAGGCCGGGAAATGCGGCTCCTGCTCGATGGAGATCAACGGCCGCCCGAGGCTGGGCTGCATGACGAGGATGTCGCTGTTCGAGCCGGACGAGACGATCACGGTTACGCCGATGCGTACCTTCCCCGTGATCCGCGACCTGGTCACCGACGTCTCTTTCAACTTCGAGAAGGCCAGGCAGATCCCGTCGTTCACGCCTGACCCCTCCATCGGGCTCGGCGAGTTCCGCATGCAGCAGGTGGACGTCCAGCGCTCGCAGGAGTTCCGCAAGTGCATTGAGTGCTTCCTGTGCCAGAACGTCTGTCACGTCATCCGCGACCATGAGGAGAACATGCCCGCCTACGCCGGGCCGAGGTTCCTGATGCGGATCGCCGAGCTAGAGATGCACCCGGCAGACACCGCCGACCGGCGCGAGATTGCCCAGGACGACTTCGGTCTCGGCATGTGCAACATCACCAAGTGCTGCACCGAGGTCTGCCCTGAGAACATCCACATCACGGACAACGCGCTGATCCCGCTGAAGGAGCGGGTAGTCAGCCGTAAGTACGATCCGCTGGTGTGGCTGGGCGACAAGATCACCCGCCGGGTACACCAGGACACCCAGAAGGTGCCAGGCAAGAGTTCCGGCCACGGCGCCGCCAGGTCGGACTCCCGTGCGAAACCCGGTCGGGGACGGCACCAACGCTGAGCCTGACGTCGCCCGTTCCCGTACCAGCCGCGTCTGGCCAGCCCGCCGCACATTGAGACGCCGTACCTGGTCGCGTTCGAACCGTTATCGCACGCGCCCATAGTTTTTGTGCAAATATCTCGGTATGCGCCAGGCTGCCGCCCCGCAGGAAGTGCTGCGGGACGCATCATCACCTATCCGAAATTGGCCTGAAACCGGCCTGATCGGCATGCTCGACCCGCATCTGGAAGTCGCGCCTTTTCTCGGTCGCAGCGCCGAACTCGGCGAACTGCTTGCCTGGTGCGCGGACGGCCAGGACACGCCGGTCCGGTTGATCACCGGACCCGCCGGTGCCGGCAAGACCAGGCTCGCGGTGGAGTTCGCGCACCGGATGCGGGCCCGCGGCTGGCGGACAGAGTGGCTCAAGCCGCCGGACGCGGCGGGTTCGACGGGTTCGGTAGCGCAGCGGAAGTCGCTGCTGATAATCGACGACGCCGACCGTCACGACGGGCTCGCCGAGCTTCTGACTGGGCTGGTGCGTACCCGGCCGGAAGCAAGAATCCTCTTGCTCGCCCGAGAGGCTGGCCGGTGGTGCGATCAGGCGGAACTGGCCGGGCCGATCGCGCACGCACTCATCACGATCGCCAGGTCCGCGCTGATAGACCTGGCCGGCCTGGCCGACGCCGAGTTGACCGACCAGGAAGTCGCCGGGCAGGCGGCGGCCGCGTTCGCCGCCGTACTCGAATTGCCCGGTCCTGGCTTCAAGCTGGCGGGTGCCGGAGAAGCTGGCAGGTACCTGGTGCTCGACCTGCACATCGCCGCGCTGGTCGGGTGCGCGGGCGAGCCGCCAGATCCGCCGGCCCCGAACTCGGCGCCGGCCGCGTTGCTCGACCTTGAGCAGCGATACTGGGACAACATGGCCGGGCGAGCCGGCCTGGAGGCCGAGCCCGGCCTGCTTCGTCAGCTCGTCGCTGCTGGCTGGCTGCTCGGTGCTGGCACAGCGGAAGACGCCGTCTCGGTGGCTGCCGTGGTCGCGGGCGAGGCCGGAGCTTCCGTGCTTGGCGGCTGGCTGCGTGACGTCCTCGCCAGCGAGCGGAGCGCATGCTGGCCTGGCGCGCTCGCGAGGCTTCTGGTTGCCAGCGAACTCGACGCCTCGCCGCAGTTCGCGCTCCGGTGCCTGAGTGACCTGAGCCCGGCCGGGTTCAGGCGAGTCATGCCGCTGCTCACCGGCCCGGCCGCGGCGGAAGGCGGCGGGCGGCGGGCCGAGGTGCCGCAGTCGGTACTTGCCCTGGTCGCCGGGCAGCTCTTGCACCTCAAGGCGCCGAACTTTGAGCTGATCCCGATCATCGACTCGCTGCCGTACCCGGACGCGACCTGGGCCGCCGCCGGAGCGGCGATCTGCGGTCTGATCGTCAGCCAGCTACCACCGCAGGCCGACCAGGGAACCCGTGCGTACTGGCTCAACAGCCTCAGCGCGCGACTGTGGCTGGCGGGCAGGCAACTCGAAGCGGTCGGCGCCGCGGAAGAGGCGGTCGGCCTGCGCCGCGAACTCGCGGCCATGGAGCCTGACCGCTACCTCGCCAGCCTCGCCGTGTCCCTGAGTTACCTCGCCATCCAGTACGCAGGCCTGCGCCGCACCGACGACGCGGTGCTGGCCACCGAGGAAGCAGCAGGCGTCAGGCGGCGCCTGGCTGCGGGCGATCCGGAGCGTTACAGCGGGCTCGCCGACGCGGCTGTCGCTTCGCAATGACTTTTCATTACATATCACGGCGCATCGGCGGCGGGGCACGACCACCCGAGGACGACAATCGAGTTGGTTACGACTACGGTGAGTTGGCCGCAAAGCCGGCTGAGCATGAATATCCTTGCTGGGCGGCCTGCGTTAGCCCACGGAGCGAGAGGCTTTGATGTCACACCTCACCTACCCTGAGGCCTTGATCGTTGGCTTCGTCCAGGGCGTCACCGAGCTGTTCCCCTTGTCCAGCCTTGGTCACAACGTGCTGATCCCGGCTATGGTCGGCGGTAGCTGGGCCACTGACCTGAACGTGGCGAAGGCCTCGTCTCCATACCTGGCCTTCATCGTCGGCCTGCACGTGGCCACCGCGATCGGGATCACCGCCTACTTCTGGCGGGACTGGGTGCGGATCATCGTGGGCTTCTTCAGTTCGCTGCGGCACATGGAGATCGAGACGCCCGACCAGAAGCTGGCCTGGATGATCATCTTCGCGACGATCCCTGTCGGGCTGACCGGCGTGATCTTCGAGAAGACGTTCAGGATCATCTTCGGAGTGCCGAGCCGCGCCGCGCTGTTCCTGGTGGCTAACGGACTGATCTTGTTCGCGGCGGAGAAGTTCAGGACGCGCAGGTCGATGGCCGCCGATCGGGAGGTCATGGCCGAGCGCCAGCGGAAACCTGAGCCTGAGCTGGTGGGCGCCGGGGCACCGGTGGGCGCGCATGCCTCAGGACACCGGGTGGAACGACATGAGGAACTAATTTCCGCCATCCAGTCCGATCGGCGGATCGTCTCTTACGGCTACCTGGAAGCGCTGATCATCGGATGCGCTCAGATCCTCGCGCTGCTCGCCGGGATCAGCCGGGACGGCGTGACCATGGCGGGTGGCATGTTCCGCGGCCTTTCCAGGGAAGACGCGGCGCGGTTCGCTTTCCTGCTCGCGACGCCTGTCATCTTCGCCGCTGGGCTGCTCAAGGTGCCTACCTTGTTCGGGCCGCTCGGAAGGGGGATCGAGGGCCAGATCCTGGTCGGCAGCGTCCTGTCTGGCGTCGGCGCTTACCTGTCGGTCAGGTTCTTGATGAAGTACTTCCGCACCAGGACCCTGACGCCGTTCGCCATCTACAGCGTGATCATCGGCCTCGCCTGCTTCGTCTACCTGGCCTTCATCAAGTAGGTAGGCACAAACCAGGTACGCACAAATCAAGTAGGCACAAGCTGGCGTCCCGCGCGGGCGGCTAACCTTCGCGGGGCTTGGGGTTACTCCCCCTCGCGAGTCCTGCGGGCTCTCGTCCGCGCCCTCTCCTTGGCGTCGAGCACGGTCTTGCGCAGCCTGACGACGGTCGGCGTCACCTCAACGCACTCGTCGTCGGCGCAGAATTCGAGCGCCTGCTCCAGGCTGAGCAGCCGGGGCGGGATCAGCCGCTCAAGCTCTTCCGCCGTGGAACTGCGCACGTTGGTGAGCTTGCGCTCGCGGGTGATATTGACGTCCATGTCGTCGGACCGCGAGTTCTCTCCGACGATCATGCCCTCGTAGACCTCGGTGCCCGGCTCAACGAACAAGGTGCCGCGCTCCTGGAGCGAGAACATGGCGTACGTAGTCGCGCTTCCTGTCCGGTCGGCCACCAGCGAGCCAGAAGCCCTGACCCGCATCGGTCCGGCCCATGGCTCGTAGCGCTCGAACACGTGGTGCGCGATTCCGGTGCCCCTGGTGTCGGTGAGGAACTGGGTGCGGAACCCGATGAGACCACGTGCCGGGACGATGAAGTCGAGCCTGATCCAGCCGGTGCCGTGATTGGTCATCTGCTCGAGCCTGCCCTTGCGCAGCGCGAGCAAAGTGGTCACCACGCCCAGGTACTCCTCAGGCACGTCGATGGTGAGGCGCTCGGCCGGTTCGTGCAGCTTGCCGTCGATCTCGCGGGTCACCACGGTGGGCCGTCCTACGGTCAGTTCGTAGCCCTCGCGGCGCATCATCTCCACCAGCACGGCCAGGGCCAGTTCGCCCCGGCCCTGCACCTCCCAGGTGTCAGGACGCTCGCTGGGCAGCACCCTGATAGACACGTTGCCGACGAGTTCGGTGTCAAGCCTGTCCTTGACCATGCGGGCGGTTACCTTGGTGCTGCCCCGGCCGGCCGGGCCGCGTCGCGGCCCCTCGCCGCCGCCTTTGCCTACCAGCGGCGAGGTGTTGACCCCGATCGTCATGGATATAGCAGGCTCGTCCACGACGATCAACGGCAACGGGCGGGGATCATCTGGATCGGCCAGGGTCTCGCCGATCATGATCTCTCCGATGCCGGCCACGGCGATGATGTCACCGGCACTCGCGCTCTGCGCGGGTACGCGCTCAAGCGCCTGAGTACGGAACAACTCCGAGATCTTCACCCGCTCGATCGACCCGTCGCCGCGGCACCAGGCGGCCTGCTGGCCGCGGGTGATCTCACCGGAGACCACACGGCAAAGCGCGATCCTGCCCAGGTAAGCCGAGGCGTCCAGGTTAGTCACGTGCGCGCGCAGCGGCGCGCGCGGGTCGTAGGAAGGGGCAGGCACGTGCTGCTTGATGACCTCGAACAACGGTTCGAGGTCCGTCGAGTCTGGCAGTGTCCCGTCTTCTGGCCGGTTCAGTGACGCCCGGCCGGCTTTAGCCGACGCGTAGACGATAGGAAACTCGATCTGGTCCTCGGTCGCGTCGAGATCGAGGAACAGCTCATAGGTCGCGTCGACGACTTCGGCGATCCGCGCGTCGGGCCGGTCGACCTTGTTGATCACCAAGATCACCGGCATCTTGGCCTCAAGCGCCTTGCGCAGCACGAACCTGGTCTGCGGCAGCGGGCCTTCACTGGCGTCCACGAGCAGCAGAACCCCGTCGACCATCGAAAGGCCGCGCTCCACCTCTCCGCCGAAGTCGGCGTGACCTGGCGTGTCGATGATGTTGATGGTCAGGCCGCCGTGATTCACCGCAGTGTTCTTGGCGAGAATGGTGATGCCCTTCTCGCGCTCTAGGTCGCCGGAGTCGAGCACCCGCTCGGCCACTTGCGCGTTGGCGCGAAACGCTCCCGACTGCCAGAGCATGGCGTCAACCAGCGTGGTCTTGCCGTGGTCGACGTGCGCGACGATGGCCACGTTACGAAGGTCGTCGCGGGTAGCGAACTCCGTGGCGGGGCCGGCGCCCGGACGGTGGGCGGACGGTGCGGCGGGCGTGGGCATGCGCGAAGACTCCGATGCGAACTTGGGAACGCCGCACGGACTATGGCTGGCGGCACTTTCAGTGTACCCGCAGGTATAGTCGGGAAGCCCCGCGCCAACCAGACCAGACCTTCGTTCGACACCTTGTTCTAGTCCTAGAACATATGTTTGATTATGCTAGGCGAGTGACATCTTATGTACCGCCTGGCTGGCCTGCGGGCGTGCACCCGCCGGGCAGCCAGGAGTTCGAACGATCGGCTATCGCCTGGCTGCTTGAGGTCGTGCCGTCCGACTATCTGCTGCACGGTGTGCTCAGGCGCCACCCGATCGCGCTGGCGACCCTCGCAAGGCACCACCTGAGCGCCTGTGTCGATGGTGCCAGGGATGGCTACCGAACGGCACGCACCGAACTCGGGCCGCACCTGCCGCCCGGCGCGATCGAGGCGGTACTTGCCGCATACCGCAACGAAGGCCAGCGACTGGCCGCCGCCGCGAAGGCCGCTGACCTGATCGGACGGGCACTGCACGGTGAGGTCTTCGTGCGCCAGGCAACCGGCGGCGCCCGCGCCGCCCAGCCGCGCCGCCCAGCCGCGCCGCCCTAGTCAGGCACCTGGCTCGTCAGCCTCGACCAGCCAGCCTCAGGGCTGAACCCCTTGATCACGCGGGCCGGCACGCCCGCGACCACGCAAAGGTCGGGAATCTCACCCCGCACCACCGACCCGGCCGCGACGACCACGTTCCTGCCGATCACCGCCCCTGGCAGCACGATCACCCCGGTGCCAAGCCAGGTGCCCGCCCCGATCCTGACCGGCAAGTTCACCGGCCACTGACGCCCGATCGGCAGGTCAGGATCGGTATAGCCGTGATTCTGGTCGGTGATGTAGACGTATGGCCCGGTATACACGTCGTCACCGATGTCGATGGAACTGTGCGCCACGATGTGGCTGCCGCGCCCGATCACGCACCGGTCACCGATTCGCAGCACGGGCTCCGGCCCGAGGTCATGACCGGGCATCATGCCCGCGCATACCGACGTCCACTCGGCGATCATGGTGTCCTCGCCGACCTCGATCCAGGGCTCCCCGTACACGGACCCGGTAGGAAACGCCATCAGCGAACCCCGGCCGAACCGGGAAAACCGCCGGCCAGCATCTGTATCCGCCGTGATCATGCCCGCATCCCTGGCCCTACGCCAGGCAGCATGCACTAGCCGGGTGGCAACCCGGCGGCGCCACCGAACCAAGGACGGCATTCCAGACATCGACCGCCACAGTAGCGCACTACGCAAGCATCACGAATCCCACGCCGACCTGGACCTTCACCCGCCAACCAGCCCCCCAACCTACCCCACCCCACCCGTCACCCGCCCCGCCCCGCCCCAGCCGCAGCCGCAGCCGCCAACCCCCACACCGCCACAACGCGGGGACCAGAACCCCCACACCGCCACAACATGCGCCGCCACAACGTGCGCCCCCGCCCCGCCCCAGCCGCCAACCCCCACACCGCCACAACGCGGGGACCAGAACCCCCACACCGCCACAACGTGCGCCCCCGCCCCCGCCCCGCCCCAGCCGCCAACCCCCACAACATGCGCCGCCACAACATGCGCCCCCGCCCCGCCCCGCCCCGCCCCCGGCGGGGGTTAGGGGCGGGGGTTAGGGGCGGGGGTTAGGGGCGGGGGTTAGGGGCGGGGTTGTGGGCGGCGGCTAGCTGGCCGCAGGCGCCGTCGATTTCCCTGCCTCTGGTGTCCCGCACGGTGACCGGAATATTGCCCCTGGACAGGGTTTCCTCGAACTCAGCCGCCACGGCACGGTCTGAGGCTGTCCACCTCGAGCCAGGTGTCGGATTGAGTGGTATCAGGTTCACGTGAGCGGGACGGCCAGCAAGCAGGCTGACTAGTGCCCGCGCGCGCCAGGACTGGTCGTTGACGTCGCGGATCATCGCGTACTCGATCGACACGCGACGGCTGCTCGCGGCCGCGTAGTCCCAGGCGGCGTCGAGCACCTCGGCGACCCGCCAGCGACGGTTGACAGGCACGAGCTCGTCGCGTAGCTCGTCGTCAGGAGCGTGGAGCGATACCGCCAGCCTCGCCGTCAGCCCTTCGCCTGCCAGCTTGCGGATCGCGGGCACCAGCCCGACAGTCGACAACGTGATCGAGCGCTGTGAGATCCCGAATCCCGAAGGCACCGGATCGCTGAGGCGACGGATAGCGGTCAGCACTGGACCGTAGTTGGCCAAGGGCTCGCCCATGCCCATGAAGACAATGTTCGACACCCGGCCTTGGCCGCCGCTAAGCTGGCCGGCGGCCAGCGCCTGTGCCCCCTTGAAGATCTGGGTAATAATCTCCCCCGCAGAGAGGTTGCGGGTCAGGCCAGCCTGGCCGGTGGCACAGAACGGGCAGGCCATTCCGCAGCCTGCCTGCGATGACACGCACAAGGTCACCCGGTTCGGGTAACGCATAAGCACGGATTCGACCAGCGAGCCGTCAGCGGCGCGCCAGAGCGTCTTCCTGGTCATGCCCTGGTCACAGGTCAGTTCGCGAGTGGCGGTCAGCAACTCGGGAAGCAGCGCCTTGGTGAGGGTCTGCCGAAGGCTGGCCGGCAGATCGGTCATGTCGGCTGGCGAATCGGCCAGGCGACCAAAGTAGTGCCTGGACAACTGGTCCGCGCGGTAACCGGGCAGGCCAAGCTCGGCGACGGCGGCACGACGGCCGTCCTGGTCGAGATCGGCCAAGTGCCGCAAAGGCCGCATACGGCCAGCCCGGAGCGGCTTAACCTGAACCAACTCCAACCAAACCCCTCACAGTATCCGCGCCTGTGCCACAGGAGCAGCGGAATGTCGATAGATTCCTTTGTTATGTCGACCACGCGCTCTCGTTCCGGTCAGTCAAGGGTATCTGCCGAACCCAGCCGACCAGTCACGCTGCTTGACAGCGAAAGTCCATATGGCAGCAGACGCGTGGTCGTCGAGTTCGACGGCTGGACAACCGCGGCGTACATGCATGACCGCTCGGACCCGATCGCCGCGACCTGGCTGGCCAACCATCGCAAGGCACCAGCCGATATCGACCTTGCGCTGCTCGACGCGGGCCACGCGCCCGAGATGCCGGAAGGCCACACCAAGCACCCGGATGGCCGGGCGCCGCTGAGTCAGGCATCGCTGCGCGCCGTGTGGTTCGAGGAAGGCGACGGAGTCGCCATATACGAGGGCAGCGAGCTGCTCGCCGCCATTCCCGGCTGGTCAGATATGTCGAAGGGAATGCCGGGCTACAGCAGGGACGTGATCGGTCAGACGCCGTTCGGCTGGTCGCTCGACGAGGCGATGGAAGGCCTGGGGCCGAGGGTCTCCGAAGCGGCCGACTTCTGGCGGTGGCGCCTTGACGGCGATGCCTGGGCGCAGTTCCAGCAGAGCATGCTCGGGCACCTGCTCGACCGGCTCGGACCAGGCGCCAGGTACTGGGACGTCTCTGGCAGCAAGCCGCCGACCGTCGGCGTTTCTGAGCGGCCTCCGGCTGGCCGCCGCACTTACACGGTGCTCACCACGGTCGGCATGAGCTGCCAGCGGATGCCGGTAGTCGAGCAGACTGGCAGGGACTACGCCGCCAAGGCGAGGATCGAACTGGCGGTCGCCACCACGCTGCCGAGCAACGAGGCGGCCAGGATCTTCCTCTGGCTCGCGCAGTACCCGTGGCGCGAGATCAGCTGGATCGGCAATGGCCAGGCGATTCGCTGGTACCACGAACCTTCTTCGTTCCCGCTCGGTCACGGCAACGAAGCTGTGCTCTTCCTCGACAACCCCAGCGTGCTGCTCGGACCTGAGGTGCCAGACCTGTCGGGATTCGCGGTTGCCGGGGACCCGGTGAAGTGGCTGTGGCTGGTACCGATCACCAACAGGGAGCGGCTGCTCGCCCAAGGGCGCGGGTCTTCTAGCCTGGTCAACCAGCTCGCGTCCCAGTCCAGAAGCTGGGTCGTCGGCTAGTCAGGCGGGCCGGCCGTCAGGTTCAGCGGCCGCCGAGGAATATCGTCATGAGCAGCCAGGCCACTGGTGCCACAAGCAGCATGGCGTCGATCCGGTCAAGCACGCCGCCGTGGCCAGGCAAAATCGACGACATGTCCTTGGTGTCCAGGTCACGCTTGATCATGGATTCCACCAGATCGCCGAGTGTGGCCGCGGCTGCTGCGGCAGCACCGAGCACCAGGCCCTTCCACACGGCTCCTTGCAGCAAGTAGACCATCCCGAGCGCCCCGGCCGCGAGGGACGCCGCTACCGAACCGGCCAGGCCCTCCCAGGTCTTCTTAGGACTGATGGAGGGAGCCATGAGATGACGGCCGAATAGTATCCCGGCGAAGTACGCTCCGCTGTCGCTGCAGACGACGAGGATCAAGAAGAGCAGCACGCGATGTGCGCCGTGGGCTTGCGCCAGCATAAGCGGCACGAAGGTCGCCATGACCGGCAGGTAGACAAGACCGAAGATGCTCGCGGTGACATCACGCACATAGCCGCTTGCCCCGCCGGGAAGCCGCCAGGCAAGTACGAGGCCAAAAGTGAGCCCCAGGGTTACCAGGGCCGCGTCCGCTCCATGCCAGTAGGCGACTGCGTACATGACGGCGCCGCCGGCTCCGATCGGAATCACCATCAGCGTGATCTGATGGGCGCGGAGCACGTGGTTAAGCTCCCAGAAGGCGACCACGACGAGTATCGCGACCATGACCAGGAAGCCGATGCTGAGGAAGAGCAGCGTGCCGAGGGCGAGCGCGCCCAAGCCAAGCCCGACGCCCAGGGCCACCGGCAGGTTACGACCGGTCTGGATCGTTTTACGCTCGCTCACCTAGGCTTGCCTTCCGTCGATCACATCACCCCGGATAGCACGGGTTACTCCCGTCGAGACGCAAAGGCTATACCTTGAGGCCGGCTATACCTCGAGCAGCTCTGCTTCCTTGTGCTTAAGCAGCTCGTCAACCTGAGCGACGTAGGTCGCGGTTACCTTGTCAAGCTCGCTCTCCGCCCGGCGCCCCTCATCTTCGCCGGTCTCGCCGTTCTTAACCATCTTGTCGATCGCATCCTTGGCGTGACGCCTGATGTTCCTGATGGAAATCTTGCCGTCCTCCGCCTTGTGGCGGGCGACCTTGATGTAGTCCTTGCGCCGTTCCTCGGAGAGCTCGGGGAACACCACTCTGATGATCACGCCATCGTTGGCTGGATTGACGCCGAGATCGCTGTTGCGTATCGCCCTGTCGATAGCGGCGAGCGAGCCCTTGTCGAACGGCTGGATCACGACCATCCGAGGCTCAGGCATGTGGAAGGACGCTAGCTGGTTCACCGGCGTCTGCGTTCCGTAGTACTCGACCAGGATCTTGTTGAACATGGAAGGATGCGCGCGTCCCGTCCTGATGTTCGCGAAGTCCTCCTTGGCGACGGCGACGGCCTTCTCCATCTTTTCCTCGGCTTCGAGAAGGGTCTCGTCAATCATTGCGGCTCCTGTTTGCCTGTCGTGTTCTGCCCGTTCCTGGCTTGCCCGTCTCTGCTGACTAGGGTGCCGATCGACTCGCCGCGGATAGCACGCACGACGTTGCCCTTTCCCATGAGGTCAAAGACAACGATCGGCAGATCATTGTCCATGCACAGGCTAACCGCCGTGGCATCCATGAACTTGAGCTCTCGCACCAGAACGTCGCTGTAATCCAGCCACCGGAACATGCTGGCGTCTGGCGACTTGCGCGGGTCTGCGTCGTATACGCCTTCCACCTGGGTGCCCTTGAGCACCGCCTCTGCCCCGATCTCAAGTGCTCGCTGCGCGGCGCAGGTATCGGTCGAGAAGAACGGCGCGCCGAGTCCGGCACCGAAGATGACGACCCTGCCCTTCTCCAGATGCCTGATTGCCCGTCTCGGTATATAGGGCTCAGCGACCTGACCCATCGTGATCGCCGTCTGGACCCTGGTCTCCACGCCGAGTTTCTCTAGCACGTCCTGTAGCGCGAGGCAGTTGATCACGGTACCGAGCATGCCCATGTAGTCAGCGCGGGCGCGGTCGATACCGCGATGAGAGAGCGCCGCGCCGCGGAACATGTTGCCGCCGCCGACGACAACGGCGACTTGCACTCCCAGGCGCAGCGCGGCAGAGATTTCACGGGCCAGGTGCGAGACAACATCAGGGTCTATGCCAAGGCCGGCTCCGCCGGCGAAGGCCTCGCCTGACAGCTTGAGCACCACGCGATGCCAGTGCCGGCCGGCATCGCGGGTGCCTTCCATATCATCCTCGGTATCGTCGCCGACGCTGTCATCGGCATCACCGGGACTCGCGTCCTGGTCACTTACGGCAGCTGCCGCAGCTCCGTCACCGGCGAAGGTACTGTCTGGCAAAGCGGGCTCCCTTCGCGAAGGTGACGGATGCTGCTGACGGCCCTGGTCTCAACTAGCCTGCCCGATCTGGAACCTGGCGAAGCCGTGCACCGCAGCGCCCGAACTGGCGAGCACCTGCTTGATCGTGGCCTTCTGATCCTTGACCGAGGGTTGCTCGATCAGCACTACGTCCTTGAAGAACGCGTTCAGGCGACCCTCGGCGATCTTCGGTATCGCCTGCTCTGGCTTGCCTTCTTCGCGCGTCACCTGCTCGGCGATCCTGCGCTCGTTCGCCACTACCTCCTCGGGCACGCTTTCCCTTGTGACGTACTGCGGCCGCATGGCTGCGATCTGATGCGCCACGTCCATCGCGACGTCTGAACCCGCCGCGTCGATGTCCACAAGCACGCCAAGGGTCGGCGGCAGGCCAGGATCGGACTTATGCAGGTAGCTGACCACATAGCCGTCCCGGTAGGCCGCGAAGCGGCCGAGCTCGAGCTTCTCCTTCAGCTCGGCCGCGGCCTCTTCGATCAGTTCAGCCGCCGTCTTATCGTCCCTGACGACGAGCCCGAGCACGGCCAGCCTGTCGGTGACGTCCGACTTGAGCGCGGCGGCCGCGATGTCGCTCGCGACCTGCTGGAAAATGTCCGTCTTGGCAACGAAGTCTGTCTCGCAGTTGAGCTCGACGAGCACTCCGGCCGAATTCGCGTCCATCGCGGCGGTGACCAACCCGTTGGCTGCCGTCCGCCCGGCGCGCTTGCCTACATCCTTGGCGCCCTTGATGCGCAGGGCCTCGATGGCCGCTTCCACGTTGCCATCCGCCTCGACCAGGGCATTCTTGCAGTCGAGCATCCCTGCACCGGTGATGTCCCGCAACCGCTTTACGTCTGCGGCGCTGTAATTCGCCATGTCCTCATCTCTCGCAGTCTGTTACTTCGCTTGGGTGCGGGTCAGGCCTGCTCAGCGGTCACCTCGGCTGCGGCCGCCGCCTCGGCAGGCGAGGTGTCCCCGACCTCGGTCTTCTCCGCCTCTTTTTCGTCGGCCGCGGTGGCCGCGTCCGCGTGCACGCCGGTCGCGCCCGTGGACGCCTCGGCAACATCCGCTGTCGCGGTCGTCCCTGCGGCCTTGTCGCCAGCGGCCCCGTCGACCGCCCTGCCTTCGAGCAGTTCTCGTTCCCACTCGGCCAGCGGCTCCTCGGCGCCGATCTGTCCCTCGCCCTGCGGCTTCTCCTCAGCTGTGGCCCGGCCGGCCCGTGCGATCAGGCCTTCAGCCACCGCATCGGCCACTACCCGCGTCAGCAGCGCGACGCTGCGGATCGCGTCGTCATTGCCGGGTATCGGGAAGTTGACCTCGTCAGGGTCACAGTTGGTGTCAAGAATCGCGATGACCGGAATGCCGAGCTTGCGGGCCTCGCTGATGGCGATGTGTTCCTTCTTGGTGTCTACGACCCAGATCGCGCTCGGCACCCGCGCCATGTCCCTGATACCGCCAAGCGACCTCTCGAGCTTGTCGCGCTCGCGGCGAAGCTGGAGTAGCTCCTTCTTGGTCATATTGGAGCCCGCAACGTCGTCGAAGTTGAGTTCCTCGAGTTCCTTGAGTCGCTGAAGCCGCTTGTAAACGGTCGAGAAGTTGGTCAGCATCCCGCCCAGCCAGCGCTGGTTCACGAACGGCATGCCCACCCGGCGCGCCTGCTCGGCGATCGCCTCCTGTGCCTGCTTCTTGGTGCCGACGTAGAGCACGGAGCCGCCGTGGGCGACTGTCTCCTTGATGAATTCGTACGCGCGGTCGATGAACTGAAGCGACTGCTGCAAGTCGATGATGTAGATCCCGTTACGCTCGGTAAAGATGAACCGCTTCATCTTCGGGTTCCAGCGCCGGGTCTGATGCCCGAAATGTACGCCGCTTTCCAGCAGCTGCCGCATGGTGACGACCGGGGCCATGCCGGTGTCCTTCCTGTCGTGCGCCCGCCATCAGGCGTCGGCGCGGTCGGTTCGCCCTGGCGTCCGTACGTACCTCACCACGGGAGTTTCCCGCGGACCGATGAGGTGCGTTCCAGTGCGAATGCCGACGGCACTCGCGAACGGCAAGCGGACGCGCGAATTGGCCTTGGCGCACGCTGACTAAAACCAGTTCACACTGGCAAAAGCCACCGAACACCCCGGCCTGTAAAGAAAGTCTACATCTACCTGCCGGTTCCGCGCCCGGCAAGCACCACACCGACCGCGGCCGCCCCCGCACCGCAGCCAGTCCCTGCGCGACCCTCACCGGCGGCGCAGTGGCGCGGTGGAGGACGGCCCGCCGGCGCGGCGGCCCGTGATCTGGCTTCAGGCTCTCGGGTGGGCTTGCTGGTAGGCAGCGACCAGGCGCTCGATCGAGACGTGAGTGTAGATCTGCGTGGTGGCAAGCGATGCGTGGCCAAGCAGTTCCTGAACGCTGCGCAGGTCGGCGCCGCCTTCTAGCAGGTGAGTGGCGGCGGTGTGCCGCAATCCGTGCGGGCCGGTGTCAGGAACTGACCGAGCAGCCGCGAGGCGTGCGTGCACGACCCGGCGAGCGGTTCGCGGGTCCAGGCGCCCGCCGCGCGCACCGAGAAACAGCGCCGCCCCCGAGTGGGCGGCAACGAGTTGCGGCCTCCCGGCCTCCCGCCAGCGGTCCACGGCCCGGCTAGCCGGAATCCCTACGGGGACGACCCGTTCCTTAGCGCCTTTGCCAAGGACCCGGATAGTGCGCCTGGCATCGTCGGAGTCTCCGACGTCGAGCCCGCACAGCTCGCTGACTCTGATCCCGGTCGCGTAAAACAACTCCATGATGGCAAGGTCCCGCAGTTCAACCGGATCGACGGGAGGTAGGACCTCGCCGTTGCCCGGCGCGACGGCCGGCCTGCGGGGCGTGGCCGGCATCTGGTCGAGCACCGCGGCCATTTCATCGACGGACAGCACTTCCGGCAGCCGGCGTCTGGTCTTCTGGCTAGCCAGCCGGGCTCCCGCATCCTGCTCGAGCATGCCGCGCTCATACGCGAAGGCGGTGAAGGTTCGTGTCGCCGCCGCTCGCCTGGCGAGCGTCGTCCTGGCGTGGCCGGCTCCGTGCTGCGCGGCCAGCCATGCTCGCAGGACAGCAAGATCAAGCTCGGTGATCTCGGTGATGCCGCATCTCATCAGGTGCCAGAACAACGCGCGAAGGTCACCGCTGTACGCGCGGACCGTGTGGGGCGACAAGCCGCGCTCGGACTTCAGATACCGCTCGAAGGCAGCCAGTGTGGCAGCCAGCGAAGCGGAAAGCGGTTCTTGCGCCGGCGGCTCCTTGGGCACATCTGCCAGTGTGCGCTAAAGGCCGATCATGGAGAAGCCCGCCACGCGGCAGTCGCGGACGCTACGGCGAAAGTAGCGTCAGCTGACCTTCCTGACGCGCCAGCCCTGATCGCATCGCTCCGCCAGGCCCGCTGCCGATAGCAGGCCAAGGCACCGCATCGCCGTGTCGAGGTCGACGCCGGCCAGCGTGGCGATGGTGGCAGGGCCGCGGCCGGCCTTGGTGTTCATCGTCCGCAGGACCGAGGCCGTGACCTCGTCCAGTTGATCGGCAGGCAAAACAGGACCATGAGCCAGGTCACCGTCAGCCCGGCCGGCCGGCGCGATCAGCTCGAGAACGTCGGCGGACCCGGTGACGCAGTAGGCCCCCATGTTCATGATCAGGTCATGGCAACCGGCTGACTGCGCGGAGGTGACCGGCCCTGGCACCGCCATAACCGGGCGGTTAAGGTCCCTGGCGTGCTTAGCGGTATTGAGCGCGCCGCTGCGCAACGCTGCCTCGACGACCACGGTGCCGCGGCTTAGCGCGGCGATCAGCCTGTTCCTGATCAAGAAACCCGGCCTGGTCGGCGCGCCATCTGGCGGGCTCTCGCTGACGAGCACGCCGGTCTCGCCGATAGCCGTGAACAACTCGGCATGGCCTCTGGGATAGCAGAAGGCCAGACCGCAGGCCATGACCGCGATCGTCGGCCCGCCGGCGGCAAGCGCACCCCGGTGCGCGGCGGCGTCGATGCCGTAGGCGCCACCGGAGATCACCGCCATGGCGCGGTCCGCGAGATCGGCACCGAGCTCGGACGCCACCAGCGCGCCGTAGGCGGTCGCCGCCCGTGATCCGACCACCGCGACGGAGCGCAGGCAGGCGAAGCGCAGGTCGGCTTTTCCCCGTATCCACAAGGCCACCGGCTGGCGGTCACCGAGATCGTCGAGCTGAGTCGGCCACTCTGGTTCGCCGGGACACGCCAGGCGGATTCCATCGCTCTCCCAGGCATCCAGCGACCCTGGCGAGGGCAGTTCTTCAAGCCGCGACCGCATCCGCTTGAGCGAGCGCTGCACCTGACCAGGTTCTGGCGGTGCCGACTGCGCAGCCACAGGGAAAAGCGCCGCCAGCTCAGGGATCATGCCGTCGGCCAGCCGGGCCAGCACGGCGCAGGCCGGCATCGACCTGAGCAGCCCGCCGAGCAACGGGTCACCAGGCTCGGCCAGGAAACTCAGCGCCGCCCTGGCCTGACGCTCTCCTGCCAGCCACGCCTCGCCTGCCCGCCACGCCTCGCCTGCCCGCCACGCCGTCACGTCGCCACCCCTGACCACAAGCTCAGCGCGTACCCGATCTCGGCGGCACCCGGCCGGTTGAGACCGGCCAGGTCAGCGATCGTCCACGACAGCCTGATCACCCGGTCGGCACCCCGAGCGCTGATCCGCCCGAGGTCCATCGCGCGCTCAAGCGGCCCGAGCGCACCGGCGCAGGGCGCGAACCTGCGCCGCAGTTCGCTTCCCGGCACCTGAGCGTTCAGCCGCCATGGCGTCCCCGCCAGCCTGGCCGCCGCACGTTCTCGCGCCAGGCTGACCCGTTCTGCGACGATTGCGCTCGGTTCTGTGAACGCCCGGTCGCTGAGCAGCTCCCTGCGGCTCACCGGCAGGAACTCGATCTTGGCGTCTATCCGGTCAAGCAAGGGTCCAGACAGCCGCGACAGGTACCGCCTGCGCACCAGCGGTGTGCACGTGCAACTGCCTGCCATGGTGTTCGCGCTGGCGCAAGGACACGGATTCGCGGCCAGCACGAGCGTGAACCTGGCAGGAAAGCGGGCGGTCACCGCGGCCCTGGCGATCACGACCTCGCCAGACTCAAGCGGCTGACGGAGACCATCGAGCACGTCCCGCCCGAATTCCGGCGCTTCATCGAGAAACAAGCATCCGTGATGGGCGAGCGATGCCGCTCCTGGCCTGACCACGCCGCTGCCGCCACCGACGATGGCGGCACGCGACGCGGTGTGGTGCGGCGCGCAAAAGGGCGGATCGACGATCAGCGGACGGCCGGGCGGCAAGGTACCCGCTACCGAATGGATGGCGCTGACCTCGAGCGCCGCCTGCGGCTCGAGCCTTGGCATGACGCTGGGAATCCGCTCAGCGAGCATTGTCTTGCCGACGCCAGGGGGCCCGAGCAGCATGATGTGATGCCCGCCGGCGGCGCAGATCTCCGCACCGCGCCTGGCCGCGGGCTGCCCGACGATGTCGGCCAGGTCCTTGCCTGCCTGCCGCTCCGGCCGGCCGGGCGGATACGTGAACCGCACGTCCCTGCCGGGCTCGAGCACCGTCACGTCGCCGACGGGAAACTGCCCGCCCGCGCGCAGCCAGGCGAGCACCGCGCTCAGCGTCGGCGCCGCGACCACCTTGAGCTCAGGCACCAGCGCCGCCTCCTCGGCGTTGTCCGCCGATACCACGATCCCGGCGAAACCGGCGGCGACCGCGCAGGCGGCGGCGGGCAGCACCCCCGGCACCGGCCTGATCTTGCCGTCAAGCCCGAGCTCGCCGACGAACACGAACCCGTCAAGGCTGGAAGCCCGCACCGCCTCAGACGCCGCCATGATCGCGCACGCGATGCCAAGGTCGAAGCCAGACCCTCGCTTCGGCAAGCTCGCCGGCGACAACCCGACCGTGATCCTGCGATTCGGCCAGGCCTCTCCCGAGTTCACCACCGCCGACCGGATCCGGTCACGCGCCTCGCGCAGCGCCGTGTCAGGCAGCCCAACCAGCAGCAAGGCAACCAGCCCGTTCTCGATGTCGGCCTCGATCTCGACCAGATGACCTTGCACTCCGACAAGCGCGACCGCATGCGCCCTGGCAAGCGTCATGCCGCCCACCCCGCCATCCGCTCACCCGGCGAGCGCACCTGACTCGCGCAGCTAGCAAACCGCATCCCGCACCACCTCCGGCTCGACAATGCCCGCCCTGCCGCGCAGGCGCGAGCGAGCCCGCTTCACCTGGGGACAACTCCGCCGAGCCGGACCGCGAAACCCCGGAACCTGTGGAAAACGGCACCAGCACAGCCCAGCGGCACAGCCCGGGTACCCCGGCTACCCAATCCCCCTGACATGCTCGACCGTGAAACCGCCAGACGGCGACGTCACAACCCCGACCACGTCCACCCGCAGGTCATCGAAGATCACCCCGTGCGAGACAACCCAGTGCACCGCCAGCCGCCGCAACCGCCTGCGCTTCTGCTCGGTCACCGCCTCAAGCGGCGTGCCGTAACGCAACCCGGAGCGGGTCTTCACCTCCACCGCGACCAGCGTCCTGTGCTCAGCCGCGACAATGTCAAGCTCACCCTCCGAGCACCGGTAATTACGGTCGAGAATACGGAAACCCCGCTCTTTCAAATGATCAGCGGCGAGTTGCTCGCCGCGCCGGCCAAGTACATCCTTCTGGCGCACCGGCACCACCTCCGGAATCGAGGGTGCCGTGAAATCGAGGCCCGCACGTGCGGGGATTGCCTGGCTGTTGGCTAGCCGCCACGTCGGCTGAGCGGCTGTGGACCGGCCGCATCTGGCGGCGCTTGAGTGTCGGCAGGACCTGATGTAATGGCCGGGGATATCAGGATTCGTCAGGGAGCTGAAGGTCGCTCTTCGCGAGTTCCTCTATGTTGACGTCCTTGAAGGTCACGACCCTGACGTTCTTCACGAACCTGGCCGGCCTGTACATGTCCCACACCCAGGCGTCGCGCATGGTGACCTCGAAGAATACTTCGCCGTTGTCGGCGGTCCTCACCTGCAGGTCGACGTCGTTGGTCAGGTAGAAGCGGCGCTCGGTCTCTACCACGTGCGAGAACAGCCCCACGACGTCCCGGTACTCGCGATAGAGCTGCAACTCCATCTCGGTCTCGTACTTCTCGAGATCCTCCGCGCTCATGTTCTCCCCTCCGATGAGGCGGGCGCCAGGGCGTGCTCCAACTCAACGATAGGACCATCGGGTCCGCACGCCCAGACCGGCGCGAGTTCAGCCTCCTCGACAAGCAGTTCCTCGTCTGAAGGCAGGCGGCTTGACACGTTCACGAACGAGCGGCGGTGGACCGGACTCGGCCCGTGCGCCTCGAGCGCAGTCATATGACCGGGTGTCGAATATCCTTTATGCCGTGAAAAACCATATTCCGGATACTCTGCATGCAAATCCGACATGATGCGGTCTCTGGTTACCTTGGCGACTATAGAGGCGGCGGCCACGCATACCGCGACCTGGTCACCCTTCCACATTGCCAGCGCGGGAACGGCGATGCCAGGCACCGCGAAGCCGTCGGTCAGCGCGTATCCAGGGACGACGGACAGGCCCGCCAGCGCCAGGCGCATGCCAGCGACATTGCACACATGCAGGCCAAACCGGTCGATGTCGCCTGGCTCGATCACCACCACGTGCCAGGCAAGTGCCGACCGAGTTATCTGCTGGTAGGCGGCCTGCCTGGCGTTGACCGTGAGTGACTTGGAGTCCGCGATCTGCTCCCAGCGGGTGCCGTCGAGCCGGTCGAGCGTCACCGCGGCGACCACGAGCGGCCCGGCACAAGCGCCCCGGCCGGCTTCGTCGACGCCGGCCACAGGTCCAAGGCCGGCTCTGACCAGGACCCGCTCATATCCGGCAAGCCCGGTCCCGCGCCTTGGCGTGTAGCCCGCAGGCCTTCGTACCGGCTCCATCGCCGGCCAGGCGGGCCGGCGGCGCCGGCCGACCGTCGACCCTGGTGCTTTCTTGCCGAAACCTGGCTTGGCTTTTGCCGCCTTGGCTCCAGATACCCTTGCCATCCGGTCACCCCGACCGTGGTCCACGTCGCCAAAGGCCGCGGCGGAAACCCTTGCGCCGCAGGTGCAGCCTGAGTCGCCGCTCGGCGAGCGTCAGCGGCAGAGCAGCGGCGAGACCGATCCCGAGCGGGAGGTAGGGACCCGAAGGCGCGAGCGGCACCGCCGCGCTTTGACCGCGCACCGCGAGGGCCGAGTTGTGCCCGCCTGCCTTGGCCGCTAGCCCAGGCTGGCTGAATGTAGCGGGGATGGAAAGGACTTTAAACTGGCTCGGCGGCCAGACAATCAGGAACGCCCGGCCGATAACCTTGCTTTCCGGAATAGTGCCATTCCGGTCAAACGGATAGCAAGTCCGCTCGGGATCTGAGTAAGCGCAGTCGTGCAGGCGAGAGTCGGCCGACTCGGCGCGGTTGTCGCCCATAACCCAAAGGCGGCCAGGCGGAACCACGACATTGAACGGCTCGGCCGAGGGCAGCGCGCCAGGGTAGAGATAGGACTGTTCTTGCAGTGGCACGCCGTTCACCAGGATCTGATGCCTGGCGTTGCAGCACACCACGTGGTCACCAGGCACGCCGATGACGCGCTTGATGTAGTCGGTCTGGCCAGGAGCGGTGCCGAACAACCCGGCGATGGAATGGATCAGCGCACCCGCGGTGTCGTCGTAGGCCCGTACCAGGAAATTGTGCGATGCAGGCGCGGCCACTGCGGGCGCATCCCATGAGCCGCTGCCGTTGAACACGACGATGTCACCGCGCTCGATCGGGCGCAGGTGGTAGACAACCTTGTTGACCAGGACCTTGTCGCCGACGAGCAGCGTGTTCTCCATCGATCCTGACGGGATGAAGAACGGCTGCACCACGAAACTCTTGATCAGCAAGGCGACAGTGAGCGCGACGACGAAGAGCACGACCATCTCGGTGAGGAAGGACCAGCGCCTGCGTGGCTCCGGCACCGACTGCTCGTCGGCCCTGGCCTCCTCGGCGCTGGCTTCGTCGGCAGGAGCTTGCTCTACCGCGGCGCGCTGATCGTCGTTCATCATCACCATCCAGCCTAATGGCCCGCCCGAGCCGCACGGGGCAGATGGCCGCTGCCCGCTGGCACGGCCACGCTGCCCCCTCAGACCCTGGTGCGCGAACGTGTCCGGTGCCTGCGGCGCCTGGCCAGGAATCTGATCCTCATCAGGCGTTCCGCCGCGGTCAGCGGGAAGGCGAGGCCGAACCCGAGCGCAAGCGGCAGGTAAGGCGCAGAAGGCTTGACGGGAAGCCCGGCACCGTAGCTGACCAGCCTGGCTAGCCGCTGCGCGGCGCGATCACCGGCAGCCGAGGTACGCGTAGCCGACTCGAGCAGCTTGGCCTGCTCGAACGTCGCGGGAATCGGCAGGATCCTGAACCGGCTAGGCGGCCAGATGATCATGAAGGCACGGCCGATTACCTTACTTTCCGGCACGGTCCCCAGCCGGTCATACGGGACGCAGAACTCTCGCTGCGAGTACGCGCAGTCGTGGTACCTGGAATCCGCGGAATCGCCGCGGTGATCACCCATGACCCACAACTGCCCGGCAGGCACGACCACGTTGAACGGGTACTGCGACGGACGGTTGCCAGGATGCAGATAGGACGATTCGTTCAGCGCAACGCCGTTGACCGTGATTTGGCCCTTGGCGTTGCAGCAGATTACGTGGTCGCCTGGCAGTCCGATCACTCGCTTGATGTAGTCGATCTGATCGGTAGGCGTGCCGAACAGGCCGCCGATATTGCTGAACAACGCGCCTAGCGTGTCGTCGTAGACGCGGGCGATCACGCTCTGGTGTCCGCCCTGCGAAGAAGCCGGAGGGTTCCACGAGCCGTCGCCGTTGAACACGATGATGTCACCGCGCTGAATCGGCCTGACGTCGTAGACCAGCTTGTTGACCAGGACCTTGTCGCCGACCAGCAGCGTGTTCTCCATCGATCCTGACGGGATGAAGAACGGCTGCACCACGAAACTCTTGATCAGCAGCGCGATCGTCAGCGCGATGACGAACAGCACGGCGATCTCGGTAAGGAACGACCGGCCGCGCCGCTCCTGCGGCTTCTCCTCCTCGCTCGCCTCCGGCTCGCTCCCGGCCTGGGCGCCGCCTGCATGCTCGCCGGCTGCCTGGTCTTCCTTACTATCGGCCGGATTCGGAGTCTTCGACGGCGGTGTCTCAGATTTCGTCATCGACCTTCAGCACCATCCCGTCAGCACGGAGTATTGGCCAGTACAGCGCGTGCCCGACGTCAAGATGTCGGGCACGCTAGTAACCCCCACCTAGCGGACGGGTTCCCTGCGCTCCTTGATCCGGGCGGCCTTGCCACGCAGCGACCGCAGGTAGTACAGCTTGGCGCGGCGCACATCGCCCCTGGTCACCACCTCGATCTGCTCGATCGCCGGAGTGTGCAGCGGGAAGGTACGTTCGACGCCCACGCCATAGCTGATCTTGCGGACGGTGAAGGTCTCGCGCGCGCCGCCACCCTGGCGGCGGATCACGATGCCCTGGAAGATCTGGATCCTTGACCTGTTGCCCTCGGTCACCCTGACGTGAACCTTCAAGGTGTCGCCAGGGCGGAAGGCCGGAATGTCCGACCGGATCTGTGCCTGCTCAAGCTCGGCAATCGCGGTGTGCATCGCTCGTCGTCCTCAGTTATTCATCACGCGCACGCCTGCGAACGCGCTGAAGTGGTCTTGTCGCAGCGAAGGCATGCGACTGGCTGCCCGACCGGTCAGCGGCCGGGCGCGAGGCACGACCGTGCGGGGGCAGCGGTTTTTAGTGTGCCACATCTTTGCCGTCAACTGCGAAACCGGCCCCAGAAAGGGTCTCCCGATCGCGGAATTCCAGGCTTTCTGCCGGGATCCTGGCCGCGAGATCGGGACGGTTGACGGCAGTCCTGACCAGCGCCTGGTCCCTTCGCCAGCGGGCGATCGCGCCATGATCGCCGGATAGCAGCACGTCAGGAACGTCAAGGTCGCGCCAGGAGCGTGGCCGCGTGTAGGCGGGGCCCTCCACAAGGCCCGACATCGGGCCTCCGCCCGCGCCGAACGAGTCATCGGGCGCGGACAGGGAGTTTCCCAGCACGCCTGGAATAAGCCGGCAGATGGCCTCGATCATGACCAGGACGGCGGGCTCGCCTCCGGCCAGTACGTAATCGCCGATCGACAACTCATGTACCTTCATGCGGCGGCGCGCGTCCGCAGCCACCCGGTCGTCGATGCCCTCGTAGCGGCCGCACGCGAAGATCAGGTGCCCGGCAGTAGCCAGAGCGGTCGCTGTGGCCTGGGTGAACAGCGCGCCCGATGGGGTGGGGAGTATCAGTTGCGGCTGCGAATCGGCCGCCGGCTGATGGCCGGCCAGTACGGCGTCGAGGCCTTCACCCCACGGTTCCGGCTTCATCACCATTCCCGGGCCGCCGCCGAACGGCGCGTCGTCAACGGTCCTGTGTACGTCATGTGCCCATTGGCGCAGGTCATGCACGGTCACATCGATGTCACCGCGCTGGACGGCCTTGCCGATCAGCGAAACATCCAGCGGCGAAAAGTATTCTGGAAATATAGTAATAATATCAATTTTCGTCTGATCGCTCCTTTGTTCCGCTGGGCCGGCGTCGCGCTGACCGGCCACCGGCCGGTGGCTGATGCCGAGCCGTACCTAGAGCGCGGCCTGCGGGTCGAGCAGGCCGACGGGCGGATCGACGACTAGTCTTCCTCCGGCGACATCAACCTCGGGCACGATCGCCGCCACGAACGGGATCAGGATCTGTGCTCCAGAACGAGCCGCGCTGCCGGAAACCACGAGCAGGTCCTGGCCGTGGTGCAGCACATCGGCCACGACCCCGACTTCCTCGCCGGCTGCGGTCACCACCCGCAACCCGATCAGGTCGTGATCGTAGAACTCCTCGGGATCAGACAGCGGCCGCAAGGACGATGACTCGACCTCAAGCAGCGTGTCCCGCAACTCCTCCGCCGATTCCCTTTCGTCATAGCCGTCGAACACCAGCAAGAGCCGACCCGAGTGCCATCTGACCCCGGCCACGGTCAACGGACCGCGCTCGGCCGGTTCTGTGAGCAGCACCGCACCGGGCCTGAAGCGATCGGCCGGGTCGTCGGTCCGCACCTCCACGGTGACTTCACCGCGCAGCCCGTGCGGTCTGCCGACCCGGCCAACGACTAGCCGCATTCGAGTTAGCGCACCTCGTCGGCGTCGAGCAGGTCAACCCTGACGTAGGATTCGCCTGCAAGCGAGCCGATGACGGTTCGAAGCGCCCGAGCGGTGCGCCCGCCACGGCCGATAACTTTGCCCAGGTCATCGGGGTGTACCCGGACCTGAAGCACTCGGCCTCTGCGCAAGTTGCGGCTTGAGACCCGCACGTCGTCAGGGTAGTCAACGATGCCCCTCACCAGGTGCTCGAGTGCCTCTTCGAGCACCTCAGTCTCCGCTGCCAGGCGCGGAGGCATCACCGGACGTGGTCTCGCCCGCCGCTGCCGGCTCGCTGCTCTCGGCCGGCGCGGCGCTCTCGGCCGGCGCGGCGTCGGCCTTCTGCTTGGCGCCCTTCGGCTGCTTGTCCGACTTGGCGTCACCCGACTTGGCGTCACCCGACTTGGCCGCGCCGCCCGACCTGGCCCTGCCCTTCGGCGCCGCGGCGGCGTCCGCGAGCGTCTCGGCCAGGGCGGCGGCGAAGGCATCCTTCTTGTCCGCCCGCGCAGCCGCGGTCCTGAGCGTGCCCTCGGCGCCTGGCAGGCCCTTGAACTTCTGCCAGTCCCCGGTCACCTCAAGTATCTTCTTCACCGGATCGGTCGGCTGCGCGCCGACTGACAGCCAGTGCTGTGCCCGCTCCGAGTTAACCTCGATGAACGACGGGTCTGCCTTCGGGTGGTACTTGCCGATCTCCTCGATCGCGCGCCCATCCCGCTTAGTGCGGGCGTCGGCGACGATGATCCGGTAGTAGGGCTCCCGGATCTTGCCCATGCGCTTTAGCTTGATCTTTACAGCCACGGCTGTGGTCTTCTCCCAGCGAAATAGGTGCGGACAGCGGTAGCCGAAGTGAGGATTCCGGCCTACCGTCCGACGCAGGTTACGGCGACGACGAGTTAGAGAGGGCCTCGCGGAGCCGAAGGTTGCCAACACATTCTGCCAGACATCTCACTGTGCGGCGGCCTACCGTCCCTTCTTGCCGTTTCGACCGCGCAGACCAGGCGGAAGCTGGCCGTCCTCTTGCTGCTTGCCATCAGCAACGGGGCTCGATCCGGCCACCTTACGCAGGCCAGCAGGCAGGTTGGCCAAGTCGAGTCCGGACGATTCCAGGGAAGACAAGTCCATTCCGCCAAAATTCCCCCCGCCGCGGCCGCCGGCTTGCAGTCCGGCGGCTGCGCCAAGCCCGGCGAGACCGGATGCGGCGTCCTTGTCCTGCCTGGCGCCTGACCGGGCGGCACCGGCCGGGCGGCCACCGCCCTTGCCCTTCTTCTTGTTCTTGACTTTCTGGGTGCCGCGCCTGCTTCCCGGCATCGGCGGCATACCAGGCATGCCACGCATGCCACCCATCATGTGCTTCATCATTTTCTGAGCTTCAAGGAACCGCACGACGAGCGAGTTGACCTCACCGACAGTGACACCTGACCCCTTCGCGATCCTGAGCCGCCGCGAGCCATTGAGCATCTTCGGGTTCGTGCGCTCCTGCGGCGTCATCGAGTTCACGATCGCGGCCGCGCGGTCCAGGTCCTTGTCGCTGATCTGGCTGAGCAGTTCACGGTTCTGGGCGGCGCCTGGCAGCATCCCGAGCAGGTTGCCGATCGGGCCGAGCTTGCGCACCATCGCTAGCTGTTCGACGAAATCCTGGAGCGTGAACCCCTCGCCTGAGGCGAGCTTGCCGGCCATGTCGGCGGCCTGCTGCTGATCGAAGGTGCGCTCGGCCTGCTCGATCAGCGTCAGGATGTCTCCGAGGTCAAGGATCCGCGACGCCATCCGGTCGGGATGGAACAGATCGAAGTCCTCGAGTTTCTCGCCGTTCGAGGCGAACATGATCGGGCGCCCGGTCAGCTGCGCGATAGAAAGCGCGGCACCGCCGCGGGCGTCGCCGTCAAGCTTGGTGAGCACGACGCCGTCGTAGCCAACCCCGTCAAGGAACGCTTGCGCCGTCGCCACGGCGTCCTGGCCGATCATCGCGTCGACCACGAACAAGATCTCGTCAGGATCGACCGCGTCCCTGATCGACGCTGCCTGCACCATCATCTCGGCGTCCACGCCGAGGCGGCCGGCCGTGTCGATGATCACGATGTTCTGGAGCCTGCGCTTGGATTCCTCGATGGAATCGCGGGCCACCTTAACCGGGTCGCCGGTTCCGTTGCCAGGCGCAGGCGCGTACACGGGAATACCGGCCCGCTCGCCGAGCACCTGAAGCTGCTGTACGGCATTGGGGCGCTGAAGGTCGGCGGCTACCAGCATCGGCGTATTGCCCTGCCGCTTCAGCCAGAGCGCGAGCTTGGCGGCAAGCGTGGTCTTGCCCGAGCCCTGCAGGCCGGCCAGCATAATCACGGTAGGCGGCACCTTGGCGAAGCTCAGCCGCCTCGCCTCACCGCCGAGTATTTCTATCAGCTCTTCGTTGACGATCTTGATAACCTGCTGCGCCGGGTTGAGCGCGGCAAGCACATCGGCCGACAGGGCGCGTTCCTTGACGTTCGCGATAAAGGTCCGCACCACGGGCAGCGCGACATCGGCCTCGAGCAGCGCGATCCTGATCTCGCGGGTGGTGGCTTCGACGTCGGCAGGCGACAGCCGCCCGCGGCTGCGCAGCGAAGAAAATACCTGGGTTAGCCGATCAGAGAGTGTCTCGAACACCTGCGTTGTACTCCTTGCCTGCCTAGCCGATCAGCGCGTCGACAAACGCCGCCGGGTCAAAGGGCGCCAGGTCGTCTGGACCCTCGCCAAGGCCGACCAGCTTCACGGGAACGCCGAGTTCCCGCTGCACGGCTATCACGATGCCGCCCTTGGCCGTGCCGTCAAGCTTGGTCAGCACGATGCCGGTGATATCGACCACCTCGGCGAAGACGCGCGCCTGGCGCAGCCCGTTCTGACCGGTCGTGGCGTCGAGCACCAGCAGCACCTCGTCAACGGTGCCGTGCTTGGAAAGCACTCGCTTGATCTTGCCGAGCTCATCCATCAGCCCGGTCTTGGTGTGCAGCCGGCCCGCCGTATCCACGATCACCGTGTCCACTCCGTCAGCAATGCCCTCGCTGACCGCGTCGAAGGCAACGCTCGCCGGATCGGCTCCCTCGCGGTCGGCCCGCACGACCCTCGCGCCGACCCGCGAGCCCCAGGTCTGGAGCTGGTCGGCGGCAGCCGCGCGGAAGGTGTCTGCCGCGCCGAGCAGCACGGTCTGCCCATCACCGATCAGCACCCTGGCCAGCTTGGCGCAGGTCGTGGTCTTCCCCGTGCCGTTGACGCCGACGACTAGCACTACCGCTGGCCGGTCGCCGTGCGGCTCGGTATGCAAGGTCCTGTCCAGACCGGGGTTGACCTCGGTGAGCAGGTCGGCACGAAGCATGGCTTTCAGCTGATCGACGTCGCGGGTGCCCTCCACCTTGACCTCGGTGCGCAACTGACTGACCAGCGCGAGCGCCGGGCCCGCGCCCATATCAGCCGTGATCAGGATCGCTTCGACCTCGTCCCAGGTATCGTCGTCTAGCTTGCCGGAAGAAAGCAAGCTGAGCAGCGCCGAGCCGAAGGCCGTCTGCGACCTGGCCAGCCTGTTGCGCAGCCGTACCATCCGGCCGGCCGAAGGCGGCGGCTTTTCAAGCGCAGGCGGCGCGGCCTTGGCGGGCACCGCCGCTTCAAGCGGCGGCGCAACCTCGGCTGCGGTCGCACCTGACCTGGGCAGCGCAGCGGTGGCCGTACCTGTCGCGCCATCGCCAAGCTGCTCCTTGACCTGGCCCCGCAGGCGTCGCCTGCGGGGCACGAGCAGCGCGCCGCCGCCCGCAAGCACGAGGACCACAACGACGGCGATGATGATGAGCAAAGTTTCCATGACTAATCCAGTCTGGCAGAAGCACGCGACCAGCCGGACCATGATGCCAGGCGGGAGGCAGCCAGCCGGCGGCCGCGCTACGACGCCGCGGCGGGCTCGCGCAGGCGCTGGCTGATCACGGCGGACACGCCATCCGACCGCATGCTAACGCCGTAAAGCGAGTCCGCGATCTCCATTGTCCGCTTCTGGTGCGTGACGATGATGAGCTGGGAACTTGCCCGCAGTTCTTCGAAGATGTCGAGCAGCCGCTGCACGTTGGTGTCATCGAGTGCCGCCTCGACCTCGTCCATTACGTAAAACGGTGAAGGTCGCGCCTTGAAGATCGAGACCAGGAAGGCGATCGCGGTAAGCGAGCGCTCGCCGCCTGAGAGCAGCGACAGCCGCTTCACCTTCTTGCCTGGCGGCCGCGCCTCGAACTCGATGCCGGTCGCGAGCATGTCGTCAGGCTCGGTGAGGATCAGCCGCCCCTCACCGCCAGGAAACAGCGTGGCGAATACGTGCCCGAACTCCCTGGCCGTATCGGCGAAAGCGTCAGCGAACACCTGCTGCACCCGGTCATCGACCTCCTTGACGACGGTGAGCAGGTCGCGCCTGGTCTTCCGCAAGTCGTCAAGCTGGGTCTGCAGGAAGGCATGCCGCTCCTCGAGCGCGGCGAACTCCTCGAGCGCCAGCGGGTTGACCTTGCCTAGCTGGTCAAGCTGGCGCTGCGCGGCGTCCGCCCGCTTGCGCTGCGCCTGCCGGTCGTACTCCGCAGGCGGCTGATCAGGATCGGCCGAGGGAATCGGGACATCCGGCCCGTACTCGGCCATCAGCGCCGCTACCTCGATGGCGAATTCCTCCGCCGCCCTGGCCTCGACCTGCTCGAGCTTGAGCCGCCTGCTCGCCCTGGACACCTCGGCGCCGTGGGCCGTGCTTACCACCTTGTCGAGCTGGCCTGAAGCTTCCCTGATCCGGCTCCTGACCGCCTTAAGCTGTTCGTCTCGTCCCTGGTGGGAAGTCTCTGCCTGCTGTCGCTCGGCGTCGGCGAGCAGCAGGGACCTGCGGATCGCGGTCAGCGCTATCTTGGCGCCGTCCGCGACGGCGCCGGCCACCTGGGCTTGCGCCGCACGCCGGCTGGCCAGGTCGGCCGCCCTGACCGCCGCCTGCCGCTCGGCCTGCGCTGACGCTGTTAGCTGGTCGGCTCGGCCGCTGATTGCCCGCAGCCGCTCCTCCAGGGTGCGCACCTCGAGCCGCGCATCCATCTCGGCGCCCCTGGCATCAGCCGCGGTGTCGGCGAGCACCTGCCCGGCCATCGCCGAGTCGTCATGGTCTGCGGCCCGCGTTGTCGCGACAGCCTCTTGCGCTGCCACGTCTTCGTCGGCCTCCGCCGCGATTCGCTGCTCGATCTCGGCAAGCTGACCGCGCGTCTTTTCCGCGGCAACCTCCGCCGCGGTTATCGACGCCGCCAGCCGGTCAGCTTCGTCCTTGGCCGCCTTCGCCGCGCCTGCCAGTGCCCCGAGGCGCCCGGACACCGCCGCCGTCGCGGCGTCAACCTCGGCCATCTTGGCCTGCGCCTGCGCCACGACCTGCCTGGCACTCTCCTCGCTGGCCACCGCCTCGGTCAGCTCGTCTTCCGCGCGCAGTGCGAGCATCTCCGCCTCGGCGAGCTGATCGGCGGCGTGCCTGGCGGCCGCGCGCAGGCCGAGCAGGCTCTGCCCGCCTGCCGAGCCGCCTTTGGCCCAATGAGCGCCGATCAGGTCACCGTCGGCGGTGACAACGGCGACCGCGGGGTCGGCGGCGATGACATCGAGACCGGTGGCGAGGTCAGGAGCCACGACAACCCCGGACAGCAGCCTGCCGATCGCTGCCGCCAGCTCGTCAGGCACCTTGACGAGATCAGCGGCGAGCGTTACCCCGCCGCCAAATCGTGCTTGCGGAGCACCTCCGGCCGTGGTGGCGCCAGGTCCGTTCGCGATAACCAGATCCGCCCGGCCGGCCTGCCGGTCGCGCAGCTTGCGCAGGATCGAGGCCGCCGCCTCGAGGTCGCTGACCGCGATTGCGCTCGCCGACGCGCCGAGCGCGGCGGCCACGGCCTCGGCCGCGCCGTCGGCCACCGTGATCAGGTCGGCCAGTGGTCCGAGCACGCCGGGGAAGGCCTCGCCGTCGGCAAGCAGCACGGCGGACGCGTCCGCGCCGCGCCTGACGGCCTCTCCGAGCGTGGTTACCCTGGCCCGCAGGCCGGCGCGCTGCTCGCTGAACCTGTGCTCGGCCTTGCGCAACTCGGCGACAAGCGCGGACGCCGTCCTCAGGCCGGACGATGCCTGCTCGATCTGCGCCGCGAGCTCGGCGCGGTCCTCGTCGCTGCCGCCCGAGTTGTCGTGAAGTTCGGCATATTCCTGGCTGGCCATGGCAGCTCTGGCCCTGGCCGCATCGAGTGCCGACGCCAGCCGCCCGGCTTCCTCCTGCGCGGCGGCCAGCCTGCTGCGCGCGCCGTCAGCCTGACCGCGCATCCTGGCCAGTCGTTCCGCGCTCTCGGCCGCTGCTCTCGCCCGGCTGGCAAGCTGCCGTTCTGATTCCGCCAGCGCGGACTCGGCCGCCGTCCGCGACGAGACCGCGAAGTCAAGCTGCTCCCTGGCCACTGCCAGCCGGGCGTCAAGCTCAAGTTCCTGCTCGCGGAACTCGGCCGCCTCCCGTTCGAGCTCGTCTGGGTCGCGGCCTGGCCGAGCCGGCTCGGCCTGCGCGGACAAGTGCCTGTACCGCTCGACCGCGAGGTCGGCGACCGCGCGAAGCCGCTCGCTCAGCGAACTGAGCGAAAAGTAAGTCTCCTGAGCGGCGGCCAGCCGGGGCGCGTGCAGCGCGGCGGCTGACTCAAGTTCGGCTTCCTGCTCCCTGGCAATGCGCAGCACCGTCTCAAGCTCGGCTCGCATTGCCGTCGCAGCCGCCTCGTCTGCCTCGTCCCTGTCAAGCTCGGCTGACAGCGTGACGTAGTCGTCCGCGAGCAGGCGCAGCCTGGCGTCCCGCAGGTCAGCCTGGATCACGGCGGCCTTGCGCGCTAGCTGCGCCTGACGGCCGAGCGGCTTAAGCTGGCGGCCGAGTTCCGTGGTCAGGTCGACGAGCCTGGTCAGGTTGGCCTGCATCGCGTCAAGCTTGCGTAGCGCCTTTTCTTTGCGCCTGCGGTGCTTGAGCACCCCCGCGGCCTCTTCGATCAGCGCGCGACGGGCCTCAGGCCCTGAGTTCAAGATGTCGTCAAGGTGACCCTGGCCGACGATGACATGCATCTCGCGGCCGAGGCCGCTGTCTGACAGCAGTTCCTGGACATCAAGCAGGCGGCACTGGCTGCCGTTGATCGCGTACTCGCTCTGCCCGGTACGGAACAGCAGGCGGCTGATCGTCACTTCCGCATAGTCGATCGGCAGCGCGCCGTCGCTGTTGTCGATGGTCAGCGTGACCTCGGCACGGCCAAGGGCCTGGCGCGCTGCGGTACCGGCGAAGACGACATCTTCCATCTTGCCACCGCGCAGCGACTTGACACCCTGCTGGCCCATTACCCAGGTGAAGGCGTCGACCACGTTGGACTTGCCTGAGCCGTTCGGGCCGACCACGCAGGTGATTCCAGGCTCGAAACGCAGCGTCGTCGCCGAGGCGAAAGACTTGAACCCGCGCAGGGTGAGGCTCTTGAGGTACATCGCCTGTATCTCCTCACCAGTTCGCGCGTGGTCCCGCCACACCCTACCCGGCGCACCTGCGCGCATAGCCGCTTCCAGGTGGATCGGCACGACGGCGGAACCAGGTCAATCATGATTTTGGGCAGCGCCAATCCGCACCTGCCCCAATAAATGCCCGCAACACAGGCATGCTGCCTGCCGCCTGCACGGGCACGAAGCCAGTACAGGCGGACAGCAAGCGCCCGCAGCTAACTGCGCAGCGCGCAAGAGTGCGCTGCCGCAAAAGGCAGCCACACCAGCAGACCTGACGGCCGCCCGCACACTCAACCGGTCACACACCTGACCAGCCCGGAAGAAGCCGGACTGCTAGGTCAGAACCGGCTCGCGGTCGTCAAGCAGCATTTCATGGCCGACGCCGGCCGCGAGCACGTCGTTGACTTCCTGAAGCCGGGCAAGCTCGGCTTCAAGATCGCGTACTCGCCGCTGGAGACGGCGTACTTCAGAAACCATGCGGGGATCAGGCCCGCCAACATGGCCAAGCAGAGCCTTCGCCATTGCTTGAGGTCCTCCACACTGAGTGACCAGAGTGGGCGCGCACGTGGATTCGCGGAAAATCGCGCCAGGCTGCGCGCAGGTAACGCATCCATCGTCCCATCTGAAGTGCCATCCGGTCAAGTTGACGTTTCCGCAGTTCACAGCCGGTCAAACCGGATCTGCCTTAACGAGGGCACGCCGCCTGCGCCCTGTTGACCTCCCGTTTGCACCCCGCCGGGTGACCGCAGCGCATGCTACCGCTCGGCAAACCCGGTGAGCCCGCCCCTGACCTCGTCCCAGCGATGCGTGACCTGCGTCACCTGACCTGGAGCCTGCAACCCTTCAAGTCGCCCGAGCAACTCGGTCAGCGCTTCGCCGGTACCTTCCGCGATCACCTTGACCCTGCCGTCCACCAGGTTCTCGGCAAAGCCGACGAGACCGAGTTCGAGTGCGTTCTTGCGCACCCACCAGCGGAAGCCGACGCCCTGCACTCGCCCTCGCACCCAAGCGGTCAGCCTGGCAGGCTGGCCGGGCTGACCACTCGCGAGCATATCGCCAAGCCACCCCGGCTTGCCCTGATCGGCTTCGCCATCGAGGTCCTCTTCCGGCCAGTCAACCGGATCACCTGGCCAGTTCACCAGCGGCCTTGCCGCGGCCGCCGCTGGCATTCCGGGCAACTGTAGGAGGAGCGGTTCATGAACTTTTCCCTGATCACGGGCGTTCCGCATCGGGGACATGGCCGGTCAGCCCGACCATAGACAGCAAGCGACCGATCGAAATAACCGCTTTGCCCGTTTACGTTGACATAGAGCCGGTCGAACGAGGTGCCTCCGGCAGTGATCGCCTCGGCGAAGACTTCCCGCACGCAGGCGAGCAGCCTGGCCACGTCGGAGCGCCGCAGTGCGTCCGTGCCGCGTGCCCAGTGCAGCCCGGCCCGCCAGAGCGACTCGTCGGCGTAAATATTGCCGACCCCGCTGATGAGTGACTGGTCGAGCAGGGCGCGCTTGATCCCGGTCCTGCGGGCCAGCAGCCTGGTGGTGAACCTTTCCTGCGAGAAGGCAGGCTCTAGCGGATCAGGGGCGATATGAGCGATCGCCGCTGGCAGGTCGGCGCCTCCTGGCCAGTAAGACAGGTTTCCGAAGGTTCGCTGGTCAACAAATCGCAGGTCCGGCCCTCCGTCGGTGAACGTGAACCTGGCCCGCAGGTGCGGCTCGCAGGCCGCGAGCCGATCGCCGACCAGAAGCTGCCCGCTCATCCCGAGGTGGGCGAGCAGGGCATCGTCGCCAACCGTCAGCCAGAGGTACTTGCCCCGGCGCCGAACACCGGTAACCAAGCCGCCTGTCAAGGCAGCGGTCAGGTCGGCCGGCCCGGCCTGGTGGCGCCTGACCGCCCGCGGATGAAAAATCTCAGCCTCTGCGAAGGTACGGCCGGTGACATGCCGCTCAAGGCCGGCCCTGACGCTCTCGACTTCCGGTAGCTCAGGCACTGCCCGCGTCCGCCGCACCGCCGGACCGATCGCCGTTGTCCTTCTGGCCGCTAGCGGTGAGTGCTTTGATCGCCGTCCAGGCTAGCTCCGCCGCTTGCTGCTCGGCCTCCTTCTTTGACCTGCCCTCACCCCGCCCGTACACGTGCCCGCCGATCTTCGCCACCGCGCGGAAAGACTTCTGATGGTCAGGTCCGCTCTCGTCAACCAGGTACTCGGGCCCGCCAAGCTCCTGCGCGGCCGTCAGTTCCTGCAACGACGTCTTCCAGTCAAGCCCTGCGCCAAGCCGCGCCGACTTAGCGATCACCGGGTCGAACAGCCGGTGCACGAGCGCGTCAGCCGCGTCAAGTCCGCCGTCCAGGTACACGGCACCGATTACGGCCTCGAGCGTGTCGGCCAGGATCGAGGACTTATCGCGCCCGCCAGTGGCCTCCTCGCCCTTGCCGAGCCTGACGTATCCGCCCAGGCCGAGCCCGCGGGCGACAGCGGCGAGCGCACGGCTGTTCACCACTGCGGCTCTCAGTTTCGCAAGGTTGCCCTCGGGAAGGTCAGGATGCGCGCGAAACAGCGTGTCGGTGACGATGAGCCCGAGCACAGAATCACCGAGGAACTCAAGCCGCTCGTTAGTCGGCAGCCCGCCGTTCTCGTAGGCGAACGACCGGTGCGTGAGCGCCCGCTCAAGCAGGTCATCGCTGACCCGCACCTGCATTTCGCGAAGTAGGACCGCGGCGTCGGCGTCCTGCGCCCGCCCGTCAGCTGGCGTGCTCACAGTTCCTCCCTCCCGCGATCACGGTATACCGCGACCAGCCAGCATCAGGAAGGTGTTACTACCTGACGCCGGTTGTAGGTGCCGCAGGTCGGGCATGCCGTGTGCGGCAGCTTCAGGTCGCGGCACTGCGGGCAAGCCACCAGGCTCGGGGCCGAGGCCTTCCACTGCGCACGGCGCGACCTGGTGTTGCTGCGCGACATCTTCCGCTTAGGTACTGCCACCTTCATGCTCCTTCGAACCAGCGGGACCGGTCGTCCCATCGTCCTTTCCCGCCTGATCATCAGCCGGGAACAAGTCCTTAAGTACCGCGAACACTCCCCCGTCGCCCAGGTGCTCGTGCCCGGGCTCGGCCTCCGCTAGCTTCACGCCGCATACCGAGCAAAGCCCCTTACAGCCATCGGCGCACAGCGGCGCCAGCGGCAACTCAAGCACAAGCGCGTCCCTGAGCGCCGGTTCAAGGTCTAGCAGATCACCATCGAGCCGGTAGCCATCATCCTCAGACTCCTGCGCCCGTCCGGTGAAAAGCTCGACGAACCTGACTTGCACCGACGAGGTGAACTCGTCGAGGCACCTCGCGCACTCGCCGGCCAGGGGAGCCGCCGCCGAGACGGTGACAAGCACGCCGTCGCTTACATCCTCAAGCTGAACTTCAAGTGCAATCGGCTCGCCCTCGGGAACTCGCACCAGACCGGTTCCCAGGTCGGCGGGAGCGGAGACTTCCCGCTCCTCAAGGCGCGCTGACGCCGACCCGAGTGTCCCGATGTCGAAGATCAACGGACCCTTCGGGTCTAGCTTGGCAGATTTCTTGAGTTTCGCGTTTGGCATGACTGAAGCAAGTTTCGTTTGATACCAGCCCGCAAGCTTACCTGGCCATCCAGGCAATCCCCAACTTGCCTACCCGGCGACCAGCCGCTCGGTCAGCCGTCGCAGCACCGGATCGGGCGCCAGGCCGGCCACGTCGCCGCCGAACCTGGCGAATTCCTTGACCAGGCTGGAAGACAGGAACGCGTAGAGCGGGTTGGTGGTCATGAAGAGGGTTTCCACCCCGGCCTGGTTGTAGTTCATCTGCGCCATCTGCATCTCGTAGTCGAAGTCGCTGACCGCTCGCAGGCCCTTGACGATGGCTGAGATGTCGTTGGCGCGGCAGAAATCCACGATCAGGCCATCGAACTTGGCCACCTTGACGTTGGAAATCCCCTTGGTCACCTCGGCCAGAATCTCGACCCGCTCGTCGGCCGTGAACAGCGAAGACTTGGACGGATTGCGCAGCACGGCGACGACAACCTCGTCGTGAAGTTTCGCCGCACGGCTGATGATGTCCAGATGACCATTGGTAACCGGGTCGAATGACCCTGGGCAGACCACGCGAATCATGCGGAGTCACCCTCCCGTTGTCGAAGCTGCGCCTGCCGCGCGACCGTACCAGAGGACGGTCTCGCCGTAGCGGCGGGACCGGTCTTCGCGATACCCGTCTGGCCACGGCGGCGGTCCAGACCGGCTGTCCCTTTCGACCACAATGACCGCGCCCGGCGCCAGCCAGCCCGTCCCTGCCAGCGCGGCGAGCATCCCGCCAAGCTCGGCTTCGCCCGCTGAATAGGGCGGATCAGCGAAAACCAGGTCCCTCGGCGCCACCTCGCCTGGCCCGCGCCGCAGCATCCGCTCGACCCGGTCGTTGACCAGTCGCGCCCCAGGCAGGCCAACTGTCGCGATGTTCCGCTTGATGACACGGGCGGCACCATGGTCGGACTCGACAAGCAGTACGTCAGCCGCGCCCCGCGAAAGCGCCTCAAGCCCGACCGCACCTGATCCCGCATAAAGATCAAGCACTGTCACTCCGGCCAGGCTTCCGAGAAAGGAGATCAGGGCAGCAAATAGGCTCTCGCGTACCCGATCACTCGTGGGCCTGGTCACTCGCCCGGAAGGAACGGCGAGCCTGCGACCGCCGGCTTCCCCCGCGATAATCCTCGTCACTTCTGATCAGCTACCTCGCTCGGGCCATCTCCGGCATCAGAAGAACCCGCCGCTCAGCGCCGGGCCGCAGGCGAGATCACGCGTCATGGTTCGGTCAGGCTTTCTGCAGGTACTCGGTTCGCTCGGCGTCGAGTTGCGCGGCGATCGCGGCCGCCAGGGCCGGCTGGCCGGCCAGAGCGGGATCGGCTCCGACCAGGTCAATAGCCTCCTGCCTGGCCAGACCAATAATCTCCTTGTCGGCCTTTTTGGTAAGCCTGAGAAGTTTCAAACTAGAACGGCGCCCGGCTTGGGCTGCGCCAAGTACGTCGCCTTCCCTGCGCTGCTCGAGGTCGAGTTCTGACAACTCGAACCCGTCGGTAGTCGAGGCAACCGCGTCGAGGCGGTCACGGGACGGCCCGGCAGGCGCGGCCGTAACCAGCAAGCACAGGCCCTGGTGGCCACCGCGGCCGACGCGGCCGCGCAGCTGGTGCAACTGGGAGACACCGAACCGGTCCGCATCCATGATCACCATCGCGGTGGCATTGGGCACGTCAACGCCGACTTCGACCACCGTCGTGGTGACAAGCACGTCAAGCTGACCGTCGGCAAAAGCCAGCATGATCTTGTCTTTCTCCTCGGCCGGCAGTCTGCCATGCAGTACCGCCAGCCTGAGCCCAGCCAGAGCCCCGGCGGACAAGTCGGCCGCCACGTCGAGCACCGCCAGCGCCGGGCGCCGTTCTGGCTGGTCAACCCCATCAAGATCGGCGAAGTCGAAGCCGCCGTCATCGGCAAGTTCGTCCCGGCTAGGCCCAGCTTCTTCCCGGCTAGGCCCAGCCCCCCGGCCGCTGGTACCCGGCTCGCCTTCTGAGTCAAGGCCGATCCTCGGGCACACGATGTAGACCTGCCGCCCGGCCGCGACTTCCTCCCTGACCCGCTCCCAGGTCCTGGCCAGATAGTGCGGCTTTTCCTCGACCGGTACCACATGGGTCGCGATCGGTGACCGGCCGGCAGGCAACTCGGTCAACTCGGTGACCTCGAGATCGCCGAAGACGGTAATGGCGACCGTGCGCGGGATCGGAGTCGCGGTCATCACGAGCACGTGCGGGCGGCCGCTCACTGACTTAGCCCGCAATGCCTCGCGCTGCTCGACGCCAAACCTGTGCTGTTCGTCGATCACGACCAGGCCAAGGTCGGCGAACTGCACATTCTCCTCCAGCAGTGCGTGCGTGCCGACGACGATCCCCGCCGCGCCGCTGGCCGCCTCGAGCAGTGCCTTCCTGCGGGCGGCTGCGCCTTGCGAGCCGGTCAGCAACGTGAGCGTGGTTGCCTGGTCGGCACCGCCAAGCTGGCCAGCCATCGCGAACGGGCCGAGCATCTGGCTGATCGACCGGTAATGCTGCTGTGCGAGCACCTCGGTCGGCGCGAGCAGCGCAGCCTGGCCCGCGGCGTCGATCACTTGCAGCATCGCCCGCAGAGCCACGACGGTCTTGCCTGAGCCGACCTCGCCCTGCAGCAGCCGGTGCATCGGATGACCGCCAGCGAGATCAGCCGCGATGACCTGGCCAGCCACCTGCTGTCCAGCGGTCAGGTCAAAAGGCAGGCGCTGGTCGAACTCGTCAAGCAGGCCGCCGGCGACCGGCGGGCGCGGCTGAGCGATGAACTCGGTCGACACCCGCCTGCGCTGGGCTAGCACGACCTGAAGCATGAACGCCTCGTCCCACTTCAGCCGGTCAGCGGCCCGCCGCCAGTCGGCATCCGTCGCGGGACAGTGAATGGCGTGCAGCGCGCGGGAGTAGTCATAGAGCTGGTAACGCGCCCTGATCGACGCGGGCAGCGGATCGGCGTCCAGATCGGCCGCGTTCAGCGCCAGCTTCACCGATTCCGCTATCTGCCAGGAAAAAATGTCCTTGCTTGCCGAATAGATCGGGATGATCTCGCTGGCGAACTGCTCGGCCCTGGCTTCGGTCGAGTCGTCGCCTTCCAGCATCTCGAACTCGGGATGGGACAACTGGCGCTTGCCGCGAAAGCTGGACACCTGCCCGGAGAATAGGCCGGTACGGCCAGGTGCGAGGGCACGCTGCCGCCAGTCCTGCCTGCCACGTCCGAAAAACGTAAGCGTCAGCCTGCCACGGCCGTCGGTGACGACCGCCTCGAAGATGGAGCCTTGTCTGTTGCGCATCGGACGGTTTCCGACCGACTCGATCCTCGCCTGCACCGTCACGTACTCGCCCTCACACAAGGAAGCGATGTCGGTGAGGTCGCCCCGCGTCTCGTACCTGCGCGGGTAATAGGTCAGAAGGTCACCGATCGTGTGCAGCCCGTCCTGACCAAGGGCAGCAAGCCGCTTCGCCGCCTTGTCGCCTACTACCGACCTGAGTCCGTCGGTTAGCTTCGCCATCCGCGCGAATTCACCTCCCTTGGCGTTCCCCTGGCCGTGTGTGTGCCGCCACCGCAAAGGCTAGCCAAGGGCACCGTCGAGCTGTGCGGATCGCCCGCCAGTTCGCACCAACGCTCACACAAGCTGGCGCAGTCGCCAGCCATGATCAACGGGGCCGATCCCGGCACCAAGCGGGAATCCGCCGTCGATCGCACCAGTGACGTACTCTTTGGCCGCCTCGACTGCCGCCGGCACCGTTGCGCCCATGGCCAGGTAAGAAGCGATCGCCGAGGCCAAGGTGCAACCAGTGCCGTGCGTGTGCCTGCTTACTATCCGGCGCCCAGGGAACCGAATGACCGCGCCGGAGCGAACCCCGGCACCGGCACCCCCTCCTCCGCCCGCACCCCGCTCCTCGCCCGCGTGGTACAGGAGGTCGACCGGGTTACCTGGCAGGTGCCCGCCTTTGACGAGGACCCACTCTGGCCCGAACGCGGCGATCTGCTTTGCCGCAGTCAGCATGTCGTTTTCGTCGGTGATCGTCAGGCCTGTCAGCAGGTTCGCCTCGTACAGGTTTGGCGTCACCACGGTCGCCAGCGGAAGCAACCTGCTCTTCACCGCATCGAGCGTCCCTCCGGCCAGCAGGCTGTCGCCGTGCTTGGAAACCGCGACGGGATCGACGACCACAGGTACCGCGACCTGGGCGAGCGAGTCCGCGATAACGCCGACGAGTTCAGCCGAGGCGAGCATTCCGGTCTTGACCGCCTGGACTCCGATGTCACTAAGCACCGAATCAAGCTGAGCAAGAACCGCCTGCGCCGGCAACTCCCAGTAGCCCTGGACGCCGAGGGAGTTCTGCGCCGTCACTGCCGTGATCGCGGTCATCCCATGCACGCCAAGCGCGAGCATCGTCTTCAGATCGGCCTGGATGCCAGCGCCGCCGCCGGAATCTGACCCGGCGATCGCAAGCACCCGCGGCGGAGTCGCATTCATGATCGTAAGGCTAGGCTACGCGGCCCACCCGAGTACGCCCCAGGAAGCCACTCTGTACGGGTTTGCTTCCTGGGCAGCTCATCCATGGGGTCAAAGCGACAGCGCCGCGATCCACCTGCCGTGACAGTGACGGCAACCCTGATACTCCGCCCGCCGCCTGGTCATGCCGGGCAGCAACGCAGCCGGGCGGTCCGCGCTTGCCGCACTTTGCCCGCGCTCCGTAACACCGAGAAATCAGGTGGGCATCCGACTCTATTACGACCGGAAATGATCCCAGCCGCCCGCATCGGACCATATTTTGCCGTCGAGAGCTACGCCATGGCCTTTCATTACTATTCCGACTTCGCTCCATGACGCAGGCAATGCGACATCCGAGGGAAATGTCGCCACGAGTACATGGTCGTCCCCGCCGGTGAGAACCCAGGTCAGCCAGTCGCTCGCCCCGACCTCGCTGGCCGCCAGTCGCAGGGCGGCCGGGCGGGCGACTGGCTTGACGGCCAGCTTGCTGGCCGTCAAGTCGATCAGCACCCCACTGGCGTCCGCGACATGACCAAGATCAGCGATCAGGCCGTCGCTCACGTCGATCATCGAAGTGGCACCAAGCCGCACCGCCTCAGGGCCTGCCGCGTAGGGCGGCCGCGGCCGCCGGTGGGAATTCACCAGCTCGAGTAGCTCAGGCGAAGCCGCCAGGCTGGCCCCCGCTCCCCCAGCCAGCGTGCCGCTCCTGAGCAGCGCCAATCCGGCCGCCGCAGCCCCGAGCGACCCCGCGCCCGCTCCAAGCGACCCCGGCTCCTCCCCCATTCCCTGCGGCCAGGACCCTGACAACGCCATCTCCGAGCCAGCCGGTGAAGCTCCCGCGACCGCGATAGCCACGACATCGCCAGGCCTGGCACCACTCCTCCTGACCGGCGCGGCGCCACCCAGGTCGCCAAGTGCGGTGATCGAGAGGATCACCAGATCGGCGCGGCTCGTGTCGCCGCCGGCGACCTTCGCGCCGACCACCGAGCACTCGGCGGCGATCCCGGCCGCGAGGTCGAGCACCCACTCCGCAGCGAGCTGGCCTGGCCCGGCGAACCCGACAAGCAGAGCGGTAGGCACCGCGCCCATTGCCGCGATGTCGGCCAGGTTCCTGGCTGCCGCCTTGTGGCCGATGTCGGCGGCAGACGACCAGTCCCTGCGGAAGTGCCTGCCTTCGATCAGCATGTCGGTTGTCGCGACCACCCGGCCGTCAGGTGCCAGAACTACTGCCGCGTCGTCACCGACGCCGACCTCGAGCCCGGCGAGGTCATCGCCGAACTTTGTCGCGATCGCGGCGATCAGGCCAAATTCGCCTAGCTCAGCAATGGTTATGACAACCTCCCCGTAGTTACCTGGCCCCTTAGAGTCTGCGGCACGAGCCTGCGGTAGCGTGTCGAACACACTGATACCCGGGAGGCCGAAAATGGTCCAGGCTTATATCCTCGTTCAGACCGAGGTCGGTAAGGCTGCCGAGGTAGCTTCGGCTATCGGTGTCATCACTGGCGTAACCCAGGCAGACGACGTCACCGGTCCTTACGACGTGATCGTTCGCGCGGAAGCGGACAACGTAGACGACCTGGGACGACTCGTGGTGGCGCAGATCCAGGGAGTGCCTGGCATCACCAGGACGCTGACCTGCCCCATCGTGCACATCTGAACGGCACGGGCTCAGTCGCCCGCCGCCGGAGCGCCCGTCGCCGGGCAAAGAACTACCTAGACCCGGCCGGCCATCGTCAGCGCGGCCGACCTGCGCCCGAGCCCGAACGTCTCGGCCGCGCGCAGGTCGGCGACCGTGTCCACGTCCTGCCTGAGCCCGGCGACCTGAGGCAGGTCGAGTTCGGTAACGCCCGCCAGCCGGTGCTTGCCGCGCGAACCCGGCCCGAACCTGGGCAGGAAGGGACTGCCGGCGCGCGCCGTATACAGCGTCGTGCCCGTCCCCGCCGCGTCAGCGACGAATGCCGACGGCACGCTTGCCGCCGCGCGAAGCGCGGCGGCAAGCTCACCAGGACGCAGAGCAGGCAGGTCGGCGAGCAATGCCGCGCAACCGTACCCAGGCCACCGGCCAGCGGCGTATTCCGCGCCACCGGTCAGTGCCTGGTTAAGGCCGGCGCCCGGATCGTCAGCGATCACTTCAGCGCCGAGTGCCCTAACTTCGCCTGCCACCGCCCGGTCATCGGTTACGACCACGACAGCGCCGGCGAGGCGGCAGGCCACCGCTGCAGCGACGGTATCGACCGCCATCGCGAGCGCGAGCGCACGCCGGTCAGCGTCGGCTAGACCGGCAAGCCGGGATTTGGCCTGTGCGAGTACCTTGACGGGGATCACCACTGACCAGGTCAGCTGGGTATCAACTGCCATAGCATCCGATCTTGGCTCGACTTGGGGTCGCGGTAGCGGGAAGACTGGCACCATGGGTGCGGGAGAGTGGATTAGATAGATGACCAGACGTGCGGACGGTAGCTACTCCAATGCATGGCGCGGGGTGTCCAAGGTAATACTCCGGCCGACCATCCGAGCCTTGATGAAACACGACTGGCAGGGACAAGAAAACATCCCTCGCGAGGGCGGAGCCATCGTCGCGGCCAATCACCTCTCCTACGCGGACGTCCTCGCCGTCGCGCTGTTCTGCGATCAGGCCGGGCGATACCCGACCTTTCTCGCTAAGTCCGACCTGTTCAAGATCAAAATACTCGGTCCGATCATGGTCAGACTCGGCCAGCTTCCCGTATACCGCGGCCAGGCCGACGCCGCCCTGGTGCTCAGGGATGCCGAGCTTGGCGTCAAGAACGGCGCGTGCGTGCTGTTCTACCCGGAGTCGACTGTGACCCGCGATCCTGACCTCTGGCCTATGGTAGCCAAGACCGGCGTCGCCAGGCTCGCCCTGGCTACCGGCGCACCTGTCGTCCCCGTGGCGCACTGGGGCGCCCAGAACGTGCTGCCATACGGCAGCTTCAAGCCCCGCCTGATCCCGCGCAAGACGGTGCGGATCATCGCGGGACCGCCGGTAGACCTGTCGGAGTTCGATGGGCTGCCGATCGACAGCAAGACCATGCGGGCGGCCACCGACAAGATCATGGCCGACGTGGCGGCGCTGCTAGCCAAGCTCAGGGCGGAAGAACCTCCCGCCGAGCCTTATCACCCGGCCAAGGCCCGCCGCCAGCTCCGCGCCGACCTGCGCAAGCTGGCCGAAGACCAGGACGCACCAGAGCAAGAAGACACAACCGAGGTGCACGGCCAGTGACCGCCGCCGTCATGGGGGCAGGTAGCTGGGGAACCACGTTCGCCCAGGTTCTCTGCGACGCGGGGACCGAGACCGTGCTCTGGTGCCGCAGGCCAGAAGTCGCCGACATGATCAACTCGACCAGGACCAATCGCGACTACCTGCCAGAACTCAGACTGCCTGACTCACTGCGGGCGACCGCGGATCCGGCGGAGGCGCTGGGCGGCGCGGACCTCGTCGTCCTGGCTGTCACCTCGCAGGTGCTCAGGGAGAACCTGATCGGCTGGGTTGACCTCATACCCAAAGGCGCGGTGCTTGTCAGCCTGATGAAGGGCATCGAACTCGACACAGGAAAGCGGATGACCGAGGTCATCGCCGAGGTCACCGGCTGGCCAAAGGAGCAGATCGCGGTAATCACCGGCCCGAACCTGGCCCACGAGATCGCCGAGCGCCAGTATGCCGCGACCGTGATCGCCTGCGCCGATCAGCAAACGGCGGAGAACCTGCAAAAGGCCTGCCACACCCCCTACTTCAGGCCATACACCAACCCTGACGTGATCGGCTGCGAGCTAGCCGGAGCGGTCAAGAACGTGATCGCGCTCGCGGTCGGTATCGCCGTCGGCATGGGCCTGGGCGATAACACCAGGGCCATGCTGATCACCAGGGGCCTGGCCGAGATCGCCAGGCTCGGTGCCGCGCTCGGTGCCGACCAGCATACTTTCGCCGGGCTGGCGGGCATGGGCGACCTTGTGACCACCTGTTCGTCCCCGTTGTCGCGTAATCGGACGTTCGGGGAAAAGCTCGGCCGCGGCATCCCGCTGGCCGAGATCGTCGCGACCACCACGCAGGTGGCCGAGGGCGTGAAGTCGTCCAAGCCTGTGCTCGGGCTCGCGCGAGCACACTCAGTCGAAATGCCGATCACCGAAGTAGTCGCCGCTGTCGTGTACGAAGGGCTCGATGTCGGGCAGGCAGCGGTAATGCTTGCGAGCCGGTCAGCGAAACCGGAACGCTATGGCATCTGAGAAGTGGCCAAGGCCCGCTCCCGACGCCCGCGACGACCAGGGTGCGCCGCCCCGCTCAAGGCGCCAGGGTCAGCCGCAGCCAGGCCCGTCCCGCCAAGACCCCGACCCCCGTTACGGAGATGCCAGGTCGATGAGCCAGACACGCGGGCCAGCGCCCAAGGCCAGTACCGCTCGACGCGGTCGCCCTTACGACACCGGCAACTGGCCGGCTGACCCTGCAGGCTCAGAAAGCACGAGGTCGTACTCCTACGATCCAGACTCAGACGACAGTGGCGTCTTTGCCGGGCCTGGCTACGACAGCGGCGTGTTCGACAGCGCCGACTACGACAGCGGCGTCTTTGACGGCGCAGGCTACGACAAGGCCGGCTACGACAAGGCCGGCTACGACAGCGGTGTCTTTGACAGCGGCGGCTTTGACAGCGGCGGCTACGCCGGCCGTTACGACAGGCAGGCTCGCGAAGGCGGCGGCCAAAACAACGGCGGCTACGACGAAGATTACGACAGAAGGACCTACAGCGCTGGGTCCCATGACAGGCCGCCTTACGATACGGGCGGATTCGGCGATACGCCCTACGAGGAGCCCGCTTACGGTGCTGGAGCGCGCGGCGAGCCGCGCCAGCCCGCCTGGCCTGCTAATGGCTGGCCGAAAGGCGAATCTGAAGACCCCAGGCGTAACCCGCCGCCCGGCCGGCCGGTTGCCACAGGAAGGCGCAGTGATTCTGGACCGCCGCGCGCCAACTCCAGGTACGCCGAACCGCCGCCCGCCAGCAGGCGCCCTGCTGCCGGGCCGATGCCTTCAAACTCTCATTCTTCCGGCCAGCAGGCACCATCGGTTCCGCCGCAGGCTGCGCTGCCCCCGGCAGGGCAGGTTGTCGCTGCGGGCCAGCCATCGACCAGGACAGGCCAGGATCCGCGCTATGGCAACCAGCAGCCAGAGCCCGGTTATCAGGCCAGGCAGCCGGCCCAGCGACCGCCAGGCTATGAGCAGCGAGTCCCTCCTGGCCTGCTAGCCGATTCCCGCTACCCGAGCAGCTCGCCCGATCCCAGGTACCCATCGGCAGCACCAGGCCCGCAGTACCCAGACCAAGGCGCCAGAAGCGACCCACGGTACTCAGGCCCGCCCGCACAGCGTTCGCTCCCGGCTGGCCCCGCCTCCCTAGCAAACCCCGCCGCGCTGGCTAACCCGGCCCCCCCGCCTGGCCCTGCCCCCCTGGCCGGCCCGACCGCCCACCCTGGCCCTGCGTCCCTGGCAGGCCCGGCCGCCCACCCTGGTAACTCCACGCCGCCTGGCCAGCCATTCCCGGCCGCCCAGCCTCCGCTTGCGCCGCTGCCGCCGCCAGGATCGCTGCCGCCAGCATCCGTACCGCCAGGATCCCTGCCGTCAGGGTCGGCGACGATTGCCTCGTCCGCCGCGGCGCTGCCGCCGATGGCGGGCGCCATCGGCGCCGGCTACGATCCCGGCCAGGTGACCGATCCCAGGTTGTTCTCCACACCGGCCGGCCAGCTTGGTGCCAGCCAGATGCCGCCGCAGGCGGCGGGAACCTCAAATAGGCTGCTGGCCATCGAGGCGCCGCGAGCTGCGGATCAGGGAGCCACCGCGCAGGGACAGCGGCGGCCTGGTGAGAACACTCGCGCGGTGCACCTGCCCCCGCCGCCTGCCGTGCCGCAGCAACCCCTCGCCACCCCGGTCTACCGAAGCTCGACGTTCGCCTTCACGACAAGCTCCGAGTACGCCGCGGTACTCGCCGACGCCGCGCCTGGCTTCAGTTACAGCAGGATCGACAACCCGACGGTGACCGCCTTCTGCTCGGCGGTCGCCGCTCTCGAGGGGGTCAATCTCGGCTACCAGGTGACCTCGCAGGCCTTCGCATCGGGGATGGCCGCGATCTCCACCATCTTCCTGGCCTTCACCAGAGCCGGAGCGCATGTCGTAGCTTCTTCTGCCGTGTACGGCGGCACCTACGGCTTCCTGCGTAATGTGGCCGCCAATTTCGGCGTGCAGACCAACTTCGTTGACGTAACCGACCTTGGCCAGGTCCAGGCGGCGCTGCGTCCTGGCACTTCGATCCTATACGTAGAGACACTCGCGAACCCGACCGTTGCGGTCGCCGACCTCGCCGCCCTGGCCGGGCTCGCGCACAGCGCCGGGGCGCTGCTCATCGTCGACTCCACGCTGGCGCCTCCGGTGGTTTGCCGTCCGCTCGAGCACGGCGCCGATCTGGTGCTGCACTCGGCCACCAAGTATTTCTGCGGTCATTCAGATGTGACCGGAGGCGTGGTCACCGGCCGGCCTGATGTCATCGCGCAAGTGCGCAAACTCAGGATCGACCTCGGCGGATCACTCGCCCCTGACGACGCCTACACGCTGCGCCGCGGACTTGAGACGCTGCCGCTCCGGGTGCGCAGGCAATGCGCGACCGCGCAGGTCGTCGCGGCTGGCCTGGCCAGGCACCCGGCGGTGAGCCACGTCTACTACCCTGGCCTGACCGCGCACTCAGGACATGAACTGGCGCGCAGGCAGTTCGACGCAGGCCCGGAAGGCACCAGGTTCGGCGCGATCGTGACCGTGGCACCCTACGGGGGTGCGCAGGCAGGCATGGCGTTCGCCGACCAGCTGCGGCTGGCCAAGGTCGCCGCTTCCCTGGGCGGTACGCACACTAAGGTCAGCCACGTCGCCTCTACCACTCACCGCCAGCTAGATCAGGCCGCGCTCAAGTCGGCGGGCATAGACCCAGGTTCAGTGCGATTCTCGATCGGGCTCGAGGACGCCGAGGACCTTCTGGCCGACGCGATGGCCGCACTTGACTCGCTGGGCAGGAGGTAAGCTGCCGGGCCTACAGCTCAGCGGATCGGGGAGCAGTCGTCGGAGCAACGGAGGGTTCGTGGAGGGCAAGCGCAAGATACGGGTCGCGGTGGTCTTCGGCGGCAAAGGACCTGAGCACGCGGTGTCCTGCCTAGGCGCCGGTAACGTGCTCAGCGCCATCGACAGAGAACGGTACGAAGTCCTGCCGATCGGCATTACCACGGAAGGCAGCTGGCTTGAGGTACCCGACGATCCGGCCAAGCTCGCGATCTCAGGTGGCGAACTGCCTAGCGTCGAGTCCGTAGCCAAGCCAGACGCACACGTGGTGCCCTGGGCCTATCAGGGCGACTCGGCGATCGTGGCCAGCGCGCCAGGTCACATACCGCACGTGCTCGGCGGCGTCGATGTGGTGCTGCCTGTGCTGCACGGCCCTTTCGGTGAAGACGGCACCATCCAGGGCCTGCTTGAGCTCGTAGGCGTTCCCTACGTAGGCGCGGGCGTGCTGGCCAGCGCGGTCAGCATGGACAAGGAGTACATGAAGCTGATCTTCGCCGCGCGCGGCCTGCCGGTAGGCCCTTATGCGGTAGTGCGCGAGCGCGACTGGCCAGCCAACCAGGAGCCGACCGCAGGCCAGCGAAAGCTCGCCACCGAACTGGACGCCCTTGGCTGGCCCTTGTTCGTCAAGCCGGCCAGGGGTGGCTCCAGCCTTGGAACCTCCAAAGCCGCCGACGAAGCCGAACTCGCCCGCGCCATCGCGCTGGCCCGCGAGTTCGATCCGAAGGTCCTGGTCGAGAAGGCCATCACGGCCAGGGAAATCGAGGTCGCGGTGCTAGAAGGGCGCGGCGGCGACGCGGCGGACGTCAGCCTGCCAGGAGAGCTGCGACTCGACGGCGGAGAAGAGTTCTATGACTTCGAAGCCAAGTACCTGGATTCATCAAGCGGCATGCTCATTCCCGCACCGATACCGGCTGCGGACATCGACAAGATACGCGAGCTTGCCAGGCTGGCCTTCGACGCCGTTGCATGTGAAGGCCTGGCCAGGGTCGACTTCTTCTACCAGCCAGGCGGCCAGATGCTGGTGAACGAGATCAACACCTTTCCTGGCATGTCCCCCACCTCATATTTCCAGAAAATGTGGGAGGCAAGCGGAGTGCCGTTCGTCGACTTGCTTGACCGGCTGCTGGAAAACGCGCTCGCCAAGCGGCCGGGATTGCGCTGACCGAAGAACGGTCACCGAAGAACGGTCACCGGGCGCGGCGGGCGCGTTCAACCGCGCGTGTCCCGTCGCGCCCGCCTCGACGGTGACGCGACCGTAGCAGCTACTTCTTGCCGGCCGTGACCCTCTTCTTGTCGCCGTTCACCAAGGCCTTGAAATCGGCACCGGCACGGAACTTGGGTACCGAAGACTTAGGGACCTTGATGGAGGCGCCGGTAGCTGGATTACGCGCGGTCCGGGCAGGCCGTTCCGTCTTTTCGAATACCCCGAACCCGGTAATTGCTACCTTGTCGCCCTTGGCAACGGCGTGCTGGATAGTATCGAGGACGGCGTTAACGGCCTCAGTTGCGGTCTTTTTGTCCCCCAACCGGCCCGAAATCGCATCGATCAGGTCACGCTTGTTCATTTCCTCACTCCTGCGGGTCCCCCAACGGGAAGTCCGGGTCCGGATGTCCTTTGCGGCCGGACGCCACGACCTCTGACCTGCCTGAAATTAGGCGATGCAGCGGCGCCACACAATCATCTCTGCAATAAGCGAGGCGTGTCGTTACTGAAAGTGGGTGCCATTCAGTAATAAAAGTGGACCAGTCGTCATGAGAATTCAAATCCGCGCTCGCGTCGGCCGCGCCCGCTGGGCTATGTGCTTATAGCGCCTTCGCTGACCCGCGAACCACCTGATCAAACCCTTTCGGCGCAGTTAGCCTCCGCCTGCCCGGCTTCCGCCATGAGCTGGTCAAGTCTGAGCGCGCAACTGTCTCTGCTCGATCCGGGCATCTTCAGCGACGTACAGATAGCCACAAAACGGAGATTCAAGCGTATTCGCTCCTCGACGGGCACGCGAAGCCCAGCTAGCAGCCGGTACGCGCTCAGTAGTCGCGCCGCCAATTCGTCGGACTCGTCCCCCGCCCGAGCATCAGGCTCGCTCATCCACCCCACTCTCCCAAACCCCGGCCGCGCTCTCAACGCCCACCCCAGCAGCAGTACCCCTCAAGCACTCCCGCCCCTCCCCCACGGCCAGAGCCCAGCGCCAAGGTTGTAACGGAGCTACTCCTGACCAACCGGACCAAGCGCCAACGTTGTGACGGAACAGGTGCCCCGGACCCCACGCTGTGGCGGAGCTGGGGTAGCCGGCCCCGGCCGGCCAGGCCCGGACCCCACGTTGTGGCGGAGCAGGTGCCCCGGACCCCACGTTGTGACGGAGCTGGGGTAGCCGGCCCCGGCCGGCCAGGCCCCGGACCCCACGTTGTGGCGGAGCTGGGGTAGCCGGCCCCGGCCGGCCAGGCCACGGACCCCACGTTGTGACGGAGCAGGTGCCCCGGACCCCACGTTGTGACGGAGCTGGGGTAGCCGGCCCCGGCCGGCCAGGGCACGGACCCCACGTTGTGACGGAGCAGGTGCCCCGGACCCCACGTTGTGACGGAGCTGGGGTAGCCGGCTGGGGTAGCCGGCTGGGGTAGCCGCCGGGGGCGGCGGGGGCGGCCGAGTTGGGGCGTCAAGCCGGCGGCGGGGAGGCAAGGGGTATGGTCCATACTTGGGAGACCATCGCTGCCAATCCCCGCCAGCGTGCAGCCAGGGTGAACCTGAGATGCAGCGTTGCCTGATCCGCCAGAGTGAGGTCGCCTCTATGAAGGTCGCCGTGGTCAAAGAGACCTGGCCCGCGGAGCGCCGGGTGGCGCTCGTACCTGAAGCGGTAGCCAAGCTGAGATCAGCTGGTCATGAAGTACTTGTAGAACGAGATGCGGGGACCGGGGCTTTCTTCGCCGACGAGGCCTATACGGAGGCCGGGGCGACAGTTGTCTCCGCCGCCGAGATCCCGACCGCAGACGCCGTTCTCATGGTGGCCAGGCCGGACAGCGGACTGCTCGGTCGCCTCCGTGCTGGCCAGGCCGTGCTCGGCCTGTTTGCCCCGCTCACCGATCCCGATTTCGTCGAGCAGCTGGCTGCCACCGGGGTGACCGCGGTCAGCCTCGACCTGATACCGCGCACGCTTTCCCGTGCCCAGCCGATGGATGCACTTACCTCACAGGCCAATATCGCCGGGTATAAGGCGGCCCTGATAGCGGCGGCGGCCTTCGGAAGGTTCTTTCCTCTCCTGATCACGGCGGCGGGAACCGCGCGGCCGGCCAAGGTGCTCGTGCTAGGTACCGGCGTGGCCGGCCTTCAGGCGATCGGCACGGCGAGGCGACTCGGCGCGGTCGTGAGCGCCTACGACGTCCGGCCTGAGACTAAGACAGAGGCGCAGTCGCTCGGCGCCACGTTCATCGAACTGGCCTCCGTGCAGGATGCCGCGGGTGCTGGCGGCTATGCCCGCGCTCTCACTGACGCCGAGCGAGCCGCGCAGCAGGCCGAGCTAGCCGACCATATCGCCAGGCATGACGTGGTGATCACCACGGCTCAGGTGCCAGGCCGGCGACCTCCGATGCTGGTCACCAGCACGGCTATCAAGGCCATGGCACCCGGCTCTGTCCTGGTGGACATGGGTGCCAGCGAGCTTGGCGGCAACGTCGAGTCCTCGGTCGCGGGCGAGACGGTCGTGACCGACAACGGAGTCACGATCATCGGGGCGGACAACCTGCCTTCCTCGATGGCAGCGGCTGCCTCTGCCATGTATGCCCGCAACGTTAGTTCGCTGCTCACCTACCTGATCAAGGACGGCGCGTTCACCGTTGATCTGGACGACGAACTCGTCGCCGGCGTCGTGATCACGCGCGATGGCGCGGTCATTCATCCGGCGCTGGCGAAGCCGCCGGCCAACTGACCTGGAGGATCCTTTGACGCTCCTGACCGACTTCATTATTTTCGTCCTGAGCCTCTGGGTGGGTTTCGAAGTCATCAGCAAAGTGCCGGCGACGCTGCATACCCCGCTGATGTCGGCCGCCAACTCCATTCACGGGATCGTGCTGGCCGGGGCGATCTTGATCGCGGCCAGCGCCAACAGCCTTATCGGTTACATTCTCGCGTTTCTGGCGGCCGCCTTCGCCGCCATGAACGTGGTCGGCGGTTATGTGGTAACCGGCCGGATGCTGAAAATGTTCAAGCGCAGGACTGTCCCCGCGAGCGCGCAGGCACCGGCGGTCAACGCCGGCCAGAATGGCGGAAAGTCGGCATGAGCGGCACCTTCAACGACGTCATCCAGATCATCTATCTCGCTGCCGCCTCCTGTTTCATTCTCGGCCTGCACCTGATGAACAACCCGGCCACGGCTCGCCGGGGCAATCAGGTCTCGATCGCAGGGATGATCGCGGCGATCCTGGCCACCGGCGCGATCGTCATCCACGACGGCCTGATCACTACGACCGGCTGGATCGTGCTGCTTGCTGGTATCGGCGTCGGCAGCGGACTTGGCCTCTACACGGCCAGGACGGTCAAGATGACCGCGATGCCGCAACTGGTCAGCGTGTTCAACGCGGTCGGCGGCGGGGCGGCGGCCCTGGTCGGCATCCGCGACTATTCCACGCTCGGCTCTCACGTCGCCGCCGCGACCTCGGTGACGACCTTGCTCGACGTGATCATCGGCTCGGTCACCTTCTCAGGGTCGGTCATCGCGGCAGGCAAGCTGCAGGGCATCATCACCACCGCGCCGGTCACGTTCCCTGGTGCCAGGATCGTGAACATGCTGCTTGCGGCAGTGACTCTCGGCTTCGGCGGCTACATGATCGCGTCACCGAGCCTGGCCGCGCTTGGCGTGGTGATCGCGGCGGCCCTGGTCTTCGGGGTTTCGATGGTCATGCCGATCGGCGGTGCCGACATGCCGGTCGTGATCTCGCTACTCAACGCATTTACCGGCACCGCCGTGGCGATGGCGGGCTTCGTGATCCACAACACCGGGCTGATCATCGCCGGCGCCCTGGTCGGTGCCTCAGGAGGCATCTTGACCAAGCTCATGGCCGACGCCATGAACCGGTCCATCGGTAACATCATGATCGGCGGTTTCGGCTCGGGTGACACCGCCGCCGCCATCGCTGGCCCGGCCGGCGCGGGTGTCCAGTCGATCGCGGCGGACGACGCGGCCATTCAGCTTGCCTACGCCGCTAAGGTGATCATCGTTCCCGGTTACGGCCTCGCCGCCGCCCAGGCTCAGCATGAGGTTGCCGCGCTCGCTGACCTGCTGGAAGCTCGCGGCGTCGACGTCAGCTACGCGATCCACCCGGTGGCTGGCCGGATGCCTGGCCACATGAACGTGCTGCTCGCAGAGGCTAACGTGCCTTACCCGCTGCTGAAGGAAATGGACGAGGTCAACCCCGAGTTCGCGCGCACCGACGTTGCCCTGGTCATCGGCGCGAACGACGTGACGAACCCGGCCGCGCGACGGCCGGGCACCGCGATCTCCGGCATGCCGATCCTCGACGTCGACCAGGCCAAGTCGATCATCGTGATCAAGCGATCCATGGGCCACGGCTACGCGGGCATCGACAACGAGCTTTACGCCAACCCGAAGACCTCGATGTTCTTCGCCGACGCTAAGAAGGGGCTAGCCGAGCTGACCGCCTCGGTGAAGACACTGGTCGGCTAGCCGGGCCCGGGTTGTTGCCGCGCGGAAGGTTGAGCGCGCCGCAGGAGGGCAAGTCTCCGCCAGGCGACAACTCTCCGCCGGCGCGCCGAACACGGAACGCCGGCGGACTGCCGAATGCTGGGGGACTTTTTGACTCTGCCAGACTTCTTTGTCGCGGGCGCGCCCAAGGCGGGGACGACGGCCTTGCACTCGGCCTTGGCCAAGCACCCTGGGCTCTGCCTGACACCGGTGAAGGAACCGAAGTTCTTTCTCACCGCTGGCCCGCCACCCGCCGAGGGCGGTCCCGGCGACGCCAAGACCTATCGCGAGCACATCTGGCGCCAGGCCGACTACGAGGCGCTCTTCGATCGCGCGCCTGCAGGCGTGCTCAAGGGCGAGTCGACGCCGTTCTACCTCTACCGTCGTGATGCTCAATTCCGGATAAAGCATCTCGTTCCCGACGCGAAGTTCATAGTCGTGCTTCGCGATCCCATCGAGCGGGCGCACTCCAACTGGGCGCATCTGTGGTCGGCCGGACTTGACCCGATCGGTGACTTCGTCGAGGCCTGCGCGCGGGAGCCAGACCGAGTCGCCGCCGGCTGGGCCGATTTCTGGCGTTATGTCGACCTTGGCCGATACGGCGGGCAACTGGAGCACCTGTACTCGCTCTTCCCGCGCGAGAACGTGCTTTTGCTCAGGTACCACTCTCTTGTGGCCGAGCCGGCCAGGAGCCTGGACCTGGCCTGTTCATTCCTCGGCGTCGAGCCGGGCGTGCTCGCCGAGTTGCCACGCGAGAACGTGACGGCCCACCCGCACCCCTCGCTCAGGTACCGTGCCATCGCGACCGCGCGCCGTGCCAGTTCAGCGGTGTCCGCGCTCTTGCCTGGCCACGCCGGGGCTCGCCTGAACGATCGACTTGAGCATCTGCTGCAGCAGGACGCCACACCACGCCGCCCGCTCACCTGGGAGCAGCGCAAGGCCCTCATTCCCGCTTTCGAGGCCGATATCAGGCTGCTCGAACTCGTGACCGGTGCGGACTGCGGCGAGTGGCTGCTGCCGCGCGGCGAATCCGGCGGGCTGGTCGGCGCCCGGCCATCGGGCCAGCGGCAGGCAAGGAACGGGAGACCACGAGATTTTTCGCCAAAATTACCTCGCCAGCCGAAGCTGGTCACCCACCGCGCAACTCGGTGACCAGGTCGCGGGAACCGCTCGCGTTGGTGAGCGCGTAGCACAGCCGCTCACGACCGGACGGTCGCCGAATGCCGTGCGGGCTGTCCCCGGTTACGACGGTCATGGGGTACACGGCTGGCCGAGATTCACGGTCAGCCGGGGCAAGCGGGTGCCGCGACTGGCGAGGTTGGCGCTCACCTCTAGAGAATGCTTGTGCCTGGGTAGGGAGCATTGCAAAGGACTGTCTAAGGGGGGGATCGCGGGTGGCGGATCTGCGGATCAAGGAGATAGCGCAGTTGATCGCACCGCTGCGGGTGACGCCTGGCGCGAGCGTCCGGCTGGCGCACGACTTCGATCCCGGCTACCGGGCGGGATTCGTGCGGAAGCGTGATGGCGAGGCGTTGCTGCACCGAGGGGTTGAGCTGCTCAGCGAGTATCAGGCCAGGCTGGCCGCGCAGCAGTGCCACGGCCTGCTCGTGGTGCTCCAGGCGCTTGACGCGGGAGGGAAGGACGGGACGATCAAGCACGTGATGAGCGGCGTCAACCCGCAGGGCGTCACCGTGCACAGCTTCAAGGTGCCTTCGGCGGCCGAGCTTGGCCATGACTACCTATGGCGGTACGCGTGCAACTTGCCTGGCCGGGGTGAGATCGGCATCTTCAACCGGTCGCATTACGAGGAAGTGCTCGTGGTGCGGGTCCATCCGGAAAACCTCGACCGCCAGCGACTGCCCGCAGGTGCCAGGGACGGTGGCATCTGGCGCCGGCGCTTCCACGAGATCAACGACTGGGAGCGCTACCTCACCGACAACGGGTTCCGCGTGGTCAAGATGCTGCTCAACATCTCCAAGGACGAGCAACTGCGCCGGTTCATGAAACGCCTTGACCGGCCGGACAAGAACTGGAAGTTCTCGGCCGCCGACATCAAGGAACGGCAGTACTGGGACGACTATCAGAGCGCCTTCTCCCAGATGCTCAGCCACACGAGCACGAGCTGGGCACCTTGGTACGTCATACCCGCCGACCACAAGTGGTTCGCCCGCATTTGCGCGTCCGCCGTCATCGTCGCCGCGCTGAGCGAGCTTGACCCGCAGTTTCCTAAGCTCAGCAAGGCCGCGCGCCAGGAGCTAGCAGTCGCGAGGAAGGCGCTGGAGGGCGAAGGCGATCACTGATTCTGCTGAACCGGAAATATGACGTATTATTCATATGTGATCGTTAATGAGCCACTTGAGGTATCCGACGCTGCCTTGCTGCCGCCAGATCCGGCTGCAGCGACCCTCGTGCTTCCCGCGCCAGGGGGCGGCCTTGGAGCCTGGGCAGGCTCGCCGAGCGCCGTGCTCGCCGACGGCGAGATTTACCTGGCTTACCGGCTGCGCACGGCCGACAGGCGCGGACAAGTCGTCCAGGTTGCCAGGTCTGCGGACGGAGTCAGCTTCGAGCCGCTGGTCTCCATCGGCAAACAGGACATGGACGCCGAGTCGCTTGAGCGGCCCGCGCTCGTCCGCACCAGGGAAGGTACCTGGCGGCTCTACCTGAGCTGTGCCACCTGGGGAACCAAGCACTGGCGAGTGGAACTGCTCGAGGCGGGCACCCCTGACGGCTTCGATTCCGCGACCCGGCGGGTACTGCTGCCCGGCGATGCCGCGAGCGCGGTGAAGGATCCGGTAATCGCCTGGCAGGGCGGCCAGTGGCACCTATGGGCGTCGGTGCATCCGCTGACCGAGCGGGGCGAAGAGGACCGGATGACGACCCAGTACGCGACCAGCCCTGATGGCATCGCCTGGACCTGGCAGGGCACCGCCCTGGCGTGCAGGCCAGGGGAGTGGGATGCGCGCGGCGCGCGGGTCTCCGCCGTGCGCTTTGGCCGCCAAGGCGTCACCGCCTACTACGACGGCCGTGCGACGGCGGCGCAGGACTGCGAGGAACGTACCGGCATCGCGTTCGGCGCCACGCCAGGCGCGCTTACCGCACTCGGCGACCGTCCGGTCGCCGAGTCCCCGGCTCAAGGACTCGGCTTGCGTTACCTGACCATCCTCGATCTCGGCGACGGCAGGGAGCGGCTGTACTACGAGCTCACTAACGCGAGCGGTTCCCACGACCTGGTCACCGAGTTGCGCGGTGGGTGACCAGCTTCGGCTGGCGAGGTAATTGGCGTCCTGCTGCGCGCGGTCGCGATAGCACGGTACCTGAGCGAGGGGGTACGGGTGGGCCGTCACGCTCTCGCGTGGCAAATCGGCGCTCAGGACACCGCGCCCGACGCCTGGCTAATTCGAGCAGCGGCCGGGACAACGTGCCTGAAATGAGTAGTAGCCGCGGCTCACTCATCCGCCAGTCACGGCGAGCACCGTGTGCGCCGGCCCTGGGTGGCGCCCCGCCTTCAGGCAGGCATTCCTGAGATACCTGGCATAACGTTCCTCAAGGCTGCGGTGCACGACGATCAGCAGTCGTCCAGCCCGGCTGCGGGAGATAAGCCCAGCCATCAACTGCCGGCTCTGCGCGGCGTCGATGTGCGTCGGAACGTTGCATACCGTCAGCGGAGTCGGCGGCACGGCCAGGGGATTAGGATCGCATGTGACGCTAATGGCGACGCCGTTGCGTACAGCATTGCGGCGGGCCAGCCACAATGCCACTGAGTCGGTGTCGGTGGCGACGGCGCTGGCCGCGATGCCGTTGCGGACCAGGGCGATCGCGAGCGGGCCGTAGCCGACGCCAATATCGGCAACGGTGCCGACCGGCTTTTCGGCCAGAGCTACCTCGGCGAGCAAAGCGGTGCCGTCGTCGATGCGCCTGGGCGAGAAGACGCCGTAGTCCGCTTCGAAGTCCAGGCTCGCCTCGCCGATGCGGGCGCAGAACTCATCAGCCTGCGGGAACTCCGCCCGCGCGGGCGGTCGGCAACGCAGGTGCGTCAGGCGGCCCTTACGCTGCCGCGAGAATTGCGTCCAACCGAGCGCTGCGAGCATGCGGCCGATCGAGTCGGGTCCCTGCTGCTTATCCATGTGCCAGGTGACACAGGCGTCTGGGCTAGTCAGCTTCTCGGTGGCAAGCCAAGCGAGCAGCGTCACCAATGCCTTGCCCCGGTACGCAGGCGGCCAGATGTCCACGGCCTCCGCAGGACTGGGCGCCGCCTCCATGACCTCATGGAACCATGAGTACGGCGCTGGTGAATCACTGAGCAGGTCAAAAGCTAGCAACTCCAGTCGTGCCGCGTCGCGGCCCGGCTCATCCGCGGGTGGTCCGACGTACCAGCGGCTGACCTCGTTGCTTACCACCGAAAAACTATAGTCGTTGCCTCGGTCAACCGGCGTGGTCATCGGGCCGAGCGGGTTATGCCCGCCGGCCTCCGCCGCCCCCTTCCCCGCCGCGTTGGCGATGCCACCGTCCCTGACGCCACGAGCGCTTCCTCATACACCGCGCGGCAGCCACTTGCCCCGGCCAGGCTGGGCGAGCACCTGGCCGTCAGCAAGAACCACCTCGCCCCGGCTGACGGTGAATCTCGGCCAGCCGTGTACCTCATGACCGTCGTAAGCGGAATAGCCAGCCTTCGAATACATAGACCGGCCGTCGATGGTTTGCCTTATTTGCGGATCCAAAATAAGAATGTCGGCATCGCTCCCGACGGCGATGGTGCCCTTGCGCGGGTACAGGCCAAGCAGGCGCGCCGCGTTGGCCGCCGTGAGCGCGACGAACCTGCCAAGCGAGATCCGGCCGGTGCGCACGCCCGCTGAGTACAACATCGGCAGCATCGTCTCAAGGTCGGCGACGCCTTGCCTTGCGGTGGTGACGTCGAGCGTCGCGTCGATCTTGTGGTGAAGCCGCCAGGGCGCGTGGTCACTGCCAAGCGTGTCGATCGACCCGTCACCAAGACCCGCCCACAGGGCGGCGATGTCGCTGTCCTCGCGCAGCGGCGGGGCGCCGATGAACCGGCCGCCTTGCGGCCCGGCCAGCGCCGAGCTAGTCAGGTACAGGTAAAGCGGGCGGGTCTCCACGAAGACCGGCAGGCCGCGTGCCCGGCCCGCACGAGCCGCGTCGAGCGCCTGCGCCGAAGACACGTGCACGATGTAGACGGGCGAGCCGGTGGCCTCGCAGATCGCGACCGCTCGCTGTACCGCGGCACGCTCGGCCGCCACCGGCCGGCTCGCGGCCCAGTCAGACAGGCCGCCGCGGCCCGCGGCGAGCAACTGCTGGCCGGCGAACCTGATCAGGGCCCCGTCCTCGCAGTGGATCAAGGTGAGCAGGCCGGATTCCCCGGCCACCCTGACGGCCTCGACCATCGTGTCGGCGTGCTGGTCGAAAGCGGCGGAGGTCATGAACAGCTTGACGCTGCGGTGGCCCTCCCTGGCCAGCCCGGGCAACTCGGCGAGCGCGCCGGTCATGTGCCCGAGCATGACCGGGTGCAGCAGGTAGTCCACCGCCGCCGAATCCCGTGCCGCCGCCAGGTCCCTGGCCAGCGCCTGGTGCAGCGAGTCTCCCTCGGCAGGGAAGGTCATGTTGCCGATCGTGGTCACGCCGCCGGCGATGGCGGCCGCCGAACCCGAGGCGAAGTCGTCTGCCCAGCCGGGCTCTGCTGGCTGCGGATCAGGATAGGACAGGTGCACGTGCGGGTCGATGCCGCCTGGCAGGACGAGGGCACCGCGGGCGTCAAGTTCTGCCGCGCCTTGCATCGAGCCGCCTAGCTGGACGATGACCCCGCCGCTTATGCTCACGTCACAATCGGCGACGGCGCCTTCCGTGACGACGGTGCCACCGCGGATCACCAGGTCACAGGTGTTCATGAGGTCAGCCTTATCCGATAGAGCCCGGCGAACACAAAGATGAGTATGGCGGACCGCTGCCCGAGATACCGCCATTGCCTGACGCGGCCGATCCAGGGCGAGCCTGCGGGCGGCGTGGCCGAAAGGGGGCCGGGCGCCCGGCGGCGGGACGGCCGGCGCAGACCGGTCGGGCCGGGCGCCCGGCCGGTCATGCATCACTGCGCGGTCCGTAGACCTCCCAGAGCTGGCCGGCGAAGAACCGGCCGAAACGCTCAAGTGCTTCCGCGCCGTGCGGTCCGCTGGTTCTTATGCTGGTGAGTTCGCGCGCGAACGCGGTGAGGCGCAAGTGCATGGTTCCTGTCGCGAGGACGCGAGCCTCATCATCTTCACCCTCGGCCACGAGACCTTCAAGCAGCCGGATATACAGGGTGGAAGTATCCGGCCAGATCCGGCTAGGCGGGCCATGCCAGATGTCCTTATGGCCGATGACGGTGCAGGGCTGGCCACCAGCGTCGGCGAATTGCAGCCGGTACCTCATCAGCCTGAGGTCAGCCGCACCGTCGGGCGCGAAAAGGTTGAACCAGCCCTGCTGGACATGACGCCGGCCCCCGAGACTTGCGGCCTCAATCCATCCCTCAGCCCGGGCGCAATGCTCGGGGTCATCGAGGAAGCGCTCGACGTCGCCTGCCGTGATCGTAAGCCGGAAGGCGATCGGCTCCTGCCCTGCCCTGCCTGCCGCGTTCAAGGCACGCGCCTTCGGCGAGCACATCCCGCTCATTTCCTCGGTGAACGACAGCGACGTCTGTTCTTGGCCAGGCCCGGCCTGGCGGAGCGCCGGCGAGCGCTGCTCCTTGCCTGGCGCCCGATTGCCGCCGCCCGACCGGTCCCCGCCGGCCGATCTGGGCGGCGGCTGCTCAAGCAGCCGCGTTGACATCCGGTCAGCTAGCGCGGCGATTGTCAGAGACGGGTTGGGGCCGACCGGTCCTGGCATCGCGGCGCCATCGGCTATGTAAAGCCCTGGATACCCGAATACCTCGCCGTAGGAATCGCACACCCCGGCGGCGCGGTCGCGCCCCATCGGGGCGCCGCCGACCGGATGCACGGTAATTATCCGCTTGCTTAGCCACATGGGGTTATCCACGTACCGCGCGCCGAGCACGGCCGCGATGCGGCGCATGGTTGCCAGCACCCGGTCGAAGTAGCCGTCGCTGGCCGCAGTCGTCCAGGCAAGGTCAAGCTGGCTGCCACGCAGCCACAGCAGGCCGTCAGGGACGTCCCTGCCCATCCCGAGCAGCGGCAGGGAACTGACCGAGAGCCGGCCAGGACCGATGAGCTCAGATATCTCTCCGGAGATATCGGTTTCGTGTACCCGGGCCACGATGGAATGCAGGCGTTCAAGCGCGAAACGCGCCATGCGCCTGGTATCGCCGGGTACGTTGGCGGCCGCTACCAGCCAGTCGATAAAGGCCGGGTAGCCGCCATCCTCGATGTAAGCGCCCCTGCCCGTCGCGCCATTGCCGTCATGCTCGTCACTCAGCCGGATAGCGCTCGTGATCACGGGCCCGCGACTGGCCTCGAGCGGTCTGGCGCGGCGATGATTCTTGGCGTCCACCAGGAAGCTGAGCACATCGCCGTTGGTGCTGAAGCGGCTGCCGAGCGCCGCGCTCAGGCCGCGGAAGTGCGGGCGGTTGCGCAAGAGCAGGTAGGAGGTGCCGAAGGTACCGGCAGCGAGCACCAGCCGGTCACAGGTGATTACCCGTGCCTGCGCCGGGGCGGTGGCTGGCGCACCGTCCCGGTCCTGCGGGTCGTGCCAGAGGTAGTCCACCTCGTAGCCACCGCCCGGCCTGGGCCTGATGGCCTGTACCTCATGACCGGTGCGCAGGTCCGCGCCGTGGTGCCGCGCCGCCGAGAGGTAGTTGTGGTCGAGTGAGTTCTTCGCGCCGAAATTGCAGCCGATGTTGCACTCGCCGCACAAACGGCAGGTGCTGCGCTGTCGCTCATGCAGGTTGCCGTAGGGGGGTTCCACGATCGGCAGGCCGAGACCTGGTGCGGCACCTGGCTTGGGCGCGAAGCTGACCGCGAGCGGCGGTAGCTGGCAGCTCAGGCCGAGTTCCGCCGCCGCATCCCGCATCGCGTGCGTCTTGGGCGTCGCCGCGTACCCGGGCAGTTCAAGCGGGTAGGGCGTCGCGCCGAGCATCCGCTCGACCTCGTCGTAGTGCGGGTCGAGGTCGGCACGGGTTACCGGCCAGGACTCGTATCCGCCGCCAGGGAGCGGGTCGTCGTTGACGAACCAGTGCTCGTCCTTGCGCAGCAGGACGTTGGCGTAGATCAGGGAACCGCCGCCGAGGCCGCTCGACACGACGGAATCGCAGCCGGTGAACCGCCAGACGTCGAACATGCCGTACAGTCCGGCGGCTGGGTTCCAGAATGCCCGGCTCAGCTGCGCGGGCGTACGCGGGAAGCTGTCCGGCGGGTACGCCCGGCCGCGCTCGAGCAGCACGACGGAAAGACCGCCCTGCGCAAGCCGGAAGGCAGCGACCGAGCCGCCGAAACCAGATCCGACGATGACCACGTCAGCATGCTCGGTTACCGGGGCATTTGGTCCGCGCGTCACGTCAGGTCGCCCCTCGCTTGATGAACTGGCCGATCCTGGGGAACACGTCGAGGTGAGCATCCTTGCCGATGACCGGGTCAAGGTGACCGTAGCCCGGCAGGATCTCAAGTTCGCACGGACCTGGCATGAGCTTTGAAAGCACCCGGTGACAGACGATGTTCGAGTCGGTGAACACGCGGTTGTGGTCGCCGGTCAGCAGCAGGATCGGCGTCGTGACCTCGCCTGCCCCGGCCAGGTAGTTATCCGGCAGGTCACTGTGGCGCCCATCGTCTCGGTTGTATCGCACCGCGTGCCCGGCTGCGACCATCTTCGCGACGTGCCTGTCGTAATACAGCCTGCACGCACTGCAGAGGTCGGCTATCCGCTCGTGCGTGACCGGCAGCAGGTTGTCGTGCTCGTACATGGCCGGGCGGCCGCTGCCCCACATGAAGCTGAGCATGTGGCATTCGTTCACCCGGCACTCGCGGTGGACCATCGACACCAGGCGCCCGAGCATCCAGTTCCTGGTCAGCATCGGACTACGGTAGAAACGCGGGTCGAGCGAGGTTATGCCGAAGAGGTACTCGAACACCGGCGGACCGTAGCTGAGCTTCACCCGCGACCACGCGGGCACTCGCGGGGTCAGCGCGACGCTGTTACAGGTCACGCTGGCGATGCCGGGCAGCAGGCCGGCGAAAAGGCTCATCATGAATGACAGCGAGCCCAGGCAATGAGCGACGACATGCACCCGGCGGTCGCCGATGTGCCGCCGCAACTCGCGCAGCGCGGCCGGGTGATCGTAGCCGGCGATGTCATCCAGGGTGTACCTGTGCGTTTCGCAGTCATAGGGGAACCGGCAGCTCATGCGGAAGTCAAGCGCCCACACATCGGTGAATCCGTCGTCAAGCAGGTAACTGACCAGGTTGCGCTGCTCTGGCATGATGAACAAGTCGCTGGAGGACGTCAGTCCGTGGACAAGCAGGACGATGTCATCGCACTCCGCGCGGCGGAACCGCGTCAGGTTAAGTCCCAGGCCGTCTTCGGTCGCGAACGGGTGCGTCGACACCGCTGCGTCCCTGACGCCGTCAAGCGTGTACCGAGGAATGCGGCTCGCCATCTGCCCCTGCGCTCCCTGTTCGCTCACTGGCCTGTTGCTGCTATCCACAGTGCAGGCTAGGGACGCCCCGGCGCATCGTGGTAAACACTGACTTATTGGCGCTCGCTGATCGCCTTCAGTATGCCGGTCCGCGTTGTCACCCCGAGCTTGGCGAAGATGTGCGACAAGTGGGTTTCCACGGTCCTGATGCTGACGAACAGCGACTCGGCGATCTGCTGGTTGGTGTAACCCTCGCCGACCAGCTTGACGACCTCAAGTTCACGCTGGGTGAGGCCATTCGCACGTCCGCGACGTCGCGGCGCGGACACCTTGACGCCGAGCTTGCGCTGCTGGCTTACGGCGATCGCATGCAGCGAGCGGGCGCCGCACTCGGCGAATGTCTGCGCGGCCGCAGCGAGTTCCGCCCGTGCTCGCCCGCCATCGTCGGCCGCAACGCAGGCCAGGCCCGCGCAAAGCCGTGCCCGTCCGGAGTCTATGAGCAGGCCGGCCACGTCGAACAACTGCGCGGCTTCGACGGCCACCTCGGCAGCGTCCCTGGGCCGACTGCCGCGCAGGGCGTGGGCACGCGCGAGGCCTGCGGTCGCCTCTTGGCCAGGGTAGGCCACCTTGGCGGCACGGCCGGCCCAGCGGCTGGCTTCGCCATAGTCGCCGCTGGCTGCCTCAAGGCCGGCCATGATCTCGCACGCGGAAAGCAGGCTGCGCCGGTCGAGCCGCTGCCGGTTAGAACTCTCACAGGCCCGTGCCATGGCAGCACGGCCCGCCTCGGAGCGGCCCGCGTTGATCAGGGCTACGGCCAGCGCATAATGCGCCTGTGCGCCGGACCATTCCCCGTTGCCTTCCCCGGTTCGGACAGCCTCCTCGCCCAGCCGCACGGCAAGCTGATCCGCACCCGACCAGCTCTGCACCAGGCACTGCTGAGCGAGCGCGAAGACTAGCTGATGGCCGGACCCGAGAAGCCTGGCCACCTCGGTGGCTTCTTCTGCGGCCGAAGACGCCTCAGCCAGGCGGCCGAACATGGTCTGTACCTGAGCCTGACCAGCCAGCAGATTGCTGATGATATAGCCCTGTCCGGTGGCGCGGGCGATGGCGACCGCGCGGTCGAAATGCGCTAGCGCGCTGCCGCACCGGCCCATCACCGTTTCTGTCCAGCAAAGCCAGGCTATGGCGTCAAGCCAGTCGGCAAGCTCGTCATCGGAGGCGGCGGCAACAAGCTGGCCAGCAGACTCGATGAAACGGGCCGCGTCGGCTATCTGCCCGAGGGCATAGGCCGGCAGTGGCCTGAGCGCCGCGATCGCGACCGCGACGCTGGACTCGGCGGCATCGGGACCTTCCGGCATGAGGTCAAGCACTGCCTGCGCCGCGCGCACGTCACCGCGCATCAGGCTCTCGGCCACCAGCCTGGTCCGCAACGGCACGGCTACCGCTGATTGCGGGTCAGGGATACGGCGCAGCTCACTGAGCAAGATCGCCCTGGCCTCGTGCGGGCGATCGAGCTGACGTTCGACGAGCGCGCAGAACCTGGCCGCCAGCGCGCGCCTGGCGTAGTCCCCTGACGGCAGGCGCCGCAGCGCCTCACGGGCCGCCTCACGGCCCTCTACCAGCTGGCCGCTGACCGCCCGCAGCTTGGCGATCTCGAGCAGCAGATCAAGCTGGCGGTCACGGCCATCGGCCTCGACCGGCATGATCTTCAGCGCCGCCTCAAGCCAGTGCGCCGCGGTCGCCGGAGCCTGCGCGGCCGCGTCGCTGGCCGCCTCGACCAGCGTGGCGATGGCTGCCTGGTCACCGAAAGGTGCCGAGCGCTCGACGTGATGCGCCCGGCGCGCCGCCGGCGCGCCGGTCAGCGCCAGGTGCGCCGCGATCCGTGCATGGGCACCAAACCGCCAGCCAGGCGCGGCGCTATCGTAGGCGGCGCGGCGCACCAGCGGGTGCCTGAACCTCAGCCACCCTGGCGACGCGGGCCTGACGATGTCACGTGCGGCCATGTCGTTCAAGGCGGTCAGTGCCTCATCTTGGGTGACCTCGGCCGCGATCGCGGCCAGTTTCGGCTCGAACTCGTCCGCGACCACTGCGGCGGCCTGCGCCACCCGGAGCGAGACCGGAGCCAGGCCAGCTAGTTCGAGTCGCAGCGCGGCTCGCACCGCGGGCGGCAGTTCAGGGGGTAGTTGTGTCCCTTCTGCGTCATCGAGCGTGAGCTGCGGCCCAGGGTCCATTCTGGCCAGCGCCTCCAGGTAGAACGGGTTACCGCCGCTGGCCTGGTAAAGCGCCTGGCAGCGTGTCCTGCTCAGGTGCGGGCCGAGCAGCTCCCCGGCCTCATCCAGGGTGAGCGGCCCGACCGGCACCTCGCGGCCTCGGCTGCCCGCGAAGCCGAGCAAGGCCGCGAGGCGAGCGCAGGCCTGCGCCGGGCGGTAGGCGATCGCGATGAGCACCCGGCCACGAGGCGGATGCCGCACCAGGTGATCAAGCAACTCGACCGAAGCGCTGTCGGCCCAGTGCACGTCGTCAAGTACCAGCACCAGCCCGTCGGTCGCGGCCAGTTCCTCAAGCAGCCGCCGCATCGCGCGGTATACCCGGAGCCTGCTAGTCAGGTCACTGCCGAGAGCTGGCGCAGCCGTGGCTACCCGGGCGGGGAAGGCCGTCCGCAGCGCGGGCAGCACGCTGGCGAGCAGCGCGGAAGTCTCCTGGCCAAGCCGGGTGGCCAGACCAGGCAGCAGTGCTTCCACCTGGTCATCGAGCGCGTCGATGACCGCGGCGAACGGCATTTCCTGCTCGAACTCGGCGGCCCGCCCGCACCGCGTCGCCAGCCCGCCGCGCTCGGCCGCGCCAGCGAGCTCGCCCAGCAGCCGCGTCTTGCCCGCGCCCGGCTCGCCGACGAGCAGCAGGAACCTGAACAAGCCGGCCGCTGATGCGTCAAGCGCCTCGTCGAAGGCGCGCAGCGCCTCACGCCGCCCGACTAGCCGGGCAGCGCCGTCAGTCGTTCTCCCGGCGGCTGTACTGGCTTGCGCCGCAGCCGGCCGGTCCGCGCCACCATCCATGCCTGCGCTCCACGGCGACACGCGTTCACGACCCGCGGTCGGGCGTGACGCCGAAATTTCAATGGATAGGGTGGCATTCTAGCGAACGGCCAAGCAGGCCGCCGGCCCGCACAGGCTAGCTTCGCGTGGGCCAGGACCACCCATCTGCTGCCGCCCAGGGCCGCGCCGTGACGTCCGAACCCACGGGCAAATGATGGACAAATGATCAAGGCCCGGCCCTCGCACCGCGAGAACCAGGCCCTTGACCTGCACCTACCTAAGTAGCCCCGACCGGATTTGAACCGGCGCTACCGCCTTGAGAGGGCGGCGTCCTGGGCCGCTAGACGACGGGGCCAGGAACTGCGTACCAAGCAGCGTTACTTTAGCGCACTTGGTACGTCGCTGGGGTACCAGGACTCGAACCTAGACTAACGGGGCCAGAACCCGTCGGGCTGCCAATTACCCCATACCCCAAGGAACCGAGCCCTGCCGGACTCGGTCACGTCAGTGAAGTCTAGCTGAAGCGCGTGGCTACCACCAACTCACTTGCCCGGCTTGCGCCATCACGTCTCAGTCACGATCGACCACCGGGTTCGTGAGCGTGCCGATGCCCTCGATCGTCACAGCGACCTCGTCACCCTTGCCCATCGGGCCTACTCCGGCCGGCGTGCCGGTCAGGAGCACGTCTCCTGGCAGCAGCGTCATCACTGCGGACACGAAAGCGATCAGGGCTGGCACGTCATGCAGCAAGAGCGAGGTTCTCGACTGCTGCTTCACCTCGCCGTTGAGCGTCGTGGACAGGGCCAGGTCGGCCGGGTCGATGTCGGTCTCCACCCACGGGCCGAGCGGGCAGAACGTGTCGAACCCCTTGGCCCTGGTCCACTGTCCGTCCTTAGCCTGAAGGTCGCGCGCGGTCACGTCGTTCGCGCAGGTGTAGCCGAAGATGACCTCGGCCGCGCGCTCGGCGGGAACGTCTGCGCTGATGCGGCCGATGACCACCGCTAGTTCGCCCTCGTAGTCCACCCGGTCGCTGATCGCGACCGGGCGCCTGATCGGGTCGCCTGGCCCGCACACCGCCGTCGACGGCTTAAGGAAGATGATCGGCTCGGCCGGGCGCTGGGTGCCCATCTCCTCAATATGGTCGGCGTAGTTACGGCCGACGCATACGACCTTGCTGCTCCCGACGACCGGGGTGAGCAGGCGCACATCGGCCAGGGGATAGGACGCGCCGGTGAGCTTGGCGCCGCCTGCGCTGATCGGATGACCGGCCAGTTCGGCGACGATAAGCGTCCCTTCGCCGCCCCCGGTTGCCTGCTCAGCCGCCTGAGCCTTGGCCGCATCGAGCACTAGTCCGTAGCTTGGCTGACCCCCGCCATGAGAAAACCTCGCGAGTCGCATGCCCAGAGCGTATCGACCGCCAGGTCCGCCACCGCTACTGCCAGTACTCTTCGACCTCGGCGGCCGGCCGTTCCCTTGCCTCGTCCGGGTTCTCGCCGAACTCACGCCTGGCCCGGCGCTGCCGCAGCAAATCCCAGTACCTGTCGAGTTGCTCTTCCGCCGACTCAAGCGCGGCGTTTTCCTCGGCCGAGGTTAGCTCGCCGGCGGCCAGCTTGCCCCGCAGCGCACGCTCGGTCTTGATGAGCTCGTCAATGTGCCCGAGTATCTGCTTGTCGTCCATCCGTACACCCTAACGGCGTGACCTGCGGCCAGGCGACACGACGCCGGCTAGCTCAGATGATCTTGTGAACCCACCCGTGCGGGTCGGGCAGTCGTCCGAACTGAATGCCGAGCAGTTCCTCGCGCAGCCGCATCGTTACCTGACCTGGCTGCCCGTCGCCCATCTGCCATCCGCCGCCGGTCCCCTTGACCGTGCCGACCGGCGTGATCACTGCCGCCGTCCCGCAGGCGAACACCTCGGTGATCTCCCCCGCCGCGCACCTGTCCCGCCATTGCTCCACCGAGATCGGCTCCTCGCCGGCCGGGATGCCAAGGTCAGGGGCGAGCCTGAGGATCGAGCCACGAGTGATCCCCGGCAGCAGCGACCCGGTCAGCGGCGGCGTCATGATCCTGGCGTCAGAACCAGAGCCGTACACGAAGAACAGGTTCATCCCGCCCATTTCCTCGACCCAGCGGTGCTCGGCGGCGTCGAGCCAGACCACCTGGTCGCAGCCCTGGTCGATGGCTTGCTGCTGGGCGGCGAAGGACGCCGCGTAGTTACCGCCCGTCTTGACCGCGCCGGTGCCGCCAGGAGCCGCCCTGGTGTAACCCTGCGCCAGCCAGACGCTGACCGCGCGAACGCCGGTGCCGGTGAACACCGCGCCTGAAGGCGAGGCGATGACCGCGAACAGGTAAGAACTGGCCGGCTTGCCTACGCCGAGCGCCGGCGTGGTGGCGATCATGAAGGGCCGCAGGTAAAGACTCTGGGAGGTGCTGTGCGGCACCCAGTCCTTGTCCTGGGTGACCAGGATCTCGATCGCCCGCACGAACGCGTCCTGCGGCAACTGCGGCATGGCCATCCGAGCCGCCGACTTGGCGAACCTGGCCGCGTTCGCCTCTGGCCTGAACGTCACGATCGGCCCTGCCTCTTGCCGGTAAGCCTTCAGGCCCTCGAAGATCTCCTGTGAGTAGTGCAGGACCGCGGTGGCCGGGTCGAGCACCAGCGGGCCGTAAGGCTGAAGCTTGCCGTCATGCCAGCCCCGGTCCTGCGACCAGCGCAGGGTGATCATGTGGTCGGTGAATACCTGACCGAACCCCGGTGACTCGAGCATCGCCGCTCGTACCGCATCGGGCACGCACCGGTCGGAGGTAAGCAGATCGAAAGTTATCTCGCCACTCATCGCAGAATCCTCCCTTGCGCGAGCCAAGCCCCATTGCGTGACCCGCAGCGGCCTGGCGTCCCTGCTGACGCCCCGCACCTTCCATCATGACCTTGTTCAACAAGTGCGGCACGCCTCCGGTACGCAGGCCCGGCCGGCAGCCGCCTTGGCGTCGCTGCCGGAGCCCGGATGGCGTCGCCTAGCCGGGTACTCGCACGGCGAAATCGTCGCCGGCTTGCGCCGTGCTCCGCGTAACCCGCCCGCCATCGCGGGCAAGCAGGTCACGGCCAGCAACTCCGATGACCGCGACACCGCTGACACACCCCATGCGCGGATCTTAGCGGTCAGCTCGCCTTGCTGCAGGCCGGGTACCCTGCCTGATCAGATGAACGATGGTCGCTAAGCCAGGCGCCCTGCCCGAGCGTGCAGCCGAGCTTCCTGAGCAACTCGGCTTGTTCGAGCCGGTCGACCCCGTCGGCGATCATCTCGATGCCGAGATCGCGCCCGAGGCCGATGACGGCAGAACCGAGCAGAGTGAGCGTCGGGTCGGTGCCGAGCCCGGCCGTGAAGGAGGCGTCAATCCTGATCACGTCGATCGCGAGCTTCCTCAGGTAGCTCAGCGACGCGAAGCCGGTACCGAAATCCGCGATCGCCAGCTTGATACCGGTACCGCGCAATTCCGCCAGTTCGGCCGCTACCGGTGCCGGCGCCTCGACCAGGGCACGCTCGCCCACCTGGAGCGTCAGCGCCTGCGGCGGCAGCCCGGCCGCGTCGAGCGCGCCAAGCACCGACACCGCGAACCCTGGTGCCGCAACCTGCCTGCCGGTGACGCTGATCGCCAGGCCAAGGCCGGCGCCGCCGAATGCCTGATCACCTGGCTCCCTACGCCAGCGGGCGACCTGGCCGGCGGCCTGTCTGAGCAACCAGTCAGCGAGCCGCGCCACCTGGCCGGCGTCCTCGGCAACCGCGAGCAGTTCCTCGCAGCAGACCTCTCCGTCCTCGACTGTCCACGCCGGCCTCGCCTCGACGCGGGTTACCAGTTTGGTCGCCAGCTCAGCAACCGGCCGGTAGTCGATCCTCAGCTGGTGCTCGGCGATGGCGTCGCCAATCTGGCCGGCCAGGCGGCCGCGTCTGAGCGCGGCGTCGTGCATCTCGACGCTGAACACCTCGACCCGGCCGCCACCGGCCTGGCTGGCCTTGAGCATCGCCGCATGCGCTCGGCCAAGCACCTGATCTGCCTGCGCCGCGCGGCTCGCGGCTACCCCGATGCTGGCGGTCATCCATACCTCGCGGTTAGCCACGCTGAACGGCTCGGCGGCCACCAAGGCGGCCAGCCTTCCGGCCAGCTCGGCAGCCTGCACGGGATCGGCGTCCGGCGAGGTCTCGCTGGTCAGCACCGCGAACTGATCGCTACCCCAGCGGGCCACGACCGCTTCAGGCGGTACCGCCGCCCGCAGCCGGCGGCCGGCCTGGGCGAGCACGAGGTTCTCCCCTGGCTGCGAGCCAAGGTCGGCCACCAGCGGCTCCTCGTCCAGGCCGATCAAGATGGCGGCGACCTTCTCCTGCTCTCGATGCCTGAACTGCTTGACCCTGTCCTCAAGGTAGGCACGGTTAGGCAGCCCGGTGACACCGTCGTGGAAGGTTAGCTGGGTAAGCTCACGGCGCAATGCCGCCAGTTCGCTGTCGTCGTGACAGGCGACGAGCAGCCCGGCCGGCTCACCAGGCGACCCGTAGCGGGACAGCGCCGCCCCTACCTGCCGCCAGGAGCCGTCCGCTGCCTTCACTCGCCCGCTGAACGTAGCCGTGCCTGACCCGCCGTGCAGCGTGGCCGCGGCCGCGCGGACAGCCGCCGTCCGGTCGTCAGGATGCACCAGGTCGCTCAGGCAGGTCCCGGTCAGGTCTTCCCTGCGGTAACCGAACTGCGCCGCAGCCGGGCTGACGTACTCGATCCGTCCCCCGTCATCGCAGACAAGCACGGTGTCGCTGGTCGAGTCGGCCAGCGAGTGGAACACCCAGTCGGACAGGTGCGCCGACGCCGTCACGGTGACCGCCCGCGTGGTGAACCAGGCCAGCCTGATCACCATCAGCACCACCACAAGAGCGCCGGTGACAGCCACGGCCCGAATGTCGACCGGATGGCTGAACATGCTCAGCGCCGCGATCACCACCGCGGCGCTCAAGGCGGCCGCCGGGCCTGCCATCCTGGCCCCGGCTAGCCAGGCCATGGCGCGTCGCAGCGAACCGACCGGCGACTGACCGCCATCGGCCAGCCACCCCCTGCCCGCTCCGGCGGACACGGACGTCAGGGCCAGAAGGCAGAGCCCGGCCGCGAGCGCCACATGCGAGCCGGTACCCGGATAGGCATCGGCGGATCGCTGCGCGACCGCGAGCACGTCGCCGAACGTCACCGCAGCCAGTGCGAGGACTGGCATCAGGGCCAGCTTCGGGCTGCGCGGCACGAGCGGCAGCACGAGCCCGAGCGCCGCCAGTTCGATAACGGGCCGAATAAGGTCAAGCGCGAATCCGCCAGGTTCGGTTCCGGAGGCAACGTAATCGGGCCCGAATGTCACCACCAGGCAGATCGCGAACATCGAAACCGCGAAGAGCGCGGCGTCGACAAGCATCCCTCTTGTCGGCGGCCAGAATCGCGGCAGGCCCTCCCGCGTGATCCGCCAGCGGCTCGGCGGTACCTCAATGTGCTTGCCGTCGCGGCCAACCGTGACCAGTACCAGGCCGATTACCAGCGCGAGCACCGCAGCCAATCCGACAAGATCGGCCAGCCTCAGCGGCGGAGGCCCGCCGATCAAACCACCAAAATTCTGCTGGAGCGCACCTGCGACGCCAAAACCTAGCGATGCAACGGCCAGCCACCGAAAACCATAGCCATTTTCCGCCAATGGCTCACCGGCGCCGGCCAATCGCCAGAATCTGGCGCCTGCCAGGCATGAAAGCACGATCCAGGTCGCGGACCATGCCAGCGTGGCGAGATTCATCCCCGGCCCTCGTATGCCTTCGATCGCGCCATGATCTCCTGCTTTCCGACAAATTCACCGGCACTGGCGATGCCTGAACCTGGCCTGGCAAGCTATTCCAACGGACTGCGCCCCCGCCGTTGGGTTTTACAGCCACTCGTTACCACCGTCGGCGAGCGGCAGCGTCGCGGCACGCCGAAATCTGGATACCGCTCCGTGAAGAACTGAGCGACCTTGGCTGACTCTACGGCCGGCAGGTCACGCTTCGATTGAGGAAAGACGTACGTGCGACGACAAACTGCTGAGAGGTCGCTCAGTATTCGCCGTAACGTCGTTAAGGGACGACTCGTCCCTCCGGCCGGGGACCACGCGGCAGCTAAGTTGGCGGCACAGCGCTCGAGTATGAGCTGGCGGACGCTGGCAGCGTCCGCCTGGCCTTTGGTGGCCTTCATGACCGCTCCGACGAGGGCGCCGGCCGCCGCGACCTTTCCGTCAGCGATCTTGGCCGCGATGTCGGGGTTGGCGGCGATCGCGTCGTCCACCGCAGCAGAAAGCACGCTGGTGTCGGTCACGACCGCGAGCCCGCGAGCCGCGACGACCTCCGCAGGTGATCCCTCGCCGGCCAGCACGCCGTCGACGACTTGCCTGGCCAGCTTGTTGTTCAGCTGGCCAGCGGCCACAAGCGCGATCACGGCGGCGACATCTTCAGCGGTGATCGCGAGATCAGCGAGCTCGGCACCGGTGTCGTTCGCATGCCTGGACAATTCGGTCAGCCACCAGTTGCGCGCCTGGTCAGGTGCCGCGCCCGCTGCCACGGTTTCCGCCACGAGGTCGAGCGCGTCCACGTTGCGCAGCGCGGTCATGTCGAGGTCAGAAAGACCCCATTCCGCTTGCAGCCTGACCCTCCGGGCGGCGGGAAGCTCAGGCAGGGCTGCCCTGATCTCCTGCACCCATTCACGCGAAGGAGCCACCGGCACCAGGTCAGGCTCAGGAAAGTAACGGTAATCCTGGGCTTCTTCTTTGCTGCGACCTGAAGTTGTTTTTCCGGTTTCCTCGTGGAAATGCCTTGTCTCCTGAATGACCCGGCCGCCCTCGTCAAGTACCCCGGCCTGACGCTCGATCTCAGAACGCACCGCGCGCTCGACCGACCGCAGCGAGTTGACGTTCTTGGTCTCGGTCCTGGTGCCCCATTCGCCGCTGCCTGCCGGGGCGATCGAGGTGTTAACGTCACATCGCAGCGAGCCCTGCTCCATCCTGACGTCCGAGACGGCGAGCGAGCGCAGCAGGTCGCGCAGTTCGGACACATAGGCCTTGGCGACCGCTGGCGCGAGCGCCCCGGTGCCTGGTACCGGCCTGGTCACGATCTCGACCAAGGGGATGCCTGCCCGGTTGTAGTCGACCAGCGAGTAGTCGGCACCGTGGATCCGGCCGGTGGTGCCTACGTGCTGCGATTTGCCTGTGTCTTCCTCCAGGTGCACGCGCTCGATACCGATCGTGAATTCCTGGCCGTCGACCTCGATATTCAGGAAGCCATCCGTGCAAAGCGGCTCGTCGTACTGGGAGATCTGAAAGTTCTTCGGCATATCCGGGTAGAAGTAGTTCTTCCGCGCGAACCGGCACCAGGTGGCTATCGAGCAGTTCAGCGCCAGGCCGATCCTGATGGTGTACTCGATAGCGGTCTTGTTGATCACCGGCAGCGAGCCAGGAAGGCCAAGGCAGACCGGACATACCGCCGAGTTCGGCTCGGCACCGAAGGTCACCGGGCTGCCGCAGAACATCTTGGTCAGCGTGCCGAGCTCGACATGCGTCTCGAGTCCGATCACCGGCTCGTACCTGGCGACGGCCAGGTCATAAGGCACTGTCACGGTCATCGTCCGGCCTCCGCTGTCTCGTCCAGGCCCGCCAAGCCGCGGGCCTGCGCCAGAAACGACGCGCCGCGCCTGGCGTCAAGCGCGGCCTCGACGGCGCCGGCCACCCGGTAGAGCCGGTCGTCGGCGAGCACGGGCGCCATGACCTGGAACCCGACAGGGAGCCCGTTCTCCGGCGCGAGCCCGCAGGGCACAGAAATCGCCGCATTTCCCGCCAGGTCGCTGGGAATCGTGCACAGGTCGGCAAGGTACATGGCCATCGGGTCGTCAGCCCGCTCGCCGATCGGGAACGCCGTGGTCGGTGTCGTCGGCGAGACAAGCACGTCGACCTGCTCGAACGCGGCCTCGAAGTCGCGGATGATGAGCGTGCGGACCTGTTGCGCCTTGCCGTAGTACGCGTCGTAGTAGCCGCTGGACAAGGCATAGGTGCCGAGCATGATCCGGCGCTTGACCTCGGCACCGAATCCGGTCGCCCGGGTCAGGCTCATCACCTCTTCCGCGCTTGCCACGCCGTCATCGCCGATCCGCAGGCCATAGCGCATGGCGTCGAACCTGGCCAGGTTGGACGAGCACTCGCTCGGGGCGATGAGGTAATAGGCGGGCAGCGCGTAGGTGAAATGCGGGCAGGAGACCTCGGTGACCTTGGCGCCGAGGGTCTCGAGCAGTTCGACGGTCTCGTTGAACCTGGTGAGTACGCCAGGGGCATAGCCGTCGCCGCTCAGTTCGGCGACCACGCCGACTCGAAGGCCCGCCACGTCCGGGTTACGCGCTGCCGCGACCACCGGCGGCACGGGGGCGTCAAGCGAGGTCGAGTCGTTAGGGTCGTGGCCGGAGATCGCCTCGTGCAGCAGCGCGGCGTCGAGCACTGTCCTGGTCAGCGGCCCTGGTGTGTCGAGCGAGGAGGCGAAGGCCACGAGCCCGAACCTGGAAGAGCCGCCGTAGGTCGGCTTGACCCCGACGATGCCGCAGACCGCGCCAGGTTGCCTGATCGACCCGCCGGTGTCGGTGCCGATGGCCAGCGGCGCCTGATAGGCGGCCACCGCGGCAGCCGAACCGCCCGAGGAGCCACCAGGTACCAGGTTCAGGTCCCAGGGGTTGCGCGAGGGGCCGAATGCCGAGTTCTCCGTCGACGAGCCCATCGCGAACTCGTCCATGTTGGTCTTGCCAAGTATGACCACCCCGGCGTCCCTCAGCCGCCTGGTCAAGGTCGCGTCGTAGGGCGGCTGCCAGCCAGCCAGGATCTTCGACCCGCAGGTAGTTGGCATGTCGGTGGTGGTGAACACGTCCTTGAGTGCCAGTGGCACCCCCGCGAGCGGCCCGAGCGGCCGACCCGCCGCCCGCCGCTCGTCAACCGAGCGTGCGGCGGCAAGGGCAGGCTCGGCGCCGACGTGCAGGAAGGCGCGGACCTTGACGTCGGTCAACTCGATCCGGTCAAGGTGCGCACGGGTAAGCTCGACCGCCGAGACCTCTCCCGCAGCCACCGCCGCTGCCATCTCCGCGGCGGTCATGGTGGTCAGTTCATCCGCGGCTGCCACGTCTCACTCCTCCGTCAGGATCCGGGGAACGCGGAACCTGGCCGCCTGCGCGGCCGGAGCCTGGCTGAGCACGAGGTCGGCATCGAGCGGCGGTGCGATCACGTCGTCTCTGTACACATTCTCCAGGTTAGCCGCGTGCGTAGTGGGCGGGATGCCAGCCGCCGCTACTTCTTGAACCCTCGCCACGGCACCGATGATCACGTCAAGCTGACCGGCGAAATGATCGAGCTCATCCTCCGTGAGCGCCAGCCTTGACAACTTAGCGAGGTGCGCCACCTCGTCGCGGGTAATCGACACGTCGTAATCCTAGTAGCCACCGCGAACCATTTTCCTTCCCAGGCCAGATGCCGCCCTAGCACCCGAGCCGGCCCTTGCTAGCTGGCGACGGCAGGCCGCGGCGCCTGTGCCGGGCAGACCGCCGCGGCCAGGCTCGCCTGAGACTCGGGCAGCGGCGGACCCTTCAGTTCCTGGCGGAGCGGCTCGGCCGCGTCTGCGCAGGCGAGCACTTCCTCGGCGTCGTGCATATAGTGATCCGCGAGCCACTCACGGGCGAGCCGCGCGTTGAGCGGCCTTGCGAAGTGCCATCCCTGGGCACCTTCGCAGCCAAGCGCCCGCAGGGCGGTAGCGGCGGCGCCAGATTCCACGCCTTCGCCGATCGAGCGGATGCCGAGCGAGCGCGCGAGCATTACCAGGGATCTCACCGTCACGTTGTGATCAAGGGAATCTGGCAGTCCGCGCACCAGCGCGGCGTCGAGCTTGACCTCACTGATTCCCAGGCTGGTGAGCTGCGCCAAAGTGGAGTAGCCGTTACCGAAGTCGTCGAGGCTGACACCTACCCCGAGGTCGGCAAGTCCTCGCAGCGTCACTGCGGCCTTGGCCGCCCGGCCAGCCAGCAGTTCTTCGTCAATGTCCAGCCTCAGCGCGTGCGGCGGCAGGCCATGCCGCCGCAGCGCACGCCTGACCAGGTCGGGCAGGTGATCACCGAGCAAGTCCCTGGCCGGGAGGTTGACGCAGACTTGCACCTCGTAGCCGTCGGTCCACCAGCGCGCCGCCTGAGCGAGCGCCTTGTCGACTACCTGCTCGGTCAACTCGCTCATCAGGTGCGACTGCTCGGCCAGCGGAACGAAATCGGCGGCGACCAGGATGCCGCGGCGCGGATGCGGCCAGCGCGCGAGTGCCTCCATGCCGATGACCTGGCCATCGGACAAGCGCACCTTGGGCTGGAAGTACAACTCGATCTCGCGGCGCGCGATGGTGCCGCGCAAGTCGCCGAGCAACGCGAGCCGGTCGGCGGAGTTCCTGTCATAGTCAGGCTTGTAGCGCTCGGTGCCGTTGCCGCGTTCCTTCGCGACGTACATCGCGACGTCGGCGCGCTGCATCAACTGCTCGAAGCTGCTGGCATCGTCCGGGTAGACGGCGATGCCGATACTGGCCCTGATCTCGAAGGTGATTGCCTCGAGTCGCACCGGCTCGGCCAGGGCGGCGCGCAGTCTTGAAGCCACTTCCCTGGCGACACCCGGCTCCCTGACTGAAGGCAGCAGCACCGCGAATTCGTCGCCGCCCAGCCTGGCCACTACGTCGCCTGGCCGCACGCTATGCGACAGCCGGTGCGCGACGATCTGGAGCAGCCGGTCGCCTACCGCGTGCCCGAGGGTGTCGTTGACCTGCTTCAACCCGGTGGCACGGTCAAGATCGACCAGCAGGAAGCCCGCCTTGGTGCCGGCGGCGGATGCGCGGGTCAGGAATTCCTTGCCGCGCCCGGCCAGCATCTTGCGGTTTACCAGGCCGGTCAGCTCATCATGATTCGCCTGATGCTCGCTGCGCACCGACATCGCCGCGCTGAAGTAGATGGTCGCGAGCGGGAAGGCAAACAAGGCGACTACCAGCGCTGAGCCCGTCCCCATGGCGACGGAGACCAGCGGCGCGGTCGCGAAGAGCACGATGGAAGCCACCGCCTGGTAACGCGCGTTCGCGCGCAGCACGGATGCGAGCGGAGCACGGGTGCGCAGCGCGACGGCGGTACCCACCAGCACGAGGTTGACCGCGAAATAGGCCGCGGCGGCGGCTAGGAGCGCGAGGAAATGCGGCCTGTCCGGTGCCCAGGAGTGACCTGGCAGCATCGGGTCGAAGCCCAGGGCGAGCAGTGCCCCACCCGCCGCCGCAAGACAAATCGCAAGCTGCGCGGCATTGAACAAGATCCGCTGCGGGGTATGGCGCTGCGCTACGCCTCCGATAATCACCGCTGTCGCCCGCAGGAGAACGGCGGCAGGGAATCCCCAGTAGAGCATCACGCCGACGGTGACCGCGCGAGCCGCCGCGGCCGATTCGCTCTTTGGCCGCCCTGAGGTGGCGATCCGCCAGATCTCGCCAGACAAGATCAGGCCGGCCACCACCCAGAACATGGGATGCCGCGCTTGCTCGCTGATACCGCTGACGCGGAACAGCGCTAGCCCGAGCACGCCGCTGCCTACGACCGATATCGCGGTCATGTAAATCCACAGCGGAGAGCCGATACGCGGGGCGATGTTCCGCGTGTCGTCCTCGTCTTTCATTGTGTCCTCACGAGCCGCCGGAGTAACCGGGGGGAGCCGGTGCGTGATCCACTTTCGGTCAGGCTACCGGAAAATTACACTTGACGCAGCCAATCGCATACTATCTGTTACTACCCGATCGGCTGCAACTGGCCCCGCCCGACTATGAGCCGTCACACTCAGTCAGCGCCTGGATCGCGGAACAGCTAACCAGGCACGCTCGCGGCCGCCGCATCGGGGCCGTCGCTGAGCAGCAGGTCAAGCCCGGCCTCGTCGAGCACGGGCACTCCGAGCGACTCGGCCTTGTCGAGCTTGGAGCCGGGGCTCTCGCCAGCCACTACGAAGCTGGTCTTCTTCGAGACGGAACTGGACACCTTGCCGCCGAGTGCCGTAATTGCTTCCGCTGCCTCGTCCCTGGTGCGACCGGCCAGCGTGCCGGTGAGCACGACCGTCACGCCAGCCAGCGGCCCGCCGCCAGCCGCCGGCCCGTTTCCCTGATAACCAGGATCGGCAAGCCGGACCCCGGCATTCCGCCATTTCTCGACGATCGCGTGGTGCCAGTCGACCCCGAACCAGTCGATGATCGAGCCGGCGATCGTCGGCCCTACCTCGTCGACCAGGGTGAGGGTTTGCGCTGACGCCGCGGCGATCGCGTCGACCGAGCCGAACGCGGCAGCCAGCGCGCGCGCCGCAGTCGGGCCAACGTGCCTGATCGAGAGCGCGACGAGGACCCGCCACAACGGCCGTGTTTTCGCCTCGTCAAGGTTACGCAGCAGGCTCGTCGCGTTGGCGGTCAGCGTCCCGCTAATGGTCAGGAAAAACTGGCTCTCCGCCAGCTTGGCCGCGGTCAGCGAGAACAAGTCGCCTTCGTCGGCGACCAGGCCGCTGTCGAGCAGTGCCGACGCGGCCTCGTAGCCGAGCACCTCGATATCGAAGGCGCCGCGGCTGGCGATGTGAAACAGCCGCTCGCGAAGCTGGGCCGGGCATGACCTGGCGTTGGGGCAGCGCCAGTCAACCTCGGTCGCCTCCTTGGCCAGAGCCGTACCGCAGGCCGGGCAGGCGGATGGGAACTCGAATGCCCGCTCCGAGCCCTCGCGCAGGTCAAGCACCGGCCCGACTACCTCAGGGATGACGTCGCCTGCCTTGCGCAGCACGACCATGTCGCCGATCAGCACGCCCTTGCGCTTGACCTCGTCCGAGTTATGCAAGGTAGCCCGTTCGACCGTGGAGCCGCTGACCTTGACCGGGGTCATGACCGCGAACGGCGTGACCCGCCCGGTGCGGCCGACATTCACCCTGATATCTAGCAGGCGGGTCGTCACCTCCTCAGGCGGGTACTTGTAGGCAATAGCCCAGCGCGGTGCCCGGCTGGTGTAGCCGAGCGCCGTCTGGACGGCAACCTGGTCGAGCTTGACTACCACGCCGTCGATCTCGTAGGGCGGGTCGTGCCGGTGCTCGGCATAGTGCGCGATGTACTCGTGTACGCCGTCGATGCCTTCTTTGACCTGGTAAAGCTGGCTGACGGGCAATCCCCAGGCCCGCATCTGGTCATACCAGCCAGATTGCGTCGCCGGGCGATCTGCCCGCTCGCCGGTCACGGCACCGACTCCGTGCAGGATCAAGTCGAGCGGCCTGGTCGCGGTGACCGCAGGGTCCTTTTGCCGCAGTGACCCTGCCGCAGTGTTACGCGGGTTCACGTAAGGCGGCTTGCCGCTGGCGGCTTGCCGCTCGTTGAGCTCGTGGAACGCGGCCACGGGCAAGAAGACCTCACCGCGCACCTCGAGCAAAGCGGGCCAATCTGAGCCCGCCAGCCTGGCCGGGGCGGCGGCGATCGTGCGGACATTCGCGGTGACGTCCTCGCCCGTAACGCCGTCGCCTCTGGTGGCGGCCCTGACGAGCACTCCGTCTTCATACACCAGGTCGACCGCGAGGCCATCGATCTTCAGCTCGCAAAGGAAAGGGCCTGTGCCGCCGAGCCGTTCGGCCCGCGCGAACCAGTTGTCGAGTTCGGCGGCCGAGAACGCGTTGTCCAGGCTGAACAAGCGCTCAAGGTGGGTAACCGGCGCGAAGCCTGCCGCGACCACGTCACCGCCGACCTGCTGAGTAGGCGAATCAGGGGTGCGCAGCTCCGGATACTGATCCTCAAGCTGGCGAAGCTCGCGGACCAGCTGGTCGTACTCGGCGTCCGAGATCACCGGGGAATCAAGTACGTGGTATCTGTGATTGTGCTCGGCGACCTGCTCGGCGAGGTCGGCGTGCCGGTGCTTGGCTTCCTCGTCGGCCTGGGCCACCCGTGCGGTCGCGCTGTCCTGCGCCGCCAGGCCCTCGGCGAACTCGGTTTCGCCGGCTTCGCTCACCTGACGCCCTCCTCGATCAGCTCAGGAATGAAGCGCGCCGCCGCCGCGCAGCGCTCGAGCGCGGCACGCGCGTAGCCAGGCGGTGCTCCGGCCAGGCCGCAGGCTGGGGTGATGACCACCTGCTCGGTGATCAGGTCAGCGCGAAGCCCGATTCGCCGCCAGAGGCCTATCACCGCGGTAGCGGTGTCCCTCGCCAGCCGGTCAGGCGCGGGCGCGGCAACCTGACGACCAGGCCCGGCGGTGGCCGGCCTGGAACCGGCAGCCGGCGGCGCCGGCATGGCGGGTACCGCGCCGACGAACATTCCGATCCCCGATTCGACCGCCGTGCCGAACGCGTCCTCGTCGGACCTGCGCAGCAGGCTGAGATCGAATGACACGGCCGATACGGTGCCTGCTGGCAGGGCAAAGAAAGGTATTCCCGGCGCGCAGCAATGCACCAGGGCAGGCACTCCTGCGGCCTCGATCACGGTGCGCAGGCCATCAGCGACTACCGTCTGCTCGGCCGGCGGCAGCCGGTAAAGGCCGCTCGCCGAGGAGAGCGATCCGGCGAGCACGCCGGGGAGCATCGGCTCGTCTAGCTGGAGCAGGACAGTGGCGTCTGGCAGCCGGTGCCGAACAGCGCCGACATGAGCCGCAAGGCCCTCGGCGAGCGAGCCGGTCAGGTCGGCGACCGCGCCATCGTCGGTCAGGGCAGGCTCAAGGCTGCGGCTAAGCTCCAGGCTGGCCGCCAGCGTCCATGGGCCGCAGGCCTGAATCTTGAAGGTGCCGGAAAAGCCCTCGGCGGCCTCTTCCATCGTGTCGAGGTCGGCGGACAGGTAACTGGCTGCCCGGCCGGCATCGCGGCCTGGCCGGCTGGCCAGCTTCCATCCGCGCGGGGTGGTCTGCGCGGGCAGGTCGACAAGCAGGCTGGCGGTCCGCCCGATCAGGTCGGCGCCAGGCCCGCGACCAGGCAACTCGGGAAGGTAAGGCAGCTCGGGCAACTCGCCGAGCACGATCGCGATCGACTCACGCGGGTCGGTGCCTGGCATCGAACCGACGCCGGTGGCGCTACCCGCAGGCCAGGGAAACGGCCGTGCTTTCGAACTCAGCCCTGCATTCACTCCGACATCGTAGCGAGGCGCACCGTCAGCGAGCCGGTCAGCCGCCTGCCGCCACGGCGGACTCCCGTACCGTGCCGGCAATGGTCGCCGAGCCGAGTACCGTGTCTCCTGCGTAGAGTACGGCCGCCTGGCCCTTGGCCACGCCCCTCGCGGTGGCGTGCAGCCTGATGGCGACCTGATCGCCTGACTGCGAGCAGGTGGCGCGGTGGACCTCGCCATGCGCCCGCAACTGGACGTCGGCCTCGATCGGGTCGGCCGGGGGCGCGCAGCCGGTCCAGACCGGCCTGACTGCGGTGATCTCACCGACGTCGAGCGCTTCTGCCGGCCCGACAAGGACGGTACGTGAGACCGGCTCGATGTCGAGCACGTAGCGCGGCCTGCCGTCGCTGGCCGGGACGCCAATGCCCAGGCCGCGGCGCTGGCCGACGGTGAAGCCGTAACTGCCGTCATGGGCGCCAAGCACCTGGCCGTCATGGCCGACGATCTGACCTGGCGCCTCGCCAAGGCGCCCGCGCAGGAAACCGCGGGTGTCGCCGTCCGCGATGAAGCACACGTCGTGGCTGTCCGGCTTATCGGCGACGGCCAGGCCGCGGCGGGCCGCCTCGGACCTTACCTCTGCCTTGGCGGTACCGCCGAGCGGGAACATGGCGCGGCTTAGCTGGGCGGCGGTGAGGACGGCAAGCACGTAAGACTGGTCCTTGGCGAGGTCAACGCTGCGGACCAGGCGCGGGTGCCCGCCCGCCTTGGCAGGCGCGAGCCTGGCGTAGTGGCCGGTGCAGACGGCGTCGAAGCCGAGCGCAACCGCCCGGTCAAGCACGGCCGCAAACTTGATCTTCTCGTTGCAGCGCAGGCAGGGATTGGGGGTATTACCCGCGGCGTACTCGGCGACGAAGTCGTCGACGACGTCGGCGGCGAATCGCTCGGCCATGTCCCAGATGTAGAAAGGTATGCCGATCACGTCGGCGGCGCGGCGGGCGTCCCTGGCGTCTTCCAGGGTGCAGCAGCCTCGGGCACCCGACCGGTATGAACTCGGGTTGGCCGACAGCGCCAGGTGGATGCCGGTCACCTCGTGGCCCGCGTCGACGGCGCGGGCGGCCGCCACCGCAGAGTCAACCCCGCCCGACATGGCCGCGAGGACGCGAAGACTCATCTGGTCGCTCTCCTCGCGCGGTCGACGGCCTCGCCGATGACCTCGGCCAGTGCGTCTACGTCTGCCTGGTTGCTGGTGTGACCGAGTGAGAACCGAAGGGAACCCTTGGCCCTTGACCGGTCGGCACCCATGGCGAGCAGCACATGACTGGGCTGGGCGACGCCTGCGGTGCAGGCCGAACCGGTCGAGCAGGCGATGCCCTTGGCGTCCAGCAACATCAAAAGGGCATCGCCTTCGCAGGAGGGAAAAGAAAAGTGCGCGTTGCCCGCGAGGCGCTGCGGTCCAGGCTCCGGGCCGTTGAGCACCGCGTCTGGCACGGCAGCGCGTACCTTGGCGATCAGGTCGTCGCGGAGCGCGCCGATCCTGGCCGCGTACTCGGCCTGATGCCTGGCGGCCCACTGCGCGGCGACGGCGAAGCCGGCGATCGCGGCGGTATCAAGAGTGCCTGAGCGGACGTCGCGTTCCTGGCCGCCGCCATGAAGCACTGGCACGGGTTCGGTACCCCTGGCCAGCAGCAGCGCCCCGGCGCCGACCGGGCCGCCGATCTTATGGGCGGTGATCGTGAGCGCGGTCGCGCCGCTTTCTGCCAGGCTGACCGGCAGTTGCCCGGCCGCCTGCACGGCATCGCTGTGGAACGGAATCGAGTACTCGGCCGCCACCGCGGCGAGGTCGGCGATCGGCTGGATCGTGCCAACCTCGTTGTTGGCCCACATGACGGTGATCAGCGCCACGCTGTCCTGGTCACGCTCGATCGCGGCACGCAGGCTAGCCGGGCTGAGGATGCCGAGATTGTCCACCCCGAGCCAGTCGGCCTCGGCGCCCTCGTGCTCGGCGAGCCAGCGGACGCTGTCAAGCACGGCGTGGTGCTCGGTGGCGGCGGCGAGAATCCTGGTGCGACGGCTGTCTGCGGCGCGACGCGCCCAGTAGATCCCCTTGACGGCGAGGTTGTCCGATTCGGTGCCGCCGCTGGTGAAGATCACCTCGCTCGGCCTGGCACCGTAGACCTGAGCGATCTGCTCACGGGACTCCTCGATCACCCGCCTGGCCCGCCGCCCGGCGTTGTGCAGCGAGGAGGGGTTGCCGTTGAGTGCCAGTTCGGCCGTCACCGCGCGCAATGCCTGCGGCAGCATCGGCGTGGTCGCGGCGTGATCGAGATAGACCAAGGACCCTTCTGGACGCGCCGCGCCGTCAAGCCTGGCCATGCGCAGCGGCTCCCGTGCTTCGAACCCGTCCAATGGGGCCGCAACCGTATGCGGGACGGCGGGCGCGTGCCCGCCGTCCAGGGAGTCCAGATTCGCCATAGTTCTACCAGCCTAACGGCCCGCTACGACACTTGAGCCTTCCGCTCAAGCCGCCTGCCTCGGGCCGCTTCGACCTCGCTGTTCGCCGGGCCTTCCAGGCTAGTCGCTAGCTAGCTGGTGCGCTTGCCTATTTCTTCGACAAGCTGAGGCACGACCTTGAACAGGTCACCGACCACCCCGAAGTCCGCCAGTTCGAAGATCGGCGCCTCAGGATCCTTGTTGACGACCATGATCGTCTTCGAGGTCTGCATGCCGGCCCGGTGCTGAATCGCGCCGGAAATTCCGACGGCGACGTAGAGCTGAGGAGATACCGTCTTGCCGGTCTGGCCGACCTGGAACTGGTGCGGATACCAGCCGGCGTCGGTGACCGCTCGCGACGCACCGACAGCCGCGCCGAGCGAGTCGGCCAGCTTCTCGATCAGCGCCATGTTGTCGGCCGAGCCGACGCCGCGGCCGCCGGAAACCACAATCGACGCCTCAGTCAGCTCTGGCCTGGCACCGCGCTGCTGCACGACTCGCTCGAGCACCCTGGCCTGCCTGGCCTGATCACTGATCGTGATGTCGACGGGCTCGACGACGGCCGCGCCGGCGGCTGGCTCGGGAACGATGGCATTCGGCCGGATTGCGATTATCGGCGAACCGGTCCTGACCTTGGAGCTGACGTTGATCGCACCGCCGAAGATCAGCTGCTCGGCGGTCAGGTCATCGGACAGCCCGACCACGTCGGTCAGGATGCCCGAGCCGGTCTTGACCGCGAGCCGGCCACCGACTTCCTTGCCCTCAGCGGTGCTCGGCAACAGCACAAGTGCAGGGTTACGCTGCCCGACTAGCCAGGCAAGCAGTTCGGCCTTGGGCGCTACCACGTAGTCGTCATACTCGCTGCCCTGGGCGATGTACACCTTGGCCGCACCGTACTCGGCCAGTTTGTCCTTCGCCGCCTCGCCGCCCTGCCCTGTCCACACGACAGCGGCTTCGCCGAACCTGCGTGCCAGGGTGACGAGCTCGAGCGTGACCTTCTTGACCGTTTCGCCTTCGTGGTCGGCGAGTACCAGGATCTCAGCCATTGTCGGCAGCCCAGCCCTTCAGATGAATTTCCTGCTGACCAGGAAGTCAGCCGCCTTAGTGCCGCCAGCGCCTTCGTCGGCCACGACCGTGCCCGCCTGCCTCGCCGGCCGCTTCGCGAACGTGACTACCTCGCAAGCCGCGCCATCTAGCCCAACCTGCGCCTGGTCAATGCCCGTGTCAGCCACGCTCATGGTTTGCACGGGCTTCTTCTTCGACGCCATGATCCCCTTGAACGAGGGGTAACGCGGTTCGTTGATCTTCTCGACCACGCTCACGACCGCTGGCAAGGTAGCCTCCACCCGGTCATAGCCATAGTCGGCCTGGCGGTTGATCGTGATCGTCGTGCCGTCGATCTCGACCTTGCTCGCGTAGGAGAGCTGCGGCACGCCGAGACGCTCGGCCAGCATGGCCGGCAGCACGCCGGTCCTGGCGTCGGTCGACTCTGATCCGAGTATGACCAGGTCAAACCCGATCTGACCGATAACGGCGGCGAGCACGGCCGACGTGCCCAGCGCGTCAGACCCGTGCAACGCGTCATCGACGAGGTGCACTGCCTTGTCACCACCCATGGACAGCGCCTTGCGTATCGACTCAAGCGCCCGCTCAGGACCCATGGAAACGAAGGTCACCTCGCCGCCATGCGCCTCTGCGAGCCTGAGGCCTTCCTCGATCGCGTAGGTGTCGAGTTCATTGATCTCCGCATCGGCGGCAGCACGGTCAAGCGTGTTATCCGACGCCCTGAGCGTGCGATCCGACCAGGTGTCAGGCACCTGCTTCACGCAGACGACGATGTTCATGACCGGCGGTCAACCTCCTGCCAACTACGTTTTCCAACCCGGCAAGCATCACGCGCAGCGACGCCACGCGAGCAAGTGCAAGCCTGCCAAACGGCTTCGCGCGACCCGCATCTAGGGTCCCCGCAGCGTACTAGCGCCATATGTTACTCGCTAGTAGCAAGCCGGGCGCGGCGGGGGTTACGGCGTTGGCCCCGCGCAGCGACCTGTCAAGGATTCGCTTCCCCGGACACTCCGATCCAGGCCGATCAGTGCCAGAAGTGCCGTACCCCGGTGAAGTACAGGCTCACCCCGGCGGCCTCCGCCGCCTCGATTACCAGCGAGTCTCGTACCGAACCGCCAGGTTCGGCGACCGCTCGCACTCCGGCCTCCGCCAAGACGAGGAACCCGTCAGGAAAAGGGAAGTACGCGTCGCTGGCCCCGACGGACCCCGCAGCCCGCGCACCCGCACGAGCGACGGCAAGCCGTGCCGCATCGACCCGGTTGACCTGCCCCATTCCGATCCCGATCGAGGCACGTCCGGACGCAAGCAAGATGGCGTTAGATTTCACCGACCGGCAAGCCCGCCACGCGAACTCCAGATCGGCGAGCACGTCGGCGGCGGCGGCCGGTCCGGCGGCAAGCCGCCAGCCAGCGGCACGGTCACCAGGCTCGCCGAGCCGATCGGAGGTCTGCATCAGCAGGCCGCCGCTCACCTGACGCCACTCCACCCCCGCCCGCGCCAGGCCTCCGGCACCGGCGGCATCCACCGCGCGGGCGGGCGCCGGGCAAACCAGCAGTCGCTGATTCTTCTTGGCCATCAAGATCTCCAGCGCGGCGGGCTCATAGCCGGGCGCGACGATCACCTCGGTGAAGACCGCCGCGATCTGCGCGGCCAGGGCGGCGGTAACCGGCCGGTTCGCCGCAATCACGCCGCCGAAGGCGGAGGCCGGATCGCATTCGTGCGCCAGCCGGTGCGCCTCGGCTATATCGGCGCCGACCGCGATCCCGCACGGATTCGAGTGCTTCATGATCGCCACGCATGGCTCGTCGAATTCGCATGCGGTCTGCCAGGCGGAATCTGCATCGACGTAGTTGTTGTAAGACATCGCCTTGCCGCTGAGCAGTTCCGCGGTCGCGATCCCGCCTGAGGCAGGCACGCGACTAGACGCCGGCACGTAAAGCGCCGCCGCCTGATGCGGGTTCTCCCCGTACCGCAGCACCTCTTGCCTGGTGAAGCAAGCCGCCGCCACTTGCGGCCAGCCGGTCTGGACGGCTGCCTCATCTGGCACGTAGCTGGCGGCGAACCAGGAGGCGACAGCGGCGTCATAGCTCGCGGTCAGCGCGTAGGCGCAAGCGGCGAGACGGCGGCGTTCTTCTAGCGTGAACCCGCCTGCCGCCAGTGCCCGCACCACTTGCCCGTACGCCTGCGGGCTGGTGACCACAGCCACGTTCGCGTGGTTCTTCGCCGCCGCCCTGACCATCGCGGGGCCGCCGATATCGATCTGCTCGATGACCTCGGCGTTGCCCGCACCGGCCGCTATCGTCTGCTCGAACGGGTAAAGGTTGGACACAAGCAGCTGAAACGGCGCGATGCCAAGTTCTGCGAGCACGGCGGCGTGCGCGGGATCGCCGACGTCAGCGAGCAGTCCGGCGTGCACCGCAGGATGCAGCGTCTTGACCCGGCCGCCAAGGCATTCTGGAAAGCCGGTTATCTGCTCGACCTGCGTCACCGGAATGCCCGCTGCCGCGATCGCCGCCGAGGTGCTGCCGGTCGACACGATCTCGACCCCGGCCTCGTGCAAGGCGGCCGCGAGTTCGTCCAGCCCGGTCTTGTCAGCTACGCTCACGATCGCCCTGCTGATGGCCAGCCTGGTCACCGTCGATAGTCTCCTTGCCTCGGCCTGTTCACGACCAGCCTGCACGCGGTCCGCCCGGCGCCAGCGAACGCGAACCGCCGCAGCGCGGCAAGTAGCGGTAAGTAGCGGTAATCTGGCGTGACTTACTAGCCCGGCCGGACCCCATTCAGGTGGTTCACCGTGCTTGCGACTTAGTGATGAAATAGAAGTGAACCTGTTCGCGAGTGTACTACACCACGGAGGAACGGCTCTGCCCGCCGACATGAGTCCGCCAGCTGCACCCGGCAGCCCAACCCAGTCGACTGAACCTGGCCACGACGCCGACAGCGGTCGGCCAAGGCCCTTTTTCGCCGAGCCGCCAGGGGAGGCTGGCCTGGACGCACCGACCGGTCTAGTACCGCCGCCCGCGGCAGGCCAGGGCTATGGCGATCCCGTTTCCGGTGGCCCGCGATACGGGCAGCCGCCTGGCCAGCTTTCCGGCCAGGGTCAAGCCGACCAGGGTCAAGCCGGCCAGCAGCCGGGTGGCTGGCCGTCAGCGAAACAGCCAGCGCAGCGCCCGGCCGTCCAGCGGCGCCTGAGCGTACCGAACCGGGAGCTGCGGCAGCGGGCGATCGCCGCGCTCGTTCTCGGCGGGGTCAGCCTGATCGCCCTTTTCGGCCTGAACACCGACCTGCGCAAGGGTGTCTACGTACTCGGCTTCAGCGCGCTTGTCGGCTTGGCTGCCTGTGTGATCGGCATCTCCGCGCTGGTCAAGGCGCGAAAGACCGGCACCTTCCGGCCGCGCGGCGCCATCGGCGGCATCGTGCTCGGCGTGCTCGGCATGCTGATCTCGGTCCCGATACTGGTGACGTACCTGGTGTTTCCTGCACAGCTCACCAACTACGTGAACTGCCTCAGCCAGGCACAGAATTCAACCCAGCAGAAAGCCTGCATGAACAGCTTCTATAGGTCGATCAACTGGCCGGCTAATGCCACAAAAGCGACAAGATCTCTCAAGCCTTAGGTCCGCCATTAGGCATCAGGGCAGTGTCGATGGCCCGGAAGGCGAGGGCCTGGCGGACCGGGGGTCCTGGTCTGCGTCATGGTCGGCAGCCCAGCGGTCGAGAAAGATCACATGCCCCGTGTCCTGGCTGCCCGGCACAGGTCCGGGACTAGCACGCGGTCGTGGTGGCAAGGGAGCGGGGAAGTTGGGCCTTCTGGCACCGCCACGAACCCAGCTGGCCAGGCCGGCGCTCACCGCCGATGCGATCCCGAGTTCGAGCGCGCCAACCACGGCCACCTGCCATGCGGACGGGCCGACCTCCGCCAGCCGCCCGTTCCCAAGCGGCCCGCCGGCGAACGCCGCAAGCAGGCCAAGCGTCAGCCCGCCGACCACGCCGCTGCCGAAGGCCCAGCTGGCTGCGGTGTCGACCGGGAGCGCAGGCGCCAGCCGCACGACGAGCAAGCCGCCGAAGGCGCCGGCGAGGTAGGGAATAGCCAGTTCGGTAGCGGTCAGCCAACTAGGCCCAGCGGCATGCGGTGCGCCTGGCAGTGCCGCGAGCAGCGGGAAGGCGGGCACCTGGCCGAGCACGGAGCCCGTCGGAGAAACCACGGTGCCCGCACCGACCGCGAATCCTGGTCCGAGGAGATAGGCGATGGCCCACAGCATCGCATTGGGCAGGTAGGCGAGTTGGGCAAGCAGGAGCAGCAAGGTGCCGACCAGCCCCGGGCTGAGCTGGTTGTACAGGACACTGAACTGGTGCTGGTGATTGGCGAGCGCGATCGCGGTAGCGAGGAAGCCGGCTGCGGCAAGCACGGCTACCGACCCGGCCGCGGCGGCAAGTACCGAGCGGGACCTCGCCGTCATCGACGCCGCCAGCGTCGGCCATGATGCCACCCCCCTGACCGCGCCAAGCCAGGTCGCCACGAACGCGACGACGAATCCCGCGAGAACCGCCTGCGGCAGCGAGGCCCGCGCGAACGAGGTCCGGCCGACTACGGCGAGTACTCCGGCGATCAGCGCGTAGGGGACCGCGACCCACATCGCGGCCGAGGCAACCTGCCTGGCACCGGTCAGTTCGTGCCCCTTGGCAAGCGAACGCCCGGCCCACCAGAGCAGCCAGCCAGGGACGACCACCAGGCCGAGCGGCAGCATGCCGATCCGCCCGGCGCCCTGGACCTGCACGCCGACATGGTGAGCGACCAGCCAGAGCACCGCAGCCGTCTTAAGCACGCCGCCCAGGCCTGTGCCGGGATGCGGCGCGGCGATCCAGCCAACGACCACGAGGATCGTCATCGCGGCGAGGCCAACACCTGCCGCGGTGCAGGCGGCGCGGACCGCAGCCATGCGGAGCGACCTGAACAGGCCAGGGCTCCCGCTGCCCGCGGTGCCCTGGCCTTCCTCGTCCGGCTCGGCGACGGGGGTGCGAACGGCTGAAGTCGTCACAACACCCCACACTGACAACCGGCGGCGGTAAGCCGGTGGAGGCGCGCCGGCCTTAGCCGCGCATCAGTTCCCTGACTAGCTGTGCCGTGCCGCTCGGGGTGCGCCCGACCTTGACGCCGACCTTTTCCAGCGCTTCCTTCTTGGCCTGCGCCGTGCCTGCCGAACCTGAGATGATCGCGCCGGCGTGACCCATGGTCTTGCCTTCCGGCGCGGTGAACCCGGCCACATAGGCGACGACCGGCTTTGACACGTTGGCCTCGATGAAAGCCGCCGCCCGCTCTTCTGCGTCGCCGCCGATCTCGCCGATCATGACGATTGCGTCGGTCTCCGGGTCGTCCTGGAAGGCGGCCAGGCAATCGATGTGAGTGGTACCGATGATCGGGTCACCACCAATGCCCACCGCGGTAGAGAAACCGATGTCCCGCAGCTCGTACATCATCTGATAGGTCAAGGTGCCCGACTTCGACACCAGGCCGATCCTGCCCTCGGTAGTGATGTCCGCAGGAATGATGCCGGCGTTCGACTTGCCAGGCGAGGCAATGCCAGGGCAGTTAGGCCCGACAATCCTGGTCACATTGCCGCGGTCGCTGGCATAGGCCCAGAACTCGGCTGTGTCGTGCACGGGAATGCCCTCGGTGATCACGATGACCAGCGGCATCGCCGCGTCGACTGCCTCGATCACCGCGGCCTTGGTTCCCTGCTCTGGGACGAAGACGACCGAGACGTCCGCCCCTGTCTCCGCCATGGCATCCGCAACCGTGCCGAACACCGGTACGCCAGTCCCGCCAAGGTCCACGGTCTGCCCGGCCTTGCGCGGGTTGGTGCCACCGACCACCCTGGTGCCCGCAGCGATCATCCTGGCGCCGTGCTTGCGGCCCTCCGAGCCGGTGATGCCCGCGATGATGACCCGGCTCTCGCCGGTCAGGAAGATTGCCATCTCATGCTCCCGTCGCGGCCAGGCTGGCCAGTTCCGCGGCCCGGCGGGCCGCGTCGTCCATGGTCGCTACCTGCTCCACGACCCCGATGTTCGCCTCGCTGAGTATCCGCCTGCCCTCGGCGGCGTTGTTGCCGTCGAGCCGGACCACGATCGGCCGGCTGACCTGCTCGCCACGTTCGGCGAGCAGCCCGATCGCCGACACGATGCCGTTGGCGACCGCGTCGCACGAAGTGATTCCGCCGAACACGTTGACGAACACCGACCTGACTGACGGGTCGGAAAGCACGATCTCCAGGCCATTGGCCATGACCTCGGCCGAGGCACCGCCGCCGATGTCGAGGAAGTTGGCCGGCCGCATGCCGCCGAACTCCTCGCCCGCATAGGCAACCACGTCGAGCGTCGACATGACCAGGCCGGCGCCGTTGCCGATGATGCCGACCTGGCCCTCCAGCTTGACGTAGTTAAGATGCTTCTCCTTGGCCCTGGCCTCAATCGGGTCGGTCGCCGTCGGGTCAGCGAACCTCGCGTGCTCCTGCCGGAATGCCGCATTGTCGTCCAGGCTGACTTTGCCGTCGAGCGCGACGACCCGGCCGTCTGTGGTCAGCGCCAGCGGGTTGACCTCGACCAGCGTGGCATCCTCGTCGGTGAACACCGCCCACAGCCGCGTCGCCAGTTCGACGGCGCCTTCGACCGCCTCGGGCGGAAGCTTGCCCGCCGCGACGATCTCCGCCGCGTTGGCCCGGTCGACGCCGGTCAGCGGGTCGATGCCGATCCGGGCGACCGCCTCTGGGCTGGTGTGCGCGACTTCCTCGATCTCCACGCCGCCTTGCACCGAGCAGATCGACATAAACTGCCGCCCGGCCCGGTCCACCAGGAAGGACAGGTAGTACTCCTGGTCGATGTCGTAGGCCTCGGCGACGAGCACCTTGTGCACCGTGTGGCCCTTGATGTCCATGCCGAGAATCGCGCCGGCCTTGTCATAGGCCTCGCCTGGCCCGTTAGCCAGCTTCACTCCGCCGGCCTTGCCCCGGCCACCCGTCTTGACCTGGGCCTTGATCACGACAAGCGGATGCCCGCCCGCCGCGAACTCGGCCGCGATATCACGGGCCTCCTGCGCCGTATAGGCGACCTTGCCAGGCTGCACAGGCACGCCGTACTCGGCGAAAAGCTCTTTAGCCTCATGCTCGAACAGATCCACGTCAGCGTCCGTTCTTGACTGAATTACTCACAGATTCGCGATGGCGCCGGTGTTTGCTTCCACAGTGGCACCCACTGGCACGCAGGGGGTATGCGGCGCAAGCCTGAGCCTAGCGGGCCGGGACCGCGGCGCGAGTCAGCCGGCCCGGCTTTCCGCCTTCTCGCCGAGCGCCGAACGCACCCAGTCGATGATCTCCTGCGTGGACGCACCGGGCGTGAAGATCTTCGCCACGCCCATCAGCTCAAGCTCGGTCACGTCAGCGTCGGGAATGATCCCGCCGCCGAACACCACGATGTCGCTCGCGTTCTGCTCCCTCAGCAACTCCAGCACCCGCGCGAACTGAGTCATATGCGCCCCCGACAGGATCGACAGCCCGATCGCATCCGCGTCCTCCTGCAACGCGGCGGCCACGATCTGCTCGGGAGCCTGATGCAACCCCGTATAGATGACCTCGACCCCGGCATCGCGCAGCGCTCGCGCCACCACCTTGGCCCCGCGATCATGCCCGTCCAAGCCAGGCTTGGCGATGATGACCCGAATCTTGCTCATGTCTGCGTACCCTTCCGCCAGCGAGCCCTTCGCTGGCAGGCTACCTGCCGGCGACGCAAGTCCGCGTTCAGCGCAGTGGCGGGGGCGGGAGGTAGCACAGCCGGGTTACAGCTTTTCCACCGGGGCGTAGCGCAGCAGCAGGTGCTTGACGCCGTACTCTTCGCCGAAGTCGACCTTCGCTTCCGGATCGTCGCCCCTGCCTTCGACGGAAAGGACCCGGCCAAGACCGTAGCTGTCGTGGTTGACCAGGTCGCCTGGCTTGAGCGAGGGAACTGGCCGGTTACCTGCGGCCATGACGCCTGGCCTTCGCGCCAGGCGCTCTGAGGCCGGGGTCAGCATCGAGACCGCGGCGGACTCGTCCCTGCGCCAGTCAACGAGGGCTGCAGGTATCTCCGTCAGGAACCTGGACTGCTTGTGGTACGCGGGGCGGCCCCACCAGGCGCGGGCGACGGCGCGGGTCAGGTACAGGCGCTCGCGCGCCCTGGTGATGCCGACGTAGGCGAGCCTGCGCTCTTCTTCAAGCTCGCGGTCGTCGTTGATCGCGCGCTCGTGCGGGAAGACGTTTTCCTCCATGCCGGTAAGGAACACGACAGGAAATTCCAGGCCCTTGGCGGTGTGCAAGGTCATCAGCGTGACCATTCCGCCCCGGTCGGTACCTGCGGGGATCTCGTCGGCGTCAGCGACCAGGGACACCTGCTCGAGGAAGGCGGCCAGGCCACCGCCGATGTTCTTGTCGAACTCGCGAGCGACCGACACCAGTTCGTTCACGTTTTCCGCCCGGCCGGCATCCTGAAGGTCGGCTGACGCCTCAAGGTCGCCGATATACCCGGTGCGGTCGAGTACCGCCTCGGCGATGTCGCCAACCGGCACGCCCGCGCTGGCCGAGTCCCTGAACTCGGCGATCATCTCGTTGAAGACTTCGATCGCCTTGGCCGACCGCGACGGCATTCCCGGCACCTCGGCCGGGCTGGCGAGCGCCTCGGCGAAACTGACCCGGCGGCTCGCCGCCGCTGAGGCGACGTACTCGAGCGCACGGTCCCCGATGCCGCGCCTTGGCACGTTGATGACACGTCGCAGCGAGATCTCGTCGGCAGGGTTCGCGATGAGGCGAAGGTAGGCGAGCAGGTCACGGACCTCGCGGCGCTCGTAGAAGCGGACACCGCCGACCACCTTGTACGGCAGCCCGGCCCTGATGAAGACTTCCTCGAACACGCGCGACTGAGCGTTGGTGCGGTAAAACACGGCCACGTCACCGGGAACCGCGTCCCCGGCGTCGGTGAGGCGATCAACTTCCTCAGTGACGAAGGCGGCCTCGTCGTGCTCGCTGTCGGCCACGTAGCCGACGATCGGCGGCCCGTCGCCCGCGTCAGACCAGAGGTTCTTCGGCATCCGGCCGGTATTCCTTGACACTACCGCGTTCGCGGCGGCCAGGATGTTCTGAGTCGACCGGTAGTTCTGCTCAAGCAGGATCACCGTCGCGCCAGGAAAGTCGCGCTCGAACTCGGTGATGTTCCTGATTGTCGCGCCGCGGAATGCGTAGATCGACTGGTCGGCGTCGCCGACCACGCAAAGCTCGGCCGGGGGCAGGAAGTCATCACCGGAAAGCTGCGTCGAATGACCGCCGCCGACCAGCTCCCTGACCAGGACATACTGTGCATGGTTAGTGTCTTGGTACTCGTCGACGAGCACCTGCCTGAACTTCTTCCTGTAGTAAGCGGCCATGTCAGGGAATGCCTGGAGCAAGTTGACCGTGACCATGATCAGGTCGTCGAAATCCATGGCGCCCGCCGCGACCAGGCGCCGCTGGTATTCGCCGTAGGCCTCGGCGAGCGCCTTCTCACGGTAACCACTGGCCCTGGCGGCCGCCGTCTCGTAGTCGAGCAACTCGTTCTTGAGCGTCGACACCCGGCCTGACATGGCCTTCGCCGGGTGGTACTTAGGGTCAAGGTCAAGCTCGCGGCAGACCAGGGCCATGAGCCGCTCGGAGTCCGCGGCGTCGTAGATCGTGAACGAGGACGGATAACCGAACCGCTGCGCCTCGCGGCGCAGTATCCGCACGCACGCCGAGTGGAAGGTCAGCAGCCACATGCCGCGTGCCTGCGAGCCGGTGAGCGACTGGGCGCGCGCGGCCATCTCGCCGGCCGCCTTGTTAGTGAAGGTGATCGCGAGTATCTCTGACGGCGCCACCTCGCGCTCGGCGACCAGGTAGGCGATCCTGTGCGTCAGCACCCTGGTCTTGCCTGAACCTGCACCCGCCACGATGAGCAGCGGCCCCCCCTCGTGCAGCACCGCCGCCCGCTGCTGTGGGTTAAGTCCGCCGAGAAGGGAGTCAGCCGCCATCATCGTCACCCGACTAACCCTAGGCGCTCATACCGACAGCACGGGCGCTTGTCGCTATTGCCGCCCAGGCAACGGCGGGTTCAGTCCGTGTCAGGTACCAAGGTTGGCGTGGACCTGGTGAGCGTCTCCTTGCGGAAGTAGGCGGGTGCGCTGAAGCGCATGATAAGGAAGCCGACCACGCCAACGAGGGCCGCCAGGAACGCGATGATGAAAGGGCCGCCGATAATCCAGCCGGTGCCTGGCATCTTCCACTGCGTGAACGGCTGCCCGACGGCTACGTCCCAGTCCTCCCAAAGACTCCACCCGCCGGCGAACCACATGATCAGAGCGCCGGCCAACGGCAAAATGCCCTGCATCCAAAGGGTTCGCTGGCTGTGAAGCAATGTCTGGCGGTAGTACCAGACGCAAGACAGGGCAGTGAGGCCGTAATAAAACGCGATGTAGAGCCCGATGGCGGTCACCGCATCGGGGATCACGTTGCCGCCCGAGATGTAGTTCATCGGGATGTAGAGGAGGATCGAGATCCCTCCCATGACCAGCGTGGAAACCGTCGGCGTGAGGTACTTCGGGTGCATTTTCGCGAAGACCTGCGGAATCGCCCGGTATGCCGCCATGGACAACGTGGTCCGCGCGGTCGGCAGGATCGTCGTCTGGGTGGAGGCGGCGGCCGAGCTTAGCACCATCAGGACCAGCAGCCTGGACAAGAATGTGCCGAAGCCCGACGTACCGAAGATCGCGCCGCCGAGCACGGAAAGCACGTCACTTGAGTTGCTCGGATTCTGCAGGCCGATTCCCTTGGTCCCGATACCGGCGAAGGCGAGCACCGCGAAGATCACCAGCGCATAGGTCACGAGCAGCAGGACCGTCGAGATGATCGCCGCCTGCCCGGGCGTCTTGGCCTTGTTGGCCGTCTCCTCGTTGACCGAGACCGCGGTATCCCAGCCCCAGTAGATGAAGAGCATCAGCGTCAGGCCGCCGATGAACGCGGAAAAGGAGGTGACGCCGAAGGGGTTGAGCCAGGCCGCATTCGGCTGCACCGACTCAGCGGGGTGATGCCCGCTCAGGACCTTGGCTAGTGCGGTGACGGAAAGCACGAGCAGCATGACCAGTTCGATCGACAGCAGCACCTTCTGGAAGTTGGCTGAGACCTCGATGCCGCGATAACAGATGTAAGTCATCGCGACGATCCACAAGATGCCGACGAGAAGCACCCAGCCGCTCGCGGGATTAGAGCCGATGCCGTGCGCCCCGAAGAGCAGAAAGACATACTGGCCAGCGACTTGCGCCAGGCTCGCCATGACCAGGATGTCGGCAGCCACGATCGCCCAGCCGCCGGCCCAGCCGGTCTTCGGCCCGAACGCGCGCGCGCCCCAGGTGAATGTGGTGCCGCAGTCTGGGTCCGCCTTGTTCAACTCGCTATAGCCGATGGAACAGAGCAACATCGGCACGAAGGCGAGCACAGAGACGATCGGCGCGTGGAAGCCGACGACGACCACGACGAAGCCGAGCGTCGCCGCGAGACTGTAAGCGGGCGCAGTAGAGGCGACGCCCATCACAACGGAAGAGATCAGTCCGAGTGCGCCGGACTTGAGACCTTTGTCTACCGAGGACTCGGTCGGCTCGGCCTGGTTTACAGACGCCATGTGTCACGCCTCCTATGGCGGCCGCGCGCCACGGCCTGCCTGACTACATACCCGCTGAAGGCGGCTTGCCTACACCATCCGATACGGCATGCCTTGCACTTATTCTCAACGATTTCAGTGGCAAAAAGCTAGAGACGCGACCGGTCTCGTGAGTGGAGTCCGGCCTGGGACTAGGATCGCCTCTATGCGGATACTGCTTGTCGGAGCCGGCGGGGTAGGCACAGCGTTCGCGCGGATAGCGGCCAGGCGCCCGTTCGCTGAGGTCGTGGTCGCCGACTACGACCTCAGGCGAGCGGAGCGAGCGGCCGCCGCGAGCGACCGCTTCACCGCGGTGCGACTCGACGCGCGGGACGAGGGCGCGGTCGAGGAACTACTCACCGCCGTGTCAGCGGACGTCTTGATGAATGCCACCGATCCCCGCTTCGTCATGCCCCTGTTTCGCGCCGCCCTGGGGGCAGATACCCACTATCTGGACATGGCGATGTCGCTGTCCCGGCCGCATCCAGACGCGCCCCACAGCGACACGGGCGTCAAGCTCGGTGACGAGCAGTTCGAGCTTGAGTCCGCCTGGCAGGACAGGGAACGGCTGGCCCTAGTCGGCATCGGAGTCGAGCCTGGCCTGTCAGACGTGTTCGCCAGGCATGCGGCCGACACCATGTTCTCCCAGATCAACGAGATTGGCGTGCGGGATGGCGCGAACCTCGTCGTGGCCGGCTACGACTTCGCGCCCACATTTTCCATCTGGACCACTATCGAAGAGTGCCTGAACCCGCCCGTGGTCTGGGAGGCGGACCGCGGCTGGTTCACCACGCCGCCGTTCAGCGAACCAGAGACTTTCAACTTCCCGGCCGGCATCGGCCCGGTCGAGTGCGTCAACGTCGAGCATGAGGAAGTACTGCTCATTCCGCGCTGGATCAACGCCGGCCGAGTGACCTTCAAGTACGGCCTGGGCGAGGAATTCATCGGCGTGCTGCGCACGCTGCACAAGCTTGGCCTGGATGCGGTCGAGCCGGTGAGCGTGGCAGGCCAGCAGGTCTCACCGCGCGATGTCGTCGCGGCTTGCCTGCCTGACCCGGCCGAACTTGGTGCCAGGATGTCCGGCCTCACCTGCGCCGGTACCTGGGTAACCGGCACCGGCAATGACGGCCGTCCGCGTGAGGTCTACCTGTACCACGTGGTCGACAATGCGTGGTCGATGGCCGAGTACGGGTCGCAGGCGGTGGTCTGGCAGACCGCGGTGAACCCCGTCGTCGCGCTCGAGCTGATCGATTCAGGCGCCTGGGCAGGCGCCGGAGTGCTCGGGCCTGAGGCGCTACCTGCCCGGCCATTCCTTGACCTGCTGACCGACTACGGCTCGCCTTGGGCCGTCGACGAGCGAACGCCCGCCGCATAGGGAAAACCATCATGAAAGAGATCTGTCATGAAAGAACTGCGTAACTTTGTCGGCGGCCAATGGGCGGAACCGGCCAGCAACACCAGGGCTGATCTGATCAACCCCGCTACCGGCGAGGCGTTCGCCACCGCGCCGGTGAGCGGACAGGCCGATGTCGACGCGGCGTTCAGCGCCGCGTCGAAGGCGTTTGACGGCTGGCGGGACGCGACTCCGGCCGAGCGCAGCCTGGCGTTGCTGCGGATCGCCGACGCGATCGAGGCCAAGGCAGCTGACCTGGTCGCGGCGGAATCTGAGAACACCGGCAAGCCGCTCGGGCTCACCATGTCGGAGGAAATCCCGCCTATGGTCGATCAGATCAGGTTCTTCGCCGCTGCGGCCAGGATGCTCGAAGGCCGGTCGGCGGGTGAGTACATGGCCGGGTTCACCTCGATGATCAGGCGTGAGCCCGTTGGCGTCTGCGCTCAGGTCACGCCATGGAACTACCCCATGATGATGGCGGTGTGGAAGTTCGCTCCTGCGCTTGCGGCCGGCAACACCGTCGTGCTCAAGCCATCGGACACCACGCCGGTGACGACCTTGATGATGGCCGAGATCATGAGCGAGCACTTGCCTGCCGGGGTTTTCAACGTCATCTGCGGTGACAGGGACACCGGGCGTGCCCTTGTGTCGCACCCGGTACCCCGGATGGTCTCGATCACGGGCAGCGTGCGAGCGGGCAAGGAAGTGGCCGTAGAGGCCGCCGCCGACCTTAAGCGAGTCCACCTGGAACTGGGCGGCAAGGCGCCGGTCATCGTGTTCGACGACGCCGACCCGGCCAAGGCGGCTGAGGCGATCGCGATCGCCGGTTACTTCAATGCGGGCCAGGACTGCACTGCCGCGACTCGCGTGATCGCCGGCCCAGGCATTCACGACGACTTCGTGAGCGCACTGGTGGAGCAGGCGGAGGCGCAGACCACTGGCGGACCCGATATAGAAGCCGATTTCGGACCGCTGAACAACGCCGGCCAGCTTGACCGGGTCGCCGGTTTCATCGCCAGGCTGCCTGACCACGCGGAAGTCCGTACCGGCGGCAGGCAAACCGGCCCGCGCGGCTACTTCTTCGAGCCGAGCGTGGTGACCGGCCTGCGCCAGGCTGACGAGGTGATCCAGAACGAGATCTTCGGCCCGGTTATCACCGTCCAGCGGTTCACCGACGAAGCGCAGGCCCTGGCGTGGGCGAACGGCACGCAGTACGGCCTGGCGTCTTCGGTCTGGACAACCGATCACGGCCGTGCGATGCGCATGGCGCGACTGCTTGACTTCGGCTGCGTCTGGATCAACACCCACATCCCGCTGGTCGCGGAGATGCCGCACGGCGGATTCAAGCACTCAGGCTACGGCAAGGACCTGTCGATGTACGGGTTCGAGGACTACACCAGGGTCAAGCACGTCATGTCCGCCCTGGACTGAACGGCAGGGCACGCGAAGCAGGGAATGACGCCTTACTGAGCCGGGTTCTAGGCGACGTGCCTGAAGAAACCGAGATCAGACGAGTCCTGGTAATCACCGCGCATCCCGACGACGTGGACTTCGGAGCGGCAGGAACGGTCGCTGCCTGGACCGACGCCGGCCTGGATGTGACCTACTGCGTGGTCACCGACGGCGACGCCGGCGGCAGCGACCCTTCCGTGAGCCGCGCCGACATGGCCGTGCTCAGGCGCGCCGAGCAAGCCGCCGCAGCTAAGTGCGTCGGCGTTGACGACGTGCGTTTCCTTGGCTATCCAGACGGCCGCGTCGAGGCCACGATCGGGCTGCGGCGTGACCTCGCCAGGGTTATCAGGCAGGTCAGGCCCGATCGGGTGCTCTGCCAGTCACCCGAGCGCAACTACACGCGCATGCCGGCCAGCCATCCCGATCACCGCGCGGTTGGTTCCGCGGCGCTCGACGCCGTCTACCCAGACGCCAGGAATCAGTTCGCCTTCCCTGAACTACTCGCCGACGAGGGTCTTCAGCCATGGACGGTGGGCGAGGTCTGGATGATGGCAGGGCCGCAGTCCGAGCGCTTCGTGGACGTCACGGAAACGTTCAGCAGGAAGGTTGCGGCGCTGCGCGCTCATGAGAGCCAGACCGGCCACATGGACAACCTCGAGGAGTTCCTCCGCGGCTGGCTAATCCGGTCAGCACAACTCGGCGGACTCGCGGAAGGGCGCCTGGCCGAGATGTTCCAAGTGCTACAGACCGGATGATGTACCGCGAACGGGGAAGTCTCCGGCCGGTCCGTTATCATTTGCCCAACGAAGGGGAGTAGCTCCCGCCAGGACCATCGTCAACACGGCTCAACTGAGCCCGGTGATCTGGGGCGCCTTTCAAGGTGCCGAGCGAGACCTTCGGCTGCCAGCTACTAGCTGCCGCGCCGAAGGCCTGCCTGCCCTAACGCGGCCAGGACAGGTAAGGAACTCACTTGAGCCTTTCCGTCTGCCTCCTGTGCTTCGCGTTTGTCTTCACCGCCGAACTGCCGGACAAGACGGCGTTCGCCTGCCTGACCCTCGCCACCAGGTACCGGCCGCTCCCGGTCTTTGCGGGCGCGGCCGCCGCCTTCACCGTGCACGTCGGCCTCGCGCTCACCATCGGCAGCCTCCTCACTCTGCTGCCGCATCGCCTGCTCGAGGTGATAGTCGCCTTGCTGTTCCTGGCCTGCGCCTGGCTGCTGCTGCGCACGCACGGCGAAGGCGCTGGCAAGGAAGCCCGCGAGCCTGGCACGCCCGCGTTTACCCGCGTGGCCGCCACGAGCTTCGGCCTGGTTCTGGCCGCCGAGTTCGGCGACCTCACCCAGATCCTGGTCGTGGATCTGGGCGCCAAATACCACGACCCGCTGGCCGTCGGCCTTGGCAGCCTGCTCGCCTTGTGGTCGGTCGCTGCCATTGTCGCCGCCTTCGGCCGGGTGATCACGAGGTTCTTGCCTGTCCGTCTGATCACCAGGCTGGTCGCGATCGCGATGGCGGCCTTGGCCAGCTTCGCACTGGTCAACGCGATCACCAGCTGACCCCATCAATTACGCCCCACCCCCGCCATCCACCTCGCTCAGGCCAGTCCGCACCGAGTGAGGACTGGTGCCACGGGGTACGCCGGTTCTAGGTTTGGCATCAGGCGCATCAGCCGTCTTTGAGGAGCCAGCGAATGACCGAGATAAAGGTGACCGTCGACGGGGTCAGCTACGTCGACCAGGTAGAGGCAAGGCTGCTGCTCGTGCACTATCTAAGAGATGTGCTCGGGAAGACCGGTACACCCATTGGATGCGATACGTCCAACTGCGGCGCATGCACTGTGCTGATGAACGGCGTGTCCGTCAAGAGTTGCTCGGTGCTCGCCGTCCAGGCGGACGGCGCGGACATTACCACGATCGAAGGCCTGGCCGACGGCGAGTTGCATCCGCTTCAGCGCGCGTTCCACGAGGAGCACGCGCTCCAGTGCGGTTACTGCACGCCTGGCATGATCCTCGCGAGCGTCGACCTGCTGCGGGACAACCCGAACCCGACCGACGAGCAGATCCGCGAGGGACTAGAAGGCAACCTGTGCCGGTGCACGGGCTATGAGCACATCGTCCGCGCTGTCCGCAGCGCATCGCAGGCAGGAGCGGCCCGATGACTGTTACCGAGGAACCGCCGGTCGCCGAGCTTGGCCGGGCCCGTCGCCGTAAGGAAGATGCCAGGCTCATCACCGGCCAGACCAACTGGACCGACAATATCGTGCTGCCGGGCATGCTGCACATGGCCTTCGTCCGCAGCCCGGTCGCTCACGCCAAGGTCGTTTCTGTCGATGTCAGCGGCGCGCTGAAGATGCCGGGCGTCGTGGCCGCGTTCACTGGCGCCGACCTGGCCGATCAGCAGGGCAGCCTGCCGTGCGCATGGCCGGTGACCGAGGACATCGTGATCCCGCCTCACCCGCCGATGGCGGTCGACGAGGTCCGCTACGTCGGCGAGGCGGTAGCCGCGGTGATCGCCAGGGACCGCTATACCGCGGCGGACGCGCTGGCCGCAGTGGACGTCACCTACGAGAACCTCCCGCCGGTACTCGACATGCGTGAGGCACTCGCGGAGGATTCGCCGAAGGTGCACGAGGCAGGCAACAAGAGCTACGAATGGGTATTCGCCGCCGGAGATCTCGACGCGGCGTTCGCGAACGCGCCGGTCGTGATCCAGCGCGACTACCGGCAGCAGCGGCTTATCCCATGCGCGATGGAGCCAAGGGCGGTCGTTTCCGCCTGGGACGGCGACCAGGTGACGCTGTGGTCGGCGACCCAGATCCCGCACGTGCTCAGGTTCGCGCTCGCGGCCTTCTTTGGCATACCCGAACAAGACATCAGGGTCATCGCCCCTGATGTCGGCGGCGGCTTCGGGTCCAAGCTTCAGGTCACGGCGGAAGAAGTGCTCGCCGTGCTGATCTCGCGCAAGCTCGGCAAGCCGGTCAAGTGGACCGAGTCACGCACCGAGGGCAACCTGACCGTGCACCACGGCCGCGACCAATGGCAGCGCATCAAGATCGCCGCGGACAGCGACGGCCGGATCAGGGGCCTGTCGGTCGACCTGCTCGCCGACATGGGCGCTTACCTGATGCTTGTCACTCCAGGCGTTCCGCTGCTCGGCGCGTTCATGTTCCCCGCCATCTACAAGATGGACGCTTACTCGTTCAAGTGCACCGGGGTCTTCACCACCAAGATGCCCACCGACGCCTACCGCGGTGCCGGGCGGCCGGAGGCCACGTTCGGGATCGAGCGGATCATGGACGAACTGGCGGCCGAACTCGAGCTCGATCCGCTAGAGGTGCGCGAGCGCAACTGGATCAAGCACGAGGAATTTCCCTTCACATCCATCTGCGGCCTGACCTACGACTCGGGAAACTATGAGGCGGCGACGGCACGTGCCAGGGAACTACTCGGCTACGACGAACTGAGGGCCGAGCAAGAACGCAGGATCAGCGAGAACGACCCGGTAAGGCTGGGGATCGGAGTTTCCACCTACACCGAGATGTGCGGTCTGGCGCCCTCCCGCGTCCTCGGCTCGCTGTCTTACGGAGCGGGCGGCTGGGAAAGCGCGTCGATCAGGATGCTGCCGACAGGCAAGGTCGAGGTGGTCACCGGGTCGAGCGCGCACGGCCAAGGTCACGAGACAGCCTGGAGCCAGATCGTGGCCGACCAGCTTGGCGTGCCTTTCGAGCACATCAGGGTGCTGCACGGCGATACCCAGGTGTCGCCCAAGGGCATGGACACCTACGGATCGAGGTCGCTGGCGGTAGGCGGCATGGCCGTGGTCGGCGCCTGCGACAAGGTGATCGCCAAGGCCAAGGTCATCGCCTCGGCGATGCTCGAAGCCCCGCCCGAGTCGGTCGAGTTCAGCCACGGCAAGTTCAGCGTGGGCGGCGGCAAGGTGGTCTCGATCCAGGAAGTCGCGCTGGCGACTTTCGCCGCCCACAACCTGCCTGATGGGGTCGAGCCCTCGCTCGATTCCGACTCGACCTACGACCCGGAGAACTTCTCCTTCCCGCACGGCACGCACCTGTGCGCGGTGGAGGTGGACACCGACACCGGCATGGTCTCGATCAGGAAGTACGTGGCGGTCGACGATATCGGCAAGGTAGTGAACCCGCTGATCGTGGACGGCCAGGTACACGGCGGCATCGCCCAGGGTATCGGCCAGGCCCTTTACGAAGAGGCCGTCTACGACGACGCGGGCAACCTGCTGACCACGACGTTCGCTGACTACCTGGTGCCGTCAGCGGCTGACCTGCCTTCCTACATCACCGACCGGACCGAGAGCCCGGCCGCGAACCGTCTCGGCGTCAAGGGCGTAGGCGAAGCGGGCACGATCGCCTCGACGCCTGCCGTGGTGAACGCGGTCGTCGATGCGCTGAGGCCCTTCGGGATAAGGGACGTGACAATGCCGTGCTCCCCGGAACGAGTCTGGCGGGCTATCGAGACGGCGAAGGCAGCGAATACGACCGGAGGCGCGGCATGATTCCCGCGAAGTTTGACTACTTCAAGGCGGCCACGGTGAACGACGCCGTCGCCGCCCTGGAAAACGCCGGCGAGGACGCCAAGGTCATCGCCGGCGGCCAGAGCCTGCTGCCGCTGCTGCGGCTCAGGCTTTCCTATCCTGAACTGCTCGTCGACATCAGCGGTGTAGCCGAGCTTCGCGAGGTCATCGACGAGGGCGACTCGCTGCTCATCGGCGCGGGCACGACTCACTACGACCTCACTCGCGACGCGCTGATCGCCGAGCACTGCGGCCTGCTTGCGCAGGCCGCGGGCACCGTGGCCGATCCTGCTGTCCGCCACAGGGGAACCATCGGAGGCTCCCTTTCCCACGGCGACCCGGCGGGCGACCTGCCTGCGGTAGCGCTGGCACTCGAAGCCAGGATGGCGGCCACTGGCCCAGACGGCGACAGGGAAATCCCCGCCGCTGAGTTCTTCATCGACTACCTGACCACGGCTCTCGCACCCAACGAGGTCCTTACCGGGGTACGGGTGCCAAAGCTCGGACCTGAGTGGGGTTATCGTTACGAGAAGTTCCACCGAACCGCGCAGGCTTGGGCGATCGTCGGCGTGGCCGCATTGGCCAGGCGATCGAACGGGCATGTGACGCAAGCCAGGGTCGGGCTCACGAACATGGGCTCGGTCCCGATCAGGGCGACCGCCACCGAGGCGGCTGTCGCTGGGGCGCAGGCCACCCGTGCTGCGCTCAGCGCGGCTGCGGCGAGCGCGGCCGATGGAACCGAACCACCGGCAGACCTGCACGGCGCGCCCGACTACCGGCGCCACCTCGCGCGGGTACTGACCGGCCGGGCACTGGCTGCGGCGGCACGGGCGGCGGATTAGACATCCGCGACCGCGCTTCCGGCGTTGGTTTAGCGTTGGTTTACTGAGCGGGAGCTTAACGAGATGGAACTAGAGCACTCATTCACCGTCCCGGTCCCTATGGAGCGGGCCTGGGATGTGCTGCTCGACGTCGAAAGGGTGGCGCCCTGCATGCCTGGCGCCACCCTCGACTCGGTCGACGGCGACGTGATCAGCGGCCGGATAAAGGTCAAGGTGGGGCCGATCAGCATGACCTACACCGGCAAGGCGGAGATCGTCGAGAAAGACCAGGCCGCGGGCGTCATCAGGATGGACGCCTCAGGCAAGGAAACGAAGGGTGCGGGCACGGCGTCCGCCACGGTCCGCTCTTTCCTCGAAGGTAGCGGCAGGCAAACTCGCGTCACCGTGCAGACGACCATGAACGTGACCGGCAAGCCAGCGCAGTTCGGCCGGGGCGTGATGAACGAGGTCGGCGGCAAGCTGATCGGCATCTTCGCCGACAACCTCGCCGCCATGCTCGCCGAGAGCGAGGCGGAACCTGCACCGGATTCCCCTGCCGGGCAAGCCGACCTCCCGATCCAGGACCTGCACCTGAACGCGCGGACGGTATCAGTCCTGCACAAGGACGGCATCACCACCACCAGCCAGCTGACAGCGAAGACCTCAGAAGACCTGCTCGCGCTCGACGGAATCGGCCCGGCGTCACTAGACGAGATCACGGCGAAGCTGGCCGAGCACGGCCTGGCCCTGGCATCAGCCGGCGAAGCGCAGGCCACGCCTGCCGCCGGCGACAAGAACACCCAGGACACGTCCGCGCCGAAGGCTGCGTCGAATGGCCAGGGCACGGTTTCAGGTGCCGACGCGACCGTCAAGGCCACGGCGCGGCGGCGTCCGGTCAGGCGCAAGGACGATTCACTTAACCTGCTCAAAGTGGCAGGGATTCCGGTGCTCAAGCGGTCACTCCCCGTCCTGGCAGGCGTGACCGCAGTGATTATCATCGGCTGGCGCCGCCGGCTACGCCGGCATTGACCAAGCATCAGACGGGGGCTTGGTGGCGAACGAGCGGCTAGTTATCGTTGGCTGGTGACTACCGCATTGCCGCTCGACCGGACATATGCCGAACAACTCGACGCCGCCGACCCCCTGGCCAGGTTCAGGGACAGCTTTGCAAGGGCCGGCGGAAACCAGATCTACCTTGACGGCAACTCTCTCGGCCCGCTGCCGCTGGCCACGCAGGCGAGGATCGCCGAAGTCGTAAGCCAGGAGTGGGGCGCAGGCCTGGTCAGTTCCTGGGACCACTGGGTCGGACTCCCGCGCGAGACCGGCGACCTCGTGGGCGAGCACCTCGTCGGTGCCGCGCCAGGCCAGACCCTGGTCAGCGACTCGACCACGGTCAACCTCTTCAAGCTGGTGAACGCGGCACTCGACGCCCAGCCTGGCCGCAGGGTCATCATCACCGACGACGACAACTTCCCTACCGACAGGTACGTGCTTCAGGGGATCGCGGCTCAGCGCGGCTGCGAACTGCGCATGATCCACACCGACCTGGACGAGGGCGTCAGCGAGGACGCACTGCGCAGCGCGCTCGGACCTGACGTCGCCCTGGTCAGCCTTTCACACGTCGCTTACCGCAGTGGCGCGCTCGCCGACATGCCGAGGATCACAGACCTGGTGCACGACTGCGGCGCGCTGATGCTGTGGGACCTTTGCCACTCGATCGGCGCGGTGCCGATCGAACTCGACGCGAGCGGCGCCGACCTCGCGGTCGGCTGCACCTACAAGTACGTCAACGCCGGCCCCGGAGCACCCGCGATTCTCTATGTCAGGACCGGGCTCCAAAGCAGGCTGCGGCAGCCGGTGTGGGGCTGGTTCGGCCAGGCCGACCAGTTCGCGATGGGGCCTGCCTACGACCCGGTACCAGGAATCGAGCACTTCGCGACCGGCACGCCGCAGATCCTGGGCACAGTGGCCGTCGCCGAGGGCACCAAACTGCTTGGCGAAGCCGGAATGGCACGCCTGCGCGCCAAGTCGGTCACCCTCACCGGCTACCTGATTTACCTCGCAGACCAGTGGCTGGCACCGCACGGTTTCAGCCTCGCCTCCCCCCGCGCCGACGCCAGACGCGGCGGACATGTCACGCTCAGTCACCCGGACGCCTGGCGGATCAGCCAGGCACTCATCGCCGCCGGCGTCACCGGTGACTACCGCACGCCCGATCGGCTGAGGCTGGGTCCGGCCGCCGTGATCACTCGCTTCACTGATATCTGGGACGCCATGGACCGGCTGAGAACCATCATGGCCGACGGGACCTACTCAAGCCTGGCCCCGCCGCTCTCCCGGGTCACCTGAGCCGGCTTATTCCCACTCGATGGTGCCAGGCGGTTTGCTGGTGATGTCGAGTACCACCCGGTTTACCTCGGGCACCTCGTTGGTGATCCTGGTCGAGATGCGCGCCAGCACGGCGTCAGGCAGCCGCGCCCAGTCGGCGGTCATGGCGTCCTCGCTGGTCACTGGGCGCAGCACGATCGGGTAACCGTAGCTGCGGCCATCGCCCTGCACTCCGACCGACCTGACGTCGGCAAGCAGGACTACCGGGCACTGCCAGATCTGCCGGTCGAGACCGGCCGAGCTGAGCTCTTCCCGCGCGATCGCGTCGGCGTCCCGCACGATCCGCAACCGCTCCGCGGTGGCCTCACCGACGATCCTGATCGCCAGTCCAGGACCGGGGAACGGCTGCCGCCACACGATCTGCGGCGGCAGGCCGAGCTGGGCGCCGATCGCGCGCACCTCGTCTTTGAACAGCGTCCGCAGCGGCTCGACCAGCTTGAACCCGAGGTCCTCAGGCAAGCCGCCGACGTTGTGGTGCGACTTGATGTTGGCGGTACCCCTGCCGCCGCCGGATTCCACGACATCGGGGTAAAGTGTCCCCTGCACCAGGAATTCCGGCGCTTCCTGCCCGGCCGCGATAGCCCGCGCGGTGCGCTCGAATGCCCTGATGAATTCCCGGCCGATGATCTTGCGTTTGCTCTCCGGGTCGGTGACGCCCGCCAGGGCGACCGCGAAGTCGGACTGTGCCCGCACCACGACCAGGTCCACGCCGGTGGCCGCGACGAAATCTCGCTCCACCTGTTCCGCTTCATTTTTTCTTAGCAACCCGTGGTCGACGAACACGCAAGTAAGACGACTGCCGATGGCCCGCTGCACCAGGGCCGCTGCCACGGCGGAGTCAACACCGCCGGAAAGACCGCAAATCGCCCGGCCTTCGCCCACGGTGCTCTTGACCAGTTCCACCTGATCGTCGATGATGCCCGACGTGGTCCACTCGGCTCGGCAGCCAGCAGCTTGCAGGAAGTGCCGCAGCATGGCCATCCCGTGCTCGGTGTGCCCGACCTCCGGGTGGAACTGCATGCCGTAGAGGCCGCGGTCAGGGTTCTCGGCCACGGCCACGGGCGTGCCTGGCGTGCTCGCGGTGACCGCGAACCCGGCGGGCGCGACCGTGGCGGTGTCGCCGTGCGACATCCACACCCGCATCCGCTCAGGCAGCCCGGCGAGCAATGTCCCTGCGCCGTCAGGCCGATCGAGCACCGCCGCGCCGTATTCGCCTGCCCCGGTCCGCTCGACGGTGCCGCCCAGGCCGTGAATCATCAACTGGAAGCCGTAGCAGATACCGAGCACGGGAATCCCTGCCTCGAAGAGGCCAGGCGGCGCCGGCATCGCGCCGGCCGCATACACGGACGCAGGTCCGCCAGACAAGATGATCGCTGAGGGGTTTTTTTGCAGAATGTCGGCCAGGGACGACATTGCCGGGACGATCTCTGAGTAGACGTGACACTCCCGCACCCGGCGGGCAATCAGTTGCGCGTACTGGGCGCCGAAATCCATGACAAGGACAGGACCTGCACTCTGCGAAACCACCGCGTCAGCTTACTTGGCCGGTCTGACCGGTACGAGCGCGCTCACCTTGACCCGCGCGATGCGTCGGCCGTCAAGCTCGGTAACGGTCAGCTTGCTGCCGTCGAACTCGGCCGCCTCGCCGTTCTGCGGCAGGTGACCAAGGACGGACAGCAGGTAGCCGGCCACGGTTTCGTACGGCCCGTCAGGCAACTCGATCCCGGTCTGCTCGGCGAAGTCGTCGAGGTTCAGCAGACCGTCGACCTCGATCTCCCCGGTCCGCAAGCGTCGGGAAAGGTGATCCTCTACGTCGTACTCGTCCTGGATGTCGCCGATCAGCTCCTCGACCAGGTCCTCCAGCGTCACGATCCCGGCAGTGCCGCCGTACTCGTCGACCACGATCGCGAGATGGGCACGATCACGCCGCATTTCCGACAGTGACGACATGACCGTTTTACTGGTCGGCAGCATCTTCACCTGCCTGGTGATGTCGCCGACCCTCGTGGCGCCGTTGCGTGATGGATCGAGCAGGTCGCGAGCGTGCACGAAGCCGATCACGTCGTCGTAGGAGTCCTCGAATACCGGGAACCGCGAATGCGTCGCGGCCGCCGCCACGGTCATCGCCTGCGCTACCGGCATCGAAGCGGGCAGGAACTCGACCTCAGTCCTTGGCACGAGCACCTCGCGAATCTGCCGCTTGCCTGCGTCGAACACCTCGCTGACGATGTGCCGCTCGTCCGCGGACAAGGTCTGGTGCGCGGTCACTAGGTCGCGAAGCTCGTCGCTGCTCATCGCACCCCGGCCGAGTCTGGGGTCACCGCCGAGCGCACGCACGAACAGGTTCACGCACACGCCGAGCAGCCAGACCACCGGCCTGGCGATGGCCGCGATCCGGTCAAGTATCGGAGCGGCGAACAGCGAGATCTGCTCTTGCCTTTGGAGCGCGATCCGCTTGGGGGCGAGTTCGCCAAGTATCAGCGAGAAGAACGCGATCGCCAGCGTCACGATCAAGAACGCCAGCACGGATGCCAGGTGCGTCGACATGTGCCTGGACAGGAAGGAGTCCAGGTCACTGGCCAAGGTGGCGGCGCCGAAGGCGCCGGAGAGCAGGGTCGCTACCGTGACGCCGATCTGGACGGCAGACAGGAACTTGTTCGGGTCGTGCGCCAGCTTGGCCGCCTTCTGGCCGCGCTTTCCCCGCTTGGCGAGCGCCCGTACCTGTCCTTCGCGAAGCGATACCAGTGCCATCTCGGCGGCAGCGAAGAACCCGCCGATGAGAATAATGGCGAGGACAATGATGATGTCCCAGCCGACGCCATGCACGTCGCAGTCCCCGGTCTCGGCGATGGGCCCCGGCCGAGGTACAGCCAGGCCCCGCACCGCGGTCGCGGTGTGCGAACAGTCTAAGCAGTCCGCGACAAGCTCGGCCAACCGCGAACGCGGGCGAACCGGACTATGGTCAGGAAAGACCGGCTGTGCGATGCTACTCCGGGCAAGCTACCTAGCTGGAGGCGCGTCGATGGCGACTGCGATTTCCGAGGATGCGGCGGCGGTCAGCGGCGAGATCGCTGAGCTGAGGCACTCGATTCACTCAGAACCAGAGATCGGGCTCGATCTGCCCAAGACGCAGCACAAGGTGCTATCCGCGCTGGCCGGCCTGCCGCTCGAGATCAGCACAGGGGCCGGACTCAGTTCGGTGACCGCTGTGCTCCGCGGTGGCCTGCCAGGCGAGACCGTGCTGCTGCGCGGCGACATGGACGCGCTGCCCGTAACCGAGCGCACCGGACTGCCCTATGCGTCCGCCATACCAGGCGCGATGCACGCCTGCGGGCATGACCTGCACACCTCGATGCTGGTCGGCGCGGCGAAGGTGCTGGCGGCCAGGCAGGACGAACTGCCAGGAAACGTGATTTTCATGTTCCAGCCAGGCGAGGAAAGCGTCGGCGGCGCCAGGGTGATGATCGAACAGGGCGTGCTCGACGCCGCAGGTGAACGGCCGGTGGCCGCGTACGCACTGCACGTGGCTTCCGGGCTGCTGCCGCTCGGGGTAGCCGCGAGCAAGGCAGGCGCCTGCATGGCGGCGGCCGACAAGCTGCACGTCACCGTACGCGGCAGGGGCGGGCACGGGGCTCAGCCGCACCAAGCCGCCGACCCGATCCCTGTGGCCTGCGAGATAGTCACCGCGCTCCAGGCCCTGGTGACCAGGAAGTTCGATGTATTCGATCCGGTAGTGATCACGGTCGGGACCTTCCACGCAGGCACCGTGGACAATGTGATCCCAGACGACGCCACCTTCGTGGCAACCGTGCGCACCTTCTCGCCGCAGGCGAGAAGCCTGGTCAAGGAGGCCTCGGTGCGGCTGGCGCGTGAACTTGCGGCGGCTCACGGACTCACCGCCGACGCGGAGTACGAAGAGGTTTACCCGGTCACGATCAACGACGGCGGCGAGTTCGAGTTCGCCAGGCACACGGTCGGCGAGGTTCTCGGCGAGCACAAGTTCGTGACCGCCCCGAACCCGCTTACCGGATCAGAAGACTTCTCCTACGTGCTTGAGCAGGTGCCTGGCGCGTTCGTGATGGTGGGCGCCTGTCCGCCAGGAACCGACCCGCTCAACGCGCCGTTCAATCACTCCGCCGAGGCCGTGTTCGACGACGAGATCATCACCGACGGCGTCACCTTGTACGCGGAACTGGCCATGCGCCGCCTCGCCGCTTGTCCCCGCCGCTAGCGCGGCGGGGACAAGCGCCTTAATATCCGCGTCGTCGCCTCTCAAGGGCGGGTGCCGCCACCGGCAAATACAGGAGGCTAGAGGCTGGCTACGTCGGCTTGCTTTGCCTTGACGGCCTCGGCGGCCTGGCGGAGGCCAGCCAGTTCAGACTCGGTGAGTTCACGCTCGACGACACGGCGGACGCCGGTGGCGCCGATCTCGGCCTCCACTCCGAGATACACCCCGGAAATGCCGTACTCGCCGTTGACTAGCGTGCAGACCGGCATGACGTCTCCGCTGTCGACCGCCACGGCCCGCGTCATCGCGGCAGCAGCCGCGGAAGGCGCGTAGTAAGCGGAACCGGTCTTCAGCAGGGCCACGATCTCGCCGCCGCCGTTCCTGGTCCGCTCGACGAGTGCGGTGACCTCTTCCTCGCTCAGCAGGTCGGCGAGCGGGGTGCCGTTGACAGAACAAGCCGAGGGCACAGGCACCATCGTGTCACCGTGCGAGCCGAGCGTCAGGGTCTTGACGACACCGACAGGAACACCGAGCCGCTCGGCCACGAAGTAACTGAACCTGGCGGTGTCGAGCATCCCGGCCTGGCCGATGACGCGCTGCGCAGGGAACTGCGACACCTTGGCCGCGAGGGCCGTCATCTCGTCAAGCGGATTGGACACGACGATCAGCACCGCATCGGGCGCGTACTTGCTCACCTGCTCGGTGACACTGCGGACGATCCTGGCATTTACCCCGATGAGGTCCATCCGGCTCATGCCAGGCTTGCGCGGCAGACCTGCCGTGATCACGACAATCTTCGAACCTGCGATCACCTCGTAACCTTCGCCGTCCTGGCCTGTCGTCTGCCCGGTAACGACGGTCTCGAAGCCCTCGATCGGCCGCGACTGGCTCAGGTCGAGCGCCAGCCCCTCCGGCTTGCCCTCGACAATGTCGGTGATGACCACCTCGTCGAAGATGTCGTACTCGGCCAGGCGCTGCGCGGTCGTCGAGCCGTAAAACCCGGCACCGACGACGGTTACCTTTCCTGAACGGGCCATGAATCCAGATCTCCTTCGCTTCGTCGCGTCATTATCGCGCCCCAGGACCTCGGCAACTCGGTCAGCCTCGCCGGTCAGGCCACGGCTGCCTGCAGATTCTTGTGCAGCGCGCCGAGGAACTCCTCGGTCGTCAGGTACGGGGTGTCAGGTCCGACAAGCAACGCGAGGTCCTTGGTCATCAGGCCGCTGATCACTGTATCCACGCAGACTTGCTCAAGCGTCTCCGCGAACCGCGTGACCTCCGGCGTGTCATCCCGCTTGCCGCGGTAGGCGAGACCCCTGGTCCAGGCGTAGATCGACGCGATCGGGTTCGTTGAGGTCGGCTTGCCAGACTGGTGCTGCCGGTAGTGCCTGGTGACCGTGCCGTGCGCGGCCTCGGACTCGATGCAGGAGCCGTCAGGGGTCATCAGCACGCTCGACATCAGCCCGAGCGAGCCGAAGCCCTGAGCCACTATGTCGGACTCGACGTCACCATCGTAGTTCTTGCAGGCCCAGACAATGCCGCCATCGCCCTTGATCACCTGCGCCACCATGTCATCGATCAGCCGGTGCTCGTAGAACTGGCCCACCGCCTCGAAGTCGGCCTTGAACTCGCTGTCGTAGACCTCGGCAAAAATGTCCTTGAACCGGCCGTCGTAGGCCTTCAGTATCGTGTTCTTGGTGGACAGGTAGAGCGGGAAGGCCCGGTCAAGCGCGTAGCGCATCGTGGCCCTGGCAAAGTCGCGGATGGAATCGTCAAAGTTGTACATCCCCATCGCTACGCCGCCGCCGTCGAACTGCGCTACCTCGAGCGAGAACGGCTGGGCGCCATGCCCTTCGGCCGGCTGGTAGGAGATCGTCACTTTGCCTGGTCCTGGCACGACGAAGTCGGTTGCCCGGTACTGGTCGCCGTGAGCGTGCCTGCCGATGACAATCGGCTTGGTCCACCCAGGCACGAATCTCGGGATGTTCCCGATGACGATCGGCTCGCGGAACACGACGCCGCCGAGGATGTTGCGTATCGTGCCGTTCGGCGAGCGCCACATCTTCTTGAGGCCGAACTCGTCGACCCTGGCCTCGTCAGGCGTTATCGTGGCGCACTTGACGCCTACGCCGTGACGCTTGATCGCGTTCGCAGCGTCGATCGTCACCTGGTCGTCAGTCGCGTCGCGGTTCTGAATCGAGAGGTCGTAGTAATCAAGCTCGACATCCAGGTAGGGCAAAATCAGTTCATCTTTGATGAACTGCCAGATAATGCGTGTCATCTCGTCCCCGTCGATCTCGACTACGGGGTTGGCCACCTTGATCTTGGACATGCCGGTGAGTTCCCTTCACGAACTTCCTGACCCGCTGCCTACCTTTGCTGGCCGGCTCTTGTCCCGGCCAGTGCTGGCTTCCTGGCTAACACTGAACGGTTAGCCGTGCGCCGGAACCGCTAGCCCGGCGACAAGCAGGCCAGCGCCGAACGCGGCGAAAATCGCTACATCGAGCCACCGCCGCCGCGAAGACAACATGCCTGCCTGCCGGTCGGGCAAGATCAGCCGTGTTACGGCGGCGACGAGCAGCACTCCAGCGAGTACCAACGTACCGCTCTTCGTGTGCTGCGTCCCCAGCCGGATTATGACCAGTGCCGCGACGGCACCCGCGACCACCAATATGTAGGGCAACTGGTGTCCGCCGGCGGTGTCTTCTGGCTGATCAGCGAGGCGAGGGCCGCTTGCCTTCCTGCCCTGGGCGATTTCGCTTTCAGCGATACGGCGCTTGCCGCGCGCCGGTCTCGGTGCCGCGTGCCTCATCGGCCAGCCCGCGCGAGGAAGCCGCACGCATGTTCGCCGGTGCCTAGACGCACGATCCGCTGCCTTTCTAGCTGGTTTGCCAGCGCCCGCTCGGTCCGGCCTTTCGCTGCGCCCTGCGCGCTGCCAGTCGCTCCCGGCGCCGGCTTCGCACGGCGCTTTGCCCGAACGCTCCGCACAAAAGTGTACTTTCCCGTCCTATCCACTACGCACGGGGGAACCAGCACAGTGCGTCCGAGTTGCCCGGATTGGATCTGCGGCAAGCGGGTACTCAAGGTGAAGCGGAGTGCCAGCGGGCGCGGAAGGTAGCTGATGGAAGGCCCCTACATCCAGATAGTTATCACTGGAGCGGTCATACCGCTCCAGCCAGACGTGACCACGGTCGGCCGAGGCGTGTTTGCCGATGTCAGGCTGGCCGACCCGAGCGTGTCCGTACTGCACGCCGAACTTGTGCGCCGCGGGCCCTACGTCTACGTGTCCGACCTGGGATTATCCCGCAACGGCACCAGGGTAAACGGAAGACTAGTCGGCCGCAGGTTGCTGTCAGACGGTGACGCGCTGAGCTTCGGCTCGGCCAGGTGCAAGATCGGCGGGGTGATTACCGAGGCTGTTCCTGAGGCGGAGCCGCCGCGATCGGCGGCACCCGAGCTGACCAGGCGCGAACTCGACGTTATCGCGTCGCTCTGCCGGCCTGCCATGTCAGACGACGCTTTCGTCACGCCGGCTACCGCCAGGGAAATCGCGGCTGACCTGGTCGTCACCGAAGCGGCGGTCAAGCAGCACTTGCTGCGGCTCTACACCAAGCTCAAGATCTCCGAGGGTCAGAACAGGCGGATCAGGCTAGCCAACGAGGTGGTAGCGCTCGGGCTTGCGAAGCCGCAGATGCCTGATGATCAGCACAGCGTCACCGCCACCGTGCGCTTGAGCGCGTCCGCTCAGCCGGCTCAGGTCTCAAGGCAGCCCGCGTCGCTCCAGGTGGAAAGGCGCCGGGCGACCGGATAGGTCAGGACGTGAAACTGCGGGCCAGCTTGAGCACGTTGAGCCGGAAGTCGGTCAGCACGGTACGCAGCGTCGGCAGGTGCGCTAGCTGCGCGTGCAATCCGATCACCGGCCAGTAAGCTGCCGCAGGCGACTGGTACCAGGCCGTGACGCCCGCCCAGGTGCAGACGCCGAGCACGCCGACATAGGTGACCGCGAGCTGACTTCGGCTTCTGGCGACCCAGGTGAAGAGCCGGCCAGGACGGACCTGCTTCCCGCCGAGCCTGGACCGAGGCCGATGATCGCGATCAGCGTGCCCGCGCCGAACGCCAGGGCCTGCGGCAGCGGGTGTACTGGCACCGCGACGATCGTGGCGGCGACGGCCACGAAGGCGCCGAGCAGCGCAACGGGGGAGAGCAGGACGATCCCGAGAACGGCGCGCAGCACGCCGAACGGGTAGAGCAGGAGCGTGGTACCGAGCGAGGGCCGCGCGGCACGATCCGGACTTCCGCTTCGCCTGGCCACCTGCTTGCCGGTGATGGCCGCTGCCCTGAGCAAGATGAACAGCGCAAGCCAGATCGCCGTGCCTGCCACAGGGGCCATGATGCTCACGGCGACGGCCAGCACCACCGAGCCGATCACGAGCGGGCTCCACGGCGAGATCGCCGCGATGCTCCGCCTGGTACGCGCGGCAGAACCCGGACGCGCCTGATCCGCGCCGAACTGACCGCTGCCGATCCCATCGCCGCCGAACCCATCGCCGCCGTACTTGCCGGTGCCGCCGTACTTGCCGGTGTCGAACCCGTCGCCGTACTGGCCAGCGGCGGGCATGACCTGCCGCGCCCGCCGCCCGTCGGCTAGCGGCACGCCGCCCGGCAAGGGCAGGTATCCCTCGGCCTGGCCGATCTGGTCTGCGGCAGCCAAGGCGGGCGCGGACGGCGCGCCGTAAGTTACCGGAGGGAGCAGGTCACGTACGTCATCGGGGCTAAGCGGCGCGAGCGGCCTGGTGGAAACTGGCCAGCCGACGCCCCGGCCGGCCTGATCGGCGACCGTGCGCGGCGCGGCGCTGGCGTCATGCGGCGCATCGGGGTAACCGGGATCCAGGCCAGGCGGGCTAGGCACCAAGGCGGTCGCGTCGAGCGCGGAAGCCCATTCGACCAGTTCCTTCGCGGTCGGCCGAGCGGCAGGATCCCTGGCCAGCGCCCTTCGCACCATCGGGCGCAAGGCAAGCGGCAGCATGTCGACGTCTGGCTGGCCATGCACGATACGGAAGAAGATGGCTTCGTAAGAACCGGTGCCGAAGGGCGGACGGCCGGTAGCGGCGAAGGCCAGCGTGGCCGCACAGGAGTGCACGTCCGCAGCCGGACCGCCGTCCTTGCCCTCGATGACCTCGGGTGCCAGATAGCCTGGAGTGCCCATGAACATCCCTGTCATGGTCAGGCGAGTGGTCTCGGCGAGCTGAGCGATGCCGAAGTCGATGACCACGGGCTGGCCGTCAGAGATCATCACGTTGCCCGGCTTCAGGTCCCTGTGCACCACGCCTGCCGCGTGCACTGCCGCAAGCGCCTGTGCTAGTCCGTAAGCGAGCCGCTTGAGGGCGGCACCGGTCATCGCACCACCGGAGGCAATGACGGCGTCCAGGGTCGGACCAGGGACGTACCTGGTAACGATGTAGGGCGGATCGCCATCAAGATCTGCGCCGAGCACTTGCGCGACGTACTGGCTCCTGACCCGGTGCATGGTCTCGACCTCGCGGGCGAGCCTGCGCCTGGCGTTCTCCTCTTGCGCCATGCCAGGATGCAGCGCCTTGACAGCCACCGACTCGCCCTCGGCGTCGGTGGCCAGGTACACGACCCCCATACCGCCCTGGCCGAGTTGCCTGACCACGCGGTACGGTCCAAGCCGCCCTGGTGTGCGGTCCTGCACCCTCATGACTTCATAGCTTACGTTTCGCCGCGCGAAAAGCGTCACCGCGATACGAGATGGTGCCGCAACCTTGACCGGCCGCTAGCCGCCCGCGACCAGGCGGCGCAGGGCCGTGGCCGCCTGCGCGTTCTGCTCGGCGTGCGCGACCAGTCCTCTGGCGAGCTCTGCGGCCCACTCGGCGATCGGGACTTGACTCCGGGACAGCACGATACCTCGCACTTCATGACAAATCTCAGCAACCGGTGCGCCCTTCTTCGTGCCGAGCGTCAGGTTCTTCTCGCCGAGCCTGACCGAGACCTTGGTCACCGTGCCAGGCCGGTTCTGCATCCGGTCGGACATGGACCGGTTGCGCTCGATGCTGAGGCAGTCAGCGGGCAGCGAATCGCCTAGCGTGTCGGTCAGCACCTTGGCATAGATCGCGATGTCTGAGCTGTCGGCACGCAGAGCCGCCATCACCATCTCAAGCGAGAGGCCGTCGTCCGCTTGTGCACCACTGGGATCTGTCATCTGGGCTCCGCTACCGTCCCGCGAATTTTGCTTTCCCTGGCCCATTCTCCACGAAGCTGCGCATGCCAGTGCGCTGGTCCTGCGTCGCAAACAGGCCGGCGAAATGCAGCCGCTCGATCTCGAGCCCGGTGTCGAGGTCGACGTCGAGACCGTCGTCTATCGCCCGCTTGGCCGCCCGCAGCGCGATCGCCGGCCCGTCGGTGTACCTGGCCACCAGGTCAACCGCGGCCTGGTAGGTCTCGGCGTCGGGCACCACCTGGTCCGCCAGCCCGATGGCCAGCGCTTCAGCCGCGGCCACGAACCGGCCGGTGAACACGATGTTCTTGGCGCGAGCCTGGCCGACGAGCCTGGGCAGCCGCTGGGTACCGCCCGCGCCGGGGATGACGCCGAGCAATATCTCCGGCTGTCCCACCTTCGCGCCTTCCCCGACGACGCGGAAGTCTGCGCACAAAGCGAGCTCGAGTCCGCCGCCGAGCGCATACCCGGTAATCGCCGCGACTACCGGCTTACCGATCCTGGCCACAGCGGTGAGCGAGTCCTGAAGCCGCTTGCTTGTCACCGTCATGCTCGCGTAGCTCGCTTGCGCCATCTCCTTGATGTCGGCTCCTGCGGCGAATACCTTCTGCCCGCCGTAGAGTACGACGGCCCTGATCTCTTCGTCCTGGTCCACCTGGGCAGCCGCCTGTGCCAGCTCAAGCGTCACCTGCGCGTTCAGAGCGTTCATTGGCGGCCGCTCGAGCCTGATCGTCGCGATTGCCCCGTCGGTCTCCACCCGAACGAACTCGCCCAAGCCGCACCTCCGTAAGTAACGCCTGGCGTCCGACCGTGATCCTACGCACCGGCCGAGCGCGCCGCCACCGCGCTCGACCGCACGCCGCCAGACCCCGCCAGATACCTGAGGGCCTGCCGGTCCGCGCCGGTCAGGCCCTCGAAGCTGATTCAGCCAGGTCTGGTGGTCACTCCCCCACTGCGCGAGGCAGGGACACTCCCTGCCAGCTATTCAGGAAGCCACGTACCTCAGACTCACTGTACCGGCGGTGGCCGCCTGGAGTCCGAATCGAGGAGAGCTTGCCGCCCCTTGCCCACCGGGTCACCGTCTTGGGGTCGACCCTGAGCATGGCCGCGACCTCAGCTGGGGTGAGGAGCCTGTTGTCTGGCTTGATCTGAGTTCTCACTTCGACAGATCCTCTCGTTTGCTACTTACGTAGTGACTTCATAACTGACAGTGACCAAGGCTGCCACTACTCTTCGAAGTCGAAGAATCACAGGATGTCACATGTGACTCAACTTTGCTGGCGTTCTCACCGGCAAGGCGACAAATTTCACCGGCAGGGAATAGCCCGTCTGCTCCAAACAGTAACTTCCCGATCACAATAGGTACTCCAGATCGGCGTAAGTACACCCTGTAAGGACAGTTCCTCCCCGTTATAGTGGCATTTCCTGATGACGCCGCAGAAAGGTGGCCGACCAGCGGCCAGCAACTCGGAAGGCTCGCGGCTAGCGCAGGTCGCCGTTCACCAGTCCGGCCGGCGCCACGGGCAGCCGGACAAGACCGAGCTCGGCCGGCGCGGTCAGCAGCCTGTGCCTGGGCAGCACCCGCACGGTGTACCCGAAGGGGCCAGGCTGGCCGAGCATTGCCTCGCCGCAGTACCAGGCCACTCCGTCGGCGCCTGGCTGCGACTCGAGCACTAGCTCAGAATGCACAGGGTCAACGATCTCGTCGTCGGCTCCGACCCGGCCGTACGCTGCTTCGACGGTCACGTCGTCTGGCGTCAGCTCACCAAGCGCGACCCCCGCCCTTACGGCCAGCTTCTCGCCAGGCGATTGCTCGCCGTCATCGGTCTCGACCAGTTCGATATTGACCGATGGCCAGGCCCGCTCGACCCGCTCCTGCCAGGCAGCGAACTCCGCTGCCCCGGCGAACCTGGCAGTGCCCTCAGCGCCGGCTAGCTTGCGAGAAGAATGCGCGGCGGGCAAGTAGAGATCGGTGGTGTACTGGCGCACCATCCGCGTCGCCTGGGTTTTCGGCCCGAGCACGCGCAGCGTATGGGCGACCATTTCCAGCCAGCGCCCAGGCATGCCATCAGCACCGCGGTCGTAAAACAATGGCGCCACCGACTGCCCGAGCAGGTCGTAGAGCGCGGACGCCTCGACGGCGTCCCTTCTGTCCTGGTCGGTCACCGAGTCAGCCGAAGGCATGGCCCAGCCATTTTCGCCGTCGAACCACTCGTCCCACCAGCCATCGAGAATCGACAGGTTGAGCGCTCCGTTCAGCGCCGCCTTCATTCCCGAGGTACCGCATGCCTCAAGCGGCCGCAGCGGGTTGTTCAGCCAGACGTCACAACCCTGCACCATGATCCGGCCGAGCTCCATGTCGTAGTCGGGCAAGAATACGATCCTGTGCCGCACCGCCTGGTCGTCGGCGAACTTGACCATCCGCTTGATGAGCGCCTTGCCGCCATCATCGGCCGGGTGTGCCTTGCCCGCGATGACGATCTGGAGCGGGTGCTGCGGATCGAGCAGCAGATCGGTCAGCCGTTGCGGATCGTGCAGCATCATGGTGAGCCGCTTGTACGAGGGAACGCGCCTGGCGAAGCCGATCGTGAGGATGTTCTCGTCAAGAGCATTGCCGATCCAGGAAAGCTCGGCCTCCGAGGCGCCGCGCAGCCGCCAGGAGGCCCGCAGCCTGGCGCGTGCGTGCCTTACCAGCCTGGCCCGAAGGGTGCGCCTGATCTCGAAAACGCGGACCGGGTCGGCCGCGACCAGGTCCCAGGCTGCGTCGTCGTCGGCCAGCCACTGCGGGTCACCGGCCTGGCGGCCGTTCTGCGCGATGCTCAGGATCTCCCTGGCTACCCAGCTCGGAGCGTGCACTCCGTTGGTTATCGAGCCGATCGGCACCTCGGCTGTGTCGAAACCTGGCCAGAGCCCGGTGAACATCTCCCTGCTGACCTGGCCGTGCAGCTTGCTGACCCCGTTGACCCGCTGCGCCAGCCGCATCCCCATCACGGCCATGTTGAATACGTTCTCGTCGCCGCCTGGATACGTCTCAGCGCCGAACGCAAGCACGCGGTCGACCGGCAGGCCGGGTTCGCCGCCGTCTGGACCGAACTGAAGCTCGATCAGTTCCTTCTCAAACCTGTCGATGCCGGCCGGCACCGGAGTGTGCGTGGTGAACACCGTGCCCGCCCGCGTCAGCGCGACCGCCTCGGCGAAGTTCGCCCCTTCGGCCAGGTACTCCCTGATCCGCTCGATCCCAAGGAAGCCGGCGTGGCCTTCGTTGGTGTGAAAGACCTCTGGCTGGCGATGACCGGTGATCTCGCAGTACTTCCTGACCGCGCGCACTCCGCCGATGCCGAGCAGCAGCTCCTGATTGAGCCTGTGCTCGCTGCCGCCGCCGTACAGGCGGTCGGTGACCTCCCGCGATACCGGGTCATTGTCCTCAATGTAGGTGTCGAGCAAGAGCAACGGCACCCTCCCGACCTCGGCCACCCAGATCTGCGCGCCAAGCTCGCCGCCGCCATGCAGGCCGACGCTAACTTTGGCCGTAGCCCCGGCGCAATCCCGCAGCAACGCGACGGGCAAGCCCGCCGGGTCTGAGGCCGGATAGCGCTCGGCCTGCCAGCCCTCAGGTGACAGCGACTGAGTGAAGTAACCGTGCCGGTAGAACAACCCGACCCCGATCAGAGGCACCCCGAGATCGCTAGCTGACTTGAGGTGGTCTCCAGCCAGTATGCCGAGCCCGCCCGAGTACTGCGGCAACGCCGCCGTGATTCCGTACTCAGGCGAGAAATAGGCAATGGCCGCCGGGCCCGACCCGGCCTGGCCTGCATTCTGATACCAGCGCGGACCGGTGAGGTATCCGTTCAGTTCGTCAACGGCCGCTCCCAGCCTGCGCAGGAAATCCTCGTCAGAGGCGAGCGCGACCAGGCGCTGCGGCGACACAAGCGCCAGCATCGCGACGGGATCGTGCCCGCTGCTCTCCCACGCGACCTGGTCGATCTCGGCCAGCAACTGGCGGGTCGGCCCATGCCACGACCAGCGCAAATTCAGCATCAAGGTGCGAAGCGGCGCCAGCTGCGCGGGCAGCGCGGGTTGGATGGTGAACCGTCGGATAGCTCTCACGGGGAGTGACCTTAATGCGTGATAGACGATCTAGCATCCCCAACCGGCAGCCCGATACCTGCTCTTGACCAGCGCCGCCCCCCGCCCAACCCCTGCAACGCGGGCACCCGCACGGGCCACCCCCAAGCCCAGCCCCCGCAACGCGGGCACCCGCACGGGCCACCCCCGAAACCCCAGCCCCCACAACCCCACAACGTGGGGACCGCAGCCGGGCCAGCGCAGGACCAGAACCCCCGCAACCCCGCAACGTGGGCACACGCACGGGCACCCCCAAGCCCCAACCCCCACAACTCCGCAACGTGCGCACCCTGACACCCGCAACCCCACAACGTGGGGACCGCAGCCGGGCCAGCGCAGGACCAGAACCCCCGCAACGCGGGCTCCGGGACCACCCCAGCCGGCAACCCCGGCCGGCGCCCGCAGAACCCGAGCTCTTCCGGTGGCAAGCAGCAAGCCTCCCCAAACCGAGCGGGCGGCCACACTCAGCAACACACCCGCCGCCCACCAGGAACCCAGATCACCCCCGGCCGGGAAACTACATCCGCCTGCCCGCATCTCCTGACACACACAGCGCGGCTCCCCCACCCCGCCGACCCCCGCAACCCCGCAACGTGCGCACCCTGACACCCACAACCCCGCAACGTGGGGACGCGGCCACGAGGGACGGGGACGCGGGGACGGGGGCGCGGGGACGCGGGCGCGGGGACGCGGGCGCGGGGACGGGGGCGCGGGGACGGGGGCGCGGGGACGGGGGGAAGTGTGACCCCGGGTGCATGGGGGCTGGGGGGGACGGGTACTTTTCCGTGGTGATCGGTAGGATCCCGATACTCGACGTTGAACCACAGGTCGACTGCGGCAGGCGCCCAGCCAAGGCGGTAGCTGGCGAGACCTTCCAGGTCACGGCGACGGTGTTCCGCGAGGGACACGAAATGCTCGGCGCCCACGCGGTCTTGCGCGATCCCGCGGGGACGACGGGGCGGCCGTGCCCGATGCGCGAGCTCGCGGAAGGCTCTGACCGCTATGGCGCGGATGTCACCCCGACTGGCGAAGGACTCTGGCATTTCCGGGTCGAAGCCTGGGGTGACCCATACGCGCACTGGCGGCACGATAGCGCGATCAAGGTGCCGATAGGCCAGGACGTAGAGCTCATGCTGGCGCAGGGCGCCCTGCTTTTCGACCGTGCCGCCAAGCAGGCTAGGCAGGCCGCCCGCGAAGCGGGCGCGAACGGCTCGAGCCCGCAGCTCCGGCGCGGCGCAAACGCGGCTCGCAAGCTGTTCGAGTCGGCGGCGGCCGGGCTCAGGGACCAAAGCCGCTCAGGCGTTGAACGTCTCGGCACTGCCTTTACCGCCAGGGTGATGCAAGCACTCACCGAGTTCCCGCTCCGCGACCTGATGACCTATTCAGACTGGTGCCCGCTGATCGTGCACAGGCAGCGGGCGCTATTCAGTGCCTGGTACGAGTTCTTTCCCAGGTCGCAAGGGGCCAAGGTCGATCCGCTCGGCCGCGCCAAGCCGGTGTCAGGCACGTTCGCGACAGCGGCGCTCAGGCTCGACGCTATCGCCGAGATGGGTTTCGACGTCGTTTACTTGCCCCCGGTGCATCCGATCGGCACGACCGCTCGCAAGGGAAAGAACAACTCGCTGCTCGCCGGCCCGGCCGACCCAGGCTCCCCTTGGGCCATCGGAGCGCCAGCGGGCGGCCACGACGCGATCCATCCCGACCTCGGCACGATCGAGGACTTCGATGCGTTCGTCGCGCGCGCCAGGCGGCTCGGGCTCGAGGTCGCGATGGATCTCGCCCTCCAGGCCTCGCCCGATCATCCCTGGGTCGGCAAGCACCCTGAGTGGTTCACCACCAGGGCGGACGGCACGATCGCCTATGCCGAGAACCCGCCCAAGAAATACCAGGACATCTACCCGCTGAACTTTGACAACGACCAGGAAGGCATCTACCAGGAGGTCGTGCGGATAGTCAGGCACTGGATCAGCCACGGTGTCACCGTGTTCAGGGTCGACAACCCGCATACCAAGCCCTTGCCGTTCTGGGACCGGCTGCTTGCCGAAATGGCCAGGACAGATCCGCAGGTGCTATTCCTCGCCGAGGCCTTTACCAGGCCGGCGATGATGCGCGCCCTGGCGGTCATCGGCTTCCACCAGTCCTACACGTACTTCACCTGGCGGAACACGGCCGAGGAACTGACCGGGTACCTGAAGGAGCTGGCCGGCCCTGCCGCGGCATACATGCGGCCCAACTTCTTCGTCAACACACCGGACATACTTGGCGCTTACCTGCAGCATGCCGGGCCGGCGGCGTTCAAGGTCAGGGCCGTGCTCGCGGCGATGCTCTCGCCCTCCTGGGGGGTTTACTCCGGTTACGAACTCTGCGAGAACACGCCGTTGCGGCCGGGCAGCGAAGAGTACCTGGACTCGGAGAAATACCAGTACAAGCCGCGCGACTGGGAGGCCGCGAAGCGGCTCAACCTCACCATCTCCGACCTCATCACGCGACTCAATGTCATCAGACGGTCACACCCAGCTCTTATGCAGCTCCGCAACCTACGCTTCCATTTCCCGGACCGCGCGGAGATTCTGTGCTTTTCTAAGAGAGTAGGTGCGTCGGCAACCGGCGTCACTGGCGACGACACGGTTCTCGTCGTGGTCAACCTCGATCCGCACCTGCCGCGCGAGGCAACGATCTGGCTGGACGGTGCTGCGCTCGGCATTGACGTCGCAGCGGGTTTCACGGTAACCGATGAACTCACGGGGGCGTCTTACCGTTGGGGAGAGGCTAACTACGTTCGTCTGGACCCTGGAAGTTCACCAGCCCATATCTTCAAGGTCTCCGCTGACCAGCCAGGCGGCGCGGATCTGCCGGCCTAGTGTGCACCAGCTTTTGAGCATTAGGCACAATACGGCGGCAAGAGAACAGCCGATGGACTCCTCGGCCGCGACGAACGCCTCGTGAGCGTCGGCCGCATCCGATCCGGCTCGGTTCGCAGCCAGCCAGCACCTTCAGTTTCAGCTTGGCACGTCAGAAATCAGGAGATAGCGCAGTGGCGACACCGCAAGAACCATCGTCGCAGGGGCTCCCAGTTACCACAGGAAAGCTTGGCGGCATGTTCCTCACGACCTCGGCCGCCCCCAACGAGCCGGTTCCCAACTCGTTCTCCTTTGACAAGCCGCGAGATCCGCAGTGGTTCAAGCACGCCGTGTTCTACGAGGTGCTTGTGCGCGGCTTCCATGACTCCAACGCCGACGGCACGGGCGACATCCGCGGCCTGATCTCTCGGCTCGACTACCTGGAGTGGCTCGGGATCGACTGCATCTGGCTGCTGCCGATCTATGCATCGCCGCTGAAGGACGGCGGTTACGACATCGCCGACTTCATGGCTATCCTGCCCGAGTTCGGCACCATCGGGGACTTCGTCGAACTGGTCGAGGCGGCCCACGCCCGCGGCATCAGGGTCATCGCCGACCTGGTCATGAACCACACCAGCGATCAGCACCCCTGGTTCCAGGCCTCCCGCACCGACCCAGAAGGCCCGTTCGGCGACTTCTACGTCTGGTCGGACGGCGACGACCGCTACCCAGAAGCGCGGATCATCTTCGTCGACACAGAGCAGTCCAATTGGACCTTCGACCAAGTGCGCGGCCAGTACTACTGGCACAGGTTCTTCAGCCACCAGCCCGACCTGAACTACGAGAACCCCAAGGTTCAGGACGCCATGCTCGAGGTGCTGCGGTTCTGGCTCGACCTCGGCATCGACGGGTTCAGGCTGGACGCCGTGCCCTACCTGTACGAGCGAGAGGGCACCAACTGCGAGAACCTGAAGGAAACCCACGAGTACCTCAGGCGGGTCAGGACCGAGATCGACCGCCTCTACCCTGACCGGGTGCTGCTCGCGGAAGCCAACCAGTGGCCGACCGATGTAGTCGAGTATTTCGGCGACCCGACCGTGGGCGGCGACGAGTGCCACATGGCGTTCCACTTTCCCCTGATGCCGCGCATCTTCATGGCGGTACGCAGGGAACAGCGGTACCCGATTTCTGAGATCCTCGCCCAGACCCCGCAGATACCTTCCGGCTGCCAGTGGGGCATCTTCCTGCGCAACCACGACGAGCTGACCCTGGAAATGGTCACCGACGACGAGCGCGACTACATGTACTCCGAGTACGCCAAAGACCCGAGGATGAAGGCCAACATCGGGATCCGCCGGCGCCTCGCCCCGCTGCTCGACAACGACCGCAACCAGCTAGAACTGTTCACGGCCCTGCTGCTTTCCCTGCCAGGCTCCCCGGTCATGTACTACGGCGACGAGATCGGCATGGGCGACAACATCTGGCTTGGCGACAGGGACAGCGTCCGCACGCCGATGCAGTGGACCCCTGACCGCAACGGCGGCTTTTCGATCTGCGACCCCCAGCGTCTCTACATTCAGCCGAACACCGACCCGATCTACGGCTACCAGGCACTGAACGTCGAGGCACAAGAACGCAACACCGGCTCCCTGCTGCACTGGACCAGGCGAATGATCGAGATACGCAAGCGCCACCAGGTCTTCGGCCTCGGCGGCTACGCCGAGCTGGCCAGTTCCAACCCGAGCGTGCTTGCCTTCGTCCGTGAGTACGAACCTGACCAGCCAGAGGAACTGGCAGGCAACCCGATCTTGTGCGTGAACAACCTGTCCAAGTTCCCCCAGCCTGTCGAGCTCGATCTGTCCAGGTACGACGGTTACACGCCAGTCGAATGCATGGGCGGCGTAGCTTTCCCTCCGGTCGGCCAGCTCAGCTACCTGCTCACCTTGCCAAGCCACGGCTTCTACTGGTTCGTGCTCGAGCCTCCGGCCCAGCCGGGCATCTGACCGGCGGCGACCGGCAGGCGCGGGACGAAAGTCCCTGAACTTGACGACAGCCGACCCTGCGTGCCTGCTGGCTGGCCATAGATCGTTAGTGACGTGACTGGCGTGCGCGCGAAGCTGACCTGGTTCGGCGACCACGTACCGCTTGTTTTCCTTGCCCTGACCACGAGCTGCCTGGCCGCTGGCGGCGCACTGTGGCTGTACGGCGAGGTCAGCGCCGCGAATGCGGTCTGGCTGGCGGCGGCACTGACCGGGGTCGGGTATGCGCTCCTGGCCATGGCAAGCGCGCTTCGGCACGGTCGGGTCGGCGTCGACCTGATCGCCTTGCTCGCCCTGGCCGGCGCGGTCGCGGTGCACGAGTTGCTCGCGGCGGTCGTGATCAGCGTCATGCTGGCCAGCGGGCGCGCACTTGAGTCGTGGGCGGCCGGCCGCGCCGACCGCGACCTGCGGGCACTGCTCGAGCGCTCGCCACGTACCGCCCGCCGCTACTTCGACGGTTCAGTGCGGACCGTGCCGCTCGACTCCGTCGAGCCGGGTGACGTACTGCTAGTCGCGCCGGGCGAGGTGGTTCCCGTGGACGGCGAGGTACTCGGGCGGCCGGCGGTGCTCGACGAGTCCGCGCTGACCGGCGAGGCCAGGCCGGTCGAGCATGGTGCGGGCGACCAGGTGCGCAGCGGCGTGGTCAACGCGGGCAACCCATTCGATCTGCGTACCACGGCCACCGCGAAGAACAGCACATATGCCGGAATAGTTCGGCTTGTCGCGCAGGCGGAGAGCTCTCAGGCACCCTTCGTGCGGCTGGCTGACCGTTACGCACTGTGGTTCCTTGGCGTCACGCTGGCGTCCGCCGGGGTAGTGCTGGCCCTGGCCGGAGCGACGCGGGCGGTGGCGGTACTCGTCGTGGCGACCCCTTGCCCGCTGATTCTGGCCGCGCCGGTGGCGATGGTCTCTGGCTTGTCGGTTTCTGCCCGCCGCGGCGTGGTCGTCAAAGGCGGAGCCGTGCTCGA
>DAHVDE010000087.1 GCA_027313705.1 Actinomycetota bacterium | reverse complement strand
AGCGCCAGGTAGCGGGTTCCGGTGACCGCGCCGCTGGAGTTGTCGAGGTAGAGCTGCTCGCCGAAGATGAACAGCGTGGTCTGGTTCGGGTCTGCCTGGACCAGCAGGTTGCCGTCGGCGTCGTAGGCGTAGCTCGTAGTCGCCTGGCCGAGCGGGTTAGTAACTGTCCGTGGCTGCGGGGGTGTTCGGGTCTGGTCATCTGGGTGAGCTGACCTGGCAGGTTCCGTTCGAGATGGTGGACGCGGTGCTGGAGGAGGCCGGGGCGCGGGAGCGGCGGCTGCGGGACCTGCCCTCCCGGGTCGGGGTGTATTTCGTGCTGGCCATGGGCTTGTTCCCGCTGCTGGGTTACCAGATGGTGTGGCAGAAGCTGACGGCCGGGCTGGATGGGCAGGGGCTGCCGTGCCCGTCGCCGAAGGCGCTGCGGGACGTGCGTCGGCGGATCGGCGTCGCGCCGGTGAAGGCGCTGTTCGAGGTCCTGGCCGGGCCGGTGGCCTGGCCGTCCGTGCCAGGGGTGCGGTTCGGCCCAACGTAGGACGCCTTGCTCCAGGTTCCCGCTAAGGCGTGGACCCCGGCCTATGACGCTGGCGGCACCGAACGGCCCGGGGCCTGGGTCGCGGAACTGACCGGCCTGCTCGACCTGGCCGGCTGGCCGAAGGGCATGATCCGCTCGGCTAATTTCGATTCCAATTACGTCGGCAAGATCAACGAGTTGTACGACGCAATGTGGGGAGAAATTGAAATGACAACGGCCTTTGCTATGTGCCGCTGAGCCGTTGGTTAATGGTTCTGGGAGTTGTGGTCCGAAGCGCATCTGAGCCGACATGCCCGAGCAAGGCTTGCAGCTCGAACAGTGTCATCGGTTACTTGGCGTTGCGGAGCTGGCTGGCGATCGTCGAGCGGGACCCAGCATCCAAGCAGCGATCAACCCTCCCGGACGCCAGCCGGGGCACGGTCTTTGCCTGTGGCTCCAGGGCCAAGTCGCACCTCGCCGCCTAGCTACTGCCGCGTCGCGTGCACCTCTGCGTGAGTCGTCAGGCTATTGACGTCAGATGCAGTAGCTGTGCATACTGCCCATGGCGATTACAGTGCGCGAACTGTGGCCGCTTGCGCCATATTCGCGGACAATATTCGATAGATATCCGTGCTTTCCCGTGCGCAATTTCCGATGTGTGCTATTTCGCCTAGGGGGTGAACATGCCGGGAGCGCTTCGGGCTACGGCTTGGTGCAGGAAGGCTAGGTGAGGGCAGTGCGCAGCGGCTTCATTCCCTTACTGGTCGGCAATACCCCTCTTGTCACAATACGGCTGCGCTTACGTCGCCGTAGCGCGGCCCTGCGGCTGAAGCTGGAGTCTTTCAACCCGTGTGGTTCCACGAAAGATCGCACCGCAGTCTCGCTGTACGAGTCGGTCGCCAGCCAACTCGACCCCATCGCAGGCCTGATCGAGTCGACTTCAGGCAACCTCGGTGTGGCGCTGGCCAGCCTCGCTCTCGTTAACGAGATGCCGTTCACGGCTGTCGTTGACCCGCGGGCACCAACAGCGTCATTGCACGAGATGCGCCGCCTCGGCGCGCGGCTGGTGCGGGTGGACGAGGAGGACGCCCGCGGCGGCTACCTGCTGAGCCGGCTGCGTCTGGTGGCCGACATGCTGGACGAACTGCCCGGCCTGTGCTGGACTAACCAGTACGGCAATCTAGCCAATCCGGCCGCACATGAGTTGGGCACCGCGCCCGAGCTTGCCAAGCAGGTACCCAACGACAGCGTGGTGCTCGTCGCAGTCTCAACCGGTGGGACGCTGGCAGGAGTGCGCCGCTACGCGAGGACGGCGACAGGTTGGGATGTGCGCGGCGTCGACGTGTACGGCTCGTACGCGGTCGGCTATGCCCCTGGGAAGCGGCTTCTGCCGGGCATCGGATCCAGTCAGCAGACTCGCTTCGCTGCCGCCATGGATGGCCCGAACGAGCGGGTCAACACCGAGCAGTCGGTTGCCGCGTGCCTGTGGCTGCAAGAGCACTGCGGCATTGGCGTCGGCGCGAGTTCCGGCGCCCTCGTGGCAACGGCGCTGCGCCTCATCCAGCGTGATGGGCTCGACGAGGTGGTCTGCGTCTGTCCCGACGGTCCCCGCAACTACATCAGCACCGTGTACTCGTCCCGGTGGCGGCATGACCACGGGATCGGATCGGTGGCCATCCCGGCCACGTGTGAAGAAGTCCAGTGGGAGGCCCCATGACCGGGCTCCCTCCGGAAGGGTACGCGCCAGCGGAGTCCCCGCTCACCGAATGGTACGAGCGCGCCGGAGTACGCGCGGACCCGCGCCGCATCCTGGACGACCTCGACCAGGGCCGGGTGCTGTTCCCGGATCGGCTCGTCCCGTACCTGGCACACCCGCTGGTGGCCGGGCTCACCCCCGCGCTGCGCAGGCAGGTGGTAGCACGGCATGCCTACCAGTACTTTGCGTTCACCGCGCACTTTGAGATGCGGGTCGTCAACCGGGCAACTGAGCTGATCGCCAGCGGCCGCACCGATGTCAGCTGCTTGGGCAGCCTGCGGCTCGACGCGTACAAGATCTACTGTGACGAGGCATACCACGCCCTGTACTCCTTCGACGTGATCCAGCAACTGGAGGCCGGAACTGGCATCCCCGCCCTGCCATACGCGTTCGAACCAGTGCTTTCTGACCTCGACGTCATCGCCGCGAAGTGCATGCCATGCGCTGGTACGCTGCCCTACCTGCTGCAGGTCGTCGTCTTCGAGACGCTCGTCACGAGCCTGCTGGCCGAGCTGCCCAATGACCCCGACCTGGTCGCGCTGGTCCGCGACACCGTCCGTGACCATGCTCGGGACGAGGGGCGTCACCACGCGTACTTCACCCGGTTTTTCCGGGAACTATGGGCAGGCTTGGATCTGCAGGCCAGGGACCAAGTGGCGACGGCACTGCCGCAGTTGATCGTTAGGAGCCTGCGGCCCGACTACCACGGCGTGGCCGAAGTGCTACGGGCTGCGGGCCTCGCCGAGCCGCAGGTGCGCGACGTGCTGCACGACACATATCCCAGCGATCGGGTGCGCCAGACCGGCCGGGAGCAGGCGGCGCATTCGGTCCGCTTGTTCCGGTCAGCCGGAGTGCTCGACCTGCCCCGCGCCCACGATGCTTTCGCACAGGAAGGACTCATCTGACGTGATCGCCGGTAAGGACGGGAACGGCGGTGGCGCTGTGACCTGGAGACCGCCCGCCATGCAGGCTCTGCCGGCCAGTCTTCATGACCGCCGGCAGCGCAGCTTTCTGAGCGTGCGGCAGCTGCCGACCGCGGAACTCAGCGCTCTCGTCGATCGCTCCGCTCAGATAGCCGCAGTGCCGGCGGACATCGCGCCGGTACTGGGCGGTCTCGTCGTCGCCACGCTCTTTGAGTGCACTTCGACCCGCACGCGCACGGCGTTCAGCGTCGGCGCGTTGCGCCTCGGCGCTGAGCTGCTCACCTACGACGTCACCGGCCTTCAGCTGCAGACAGGCGAGACCATCGAGGACACGGTCCGGGTGCTCGGCCATATGGTCCACGGCGTTGTCTTCCGCAGTACCCGTACCCTCGCCGAGCTCGAGCAGCTGCTGATGCAAGGCGGCCCGCCGATCGTCAACGCGATGGCTCGGGAGGAACACCCGACCCAGGCCATCTGTGATCTGGCCACCATGCGCTGTCATCTCGGTCGTCTCGAAGGTGTCTCGGTGCTGTACGTGGGAGAGGGCAACAATTCTGCCTCGGCTCTCGCGTTCGCGCTGGCCCGGGTGCCTCGCGCCAGCCTCACTCTGTACGTGCCACCTGGCTACGGCCTGCCTGACGACCTGCTCGCCCTCGCGCAGGCGGACGCGGGAGCCCATGGTGCCTCCATCCGGCAGGTAGAGCGTGCTGACGAGCTCCCAGGGAATGTCGATGTCGTCTACACCACGCGCTGGCAGACGACCGGTACCAGCAAGCCCAACCCCGCCTGGCGTGAAGTCTTCCGGCCCTACCACGTCGATACGGCATTCCTGAGCCGCTGGCCAGCAGCGCACTTCATGCACGATCTGCCGGCCCACCGCGGCGAGGAAGTCTCAGGTGCGGTCCTGGACGGAGCCGCAAGCCTGGTGTGGCAGCAGGCGCAGATGAAGCTGTACAGCGCGATGGCAGTCCTTGAGCATTTCTGGGCGACGCCCAACGGCAACGACGGCCCTGCGGGCCTGTGAGGAGGGGATGGCAGATGCAACCGGCAGTTCTGCTTGTCTATGGCAAGGGCGGACCGGCGCTGGAGTTCCTGCTTCCCAGGCTGGTCAGCCGGGCGCTGGTGGATGTGCTCCTAGCGGACGAGCCGCAGCGGTGGCAGCGCGAGATGTTCGAACGGCTCTGCCGGGAGGTCGTGACGGCCGACCCGGCTGCCGCGCTACCCGACGAGATCGTCCGGGCAGCCACCATGCTGCAAAGCGACGGCGTGCTGACGTTCTCTGAATTCTGCGTGGTGGCTACGGCCCGGGCATGCCTCCGGCTCGGCCTGCCTGGTCCGGGCGAGGGTGCCGCTCGGTCGCGTAACAAGGCGCTCATGCGCCAGGCTTGGCAGGAGGCCGGGATTCCGAATCCAGCCTTCCGCCTCGTGGACTCGCTGGAGCAACTGCTGGCGGCGCGTGCGGAGATCGGTGGCGACGTCATCGTGAAGTCCGCCCTGGGTGCCGGTTCTATAGGCCAGGCCATAGTGCCATCGGGTGAGGATGGTGCTGCGGCATGGCACACGGTGGAGGATGCCGCCATCGCGGCCCAGAACTCCGGTTTGAGCGAGCACGGGAATCGGTCGGGCCCTCGATTCGTGGTAGAGGAGATCATCAAGTCCAGTGTGGACGGCTGGTACGACCAGCCTGGCTACGGCGACTATCTCAGCGTAGAAGGGCTCGTGGCAGGCGGCACTTACCATCCGATCTGCCTGACCGCGCGGCTGCCAACCGTGCCGGTATTCGTCGAGCTGAGCAATCACGCTCCGTGCGTGCTCGCTCCCGAGTTGCAGCAGCGCATAGCGGACGTATGCGCCCGCGCGGTGGACGCGCTTGGACTGGACACCTGCGCTACGCATACCGAGGTCAAGCTGATGCCTGACGGTACGGTCCGGATGCTGGAGTCCGCTGCCCGCGCGGGCGGGGCTGCCGTCACCCGCGAGCTCGCCGAGGCCTACGGCGTGGACCTGATCGGGCTCCAGCTCTCCGCTGCCTTGGGCGAGCGCCCCGCCGTGCCCGAGCGGTTGCTGCTTCCGGAGGACGCGCGCGGTGCCGCCGCGTCCTTGTCGGTGATCGCCGTCGATTCCGCTGGAAAGCCGTGGTCGTCGCTGCCGCCGTTCCGCCCCGACCAGGTCCAATGGGCGAAGCTGGTCACTTCGGGTACCACCGTCGAACTGGTGCGAGGCCAGTCTCTCCCGCTTGGCACGCCTATGCCACCATTTCATCCTAATACTGGCGTAATGGCCTACGCTGGCCTGCTCCTTGTTCGCGCCGATAATCCGCTCACTCTCCGCGATGACTGCTACAGCATCCTAGATGGGCTCGAGGATGCCATGACCCGCGGCGCAGATAACGCCTGACCGGCCAGCGCAGACCGTTGCAGCACTGAAGAAAGCGAGATGCACCCATGTCCCTCGTTTTAGGACTGAACCTGAGTCACGATCGCTCCGCCTGTTTGGTGCGCGACGGCGAGATCGTCGTCGCGATAGAAGAAGAGCGACTGGACCGGATTAAGCACTCAGAGGGCTTCCTGGTTCAAGGTCACTTCGAACGCCTAACCAAGACGATCCCGATCAAATCCGTTGCCTACTGCTTGGACGCCGCCGGTGTCGGCATTGACGATCTCGACCTGGTTATCGGCAACCGGCCGCTCGGCGACGGAGCTGTCTGGCGCATCGTCCGCGACCTGCCGATTAAGGACAAGTCAAAAGTCCGTGAGCTGCCGCTGCCCGGGCACCACCTCGGACATGCCGCCTGCGCGTTTTACCCGTCCGGATTCGAGCAGGCAGCCGTGCTCGTTGTAGACCAGGCTGGTGCCCGTTACCCGCAGGATCGCCGGATCGAGAAGCACACCTTATTCCGGGGCGAGGGCAGTACTCTAACGCCGATTAAAGGCGTGGAGTACCCCGAGGACTACTCGGATATGAGCCTGGGACTGTTCTACGACTTCTTTACGGCCAAACTCGGGTTCGTCACCCGCTATGGCACACCGGGATGGGGCGTATTCGGGTGCGGGGGCTATCCGGAGGCGGGCAAGACCATGGGCCTGGCCCCGTACGGCCGAGTACGGCCAGACTGGGGTGACTGGCTCGCCTTTGACGGATTCGACGTCCGCGTCTCGCAGCAGTCACTGGACGAGACCTGGCAACGTCTGCTCGCAGAGGAAGGCGCTGAATTCGACCCGGTTGACCCGCTGCGCTGGCAGACCCAGTTCGCCAGGGATGTGGCTAGGAAGGTCCAGGACGAACTGGAGCGAGCCATGCTACACCTGACTGCTTTCGCCTTTGAAACAACCGGAATGGACAGGATCTGCATGGCTGGCGGGGTGCTGCTCAATTCGGTGGCCAACGAGCGGGTGCGCACGGAATCCGATTTCACCCATATCTTCATCCCCGCTCCGGCGGGCGACGCCGGTGTCGCCATCGGGGTAGCCCTCTACGGCAGCATCACCCTTCTCGGCCATGACCGCCCGAAGGAGATGCGCCACGTCTACTTCGGCAGGGCCTACACCCGTCAGGAGACCATGGATGCGCTTGCGGTGGTGACCGGGCATACGGGCACCGAGCTGGCATGGCGTGAGGCAGAGCCCCGCGATGTTGCCGAGCTGCTGGCACGGCATCAGGTCGTGGGCTGGTTCAGCGGGGGTTCCGAGATGGGCCCGCGGGCGCTTGGCCACCGCAGCATGCTGGCCGATCCGCGCCATCCGGCGATGCGCGATTACCTCAACAATGTAGTTAAGCATCGCGAGCCGTTCCGGCCATACGCTCCGTCGGTCTTGGCCGAGGAGGCTGGCAAGTGGTTTGACTTCTCCGGCGAGAGTCCGTTCATGCTGCTGGTGCCCAGCGTCTGCGCCAGCCTGCGATCGCAATTGCCCGCGATCACGCACGTGGACGGCACGGCCCGCCTGCAGAGCGTGTCAGCAGAAGACAATCCGAGCTACCATGAAGTCATTGCCGAGTTCGCTGCCATCACTGGTGTGCCCGTGGTTCTCAATACATCGTTCAACGACGCGGGTGAGCCGATAGTGGAGTCGCCGCTGCACGCGCTCTGTACCTTTGTGCGTACCGAAATGGACCATCTCTTCCTCGACGGCCTGCTCGTCAGTAAGGCGGGTCGCGAATTGCCTGTCACCCACCCTGCTCGAGCCCCGCTGGCCGCAACGGGGCGGGAATGAACGACGCGGACGGCGTCCTCCTCGTCCTTGGCAGCGGCTCACAGCCATTTCGCGAGTACCTGATAGCCGCCGCCGCGCGGCACTGCCGGCTGTGGCTCTTCGACCCGGAGCCGCCGAGCTGGCAGCGGCGACATGTCGCCGGCCACACAGTGCTCAATGTCTTCGACCCCGCAGAAGCGATCCCGGCAGCCAGGGAACTTGGCCGGAGCGTCGCGATCCGGGGAGTGTACTGCTACCACGAGGCTGCGATCCTGAGCGCGGCGCTCGTCGCCGAGGAGCTCGGTCTTCCTGCGCCGTCGGCCAGCGCCGTGCGCGCCGTGCGCGACAAGAGCATGACCCGCGCGCTGCTCGCCCGCGCAGGTATCCGCCAGCCTCTGTGCGCGATGGCTGCCAGCTTGCGGGAGGCGGAGCTCGCAGCCGAACGGGTCGGGTTCCCCTTGGTAACCAAGCCGAGGAATCTGGGTTCCAGCCAGGGCGTGGTGAAGGTCGGCGGCCGGGCCGAGCTGGCGGCTGCCTTTGAGATCAGCCAGTCGGAAGTCCAGGCAGGAATGGAGCATTGCCCAGAGGTAATCCTGGAGGAGTTTCTCGACGGAGCAGAGATCAGCGTTGACGCTGTCGTGTCCAGGGACGGGTACCAGCCTTACCTGATTGCGCACAAGCAGCTAGGCGGCAGCCCCTGGTTCGAGGAAGTCAGCCACACGATCCTGGGAGAGGAACCGCTGTTCGCCGACGACGAACTCATGAAGATGCTTACCGCTGCCCACCAGGCTGTCGGCTGGGACTATGGCATTACCCACACCGAGGTCAAGCTGACTCCGGCTGGACCGGTGATCGTGGAGATCAATGGCCGGCTAGGCGGGGATCTGATCCCCTACATTGGCCAGCTGGCCACCGGAATCGACTCCGGGCTGGTATCGGCAGATCTGGCTCTTGGCGTACCGCCGCTGCTGCGCCGGAGTCGGCAGACCACCACAGCGATCCGGTTCCTGCGGCCGCCTGCGAGCGCCACAGTGCGGCGGATCGAGTTGCCGATGGCGGACCTCGCTGCCGGGCTGCTCGCGGCGGTAGCCCTGGTACAGGCAGGAGCGAGGCTGTTGATGCCACCGGAGGGTTATGTCGGACGTTACGGCTACCTGATCGCCCAGGGAGCCAGCAGCGACGACTGCGCCGACGTACTAGACCGTGCCGAGCGCGCAACGGCTGTCGAGTACGAGCCATGAGCAGAGCGGAACGCCATCCGGGTCCGCTCCGCACCCTTCGCCAGCTTCCCGGTCCGCTTCGAGTGCTGCTGTGCGGCATCGCGCTCAACCGGATGGGCAGTTTCGTGGCGCTCTTCCTGGTTCCCTACCTGACCAGTCACGGCTACAAGCCTGTCGTTGCGGGTACGGTCCTGACCGCCTTCGGCCTTGGCGCGGTGACCGGGAGCTTCGCGGGTGGCTCGATTACAGGCCGCTACGGCGCACGCACCTCCATCGTCTTCTCCTCGGCGCTCTCCAGCCTGGCGATTGCCCTGCTTGGCATGGTAACCGCTTACGTTCCGCTGCTTCTTATCAGCTGCGCGGCCGGGGTGTTCACCCAGGTCTACCGGCCAGCCGCAACCACGCTCATTGCCGAACTCACCCCGCCGGACCGTCTCGTGATGACCTCGGCGGCAGCCCGGTTCGGCTTGAACGTCGGCGCGGCGGCGGCGCCGTTGCTCGGTGCATGGCTGCTGGGTTACTCCGACAGCGCTATTTTCGTGGTTAACGCTGTGACCAGCATGGGATTCGCCGTGGTCGCCCGGATCGCTCTGCCAGACACCGCTCCGGCAACCCGGGGCGCAGCGGCAGTCGCTGCCTCAGAACGCTATGCAGACCTACTGCGGGACCGCCGGTTCTTGCTGGTGATCGTCGCGATGTTCCTGACTGCCTTCGTAGAGGTCCAATACCAAGCGGTACTGCCGTTGCAGATCGAGCAACGGGGCCTGCCGCTGGCACTGTACGGGGCGGTTGCCGCGGTGAACGGTGCTCTGGTGATCCTGCTCGAACTACCCCTGACGCCTTTCATTCAGAAGTTGCCGATGCATCTGGCGCTGGCTTTGGGAACCGCGCTCATCGGCGGCGGACTGTGGCTTTTCGGTTTCTCAGCCGGCGCATGGTTGTTGTTCGTCGGCGCGTGCGTCTGGACATTCGGAGAGATCATCAGCGCCCCGTCGATCGTGGCTTATCCCGCGCTGGCCGCTCCCCAGCCGGCTATGCGCAGCCGGTACATCGGCGCACTTGTGACCGCGCAGATGGCGGGCTACGCCGTCGGCCCGAGTATTGGCACTGCGCTCTTCCAGGTCGACGGGAGCGCGGTGTGGGCCATGTGCGGGATTCTGGGGGTGATCGGCTTTGCGGTCATGTGGCACGGGACGCGGCCGACCAGCGCCGCCCAGGCCGAGATGGCGTAGCAGTGTCCAAGCACGCTTGCCATCAGGCTCCCTGTGGGTCCACGGTTCCGGCGGCACGTCAGTGCCCGAGCCTCTTCTGACCGCAGGCCAGTGAGCAGGCAGAGCACGATGAAGGCGTGGAGCCGTGATTGCTCGGCCGCCTTGAGCACGGCAGTCGCCTGCTCCAGCGTCAGCGACTGCGACGGCCGGCCTTCCTGACCCTGCGGCGTATCCACGAGCGCCGAGACTTGCTACGTCTTGCCGTGACCGGGGGATTACCACTTGGCTCCCAGCCAAGCCGCGCTGCGGCAACTCTGGGTCTCTGACCTGCTGGAACTTGGTGGAGCTGAGGGGATTTGAACCCCTGACCCCCTCGATGCGAACGAGGTGCGCTACCGGACTGCGCTACAGCCCCAAGACCGGGTGCCAGCGTAGCAAACTCTGGCACTCCTCCGCTCCTCCTATCCCTAGCTGCCCCAGGGTAGGCCACCCCCACGTTGTGGCAGTGCGGGTGTCCCCTGCCCCACGCGGTGGCATCGTGGGGCCAGGGTCACGGCTTAACGGGCAGTGGGCAGCGCCCAGCGGTCCTTGCAGGGGCAGGACTGGGCGGGGGAGGCCAGGGGTCAGTCGCCGACGGCGCGGACTGCGGCGTCGGCGTACTGGTCGTACAACTGGTCGCCGACTCTGGCGGAGATGTCGATGACCTCGGCGGTTGGGGCGGCCGCCTCTGCTTCTTCCCATACCTGGTGCGAGCGCTGCCAGGCGGAGGCCTTGGCCTGGCCGGCGCGGGCGGCTCTGGCTTGGCCGGCTTCCCAGGCGCGGCGCTTGCGGGCTAGTTCCGCGTCGGCCATGGCTATCTCGCGCAGGAGCATGACGTAGAGCACCAGCATGGCGAACGGCGGCACGCAGATCCACCATTGCACCACTCCCGTCACCACGATCATGAAGGTCAGCAACGTCAGCCCGGCCAGAATGGTGAACATACGGCGCCTGGCGCGCATCATCTGCTCGCGGCTCTGCGATGGCCGCGGCGCTGAGTGTGCTCGGGGATCGGCCGCCTGATCGGGTGACGGGGCCGGACCGTAGCTGTGCGGGTGCACCTCGTCAAGGTACTCCGAAACCGAGTCGGCTTCCTCAGCGTGGCGGTCTGTGTCGTTCTCCGCCGATATGCTGCCGGCGGTGCCGGTGTATGCCGGGTGCTCGGACTGCGCGGGGCCGACCGAGTAGTCGGTGTCCAGGTCCAGGTCCAGGTCACGGGATTGATCGGTCTTGACCGTGTGCGGCCGGCGGACCCAAGCCGGGATCAGGAATCCGGCCCAGATCGCCACAATGGCGAGGTACAGAATCGAGTCGCTCACACGAGACCCCCGTGCTCATGCGCGAAAATGGCTGGCTCGTGCCCCCGATGCCAGCCGGAGGCGGAACTGCGCCCGGTCACGTCACGCAAGGTAAACGCCAGGATGGCATTTCACGAGTAGGCGGGCCGGTGTGTCGCAAGATCGGTTGCCGCAATGGACAGATCATGACGGTACTGTTGCCCGTTTTTGACCAACAGATGCGGCTCCTTTGGGTCTGGCGCGGCCCGGCCAGCCTGGTGTTCAACTGATGCGCTGGCGGGTAGCCCTGACCGTGTTACGCCAGCGGACCATAAGGCCAGTGCCCGCATCCTCGGCAGTCATGGCGTAGCAGATGTGGTCCCGCCAGGCCCCGTCCACGTGCAGGCTGCGCCGCCGCACTCCCTCTTCGTGGAAGCCGAGTTTCTCGACCACCCGGCGGCTGGCCCGGTTTTCTGGCCGGATCGTGGCCTCGATCCGGTGCAGGCCGCCGATGCTGAAGCAGTGGTCAAGCGCCATGGCCAGCGCCGTCGGCGTCACGCCGAGGCCGGCGAACTCCTGATCGACCCAGTAGCCTACCGAGGCGGTTCGCGCCGAGCCCCAGATGATGTTCCCTACTGTCAGTTGCCCGGCGAACTTGCCGTCGTAGAGCATGACCCACGGGAGCGTTACGCCGTGCCTGGCTTCCTTGCGCATCGTGCGCACCATCGCGATATACGGGCCGATGCTCGACTGGTAGAGCGGCGTCTCCGGATTGGTCGGCTCCCACGGGCGCAGCCAGTCCGCGTTGCGCACCCGCGTCTCCCGCCATCTGGCGGCGTCTCTGGTCAGCAGGGGACGCAGGACGACAGGAGACCTGAGCAGGTTCGACTCAGTCAGCGTGATCGGCCAGCCACGTGCATATGCCATCGCACTATCATCGCGCTTTCGTGTGCAGGTGCGCCAACTAGACCTACCTAAGTGGTCAGCTTTGCGGTCCCGTGCTGCTGGGATGGTCGCCGCCGCGAGCCTGGTCGATGGCGTGCCCGACAATCGCAGCCAGCACCTTCATGCCGTCGCGGACCCCGCCGGTCGAGCCAGGCAGGTTCACGACCAGCGTTTTCCCCGCCAGCCCTGCGATGCCGCGGGAAAGCATCGCGGCCGGTATCCCGGCACTGACGCCGGCCGCCCTGATCGCCTCGCCGATGCCGGGGATCTCCCTGTCGATGACCTTCCTGGTCATCTCAGGTGTCAGGTCGCCAGGAGTAAGCCCGGTGCCCCCGGTTGTCACTACCAGGTCATAACCCGCGGCTATCGCCTCGCGCAGCGCCTTCTCCACCGGCGCGCCGTCAGGCACGACCTGCGGGCCTTCGGTGTCGCAGCCGGCGCCCCGCAGCAGGTCCGCGAGCACCGGCCCCGACCGGTCGGGGTAGACCCCGGCGGAGGCCCGGTTGGACACGGTGATCGCCAGCGCTCTGATCACGGGCGCTCCCAGAGGCCGGTTTTGCCGCCGGTCTTGCGCCGGACTGTGACGTCGGTGATGGTGGCGGCCGGGTCGATGGCCTTGACCATGTCGATCAAGGCAAGCGCCCCGACCGTTACGGCGGTCAGTGCTTCCATTTCGACACCGGTTCGGTCAGCAGTCCGCGTGGTCACCTCGATCCGCACGCCGAAGTCTTCGACCGTCAGGTCGACATCGACACCGTGCAGGCCAATCGGATGGCAGAGCGGGATCAGGTCAGGTGTGCGCTTTGCTCCCTGGATCGCCGCGATGCGCGACACGGCGAGCGCATCGCCCTTCGGCACCGTCCTGTCTCTGAGAGCGGCGACCGCTTGCGGGGACAGCAGCACCCGACCGCTAGCGGTCGCGCTGCGCGCCGTGATCTCCTTGGCGCTGACGTCCACCATCCTGGCCTGCCCGGCCGCGTCAATGTGTGTCAGTCCTGTTACGCGAGCTTCGTCACTCACGCCGGCCTCCCAGCCTTCTTCGAGTAGAGCCCGGCGGGGGTCACGGGAGGTCTACCAGGTCGACTTCCGTGCCTGCCGGGAGTTCTGTGTCTGGCTCGGGGACCATGATGAGGACATTGGCTCTGGCCAGTGACGCGATCTGATGGGAGTTCTGGCCGGTGAGCGGTGCGACGGTGGCTGCCTGCCGGTCGTAGATTCCGCGCAGGAAGGACCGGCGACCGGCTGGTGACCTGACCGGGTCCGTGAGCAGGCCACTTCCGGTGCTTACTGGCGGAACCTGAAGACCTTGCAGGACACGGACCGCGGGCTCGACGAAGATGCGGAACGAGACCATCGCGGAAACCGGGTTTCCTGGCAGCGTGAAGATCGGCGTGCGGGGCGGCGAGCCGAGCAGGCCGAAGCCCTGCGGCATCCCCGGCTGCATCGCGATCTTCCTGAACCCGACCGAGCCGAGTATCGACAGGGCCGCCTTGACCGCGTCGTGCTCGCCGCCCATGCTGACGCCGCCGCTGGTGACCAGGAGATCTACCGTCGCCGCCGCGAGTTCGATCGCGGCGAGCACGGCTGCCGGGTCGTCGCGCACCACGGTGTGCCTGGTGACGTCGCAGCCGGCCTGCCTGGCGGCGCTGGCCAGCATGTAGCTGTTGGAATTCCAGATCAGGCCGGGCACCAGGGGGGTGCCGGGTTCGGCTAGCTCGTTGCCGGTCGAGATGACGGTGACCCGCGGGCGGCGGCGGGCAACGATAGCGCCGTGGCCGGCGGCGGCGAGCACGCCGATCTGGGCCGGGCCGAGCCTCGTGCCTGCGGCGAGGAGCAGGTCACCAGGTCTGGCGTCATCGCCTGCCCGCCTGATCGCGTGGCCCTGGCCGGCCGGCCTGGTGATCGTGACGCGTTCTGAACCGCCATCGGTCCATTCGACCGGCACGACCGCTTCCGCGCCGGCCGGGAGCAGCGCCCCGGTCATGATCTTGATCACCCGGCCAGGGCTTAGCGTGCGGCTCGTCGTGTCGCCGGCCGGGGCCTCGGCCTCGACCGGCAGCGTCACCGGATGTTCCGTGCTGGCCGAGGCGACGTCGGCGGCGATGACCGCGTAGCCGTCCATGGCCGAGTTATCGAAACCGGGAAGCGGCCAGGCGGCTATCACGTCACTGGCGAGCACCGCGCCGTCCGCCTCGGCGAGCGGTATCTCCTGCGGTGCCAGCGGTGTCAGCGAGGCGAAGATCTCTTCGCGGTAGCTGTCAACCGTCTGCAATGAGGTCATATCGGAAAGTTCATGTCTGTGGCAATGTCTCCAGGTATTCGCGCAGCCACGAGACGAACTCTGGCGCCAGGTCTGGCCTGGAACACGCAAATTCCACGGTGGTGCGCAGGAAGTCCTGCTTGTTGCCAGTATCGTAACGGCGGCCGCGGAACAGCACGCCATGCACGCCGCCACCGTCGACGCCGGCACGGGTCCGGTCGGCGATCGCCAGCGTCCGCAGCGCATCGGTGAGCTGGATCTCGCCGCCACGGCCGGCCGGAGTCTCGCGCAGTACCGCGAAGATGCTCGGATCGCAGACGTAGCGGCCGATCACGATCCAGTTCGACGGTGCCTCGCTGGCGTCCGGCTTCTCGATCAGGTCGGTCACGGCAACGATGTCGGGATCGTCGGTCGGTTTGAACGCCGCGCAGCCGTAGGAGGAAATCTGCTCGTGCGGCACTTCCATGAGCGCCACGATGCTGCCGCCATACCGCTTCCTTGCAGCGATCATCCGGGCTAGCAAGTCGTCTCTTTTGCCGATCAGGTCATCTCCGAGCAGCACGGCAAAAGGCTCGTCGCCGACATGCTCGGCCGCGCAGAGAACGGCGTGCCCGAGGCCGCGCGGCGAATCCTGGCGGACATAACTGACCTTGGCCAGTTCGCTTGGCGCCCGGACTTGCGCGAGGGCCTTCTGGTTGCCGCGCGCGGTCAGCCGCGCCTCGAGGTCGTACGCGCGCTCGAAGTGATCTGTGATGGACTGCTGGCCTTCGCCGGTGATCAGCAGCACGTCGGACAGGCCGGCGCTGGCCGCTTCCTCAACCACGTACTGTATGGCCGGCTTGTCCACGACAGGCATCATGACCTTGGGGGTTACCTTTGTGGCAGGCAGGAACCTGGTGCCAAGACCGGCTACAGGAACTACCGCTTTGGTGACCTCGCCTGAGTGAGCCATGCTAAGAACCCTAACTAGAGTGCCGGAGGACCTCGTGCACGGCATGGCAGATAGCGAGCACGCCGCGTCTGATATTGCGGCTACCCAGCCTGACCGATATACACCTAAGCTTAGCCTGGCTGAACGCAAATCGCTGCTGCGTAAGCAATTGCTGGCCGCGCGGGCGAGGCTATCGGAGGAAGATCGCCGGCGCGCAGGATCGGCGCTTCGCGACCACTTGCTTGATTCGCCAGAGATCCAGATGGCGGGGACTATCGCCGCATATCTATCGATCAGTACGGAACCTTCGACTTCTGCGCTGGTGTTCGCCCTGTGGAAGCGCGGCAGTTACGTGCTGCTTCCTTTGCTGTGCGCCGACAATGACCTGGACTGGGCTTCTTACGAAGGTCCTGATTCGCTGACAGCCGGGCCGCGCGGGCTGCTTCAGCCCGCCGAGCCAGGCAGGGGAGTCGGCGCCATCGCCAGCGCGGACTTCGTCATCGTTCCTGCCTTGGCCGTCGACAGGTCAGGGAACCGCCTCGGGCGCGGCGGCGGCAGCTACGACCGGGCGCTGGCCAGGGTCGGTCCCGCCGTGCCCACCCTGGCGCTCAGCTACGAAGGGGAACTGCTCGACGAGGTACCCGCCGGTCCCCATGACCAGCGCGTGCGCGCCGTCGCGCAACCGGCGCATGGAATCATCAGGCTCGCCTAGCGGTTGCTAACATTTAGCAGTTGACGGTGGCGAGTGCTAACGCTTTCAGTTTGGAGGGACACGTGCCGACGTACGAGTACGCCTGCACCGACTGCGGGGACCGGCTTGAGATCGTGCAGAGCTTCAGTGACGACCCGCTGACCGTGTGCTTGGCCTGCAACGGGAAGCTTCGCAAGGTGTTTTCGCCGGTAGGCATCGTATTCAAGGGCTCAGGCTTCTACCGCACCGACAGCAGGAACGGCAACGTGCCGGCCGGCTCGAGCTCGGCCAAGTCCGGGTCGGACGGCTCTTCCGGCGAGTCGTCGGCATCGCCTGAAGGTGCGGGCGGCAAGTCGGAATCGAAGGCAGAGTCGAAGCCGGATTCAGCGAGCGGAAGCTCTGGTTCGTCTGCTGCCTCGTCGGAAAGCTCGTCTAGCAACGGGTCGGCCAAGAACGGCAAGTCTGGCCCGGTAAGCGCGGGTTCCGCAGGATCGGGTTCTAAGGTAGCCTGACCGCCGTGAGGGCGCATCTGGCCAGTATCGGCGTTATCGGTGGTTCAGGGTTTTACGAGTTCCTCGACGACGCGACCGAGATCGCCGTCCAGACGCCGTTCGGACCGCCGAGCGACCCGGTGACGATCGGTACCGTGGCGGGGCGTTCTGTCGCCTTCTTGCCCAGACACGGGCGGGACCACAGGTTCCCGCCGCACAAGATCCCGTATCAGGCGAACCTGTGGGCATTGCGGTCGGTCGGGGTGCGCCAGGTACTCGCGCCGAGCGCGGTCGGCTCGCTTTCTGCTGGTTACGGGCCAGGGACGCTGGTGATTCCCGACCAGATCGTGGACCGGACAAGCGGGCGCCCGCAGACGTACTACGGTGACGGCGGCGCGGTCCACGTGCAGTTCGCGGACCCGTACTGCGGTTCCGGGCGGTCGGTAGCCGTCGCCGCGGCCCGCGAGGGCGGCTGGGCGGTCGTGCCTGACGGCACGCTCGTCGTCATCGAAGGACCGAGATTCTCCACCCGCGCCGAGTCGCGCTGGTACGCCGCCCAGGGCTGGACCATCGTCGGCATGACCGGGCATCCAGAAGCCGTGCTCGCCAGGGAACTCGCGCTCTGCTACACGCCGCTCTGCCTGGTGACCGACACCGACGCGGGCGTCGATCAAGGCGAGGGCGTCACCCATGAAGAAGTCATGCGAGTATTCGCCAGGAACCTGAACCGGCTGCGCGGCCTCGTCCTGTCCGTGATCGAAAACCTGCCAGGCGAACGCGACAGCTGCACCTGCGGGTCGTCGCTCGACGGGCTCAAGCTGCCGATCGAGCTTCCGTAGTTCGCTGCCGGCGTCGCCGGCGCCCGGCTCCGGGACTCTAGCCGGAGTAAAAGCGTCGTATATGACGCCAGGACTCCGCTTAGTGCTTTTCTGGCTTGCGGGGAGGGCTCGGCTGTGATTTCGGCTACGGAGTGGCCGCCTGTACCCTGTAGGCTTAACTGGCCGCGACGGTGATCGCTGGCACGCCCCGATAGCTCAGTGGATAGAGCGACTGCCTCCTAAGCAGTAGGTCCCGCGTTCGAGTCGCGGTCGGGGCGCT
>DAHVDE010000080.1 GCA_027313705.1 Actinomycetota bacterium | reverse complement strand
CGATGATCACGGAAAGCCGTCAGTGCTATTGGCTGACGGATTGCCGTGATCATGGAGGGCCGCCTCGCTGAGCCGCCGCGACCCAGGCCGCCGCGACCCAGGCCGCCTCGACCCGGCCGCCCAGACCCAGGCCGCCTCGACCCGGCCGCCCAGACCCAGGCCGCCGCGACCCGGCCGCCGCGGCGTCCGTCGCAGTCGGCCGTCCCGGCTAGCCCGAAGTTACGGGGTCCCTGAGCAAGAATCTCGTGCCTGACCAGGCACGCGAGCCTCCCTGTGGCTACATAATGTAGCCAGGAAATTTGCCGGATTACCGGAACTTCTGCGCTGTATCCAGTTATGATCAGGTCATGCTGGACCAGCCGACGGCGATGCACGTGGCCAGGATCAAGAGCTCGCACCTCGGCAAGGACGGCCGGCGCCGCGAGTACGAGTCACGGCTGCTGCGTCACACCTACCGCGACGGCGGGCAGGTCCGGCACAAGACCCTCGCGAACCTGTCCAAGATGCCCGGCACCGTCATCGACGCGGTCGAGGCCGCGCTGAAGGGCGAGACCCTCGTCCCGGCCGGGCAGGCCGCGGTCAGCATCGCGAGGTCGCTGCCGCACGGGCACGTCGCCGCCGTGCACGCGATGGCCTGCCAGCTCGGCCTGCCGTCCCTGCTCGGCCCGGCCGGCCGGCACCGCGACATCGCCCTGGCCCTGATCGTGTCCCGGGTCGTGTCACCGGGCTCGAAGCTGTCCACCCTGGCCTGGTGGCAGGACACGACACTGGGCCCCGACCTCGGCGTCGAGGACGCCACGACCGACGAGGCGTACGCGGCGATGGACTGGCTGCAAGCCCGGCAGGAGGTCATCGAGAAGAAACTGGCCCGCCGGCACCTGGCGCCGGACGCGAACCCGTCCCGGATGGCGCTGTTCGACCTGTCGTCCTCCTGGCTGGAGGGCACGCACTGCCCGCTGGGGGCGCGCGGCTACTCCCGCGACGGCAAGAAAGGCAACCTCCAGATCGAGTACGGGCTGCTCACCGACCCGCAGGGCCGGCCGGTCGCGGTCCGGGTCTTCGAGGGGAACACCGGCGACCCGACCGCGTTCACCGAGATCACCGGCGTGGTGAAGGACACGTTCGGGCTGCGCAAGATGGTCATGGTGGGTGACCGCGGCATGATCACCTCCGCCCGCATCGAGGCCCTCAAAGAACTCGGCAGGGACTACGCGTGGATCACCGCGCTGCGCGCCCCCGCGATAAAGAAGCTGATGGCCGACGACGGGCCGCTGCAGCTGTCCCTGTTCGACGAGCAGGACCTCGCCGAGATCACCAGCAACGACTTCCCCGGCGAGCGCCTGGTCGCCTGCCGCAACCCCGCCCTGGCCGACGAGCGCGCCCGCAAACGCGAGGACCTCCTGACCGCGACCGAGAAGCTTCTCGCCCCGGTCATCGCCCGCGTGGATCGCGGGAAGCTCGCCGGGGCCGCGAAGATCGGCGCCAGGGTCGGCGAGGTCATCGGCAAGTACAAGATGGCCAAGCACTTCGAGGTCACCATCACCGACGACAGCCTGACCGCCGAGCGGAAGCAGGCCCAGATCGAGGACGAGGCCAGGCTCGACGGGATCTACATCATCCGCACCCCGCTCCCCGCCGGCCACCTCGACGCCGCCGCGGTCGTGACCGCCTACAAGAACCTCAGATACGTCGAGCGCGACTTCCGGCACATCAAATCCGACGACCTCGACCTGCGCCCGGTCTTCCACCGCCTCGAGCACCGCGTCCGCGGGCATGTGCTGATCTGCATGCTCGCCGCCTACCTCACCTGGCACCTGCGCCAGGCCTGGGCACCCCTGACCTACACCGACCAGGAACCGCCCGCACCGGCGAACCCCGTCGCGCCCGCGCGGCGCTCGGCATCGGCCGAGGCCAAGGCCTCCCGGCAGCACGACGAGGACGGCCGGCCCTACCGCAGCTTCCGCGGGCTGCTCGCCCACCTGGGCACCCTCACCCGCAACGAGCTCCGCTTCGCCGGCACCCCGGCCACCGTCCCCGTCCTCGCCGAGCCCACCACCCAGCAGCGCCAGGCATTCGAGCTCATCGGCGCCGCCATCCCGCCCACCCTGCGCAAGTAGCCACAAACCGCCGCCACGCTCGGCGCGAAAGCGCAGGCCAGCTGCGGTCTCGGTATCTTCAGAACCCGTAACTTCGGCTTAACGATCCTAGCCTCACGGCGTGGGCTGAGCTCAGGGAGAAGGACTGGGAGGCCACCCAGGCCATCCGCGCAAGCAGAAAAGCTAACGATGCTGACGCTGACCAGATGTTCGAGCATGCGAAGCGTGCTGATGAGCTGGCACAACTTGACCAGGAAGTGCGAGTTTACCGTCTTTCCATGGCGGAAGAGATCAGTCGACTATCTGCACGCTACCCTCCAGCGAACATTGTCGGAATGCACGCCGAGTATGACAACATAATGCCCACTCGGCTCGGCAATGCATTGCGTAAATACGAACGACAGGCTGGGTCCCAGTATGGGCTTGACGCCGTATCAGTGATCCAGCACGTTTCATTCGTGGCGCCCACCGAAAGATTGGCATACGTAGGCGATCAGCGGCAGCTGCTTGATCTATCAGTCCGGATGAGCGCAACCTCTATTATCGCCACTCTCATCGCGATCACCGCCCTGTGGCGACACGGACCATGGATGTTGCTGGCACTAGTACCTTATGGTGTCGCATACCTTAGCTATCGGGGTGCCGTGGTGGTCGCCCACGAGTATGGCGCTGCGGTTGCTGCTATGATAGATCTTGATCGCTTCGCGCTTTATGACTCCCTTCGACTGCCTCGCCCTAAAGACACCGCAGCCGAGCGGCGGATGAATGCCAAGCTCATGAAGCTACTCACAAATGGCGACTCAGATATAGTCATGCATTACGCACATCCCGACGTCAAGGCAAGTGTCGACGGGCCACCGATGAGCTCATAAGTTGCACCATCCAGTCCAGCTGAGTTGCGAGAATGCCTTGGGTTGCGCCGACAATCAGTTGCAGGGCGCGAGTACCCGGAACCGGGGTGCGAGGTCGATCTTGCCGACGTCGCCAAGCAATTCGTCCACCGTTCGTACCGCCACGCCGGCCCGCAGCGTCGCCGAGCCCACAAACGCTCCGCGAGGGAGTATCAACTCT